>NZ_CP117709.1:6709491-7356389 GCF_028622875.1 Streptomyces sp. MMBL 11-1 | reverse complement strand
ACTTCTCGGCCATCTGACGATACTCGTCGCTGACCAGCCGCAGGGAGTCCTCGTTCGCCTGCGGGAAGGGCATGCCGGTCAGAGTTTTGAGGAATGTCCCCCACCCCTCGGAGACCTCGATCGCCATCGTGTGGTTCCGTGTCTTCGAAGTCCGGCCGGCTCAGCCGGCGGCGATGTGGTTGGCGTCGTTCTCGGCGTCGTTCAGGATGACCGAGGCGTTGTTGCCACTGATGCCGACCATTTCGAGCAGATCGGAGAGACCTTCGAGGCCGTAGGTGAGCCCCTTGCCGGTCGAGTCGACGAACTTGTGGTACTGCTTCGCGTACACGTCGTCCTTGCCCCCGGCGGTCCTGTTCTCGACGTTGATGTGGTCGTTGAGAACGCCGAGTTCGCCGACGATCCGTGAGATCTCCCCGAACTGGGTGAACCGGCGCGGCAGGTCACCTGGAACGCTGAGGGTTCCGTCAGCCATAGAACTCGTCCTCCTCGCCACGGTTCCCGGGCTTCTTCCTGCTGTCCCCCAGCACCGTCTCGTTCAGGCCCTCGGGATGCATCGCGCGCAGCGGGGCGAGCAGGTCGTCGAGCTCACCGCCGCCGAAGAGACCGCTCGCCAACTCCTCCTGGCTTCCCATCAGCGGCCGTACCGAGCCGCTGACCTTGGAGTTCATCTCCAGGCGCGCCGCGTTGACGGTGGTCTTGAGCACCTCGGCGAGCTGGGCCCCCGGCATCGTGCGGTAGCCCTCGGTGTGGAACTTGAAGGAGAGGACCTCGCCGTGTGCGTTGACCGACGCGGTGACCATCCGGTCCTTGGACGTCACCGAGGCGGATGCCCTGGCGAGTTCCTCCTGGACCTGCTGGATCTTCTTCGTCTGCTCCGCGAGGTCGGCCATGGCCTCCGCGAGCTGTTCCTGGAACGACACCATCAGTTCTGCTCCTCCTTGCTTTCCGCCGCTTCCAGTACGTCGACGGCGCGGGACAGGTCGTCCTCGGACAGCCGCAGGGCGACGGGGCCGGTCGGGTTGAGGTACAGGTCCTGGCCCTCGGGCACGAGCGCCAACGCCTCCGAGACGGGCAGTACGCGGTGGGCGAGGGCTCCCGCCCGCTCCAGGTGGCCGGGCGCGGTGAACACCGGCACCACCGGGTCGCCGTCCGGGGTACAGGCACTGACCACACCGCCGCCGGGCGCGGTCAGAACGGCCAGTTCGGCGGTGACCACGGCCAGGGCCACGGCCTCGACGGGGCCGTAGCCGGTGGCCGCGAGCTGCATGGCGGCGTCCACGTCGTCGGTCGGCTCGGGCCAGCCGAGCATCCCCGGTGAGGGACGGTACGCGTCGTTCCGCTGCCATTCGGTGATCTCACCGTCGGCGTCCGAACGCCACTGCCCGATCACCGCCCACAGGGGCGGTGCGCCGTCCCCGCTCCACGCGGGGTCCACCATGCCGAACCAGTGCTCGGGTGCGGTGCGCGCCGCCGCACGGATGTCGTCGGGCACCGGGGGCGTCGCGGCCCCCTCGCCTCCGGTGGTGGAGACCGCTCCCCCGAGGGGGGTTCCGCCCGTCTTCGCGCCTGCGGAACTCATCGTCCGATCACCCCCGTTCCGGCGTCGGGCTCGGTGCCCCACACCTCTTCGTCCTCCGAGAGCCATACGTTGCGCTGCCGCTCGCCGCCGTTGCCCGCGCCGCCGCCCGGAGCGCCGCCCGCGCCCATGCCCATTGGCGGCATGAAGGGCATGCCGGTCCCCGTGCCGCCGCCCACTCCGCCCCGGCCGAGGGCTCCGATCGACTGGGTGGTGGGCACGGTGCCCTGCGGCATCGCGACGCTCGGCACCGCGGGCAGTCCCAGGGCGGCACGGGCCCGACCGCTGAGTCCGGACACCCCGGATGTCGCCTCGCGCACGGGGTTGCCATTGCTGTCGACCATCTTGCGCAGACCTTCGGAGGCATTCTTCGAACCGCCGAAGAACTCGCCGCTCGCCGTGGACGGGCGGCGCTGGCCGTTGAGCAGTTCGTCGAGCGTCCTGGGGTTGCGGGTCTTCAGGTTGTTGCTCTCGGTCACGTGCTTGCCCTGCGGATCGGTGATGGTGCCGTCGGCGTTGATCCGGGAGCCCGGCGGCACGCTGAGCTTCCCTCCGTACATGTTGGTCAGGGGCTTGCCGTCCGCGCCGATCAGGTTTCCCTGAGCGTCCACCTTGGTGCCCTTGGGAACGATGAGATTGCCCTCGGCGTCGATACCGAAGCCACGGGTCGAACCTCCGGAGAGGGAACCGCTCGGAAGCGTCGGTGGCTTCGGTCCGCCGGTCACGGGTGAAATGATCTTACCGCCGGGGCCGATGGTGGAGCCGGGCGGCATGATCAGAGGCTTGCCGTCCGTGCCGAGGACCGGCTTGCCCCGGGCGTCGGTGACGGCGCCGGTCCTGGGGTCGATGCGCGATCCGGCCGGCAGCCCACCGCCTCCCGGGGGGTTGCTCCCACCGGAGATGCCGCCGCTGGACCCGGTGACCGGATTCGGGACGGCACCGAGGCTGGGGACCTTCGGAACGTTGGTGGAGGATATCCCCCCGCTCGGACCGGTGATCGGTGGCGGGCCGCCGAGGCCCGTATGGCCGCCTCCGGCGCCGAGGCCGCCTCCCTCACCGCCCGCGCCGGCGCCGCCCACGCCGCCCCCTTCACCGCCGCCGAACATCTCCTTGAACTTGTTGATGAAGTCGTCGGCTCCGCCCTCGCCACCGGGGCCGCCCCCGGTGCCCGCGTCGCCGTAGAACTTCTTCTGTTCCTCAGGGGTCAGCGAGATGGTGAACGTGGGCTTCACGATGGAGTTCGCGTCGGAGAGTTTCGCACTCGCCTTGTCGTACGCCGTCGCCAGATCGACCATCGTCTGCGCCGACGCCAGATCGAGGCCGGTCTCGACTTCCGCGAGCCAGCGCTGCTTCGCAGCGCTCTCTATACCGCTCCAGTCCAAACCGCTGACCGTCGGATCGTGGTCCGACAGGAACGTCCTGGCACCAATCGCTTTCAGGAACTCCGCACGCAGATGGGGAAACGCCATGGAGACGGACCCCAGGCGGGACGTGTCGAGGGCGCTTTCCACGGTTACTTCCTTGCCGAACCAGGCCCAGAAGTTCTTTTGCAGAACCTGGAGGGTGGCCGTCAGCTGAACGCTCACCGCTTCGAGATCGTCCTTTATCGCACCGCTCATGTAGAAGGACTGCGTCTCCAGAAGTGAACGCTTCACTCCTTGGAGAACAGCTTCGAAGAGAGCGGCAGATTCACCTTCCAGTTCTTCGGACCCATTGCCTACCTTCTCGGCCCATTCATGGAATTGGGCCACCCATCCGCCGGTCCAGATATCCATGTTCTCGAAGACGTCGGACGCCAGGCTCGACATCAGCGGATTGGTGTCCTTGTTCCCTCCGGACACGGCCGATCCGAGTATCGGTTCGGTCGCGCTGGTGAATTCCGACAACGCGCCGCCGTCGTTGCCGAAGTCGGTCCAGTTGTAACCGAATCCGAACATCAGATATCGATTGTCCCCGCGGGCCGGGAAGTCGAAGGCATACCAACCGTCCAGCTGCCACTCCTTCGCCTTGGACTCCGGGGATTCCGAGTGCCAGGCGCCGTTGACCTCCTTGGTGATCCACTTCTTCGACGAGGCGCCCGCCACCTGGTTCCGGTCCGGGAGTTTGGTGGTTCCGTCGTGGAACATGGCGAGGATGCCCTCCCACGTGGCCGGCATCCCGGGAGGCACCTCGACCACGGTCTCACTTGCCCTTCGGGGTCAGGATCTCGGAGAACTCCTCGACGAGGGTGCCGCCGATGCTCGTGGAGTCGTCCTCGGCGTCCTTGTGCTTGGTCTCCACGTCACGCAGGCTCGCGGAGAGGTTGTTCATGAGCGTGACGGCCGTGTCGTACCGGGTCCGCATGCTGGTGCGGTACGCCTCCAACTGGCCTTCCAGTGCCTTCGCCTGCGCGCACTTCTCGGGGAGGCCGACCGCCAGCGGAATCTTCGACCCCAGGCTCACGTACTCCGCCTTGACCGTGATATCGCGGCGGAACCTGGGAATCTCCTGGTTGGCGTACCTGAGATAGACGCCCTCGGTCGACTGGAAGATGTCGCCCGGGGTCTCGTCGCTGGCCATGCTCGCTCCTCGCGGAAGTCGGACTCGATCGGTCGGGTCAGCTGCCCTGGAGGTTGTTCAGGCCACGGCCGCCGTCGAGGTCGCCGTCGATCTGCCGGGCGTGCATGCGCTGGAGAGTGGTCCGGGCGACGCCGTACTGCTCGTCGAGCTGAAGCTTGATCTTGGCCAGCTCAGCCTGGAAATCCTCCCAGGAGGTACGGGTCTGACCGCTCAGGGTGTCGCGCAGGGAGCCGAAGTTCTTCTCCATCCACGCGAGCGCCTCCTTCATCTCCCGCTGGGCCGCGTCCATGTTCCTGACGGCGTCCTGGACCCCTTGGTGGCTGATCTTGACAGACATTGGCGGAACTCCTCATGAGGCGTTAAGAGAACGGGGAACGAACTGCGGAGAGACGCACGGAGAAAGTCACCCGGGGTTGATCATGCCGGAGATGCCGGCGGCGTAGGAGTTCGCCTCGTGCTCCGCGTCCCCGAGAAGCCGGTTGGCCATCGCGGTGCCCTCGCGGAAGAACTGCGTACGCTCCATGACCCGGGCATGCGTCCTGAGCCACTCGTCGATGCCGGCCGCGTGGGTCTCGGAGGAAACCGCCTGGTATGCGGCCCGGACCTGACCCTGGATGGCCCTGACCTTGCGGCCGGCCTCATCCATGTCGCGAAGATGCTGGTCCAACGTCTTCAGTGTCTCCAGCATCGCTGTTTCGTCGTTGGACAGACCGTCGGCCGAATTGACGTTGAAACCGGAGACATCAGTCATGGGAGTCCTCCTGGACGCTGGGGCAACACGACGGCACCACAGGTGCACGGCAGCCGGACCGCACCGGGAATCACGCCCTCCGGTAGCCGACGGATGATCAGGTTAATACGCCGCCCGGGGTATTGGCACCTGTGCTCCCCGACAATCTGAGCGTTCCTCTTCGATACGGCCGTGAGCTGCGCGAATGCCGTAGAAGGCCTGTATCCCTCGGCTCGCCCTTCCTCAGAGAAACCTCAATTCTTCTCACCGGCGGGCGAATCGACTATCGGGGCGCCGTGCTCCGCGACGCCTCCACGAGTCCTCGCTCCAACAAGGCCGTTCCGTCGAGCGCGGGTCCGGAGGCGAGCATCCCGAGGACCCCCGAGGGGACGGGCACGGACCGATCCACTCCGTATCCGAGCCGCTGGAGCCCCTTCTCGCCCCCGGGTACCGGGTACTTGGCGCCCGACTCCGTCACCAGGTAGTGCGCCGTGGCCGTCCCCGCGGAGGAGAGCGCCGTGACGAGCGCTCCGCCTCCCGGACGCACCGCGAACAGGTCCGCTGCTCCGGAACCCACCGAGATCCCGGGCTGGTTGGAGACCGGACGGCCGCTCACCGAAGCCGCGCGGGGCAGGACGACCGAGACCGTCGGCCTGCCGTCCGCACTGCCGACGACGGCGCAGACGCCCTCGCCCGCGCCGACGGGGCTGGGCGTGGGCAGACCGGTCGGCACGTTACCTCCGCCGGCCCCGACGAGCCGGGTCGGCTTGGGGTCCTGATGGCGTGCCAGATCGTCCGGACCGATCGTGGGAAGAACCACCGTCTCGCCGTCGTAGGCCGTCCGCTGGGTACGCGGGTCGCCCTTCAACAGCGCCTCCTCCAGTGCGGTGACCTCGGTCAGCCCGCTCTCCGTCAACAGATAGCGGCCGCCGGGACCTTCGAAGAGCTGCCCGATCCGTGTCGGGCGCCCTGCCAGCGTCGGGCCCGCCTTGCCGCGCCGGGCCACCTCCGGCACCGCCAGGTCCGGGCCCGGGGGCAGCGCGTTGAGGAAGGCGTCGGGTACCGGGTACGCCCCGCCCGGGTCGTAACCCAGCGCTTGGAGCGCGTAGTTCGCGGTGCTCAGCCGTAGCCGGGTGCCGTGCCAGAGGAGGTAGGTGTCATCGCCCGGGACGGAACGGACCAGAGTGGCGCGGTCCGAGGCGACGGGCCTGCCCTTGGCGGACTGACCGACGGCCAGGGTGAGCAGGGGGGCCTCGGCGGCGTCGGGCCGGGTGGCGCACACCGACCAGGCCTCGCGACTGAGCAAGTCCGCCCGCGGCAGCGGATCCGGTGCGCCGACGATGCCCACGGTCGCACCGCGCGGCGCGTCCTCGATGGAGGCCGGCTCCACGCTCACGGCCTTCATCCGGTCGCCCGCCAGCAGCCGGGCGGAGGTCTCGTTCAGGACCGGGTGGAGGACTCCGTCGAGGGTGAGGTAGCGGGCGCCCGAACGTTCGTCGATCACCAGCGTTCCGGTGGCCTTCCACGCGTTCGAACCGCCGGGCACCACCAGCCCGTACACCGCGACGACGAGCGCGGCCAGCGCCGCGACCACGAGACCGATGACGAACCCCTTCGTGGTCCGCCGGTGGGCCGACTCGGGGGCGTCCGGGTCGTCCCGGAGCATTCCCAGTGACAGCCGGCTCATGACGAACATGTGCGCGTGGACCTGGTCCCGCCTGGACTGCATTCCTTGCCTTTCCGACCGGGCGTCGGCCCGGCGCGCGAGGGCCCGTGGGTCCGGGGCTCTGCGCCTCGGCCCCCGGGATCTTCCGGCTTTCCGGCAGCGGACGCCGGAGCGTCGGCTCAGCTGTTGAGGCCCCGCAGATACCCGTAGAGACCGGCGACGAGCAGGGCCAGCGGGACGAGGGCGATGGCGAAGAGCAGTTGGAGCAGGTCGACCGCGCGACCCCAGTAGGGCACCAGGCGGCGGCCGGGAAGCGTCCAGCCCGTGATCGCGAGCACCGCGGCGACGGCCAGCAGACCGGCGAGCAGCAGCGGCCGGGAGCCCTCGTCGGTACGCAGGACGAGCTGCACCACCAGGGCCAGGGAACCGTAGGCGGCGGGCAGGACGACGGCGAGGCGCTGCCAGGCGCCGCCGATCCCCCGCGCGTGCGTGAACATCAGCGCGCACAGGACCGCGGCCAGGGTCAGCGGCGCCCAGGACGTCTCGAGCGCCAGGGTTGTGAGGCAGCCCGCGGCGACCAGGCCGGTGGCACCGTAGAGGCCGGTGAGATAGCCGTCGGCAACGGCTCCGCGGGCGGCGATCCGCTCGTCGGGGGTGGGCTCGATGCCCTCCTGGAGCTGCCCCGCGTTGGTGGGCAGCAGCGGCACCTTCAGACCGGACAGACGGAACGCCAGCGACGGCAGGAAGTTCCCCAGCAGGACGATCGCCAGGATCAGCGGCGCGGCGGTGCCGGTCACGGGGACGCCGAAGAGCATGACCGCTCCCGCGACGGCGCCGAGGACGGCGGCCAGGGCGGCGGCCAGGAACAGCGGGGCGCACGCCCCGACAGCGGCCAGCGCGAGCACGGCGGCGCCGGCCGCCGCGGAGCAGCCCGCCAGCAGACGTGCGCCCAGTTCCGCGTCGGACGCGGCGCCTTGGGGCACCAGGGCGCCGGTCAGGGCGAAGAAGGGAATGGCCGCCGCGCCGAGCGCACCGCCCGCGCCGACATCGCCGACCGCCCGGGAGGCGGCCGCCGCACCGGCCAGCAGGAGGACCGCGGTCGCCGCGGCGATGACCGCCCTGAGGCCCGGGGGCCCGGGCAGCAGCAGGAGCAGCAGCCCCGTGGCGAGGGCGCTCAGGGCGAGACCGGTCATGAGGTGGTGCGACCACACGGGCCGCCAGGAGTCGGGGCGTTCCCTCAGCCGGGTGGAGAGTCCGTCCACGAGGTCGTCGTAGTGGATCTCGGGGAGTGCGTCCCCCCGCAGCCGCAGGTGCACCGTCTCGCCGTCGTGCAGGCCGAGGTCGCCGAGGGTGTTCTCGTCGTCGAGGGGTTCCTGGCCCAGCCGTTGCAGGACCCAGCCGCCCGCCTGGGCGCCACGTTCGTAGAGGTCGGCGCCCCCGTGGTCGACGATGGTCGGCATGAGGTCGGCGAGCACGATGTCGGACGGTACGGCGAGTTCCACGGAGCGATCGGGCGTCAGCACCGTGAGGCGGCACAGAGGTGCCGCGGAAATGTCGGTCAAGCGCGTTTCATCGCCTTCCATGACAGTGGTCGACGCGGTCAGATTGATCACATTAACTTGTGCGTGCAGTCTGTACGTTGTGGGGTGCCGCCGGGAACAGCGGCCGCGTCCCGCCCGCTCCGGCCTGCACTCCCGCACCGTCGGCCGTACCCGGAGCGTCTGTTTTCCTGTCACCCGGAAGACGCGTTCCGGCGACCGTCGACACCCCCAGGAAGGCGATTCCCTTTGAGCGTGGTCCTCTTCAAGAGGCCTCCCCGGCGTCTTGGCCCCGAGATGCCCCAAGGCGAACTGAGCCTCCAGGAGCCGCCCACGGTGCCGGAGACGCAGAGCGCGATGGGCAACATGATCACGTACATGCCGATGGCGCTCAGTTCGCTCGGCATGGTGCTCATCTTCCTTCGCCCCGGCAGCGGTGGCGGCCCCATGATGTACGTCGCCATCGGACTCATGGCACTGTCGGCCGTCGGCATGTTGGTGTCGCAGATCGTCCGGGCGTCCGGGGACCGCAAGCGGGCGCTGCTCGGCGAGCGGCGCGACTACATGCGGTACCTGTCGATCAGCCGCAGGCGCGTCCGCAAGGTGATCACCCAGCAGCGGGAGGCGCAGGCGTGGTCCCACCCGGACCCGCTGTCCCTGTGGGGCCTGGTGCCGACGTCCAGGCTCTGGGAGCGTCGAGCGGCGCACGCGGACTTCGCCGAGGTGCGGATCGCGGTGGGCGAACAGCAACTGGCCACGAAACTGACGCCGTTGAGTACCAAGCCGGTCGAGGACCTGGAGCCGCTGTCCGCGCACGCCCTGCGACGCTTCATCAAGGCCTACGGCACGGTGCCCGACCAGCCGGTCGCGGTCTATCTGCGCACCTACGCCCGTGTCCTGCTCCAGGCCGAGGAGGAGGCCGCGCACGGGATGGTCCGGGCCCTGCTGGCCCAGTTGAGCGTGTTCCACGCGCCCCAGGACCTGCGGATCGTGGTGCTGGCGGACCACGACCGCCGGGGCTCCTGGGAGTGGGTGAAGTGGCTGCCCCACGCCCAGCACCCGACGGACGTCGACGGCGGCGGCCCCGTGCGGCTGGTCACCGACTCCGTGATGGGTCTCGAATCCCTGCTCGGCGAGGAGTTGACCGGCCGGCCCGCCTTCGAGGCGGACGCCGCTCCCAGCGCCGAGGAGCCCTACTGCGTCGTGGTGCTGGACAGCGCACGCACCCCCGCCGACTCCCGGCTGGCCACCGACGGCTACCGCAACGTGGTGACCCTGGACGTGGCCGGGTCCCTGCCCTGGCGTCAGTCCCGCCACACACTGCGGCTGCGGATCGGGCGGCAGCGGCTCGAGCTGGTCAGCACCGACCGTTCGGGCAAGGAGACCGTGTCCGCGCTCGGCAGGCCGGACGTGCTGGGCCCCCGGCGGGCCAGGGCGCTGGCCGCGCTGATGTCGCCGTACCGGATGGGCATCACCACGGACAACGGGGAGGCGCTCACCTCTGACGTGCAGCTGACCACTCTGCTCGGTCTCCCCGATCTGCACACCGTCGATCTGGACGCCGTGCGCGAGGACCGCGGCGAACGGGCCAGGCTGCGCGTGCCGCTGGGACTCGCCGGTGACGGCACCCCGGTGGAACTGGACATCAAGGAGGCGGCACAGGGCGGGATGGGCCCGCACGGCGTGCTGATCGGTGCGACGGGCTCCGGCAAGTCGGAACTGCTGCGGACCCTGGTACTGGCCTTGGCGCTCACCCACTCCTCGGAGAAGCTGAACTTCGTCCTGGTCGACTTCAAGGGCGGCGCCACCTTCCTCGGCCTGGACGGCCTGCCCCACACCTCCGCCGTGATCACCAACCTCGCCGACGAGTCCTCCCTGGTCGAGCGCATGCAGGACGCGCTGCACGGCGAACTGATGCGCCGCCAGGAGCTGTTGCGCAGCGCCGGGAACTACACGTCGGCGTACGAGTACGAGGCGGCGCGGGCCGCAGGGGCCGAACTGGAGCCGTTGCCGACGCTCTTCGTCGTGGTCGACGAGTTCAGCGAGCTTCTCTCCGCGCACCGCGACTTCATGGATCTGTTCGTGATGGTGGGCCGGCTGGGCCGCAGCCTGGGCGTGCATCTGCTGCTCGCGTCGCAGCGGCTGGACGAGGGCCGGATGACCCAGTTGGAGTCCCACCTGTCGTACCGGATCGCGCTGCGCACGTTCTCCTCGATGGAGAGCCGCGGCGTCCTGGGCGTACCGGATGCCTATCAGCTGCCCTCGGTGCCCGGCAGCGCCATCCTGAAGAAGGACACCGGGACCCTGGTCCGGTTCAAGGCCGCGTACGTCTCCGGGCCCTACCAGGGTGTCCGCAGGGTCGGACCGTCGGCCGTCGCCGGTCAGGTGGTCGCCTACCGCACGGAGTGGACCGCGCCCCGGCTCCCCGCTCCCGACCCGGACCCCCGGCCGGTGGTGGAGGAGAGCGAGGAGTCCCTGCTCGCGCTGGCCGTCTCCCGGATGCGGGAGGGCGGCAGGCCCGCGCACCGGGTCTGGCTGCCGCCGCTGGACAGCCCGCTGTCCCTGGACGTTCTGCTGATGGGGGTGGAGCCGCACCCCGGGCGGGGGCTCACCAGCGTGGACACCGCTCTGCACGGGAAGCTGACGGTGCCGGTGGGCATCATCGACCGCCCCTTCGACCAGAGTCGCGAGCCCCTGGTGGCCGAGCTGTCGGGCGCGGGCGGGCACATCGGTATCGCGGGTGGCCCGCAGAGCGGCAAGTCCACACTCGTACGCGACCTGATCATGTCACTCGCCCTGACGCACACCCCGCGCGAAGTCCAGTTCTACTGCCTGGACTTCGGCGGTGGCTCGCTCGGTTCGCTCCTCGACCTGCCCCATGTGGGCGGGGTGACGGGGCGGCTGGACCCGGAGCGGGTCCAGCGCACACTGGCCGAGATGCACGGGCTGGTGGCCCGGCGCGAGCGGCAGTTCTCCGAGCTGGGCATCGACTCCATGGCGACTCTGCGTGCCCGCCGGGCCGCCGGCGAGATGCCCGATGAGCCGTATGGCGACGTGTTCCTCGTCGTCGACGGCTGGGGCACGGTCCGCCAGGACTTCATGGACATCATGGACACCTTCACCGCGCTGGCGGCGCGGGGCCTCAACTACGGGGTGCACCTCGTCGTCGCGTCGGGGCGCTGGTCGGAGATTCCCACCGCGCTGCGGGACCAGCTCGGCACCCGCTTCGAACTGCGGCTCGGCGACAGCATGGACTCCATGATCAATATGCGGGCCGCCGCGACCGTCCCCCGATCGCCCGGCCGCGGCATGACCGATTCCCAGCACCACTTCCTCACCGCTCTGCCCCGGCTGGACGGCGGCGACAGCGCCTCGGACCTCGGGGCGGGCGTCGCCGACGCGGTGGCCCGTGTGGCCGAGCACTGGCAGGGTCGGCCCGCGCCCGCGGTCCGCACGCTGCCCACGATCCTGGAACCCTCCGAGCTGCCCGCCGCCGAGGTCGACACGGACGGCGATCTGCGCCTGCCGCTGGGCCTGGAGGCCAATCAGCTCGGCGTCATGTGGCACGACTTCGCCCAGAGCGCGCACCTGGTGGTGGTGGGCGACGCGGAGACCGGCAAGACCAACCTGCTGCGCTCGGTCTGCCAGGCGCTCACCGAGCGCTACACCCCCGACCAGGCCCGGGTGATGCTGGTCGACTACCGGCGTGGGCTGCTGAAGAGCGTCCCCGAGTCGCACCGGCTGGGCTACGCCGTCTCCGTCGACGTGCTCAAGCAGGCGGTGGACGGCGTCGCACGGGCCATGAAGGAGCGCCTGCCCGGCGCGGACGTCTCGCCCGAACAGCTGAAGCGGCGGGACTGGTGGAACGGTCCGCAGGTGTTCCTGGTCGTGGACGACTACGACATGGTGTCCGGCGGCAACATGAGCAACCACTTCGGGCCGCTGCTCGACTACCTCGCCCAGGGCGCGGAGCTCGGGCTGCACCTGATCGTCGCACGGAGCGCCAACGGCGCGTCGCGGGCGATGAACGACCCGCTGCTGCGCCGTCTGCTGGAGGTGAACACGCCCGCGGCGCTGCTTTCCTGCCCGCCGTCGGAGGGCTATCTGTTCAACGACACCAAGCCGAGGCAACTGCCGCCGGGACGGGCTCAGTTGATCACACGCAGGGGTGTGGTTCAGGTGCAGACCCCGCTGCTGCCGGAGACCGAGGGCTCCCGGTAGGCCCGCGCGCCCCGGCCGGGAGAGCGGTCCGGGCAGGCGCCCCCGCTCGCCCTGCCCTTCGTCGAAAACTGCGAGGCCGGGGAGTCAGTCCGCTTCGGTGACGGGCTCCGCCGCCCGGCCCGGCCGCCATCCCCTGCGAACCCCTCGGGGAAGGACGAACCCCAGGAAGGCGACGAGCAGCGCCACCCCGGCCGCCACGCCCGCCACGGCCAGCGCGCGGTTTCGCGCCTCCGGCGGGTCGAGCGGCGGTACAGCCGGCGCCGGTGCGTCCTCCCCCGCCACGGGGGCGGCCGTGTGCTCTTCGGGAAGTACGGCGGACAGCGCCCGCACGGGGTCCACGATTCCCGGCCCAAGACCCAGGCCCGGCGTGTCACCGGGGGCTCCGTAGGCCGTGGAGCGCAGCCTGTGCGCCACCTGATCGGCGGTCAGCCGGGGATGGTACGAGAGGACCAGCGCGGCCGTACCGGCGACGAAGGCGCCGGCCACCGCGTCGCCGTGGCCGGTGAACTGACCGCGACCGCCGGGCCCCGGGCCGGTCACCGAGACGCCGGGGGCGTTCAGTTCGGGCTCCGTCCGCCGCCCTTTCTCCGGGCCGGGCGTCTCGGGCTCGCCGCCCGGCCCCACCGAGGCGACGGCGAGCACCCCGGGCAGCGCGGCCGGGTAGGCGGGGCCGTTCACCGCCTGCGACGCCGTGCCGCTCTCCCACTGCCGTGCGGAGGCGGGCGCCACCACCAGGGCCCCGGCCTTCCGCGCGGCCCGGACCGCCTCCTTCAACTCCTTCGGCGCGGACGGGACGCTGAGTGCCACGTGGACGATCCGCGCGCCGGAGCCGGTCGCCGCCCTGATCCCCTCGGCCAGCTCCCCGGGTGTCGTCGCGCCGGTCCGGTCGGTGGCCCGCACCGCGAACACCTCGGCCTCCGGGGCGACCCCGGCCGCCTTGACACCCGGCTGCTGACGGCCCGCCACAATGCCCGCGAGGAAGGTGCCGTATCCGACGCAGTCGTCCCGTACGGTGCCGCCCGCCACCACGTCCGGGCCGCCGGTGACCGCGCCGTCGAGCGCGGGTACCCGCTCCAGGTCGGCTCCCGTACCGACGACGGCGACCTTCACCCCCGCGCCCCGGCTCAGTTCCCAGGCCCTTTCGATCCCCAGGAAGCTCTGCGCCCAAGGGAGTTGGGCCGACTTTTTGGTGGAGGCCTTCGTGCAGGGCCGCCCGTCGGCGACGGTGGCGGGCATGCCCGGCAGTGAGGGACTGTCCGCGCCCTCCGCCGCCCCGGCCGGAGTCGCGGTGCCGGGTATCAGGAGAAGGGCGGCCAGTGCGGCCGGTCCGAGTGCGTGGAACACCGGGGGCCTCGAAGATCGCATACGCCGATGGTAGCGACGCCCGCTCCGCCACCGGGATCCACCCCGGTACGCGCCGAGGCCGCCTGAATCCGCCCCGGTACGCGCCGCGGAGCGATGGGCGCGCGGCCGGTGAGCGGCGATCACCATGGCGGGCGACCTGCGGCAACAGGCATGATGGGCCCAGCAGTTTCCCGCGCCCCACATGCCGCCTGCGCCCCGTAACCCGGCGCGGGGGTCCGGAAGGTCAGATACGTGTCACGTCAGATACTCACCGTCGCCGCCGACGGGACGGGCGAGCACCGCACCGTCGGGGAGGCCGTCGCACGGGCCCGTGCCGGAGCGGTCGTCAGGATCGGCCCGGGGCGGTACGAGGAGTGCCTGACGATCTCGGCGGCGATCACCCTGACCTCCGCCGAGGGCGAGGGCACGGTGGAGCTGGCGCCCCGGCGCGGAACGGCGCTGACACTCACCGGGGACGCGGTGATGGTCAGGGACCTCGTCCTGCGAGGACACGACGACGAACTGCCGGTGGTCGACGCGCCGCGCGGGCAGCTCGCGATGGACCGGTGCGACATCCGCGGCTCGGCCTGGTCGGCGTTGTTCGCACGGGACGGCGGATCGCTGGCGCTGCGCCAGTGCCGCATCAGCAACCCGGGGGGCGCGGGTGTGGTGTCCACCTCCGAGGCCGAGAGCTTCCTGGAGGACTGCGTCGTCGAACACCTCGGGACCTCCGCCGTGGTGGCCGGTGAGCGGGGACGGATCACCGCGCGTTCCAGCCGGCTCAGGGACGCCAAGGGCAACGGCGTCCTCGCCAACGGACAGGCGCATGTCCTTCTGGAGGAGTGCGCGATATCGGCGACCGGTAAGCCCGGGGTCGCCGTGGAGGAGGAGAGTGCGGTGCGGATGGTGCGCGGCAGCGTCCGCAAGGCCGCCGTCGGCGTGTTCGTGAGCAGTGACGGGCCGGTGGTCCTGGAGGACGTCTCGGTCAGCGATGTCAGCGGCCACGGTTTCGTGCTGGGCGGGGGCAGTTCACCGCATCTGACCCGCTGCTCAGCCGAACGGACGCGCGGGCACAGCCTGTTGGTGACCGAACGCAGCCGCGGCACGTTCGAGGCGTGTGTGTTCGCCACCGCCGAGGAACCCGCCGTACGGGTCACCGCCTTCTCCTCGCCGGTGCTGACGGGCACCCTCGTCCACGACGCGAAGGGCATCGGGGTGCTGCTCGACGAGGACTCGGCCGCCGAGTTCGACCGCCTCGAGGTGCGGGACAGCGGCGCGTCCGGTGTGGTGATCCGCGGCGGCGCCAATCCGCTGCTGGTGCGGGCCACCGTCACCGGGTCCGGCACCCATGGCGTGGAGGTCGTGAAGGACGGCAGGGGGCGGCTGGAGGAAGGCGTCGTCGAGCGGTCGGGCGGCTCGGCGGTGCACGTCTCGGGCCACGGCAACCTCTACGTCGGCAAGGGCGCGCTGCGTACGTCCGGCAAGGCCGGTGTCCACATCGGCGCACTGGGCGTGCTCACGCTCCGCGACACCCGGATCGAGGACTCGGGCGGCGCGGGCGTCCATGTCGCGCCCGAGGGCGAACTGTCGGCCGTACGTGCCGTGGTGACGGGATCGGGCGAGTGCGGCGTGCTCGTGTCCGCGGGAGCGCGGGCCTCCCTCGGCACCTGCGAGGCGACCGGTTCCGGCGCCGACGGCGTACGGGTGGAGGGCACCGACGCGGTGTCCCTGACCAGTTGCACCGTGCGCGGCAACCGGGGCAGCGGGGTGCGCCAGACGGTGCCCGGCGACCGGCTCACCGTGGAGGGACTGGCCAGCACGGAGAACGGCGCCCCGGATTCCTGGGGCACCACACAGGACGCGGAGGCAGCGGGCGACGGGCGGCTCCCCGGCGGTGCCGCCCCGGTCGCGGCCCCCTCCGGGCAGGGCACGGGCCCGGTGGCCGAACTGGAGTCGCTGATCGGCCTCGACGAGGTCAAGCAGCAGGTACTGACCTTGATCAACCTCAACCGGATGGCGCAGCGAAGGGCGAGCATCGGCATGCCCGCACCGCCGATGAGTCGCCACCTCGTCTTCGCGGGCCCGCCCGGCACCGGCAAGACCACGGTGGCCAGGCTGTACGGGTCCATCCTGGCCTCGCTCGGTGTGCTGCGCTCCGGGCATCTGGTGGAGGTGTCGCGGGCGGACCTGGTGGCGCAGATCATCGGTGGGACGGCCATCAAGACCACCGAGACGTTCACCAAGGCGCTCGGCGGGGTGCTGTTCGTCGACGAGGCGTACACCCTGCTCTCCGACGGCGGCAGCGGGGCCGACTTCGGGCGCGAGGCGATCGACACCCTGGTGAAGCTGATGGAGGACCACCGGGAGGACGTGGTGGTGGTGGCGGCCGGCTATCCGAAGGAGATGACGGATTTCCTGGCCTCCAACCCTGGTCTCGCCTCGCGCTTCACGCGCAGCGTCGAGTTCTCCGACTACACCTCCGGCGAGCTGGTCACCATCGTGGAACGGATGTGCACCAGCCACAGGTACGAGCTGGATCCCGCGGCCCGTACGGCTCTGTTCACCCGTTTCGAGCGGATACCCCGCGACGCCGGCTTCGGCAACGGCCGCACCGCCCGCAAGGTCTTCGAGGAGATGGTGGACCGCCAGGCGACCCGCCTCGCCACCCTGCCGGAGGCCGGTGAGCGGGAACTGGCCCTGCTGACCGCGATGGACGTGGGCGACGTGGCGGCCGACTCGCCGGAGAACGCGCGGGAGGAGGGGCCGCTGGCGCGGTTGGACGCCCTGGTGGGTCTCTCGGCCGTCAAGCGTGAGGTCGGCGACCTGGTCAACCTGCTCGGCTCCGCACGGCGCAGGAAGGAGGCCGGTCTGCCGGCGCCCAGGATCAGCAACCATCTGGTCTTCGCGGGCCCGCCCGGCACCGGCAAGACCACGGTGGCGCGGCTGTACGGCGAGCTGCTGGCGTCCTTGGGCGTCCTGCCGCGCGGCCAGCTCGTCGAGGTCTCCCGGGCGGACCTGGTGGGCCGCTACGTCGGTCACACGGCACAGCTGACCCGGGAGGTCTTCGAGAGGGCCCTGGGCGGAGTCCTGTTCATCGACGAGGCGTACACACTGACGCCGCACTCGGGTCCCGGTTCCTCGGACTTCGGGCAGGAGGCGGTGGAGACGCTGCTGAAGCTGATGGAGGACCACCGCGACGAGCTGGTGGTGATCACAGCGGGGTACACCGCGGAGATGAACCGGTTCCTCGGCTCGAATCCCGGCCTCGCCTCCCGCTTCCCACGGCGTATCGAGTTCCCCGACTACTCGTCGGACGAGCTGGTCACGATCGTCCGCCTGCACGCCGCCGAGAACGGTTACGAGTGCGCACCCGGCACGGCCCTCGCCCTGCGGGACCACTTCGACGGCATCCCCAGGGGGACGGCCTTCGGTAACGCGCGGCTGGCACGGCAGACGCTGGAGCAGATGATGACCCGGCAGGCCGGCCGGCTGAGCACCGTCGCGACGCCGAGCAGGGACGATCTGCGGCTGCTGCTCCCCGAGGACCTCTCCGCACGATGACGGAGCCGCTGCCGCTCGCGTCGCGGCCCGGTTGAAGGGCAGGGGCGAAGGGGGGCTACGGTCCCCCGCTGTCCCGCGCGACGCCGCACGCTGGGAGGACGTGCTCACCGGGCTCGGCCACGAGCATCCACACTGACATGACGCTGGACCCCGGAGAACCCCGACCGGTCCCCAAAATGATCAGGGCCGGTTTCGGATTGCTCCGAAACCGGCCCTGATCTACGACTGTCTCCAGTCGGGACGACAGGATTTGAACCTGCGACCCCTTGACCCCCAGTCAAGTGCGCTACCAAGCTGCGCCACGTCCCGCCGCGTTCTCCCCGGTTGCCCCGGGTGACCGCGCAGGACAAACATTACCTCACTCCGAGGACCGTATCGACGCGCGTGCCCGTTGGGCGCGAGCGGCCAGTCCCTCGGCGCCGCAGGCCATCGCCTGCTTCTGGGCCCGGGCGAGCTCCCGGTGGGAACCGATCGCGATGCCGTAGTCGACTCGGGCGAGTGCGTGCTCGTAGGCGGAGGAGGACTTCTCCAGGTGCCCCACCGCCTCGGCGAGCAGCTGCGCGGCCCGCTCCGGGGGCGCGAAGAGGGCGACGCAGCGAAGCGCCTCGCCCATGGCGGTGGGCGTGCCGAACCTTTCGGCGTGCACCCGGTTCCGGGCGGCGAGGTGGGCCGCGCGGGCCGGGTCGTCCTCGGCCAGGGCCCGTGCCAGATCGCCGGCCCAGGGAGCCCAGATGCCGTTGAACCGTTCGCGCGACTCCAGAGCGGCGCCCGCCGCTTCGAGCTCGGCGATCGCTTCCTCCTTACGGCCCTCCGCCAGCAGCAGGCGGCCCCGCATGCACGGTCCGTCGGGCAGCACCATGGCGCTGGGGTAGGGCGGGCCGAAGTGGTAGCGGTCGGCGATGCGGCGGGCCTCCTCCGTGCGTCCGCGGGCCAGCAGGGTGTCGATGAGCAGGCAGGCCGCGTCCCAGTGCACAGGGAGCCCGGAACCGACGCGGTCGGCGAGGCGGAGCCCTTCGCGCAGGAAGCCCTCGGCCTCGGCGAGGCGCCCGCGACGGCGGTGGACCATGCCGAGCAGGGTGTGGGCGAACGCCAGGTGGGCCCCGCTCCAGCCGGAGATCTCGAAGGCCCGGACGGCTTCGCCGAAGAGGCTCTCGGCGCGGTCCAGCTGGTCGACGAAGGTGTAGGTGATGCCGACCATGGTGGGGAGTTCGAAGCCCCATTCGGAGTCGGTCCAGCCGAGGCCCCGGGCGGGGCTGCCGTCGATCAGGGCGCGTTCGCACAGGTCCACGATGAGCTGGGCGTTCTCACCGCGCACCATGGCGTCGAAGGCCCGCAGGGTGAGCAGCGCCCGCTCCGCGTTGTCGCGGCCCTTGAGGTGGTCGGCGTTGCGGGTGAGCCGCCGGGAGCGGGCCGGTCCGTCGTCCTCGGTGGCCTGCATGCCCTCCCACATGAAGTGCGCGGCCTGCAGGCGCATCAGCCCGGGGCCGGGTGCGGTGCGCGCGGCTTCGGCGGCCAGCGAGAGCGCCGCGTCCTTGAGCTGGTTGTTGTGGGCGAGCGCGGCCGCGAGCCGGAAGGTGGCGTCGACCCGCAGGCCGTCGTCGAGGCCCGGCATGTCCAGGGCGGCGCGCAGGTGCTGGACCGTGGTGGGCGGGGAGCTCAGCAGCGTCGCGCAGCCCAGCTCGTACAGCAGGACGGCCCGGTCCTTGGGGCGCGGCGGCTCCTCCAGCGCCCGCTCCAGGCAGCGCCGGGCCGCTTCGGGCGCACCGACGGCGAGGTGCTGGCCGGCGGCTTCCCGCAGTTGCGCGACCAGTTCCTGGTCGTCGTCCGGGTGGACTTCCAGCAGGTGCCGGGAGGCCGCGGCGGCACCGAGGCCGGCCCGGGTGATCGCCCAGGCGGCGCGTCCGTGCATGGCGGTGCGGGTGGCCGGCGGGATCGAGCGGTAGACCGCTGTCGCGATCAGCGGGTGGACGAACTCCAGCGGGTCGAAGCCGCTGACGATACGGGCGTCGCGCAGCCGGGCCGTGCAGTCGGCGGCCTCCGCCGAGCTCATTCCGGCGAGCGTGGCGGCCAGTTCCTGCGAGATGTCGGTGCCGAGCACCGCGGCGGCCCAGGCGAACCGGTTGGCGTTCGTGCCGAGCCGCTCCAGCCGGGCGACGAGGCCGCTGCCCCTGGCGGACGCGCCGAGCTCGCGCAGTTCGCCCGCGGATTCCTCCACCGGCGGCAGTTCACGGTCCTGGACCTTGGCGACCAGCTCGACCGCCTCGTACGGATTGCCTCCGGTGACGGCCCACACCTCGCGGCAGAACGGGTCGTCGGCGTGATCGCCGAGGCCCGCGCGGACCAGTACGGCGGTGGCGTCCGGGGTCAGGGCCCGCAGGGCGACCCGGACCACCGTGCCCTGGCTGCCGAGGCCGCGCTCGGCCTCGCGGTCGGCGATGTAGTTGGCGTCGCGCTCGGCCAGCTCCTGCGGGCGGTGGGCCTGCACCACCAGGACCGGCAGTTCACCGAGCCGAGCGGTGAACGAGGCCAGCCAGGCGAGGGATTCGCCGTCCGCCCAGTGCGCGTCGTCCACCATCAGCAGTAACGGCCGGTGGCTGAGCCGGGACGCGAGTCGGCCGACGACGTAGTCCAAGCCGTCGCGCACACCCTGCGGGTCGGGCTGCAGGCCGCTCGGCTCGGCGAGACCCAGGGCAGGGGCGGTCGTCTCGTACCAGTCGCCGAACAGGGCGCGGGTCTCGTCGGGCGGGAACTGGTCGAGTGCGGGCTGCAGCAGCTGCCGTACGACGTGGAACGGTACGGAGGTGACGGTCTCACCTCCCCGGGCGGACCAGACGGTGCAACGGTCGGCGGCCATCCCCCGGATCTCCGCGAGCAGTGCGGTCTTGCCGATCCCCGCCTCTCCGCTGAATACCAGGAGTCCGCCGACGGCCTGCGCACCGCACAGGGCGTCCACCGCCTCCGCGGCGGCGGCGAGTTCCGGTTCACGCTCGTACAACGGTTGGGACGGCTTCATGCCCACCCTTCCCACAGAGGCAGTCTTCTCGACTGTCGAGCCTAGTCGTGCGCGGGTGCTCGTCGACAGGGTTCGCATGATTCTCCGCAGGTGCGGGGCACAATCGAGTGGTGAACGAGACGCGCAGAGACCGTGATGCCGAGGGCCGGGCGCGCAACGCGCGCCCCCGTGACGGGCTGGGACGCCCCCTGCCGTACGGGACACCCGGCGTCGAACGACAGCCGGAGGGGGTCGTCCGCACACCTGCGGAGACGCTCGGGGAGGCGCAGCGACTCCTGGACGCGGGAATGCCGTTCCACGCGCACGAGGTCTTCGAGGACGCCTGGAAGTCGGGTCCGGAGGACGAACGGGAGCTCTGGCGGGGGCTGGCCCAGCTCGCGGTGGGGCTGACCCATTCCGCGCGGGGCAACGCCGCGGGCGGGGCGCGGCTGCTGCGCCGGGGCGCGGGGGCGCTCGCCCCGTTCGCCGGGTCCGGGCCGCACGGGATCGCCGTCGCCGGGCTGTCCGACTGGGCGCGGGAGTTGGCGGGCCGGGTGGAGTCGGGCCCGACGGTCGACGCGGCGGCCGAGTCGCCCCGCCTGCGGAGGTAGCCCGAGGGCGGGGCCAGGGGCAGAGCCACGCGTGTGGCCCGGAGCGGAGCCGGGAGCGGAAGACCCGGGTCCGCGGACCCCGGGTCCCTACAACTACTACGATCCGGCTCCATGAGCACTTCTGACCAGGACCAGCACCAGGACCAGCGCGAGGACAGGCTGAACGACGAACAGCCCGACCAGGACAAGGACCAGGACCGGGACAGCTCCCCGATAGCCGACGCGCCTGGCCGGACGGAAGCGGCGACGGCGACGGACGGAGTCGATGTTCCCGGCGGTGAGGACCGTGGGGATGAACAGGACGGCCGGGACGGGATGAGACTCACCCCGCGCCAGGCCCGGCGGCTGCGGATCATGCTCTCCTCGGTGGGCATGGCGGCGATGGCCCTCGTGCTCGGGCTGCGCATCGCGAGCCGCTCGTCGGTCCTCGTCGTCGGCGTCTACGGGCTGGCGCTCATCCTGTGCGGCGTGGTGATCGAGCTGAGCAGGAACGGCCGTACCCGGCTGGCCAGCTGGCTGCTGGGGGTGGGGCTGCTGGCCGCCGTGGGAGCGGACTGGCTGCTGCTTCCCTGATGCGGTGTCCCGGCGGCCTCAGATCAGCAGCAGTTGGAGTCCGCCGATCACCGTCGCACCGATGACGATCCGGTCGAAGACCTTCTGGTTGATCCGGTCGACGCATGCCCGGCCGAGGTAGGCACCGGGCAGGACGAACAACAGCAGACAGGCGTCGAGCAGCAGGGAGCGGGCGTCGATCAGGCCGAGACCTACGCTGAACGGCACCTTGGACACGTTCAGGATCAGGAAGAACCAGGCCGAGGTGCCGAGGAAGCCGAGCTTGCGGAAGCCGGCCGAGAGCAGATAGAGCGACATCACCGGTCCGCCAGCGTTGGCGACCATCGTGGTGAAGCCGCCGAGAACCCCGTAACCGCGCGCCGCGGCCCGACCGGTGCCGGTAGCGGCCTCACCTGCTTCCCCGGCTCCGCTGTCCGCCCCCGCGCCCGCCTCGGGCCCGGTCTCCTTGTCCGCGGTCCGGCGGCGCCACAGGGTGACGCCCGTCATGAACAGCTGGAGGTGCGCACCGCCGCGTCGTCGGCCCACAGCAGGAACAGGGTGCCCGCGACGACGCCCACCGCGACGGCGGGGAACAGCCGGAGCAGCGTGGGCCAGTGGGCGTGGCGGCGGTAGACGCGTACGGCGAGAAGATCGCCGACGATGAGGATCGGGAGTAGCACTCCGGTCGATTCGCGGGCCGGGAGCACAGCGGCGAAGATCGCGAGGCTGATGGTATTGGCACCACTGACAGCTGTCTTGGAGAAGCCGACGAGAGTGGATGCCGCCGCGAGCGCGGCCAGTTGCCAGAGGCTGATGGTGTCCATGTCGGGAAAGATGGTAAGCGCACCGGTTTTCCGGCCAACGGATCGAGGCGGCGGTGCGGCGGTGGCGGCGACGGTGAATCACTGGCCGTCGGTAACACGCACCAGGGCTACGCGTCCGTACGGATCACCACCACCAGTGTCCGGGGGCCGTGCACGCCCTCCACCCGCTCCAGCTCGATGTCGGACGTGGCGGACGGGCCGCTGATCAGCGTCGTCGGCCGTTCGGGCACCAGGCGCGCGACCGCCTCGGGCACGCCCGCCTCGACGGTGGAGAGGTCCACCACGCAGAGGTGCAGATCAGGGACGAGGGACAGTGCCCGCCGTCCCTGGCCGGGCGAACCGTCCAGGAAGATCGTGCCGGTCTCGGCGCAGCCGGCTGCCGACGCCGTCACCACCGCGTCCAGGGTGTCGAGTCGTGAGGGCGGGACATCGGCTTCGTCCTGCCGCACCTCTCCGTCGTACCGGGCGAGCCAGCGGGCGTCCAGCCCGGGCGGGGCGCCGATGCGGCGTACGCCGTGCTCCCGCAGGATGTCGCCGATGACCTCGGGGGTGCGGCCGACCGTACAGGGGTGCACCCGCGCCTTGTAGTCGAGGAGCCTGTCGGTGAACAGGGCGAGGCGTTCGTCGTCGGGCAGGGCGCGCCCGGTGCGGTAGTCGCGCGGGACGACGACGGCGGGTGTCGGGGCCAGCGCGAGGGCGTCGCGGATCCGGCCCAGCACGGTGTCACGGGCACTGGTCATGTGGCGTCCTCCTCGTCGTGCTCGCCGCCGGGGGCCGCGGTGTCGTGTTCGGCGGCCGCGGCCCGCAGGGCGGCCGCGCCCTCGTCGGAGGCGAACCAGGAGCGGAACGTCTGCCGGGGCGGAGCCGCGGTGTCACGGCTGTCGCTCCAGCCGCGGAGCGGTGGCGGCAGCCGTGAGATCCTCCCGTCGCGCCCCGCGATGACGCGGCCGAGCCCGGACGCCTTCTGCGCGGCGGTGTACAGGGCCGGGTGGCGCATCACGGCGGCCGCCGCCCTCATCGCCAGCTTCTCCGGTGAGACGCCCACCTGTTCGGTGTGCTGGTGTCGCAACTCCACCAGCAGCGACGGAATATCGATCTTCACGGGGCAGGCGTCGAAGCAGGCCCCGCAGAGGCTGGAGGCGTACGGCAGGGAACTGTTCGGGTCGTCCTTCGTCGCGTGCATTCCGGCCAGTTGCGGAGTGAGGACGGCGCCGATGGGCCCGGGGTAGGTCGATCCGTAGGCGTGGCCGCCGGTCCGCTCGTACACCGGGCAGACGTTGAGGCAGGCGGAGCAGCGGATGCAGTTGAGGGCCGCGCGTCCGACGGCGTCGGCGAGGGCGGCGGTGCGGCCGTTGTCGAGGAGGACCAGGTGGAAGTCGCGCGGGCCGTCGCCGGGCGTCACCCCGGTCCACAGCGAGGTGTAGGGGTTCATCCGCTCCCCGGTCGAGGAGCGGGGCAGGAGCTGGAGGAAGACCTCCAGATCCTGGTAGCGCGGAATCACCTTCTCGATGCCCATCACGGTGATGAGCGTCTCGGGCAGGGTCAGGCACATGCGTCCGTTGCCCTCGGACTCGACGACGGCGAGCGTGCCGGTCTCGGCGACGCCGAAGTTGGCGCCGGAGACGGCGACCTTCGTCGTCAGGAACTTCTCGCGGAGGTAGCGGCGTGCGGCGGCGGCGAGGTGGGCGGGGACGTTGTCCAGGTCAGGGTCGACGCCGGGGATCCGGTCGAGGAAGATCTGCCGGATCTCGTCCCGGTTGCGGTGGATCGCGGGCACCAGGATGTGTGAGGGCTTGTCGTGGGCGAGTTGCACGATGAGTTCGGCGAGGTCGGTCTCGTGCGGGGTGATACCGACGGACTCCAGGTGCTCGTTGAGTCCGGTCTCCTGGGTGGCCATCGACTTGACCTTGATCACCTCGTCGCTGCCCGCGGCCTTCACGAGCCGGGCGACGATCTCGTTGGCCTCGGTGGCGTCGCGCGCCCAGTGCACGGTGCCGCCGCGCTCGGTGACCTGGCGCTCCAGCTGTTCGAGCAGTTCGGGCAGCCGGTTCAAGGCGTCGGTCTTGATAGCGGAACCCGCGTCCCGCAGGGCCTCCCAGTCGGGCAGTTCGCCGGTGACGTTCAGCCGTTTGGCGCGGATGGTGCCGGTGGCCCGGCCGAGGTTACGGCGGAGCTGTTCGTTGCCCAGTTCGTCGTGGGCGGCGTGAGGGAAGGCCTGGTCGCCACGGAGGTTGCCGGTGCCGTAGGGGGAGCGGGGCGGCGGGGCGGGCATGCCGAGGAACGTGCTCATACGGAGGCCTCCGTCAGGACGTCGGGCGCGGTGCGGGTCGCGGCGAGGATCCGGGCGAGGTGCAGGACGCGGGTCCCGGACCGGATCCGGGAGAGGCCGCCGCCGATGTGCATCAGGCAGGAGGAGTCCCCGGCGGTGCACACCTGTGCCCCCGTGGCCGCGATGCTCGCCGTCTTGTCGTGGAGCACCGCGGTGGACGTCTCGGCGTTCTTGAGCGCGAACGTGCCGCCGAATCCGCAGCAGGAGTCGGCCCCCGGCAGCTCGACGAGATCGATCTCCTCGACCGCGCGCAGGAGCCGGAGGGGTTTGTCACCGACCCGGAGCATCCGCAGCGAGTGGCAGGTGGGGTGGTACGTCACCCGGTGCGGGAAGTACGCGCCGACCCGGGTGACGCCGAGGACGTCCACGAGGAGTTCGGAGAGCTCGTACGTCTTCGCGGCGACGGCGTCCACTCCGGCGCGGAGCGCGGCGTCCCCGTAGCGGTCGGCGACGATCCGGTGCTGATGCCGTACGGAACCGGCGCACGAGCCCGACGGCATCACGACCGCCTCGATCGAGGCGTCGCCGAACCCGTCCGCGAAGTTGCGTACCAGGGGCACGGGTTCGCGCTGGTAGCCGGTGTTGATGTGCATCTGTCCGCAACAGGTCTGGCCCGGCGGGAACACCACGTCGTGGCCGAGGCGCGTGAGCAGGATCGCGGTGGCCTTCACCGCGTCGGGGAAGAGCGTGTCTCCCAGGCAGGTGGCGAAGAGTCCGATGCGCATGGAGCCTCCCCGGTCGGGTGGTTCGCGGCGGTCGGGTGCCCGCGCGTTCATACGAGGTTTCTATGGTCGGACCATACTAGGCGCAGGTCATTCGCAAGGGCCGGCGACACAAACCGTTGACACAGACCGTTGACACAGACCGTTGACGCAGGTCGTTGACGCAGGCCGTTGAGTAGAACGTCCGTGCTGAGTGGAACGTTCGCGGTACGCGTCGTACGGCACGATGCGCCCGGCGTCGCGTCGCGTGCCGACGGGGCCCGCTCGGGTGCCTACGGCGCGAAGGAGCCTTGCACCAGCGTGCCGTGCAGCCCCTGGATATGCCGTTCCACCAGGTCCGCGGCTTCCTCGCCCCGCCCTTCCCGTACCAGCGCGAGAAGGGCCCCGTGCTCGGCGTTGAGGGCGCGAGCAGTGGCCGGCCAGTCGTCAGTGGCTTCCAGGGCGCCCAGTATCAGCGGGCGCACCGACTCCCGTACGGCTGAGGTGAGCGTCGACGTCAGCGCGTTTCCGCAGCTGCGGGCGATGAGTACGTGGAAGCGGGTGTCCAGATCGTTGAACCCGCTCACCGCGATGCCCGGCTCCGCCATTCCCGCCACCAGCTCCTCCGCCTCGTCGAGGTCCTCGGGCGGTGCGTGGCAGGCGGCGGCCTCGAAGCTGGACCGCTCCAGGACCACCCGGGCCTCCAGAACGTCCTGGAGGCTGTAGCTGCCGAGGGCGAAGTGCAGACGGAGCAGCCGGCCCAGGGCGTCGTCCGGGTTGCGCACGATGCGGGCCCCGGCGTCGGGTCCCCGCCCGGGCTGGGCCACCAGGACGCCGACGGTCTCCAGCACCCTCAGCGCCTCGCGCAGGGCGGAGCGGCTGACGCCGAGCACCGGGGCAAGTTCCCGTTCGGGCGGCAGCCTGTCGCCGGCGCGGAGCTCTCCGGCGAATACCCGTTCCTCGATGCTGTGGAGCACGAGCTCATGGGTGCGGGACTGCCGTACGGGCTGCCATTCGACGGGCATCCGTCACTCCCTGCCTCGGCCGGATCCGGACATGCAGCCTATGTCACACCGCGCATGGGGTCGGACTCAGAGCGGTGGACGGATCGCGGAGCGTGTGGTCCGACCTCATCGACATCGCTCCTGACACCAGAAGCTCCGGCCGCGCGGTGCCGGAAGCTCTCTCGCCACGCGATCCATGCCGGGCTGATCGGCCCCCGAGCGCGTGCGGGCAGTTCATGTGATTCTCACCCGGTCCGCATAGGGTGCCCCCGTGACCCAGATGACCCCGCCCGGCTGGCATCCAGACCCCGGGCACTCAGGCAATGGCCCCGCTCAGGAACGCTGGTGGGACGGAGCGCGGTGGACCGGCCATGTCCGCGCGTCGCCCGGCGCGGCGCGGCGTCGCGGGATCCGTGTCGGCGTCGGTGTGACCGTGGGCGCGGTGGTGCTCGCCGCCATCGGGGGCGGCGTGTACCTGCTGGGCGAGGACGTCGGCGGCCGGCCGGACACGGCGGCCTCCTCCCCGACCACCGTCCCTGATCTTCCGGGCGCGCCGGACGGCGAGAAGGACGGAGGGAAGGGCGACGAGGGCAACGGCGGGGAGAACGGCGACGGTCAGGGGCCCGATGAGCAGCTGCCGCCGACCGAACCGGGCTTCGCCACGGACCTGGCCGCGGGGATCAGCCTCCCGGTGCCCAAAGGGTGGAAGGGAACGTCCGGGGCGGTCGGCGCCGGACTGACGACGGGTGAGCACGCGTGCCCCGGCGACACCGCGGAGACCTGCGTGCGCGGTGGAGTGTTCTCCGCCCCGGCGGCAGCCGTGAAGCTCACCGCGGGGACGCCCGAGGCGGCGGCCAAGAAGGACATCGCCCTCAACGCACAGGAGTCCTACGGCGGTAAGAGCTACGGGAAGATCTCCTCGCACAAGGAGCTGAAGTCCGAGGCCGTCACGGTGGCGGGCGGCAAGGGCTACGCCGTGCGCTGGAAGGTGGTGACGGAGAAGGGCGACGACGGCTACGTGGAATCGCTGGTGTTCCCCTCCCCCGTCTCCAAGGACATGCTCGTCGTGGTCCGGTCCGGGTTCGACGTCAACGAGGCCGCGCCGAAGCTGTCCGTCCTGGACGAGATCACCCGCGGGATCAAGGCCGCGTCCGGTGCCGGAGGAGGCACCGGCGGAGCCGTCTGAGCGGCCCGCCCGTCGTGTGCGTGTCGGGCAGGGGGCCTGGATGGGGACGGTCCGGGCCCCCGCCGTTTCGCTGTTGAGTCCTTCTCGCCGTCAGTCCGTGGCCGTCGCCGGGTCGCTGACCCCGACGGCCCCCGTCCCGACGTGACCGGCGAAGCGGCGCAGGAGGCCCGGGGCGCCCTCGGTCGTGAAGGACACGTCGTACCAGCGCCTCCCCGACCTCAGGTCCATGGACCGTGAGGTCGTGGGCACCGCCGGAGCAGGCGGAGTTCCAGGCGTCCGACACCGTTCTGCCGGCCTCGGCGGTGTAGGTCCACGGGGCGTCGGTCCGGTTCCCGGAGGTGACGTAGAACTGCGCGCCGTCGAAGGTCTCGGAGCAGACGTGGCCGCCGGTGCTCCAGGGCGGGACGACCAGCATCGGGACGCGCGGCCCGAGCCCGTAGACGCCGGGGCGTACGCCGGGGCCGTACGAGGAACCGCCCGCGTACACCTCGGTGGAGGTGTCGGCCGTGGACAGGCCCTGACGTCAGGGGCCGTGACGGATCGGTCAACGCCGACCGTACGCCCGGCGCGCGCCGGTCCCACCGCGCGGCTGCCCGCTGAGCTTCACGGCCCTCCGGGCGGCGGAGGGAGCGTGGTGGCGGCGCCTTCCCCGTCTCACTTCCGCGGGGTAGTGGCGGCGAGGAGTTCGCTCAGGAGTTCCAGCAGGAGCCCGGGGTGCCCGACGAACGGCGAATGGCCCGTCGGCCACTCACGTATGTCGGTGCAGCGCGAGGCCATCTTCCGTTGCAGAGCGGGATCGAGGACCCGGTCCTGGCCGCAGACCACGTAGGTGGAGGGCGTGTCCTTCCAGCCGTGATGCGTCGGGACCCCTCGGGCGCAGCCCCGGGCCTGCGGACGGAGCAGGCCGACCGCCCAGTCGACGAGGGGTTCGGAGCAGCCGTGGTAGAGAGCCTCGGCGGCAAGGTCGGGACGCAGACTGGTCGATCCGTCGGGCTCGGGTGTGATCGCCTCCTGGAGTCGCGGCGACGCCCCGCTCAGGGTGGCAGCGCTTTCGCCGGTGTCCGGTACGAAGGCCGTCAGATAGACCAGATGTCCCGCTCCGCGCACTCCGGTGATCACCGACCCGCCGTAGGAGTGGCCGAGCACGAGAGGAGGCTCCGCCAGTGAGTCGACGGCGGCCTGGACCGCCGCGGTGTCGGCGGGGAGCGAGCCTCGGTGGAGTTCGGGAGCGACGACCTCGATTCCTTCGGTCCGCAAGCGTTCCGTCACCTTGTCGAAGTGCTCGGGACGGTGGTACAGGCCATGAACGAGCACAACGGCAGCCAGCGCTCCCGCCTCCTCACATAGAGTTCCGGTTGCTGGGAATGTACAACGAAAGCGGGGATCGGAATGAAGAGTCCGGCGATTGTGTCGAGAGACGAGTGGTTAGCGGCCCGGAAGGAACTGCTGGCGCGGGAGAAGCAGTTCGACCGGGAACGGGACGCGCTCAGCGCGCAGCGCCGGGCCTTGCCCATGGTCGAGATCACCGAGCCGTACGTCTTCGACGGCCCGGACGGCACGGCAAGCCTCGTCGACCTGTTCGACGGTCGCAGTCAACTCATCGTCTACCACTTCATGCTGGGACCCGACTGGGATGCCGGCTGTACCGGATGCTCCCTCCTCGCGGACAACATCGGCCACTTGGCGCATTTGCATGCCGCCCGAACATCCTTCGCCGCGGTCTCGCGCGCACCTCTCGCGAAGATCACGAAATTCCGTGAACGCATGAAGTGGACTTTTCCCTGGTTTTCCTCCCATGGAACGTCGTTCAACCATGATTTCCACGTGACCATGGATGAATCCGTGACCCCCGTACTCTTCAACTTCCGCACGAAGGAGGAACTGCGGGAGGCCGGAATCGGATCCTGGGCCCTGAGCGGCGAGCAGCACGGCCTGAGTGTCTTCCTCCGCGAGGACGACCGCGTGTTTCACACCTACTCCACCTACTCGCGTGGCACCGATCTCCTCAACGGCACCTTCAATTACCTGGACCTGACTCCCCTCGGGCGCCAGGAGGAGTCCGGGATCATGGACTGGGTCCGCCACCACGACGACTACGGCGGCTGAAGCGTGTTGCAGAAGAGCCTGGGATCGGTCGGGTGACGCTGCGTTCTGTGCCCTTGGGGATCATGCGGACAGGGCGTGGTCGTGGAGTGCGGCAACGGCCTGGACGGCGTGGTGGAGGCCGTTGCCTCGTTGCCGGCAGTCGCCGAGGATCCTGACGAGCACCGCCTATCGAACCTCCTCCTGAGTCGGTTCCCAGGCCGCCGAGCACAGGGATTCGGCGACGGCGGCCGTGTAGCGGGCGGCGGCCAGCCAGTGAGTGGCGAAGCCGTCGGTGTCGGCAGGGAGCAGGCGGCCGAAAGAATCGCGACCGCGTTGGGCCGCAGAGGCACACAGGGCGGTGAGGAGTCCGGCGGCCGTGGGGAGACCGGCGCGGCGGATTCGCCGGGTCTCGGCGGTGACGTCGCCGAGCATGCCGAGGGCGGCGCGGCCCGCCGGGACCGTCTGTTCGACCCGGCGCTCCAGGAGGTACAGGGGCGAGTGGGCGCCGGACCCGCCGGGCTGGAGCGGGGCGGGGTGGACGGGGGCGGTCGGGTCCGGGAGGTCGGCACGGCGCAGGCGGTCGAAGCCGAGGTCGATCGTGCCCTCGCCGGAGAGGTGCGAGCAGGCGAGGAGAGTGAGCCGGGGGTGAGGGGCGGGCACCAGGCGGCCGATGATTCTGAGCCGTGTCCCCGGCGCCGCGGCCAGCAGCATCACGTTGTCACGGTGGGCCAGCGCGGGGTCGTCGTCGGCGACGGTGAGCCGGACGAGAACGCCTCCCTCGCACCGCGCGAGCAGGCAGGAGCCGCCCGACTCCCTGACCGCGCCGAGGAGTTCGACGTCCAGGAAGAGCAGGTCGCTGCCGCCGCCCTCCGGATCCGCGTAACGGGAGGCCGACCGCAGGGCGCGGGCGGCCTGTTCGGAGGGCGGCGTCTCCCACAGCGCTGCGAGCGGCGGCTCCGTCCACGCCGCGCCCCGGGCGGTAACGGCCTTGACGCCCTGCCCGGCGCCCAGTCTGCCGTCCGGCGAGACCGTCGCCCCGGAGACCGCCAGGCCGGCCCGGCCCAGCTCCCGGTGGGTGAGCGCGCAGTCCCCCAGGCGCACGGCCCGGTCGGCCACGCCCAGGGCGCGTCCGACGCCGCCGGGCGCCACATCGCCGACCGTGAAGAGACGGCCGTCGGACCCGGCGACCCAGGTGCGGACCCCGCCATGGCCCGAGTCGGTGACGACGGGCTCGGTGAACAGGCCGTACAGGCGCAGCGAGCCGTCCGGGCTGTACGGGCGGCGCGCCCGGCCCATGGCCGCGGCCAGCTCCGGCCCGGACGCCGTCTTCACTCGGTGTGCGGTGCCCAGGAGTTCGGCCAGGGCCGTGACGAGGTCGGCGGTGCGGTAGGACGGATCGCCGGCACGGGCCGCGCGCAGCAGCGTGACGACGGACAGCGCGGCGCCCGCGGCACGCGGCAGTTGCCGGAGCCGGGCGGTGTGCGCGGCGCGCAGGAGCGCCGACTGGGCGACGGCACCGGCCCCGTCGACACCGGCCTCCAGCACGGCGGCGCCCGCCGACCACAGGGCGTCGGCGGCGGCACGCCGGGACGGGCTCGCCACCTCGGGCGGGGTGTCGGAGTCGGCGGCGGTACCGGTTACGGGAGCGGGGCCGGTCGCGGAGGCGGGGTCCGTTACGGAGGTGGGTTCGGGCGCCGCGGTGGTGGGCCGGCCGGCGCACTCCGGCGGCGGGTCCGCCGCGGGGGCGGCGCAGGCGGCGGCCGCCCGGTGGACACAGGCCGGGGCGAGGAGGCAACCGCAGGTGATGGCGTCCGTCGTCGCCACCACGCCGCCCGGGGCGTGCAGGCGCAGCTCCGTCTCGTCGTCGACCTCGATGGTCACCGTGTCCCCGTCGCGGCGCGTCGGGCGGGCGCCGAGCTTGGTGACGGCCGCGTCCAGGCGCTTGCGCAGCCGGGGCGAGAGGTCCTCCACGAGGGTGGCCGTGACCTCCGGCGCGACAGGGGGAAACTGGGCGGCGGTCATGCGGTCTTCTCCCCTATCCAGCGGGCCAGTTCGAGTGGGCTGAGGGCGGCCACGGGCATGCCGGCGGCCACGAGTTGCCCGGCGACGCCCGTCGAGTAGCGGGGCCGGCCGGCGTCGTCGAGACTCGCGCACCCGAGCACATGGCAGCCGGTGGATACCAGATCCCGCACCTCGGCCAGCAGCCCGGCGAGCGGCGCGCCCTCCTCGAAGTCGCTGATGACGACGACGAGGGTGCGACTGGGCACCGCGATCAGGCTGCGGGCGTGCCGCAGCCCCGCGGCGATGTGCGTGCCCCCGCCCACGCTGACCTCCAGCAGGAGGGAGAGGGGATCGTGCACATGGCCGGTGAGGTCGACGACCTCCGTGGAGAAGGCCAGGAAATGGGTGCTCAGGGCCGGCACTCCGGCGAGCACGGAGGCGGTCAGCGCGGACCAGATCGTGGACGACTCCATGGATCCGGAGACGTCGGTGACCAGGATCAGACGCCAGTCGGCCGACCGGCGGGCGCGACTGCGGAACACGGGCTTCTCCGGGATCACCTGGATCGGACCGTCGGCCGTGCGGCGAGCGGTGGCCAGGTTGGCGCGCAGCGTGCGCGGCAGGTCGAGCCTGCCGCCGGGGCGGCGGGTGGGCCGGGCCAGCATCGTACCGGTGAGGGCGGGCCGCAGCCGGGTGGCGAGCTGGCGGGTCAGCTCGTCGACCAGGTGGCGGACCAGGGGCCGGAGCGCCGCGAGGCGGGCTTCGGGGAGCCCGCCGGCGTACCGCAGGATCGTCCGGAGCAGTTCCACGGAGGGGGTGACGGCTGTCGGGTCGATTTCGGCGAGGATGTCCTGCCGTCCTGTACCGGCTGCCGCTGCGAGGACCTCCTCGCGGACGCCGGGGCCGAACAGCGCGGCCAGTTCCTCGGACCACTCGCGGACTCCGGGGAAGGACGGCTCCCGGCCACCGCGCGGTCCGGAGCCGCCGTGACCGGGCAGGCCGCCGCGGGATCCCTCGCCGTGCCCCGCGCCGTAGAGCTCGTCCAGAGCGGTCGCCAGGCGGGCGGCCCCGGAGGGGAGTTGGTCAGCGCGCCTGCCGAGCACGAGCCTCCAGCGGTCGGCGGGCGCGAGGGTCCGCGCGGGGGCGTCCTGGCTGGAGGGTACGAGGACGGGCGCGGTGGCGTCCTCGGCGGAGGGTACGACAGCGGACGCGGTGGCGGCCTCGGCGTCGGGTGCGGCGGTGGGGCTCGCCGCGGTGGGGCGGTCGGGCGGCTGTGGGGTCCGGTCGTCGCGCGCGGGTGGCGGGACGGGCAGGCCGAGGCCGGTCAGGAGCCGGCGGGCCGCGAGGTCGGCAGTCGTCCGGCGGGCCAGCTCGGCCGGGTCGTCCGCGTCGAGGGTGTCGACCCGTTCGCCGAGCCGCTCCTCGACGGTGTCCAGCAGCCGGTCCCGGGCGGCCGGGCTCAGGGTGTCGAAGCCACCGCGCAGGGCCGGCAGCCGGGCCAGGAACGCGGTGTCGTCCAGCTCGACGACCCGGTGCAGCAGCGGGTCCAGGGCGCCGACCCCGACGGTCAGGAGCGGGCCCGCCACCGTCAGGACGCCGGTGAGCCGGGCGGTGAGCGCAGCCCTGGAGGAGCTGTCCACGGCTCCGTCCACCCAGGAGGCGACGCGTCCCCCGAAGGCCTCCGCCTCTTCGTGGCCCGTGAGCACCCTGACCGCTCCGGCGGCCGCGGCGATCAACGGGGTGCCGTCGGCGGCCAGCCGGGCGAGGGCGTCGGTGAGCCGGATGCCGCCCACGCGGTCGGCCCGCTGGGCCAGTTCGAGGAGCGCCCGGGCGTCCTCGGGGTCCTCGGAGCCGGTCAGACCGTCGACCTGGCGTACCGCGGCCGAGGTCAGGAGCTCGGCCACGTGCGCGGTGCGGGCGGCTCGTGCGGTGGCCGTCGCGTCCGGCTTCGCGGTGGCGTCGGGCAGGCCCGAGCCCGGCAGGTGGCCGGCGTCGAGGCGGTCCAGCAGGTCGAGTCCGGAGAGGAGTTCGGGAAGGGTGCCGCTCGCGGGGAGGACGGCCGCGAGTTCCGTCAGGCGTTCGTCGGCCAGGGCGGGGAGCCCGCACTCGGCGGCACCGGTGAGGCCGCCCACGACCTGGGCGGCCGTCGGGCCGCCCTCCGCGCGCTCGGCCGCGTGCCGCTGCCGCAGTACGCCTTCGGCCGCCTGGGCCGGGGTGACGCCGCGGGCTCCGGCCGCGGTGAGCATCGCGGCTGTCGCCGGGGTCCACCGCACCTGCCAGCGCGTCGTGAGTCCTTCGCTGCCCGCCGCACCGGCCACGCCCTGCTCCCGCGCGTACGGGATGCCGCACACCGTCAGCCTGCGCAGCAGCAGTTCGCGGCGTCGGTCCAGGCTGGAGCGCGCCGGGTCGAGCCGGAGGTCGCGCGGTGCCTTCTCGTGCGTGTCCGTCGGCCCGGGGAGCCCGAGCGCCTCGGTCTCGGCCTCCACGGCGGGGCCCAGTCCGCTGCGCGGAGCGGCGGGTGCGGGCCGTCCGGTGCGGGCTCCGACGAGTACGCGTTCGAGGGCGCGGGCGACGGCGCGGCCGGTGCCGTAGGTCTCGCCGCGCCCCAGCACCGTCTGCACGGCTTCCAGGAGCTCACCGCGGCCGGGGGCCGGCAGGCCGCGCAGCCGGGCCAGGTCGCCGGCCACCCGTACGATCTCCCGGCCGTCCGCAGGACCGTAGGGGTGGCCCTGTTCACGCAGAGCGGCGCAGAGGCGGACCGCGGTGCGGATCAGCGCCTCGTGCAGTGCCGCCGGGTCCCCGGCGGCGTCCAGGACGGTGTGCTGCCACTCCGGGTCCCGGATGCCGGCCGGGTAGCCGGAGCGTGAGTCGAGCAGCGGGTACGTGTACGGGACCAGGGAGACCGTGCACGCCGTCGTCCCCGCGGTGCCCTGCCTGTGGCCACCCGGCTCCGGCACGGGGGGCCGGTCCGGTGCTGCCGGTGGTGCCTGCGCTTCCGGTGCTTCCGGTGCTTCCGGTGCTTCCGGTGCGGGACCTCCGGCGGTCTCGGCGGCGGACGGCAGCAGCGCCGGGGTGTGGAAGGCTCCCACCACCACGGCGGGCCGCCGCCCGCTCGCCAGGGCTTCGGCGACATGTCGGCGCATGCACGCCTCGCGCACCAGGTCCGTGCCCTGCACGCCGCCCCGCGCCTCGGCCTCGTGGCGCAGCGCCCAGCCGGTGAGCAGGGCGGCGCGGCGGAGCGCCTCGGGTGTCGAGCCGGGCGCGAGGGCCTCCACCAGTCGGTCCCACAGGTCGTCGCCGTCCCGGCCTGTGAGCCGGGACCGGAGCGCGGCGGACAGCCCGCGCCCCTCCCCCGGCCCGGTCGCGGACTCGGCGCTGGGGACAGGAACGGGGGTGTCGGGGCCGCCCCCCTGCCACGCGCGGTCGGCCAGCGGCAGATCGCAGGCCACCGCCGGGACTCCGTTTCTCGCCGCCCAGCGCAGGGCGACCAGTTCCGGCGAGAAGTCCGCGAACGGGTAGAAGGCCGGACCCCGTTCGCCGTCCGAACCGGCTCCGGGCCCGTCGGCGGGTACGGCGGCCAGCGCTACCGGTGCCTCGGTCTCCTCGTGGGCGAGCCAGCCCAGCCAGGGCTGGAACTCGGCGGGCAGCTCGACGAGGAGGACGTCGGGGGCCGCCGCGTCGAGCAGTGCCGGCAGTGCTGCCGCCAGCGAGGGCGCGTGGTGACGCACCCCGATCAGGAACGGCAGCCCCGGGCCGGTCGCCGCGAGGGCGGCGACCGCGGCTTCCGAGGTGGTGGGCCCGGAAGCCGGGGCGGCGGGCGCTGCCGCCGGGCCCCGGGCCGGGGAAGCGGGGCCCGGCACGGGGCCGGTGGGCGGCGCCTCCGTCGGGGGCACCACCTCCGCGGCGGACCGTGTCTCGGGGATGGTCGACTCGCTCATCCGTCAGTTCTCCAGCACCGCGCGCAGGTCCCACAGGGCACGCCAGGTGGCCGACCCCTGCTCGGCGCGCCTGCGCACCGGGCCGTCCCAGTACCCCAGCAGCCGTGCCGCGTCGGCGGGGTCGTCCTTTCGGACGACGCCGAGGATATGGCCGGGCAGGAGGGAGAGCACGTCCCGGTCGCCGGGGAAGTAGGCGGCGGCCAGACCCAGGGAGCCCGCGACGGAGACCGCCTCCGCCGTGCTCATCACCGTGGAGGGGCGCTCGACCTCCCAGCCTTCCACGGAGCGGCCCTCGCGCAGGTCCCGGAAGGCGGTGACCAGCGCTTCGAGGACCGCGTCGTCCACCTGGTAGGCGGCTCCCACACGTTCGACGGCCGCCCGCGACTGGCGCCGTACGAGCGCGGTCTCGGCGTCCACGTCCCCGATGGGGCCCACGGTCTCGAAGTTGAAGCGCCGCTTCAGCGCGGCGGACATCTCCGAGACTCCCTTGTCCCGCAGGTTGGCGGTGGCGATGAGCGTGAACCCGGGGGCCGCGTGCACCTGGGCGCCCTCGCTGCCCGCGAGCTCGGGGACGGCGATCCGCCGTTCGGAGAGCAGCGACACGAGAGCGTCCTGGACCTCCGGCAGGCAGCGGGTGACCTCCTCGACCCGCGCGACGGCCCCCCGGGTCATGGCGGTGAGAACCGGGGAGGGCACCAGGGCCTGCTCGGTGGGTCCCTGGGCGAGCAGCAGCGCGTAGTTCCAGCCGTACTTGAGCTGGTCCTCGGTGGTGCCCGCGGTGCCCTGCACGGTGAGCGCGCTGGTCCCGCAGACGGCCGCCGACAGCAGTTCGGAGAGCATGGACTTGGCGGTGCCGGGTTCGCCCACGAGGAGAAGTCCGCGCTCTCCGGCGAGGGTGACCACACACCGTTCGACCAGGGCGCGTTCGCCGACGAACTTCTGCTCGATCACCAGGCGGCCCGGTACCCCGGCACCGGGCCTGGCGCCCTTCGGCAGACCCAGCGCCTCACCCGCGCTGCCTGTCACGAAGGTGACGACGGCACGCGGGGTGAGCAGCCAGCCGGGCGGCCGGGGCCCGGGGTCGTGGGCGGCGAGGAAGGCCAGCTCGGTGGCGTACCGGTCCTCGGGAAGGGTGATCTGGCGGCGCTCCCGGCCGGGCGCCGTCGCCTGGCCCGGGACGCCGCCCGTGGCGGTGCTATCCGTAGTGGTGCTGTCCGTGGTGATCATGGCGTCGTTCGTCATCGGCGGCGGCCCTTCCGGGTTGCGCGGGTGTCCAGTTCTTCGAAGGCGGGGGCGTCGCCGCCCCGCGCCCGTGCCCAGGCGGCCGCGAACAGCCCGGACACCGGGAGGTGGGGCACGGTCCGGGCGGACCCTGCCACGGGGTACAGGCGTTCCTTCCAGGTCTCCAGCGGCAGCCCGGGAGCACGGCGTTCCAGCCAGCCGCAGGGGAGGAACAACGTGCGGCCGGCGCGGGGGCGTTTGGCCTCCACGACGAGGTCGGTGGCGGCGAGTTCCGCACGGGCCTTCTTGACCCGTGCCGGCTTCCACCCGGTCCAGCGGACGCAGTTGCGGTCCGTGGGGTCGGGCAGGGCGAGCAGCATCAGGTAGAGCGCGGAGGCGTCCGCGCTCAGGCCGAGGGCGTCGGCTGCCTCGGCCACCAGGTCCGGCACCGCACGCGTCGGGTCCTGGGCCGGGTGGGGCGGGGAGCCGTCGGGGGCGCCCGCCGTGGCCAGCAGGTCGGTCTCCTCTCCCAGCAGTGCGCGCAGGGCGAGCAGATCGCCGGTGCCGTGGCTGCTGACGGTGCCCTCGACGAGGCCGAACACCGGGTCGTCGGAGCCTGCCAGGCCGGCCGGGCGAATCAGCAGCTTCTCGTTGTCGCCGTAACCGGGGGCGAGGAGCAGCGCCGTGCCGACCCTGACCAGCCCGTCGGCGTCGGCGCCGCCGGACTCGGGGAGCCCGTGGGCGGCGCGGACCGCGGCGCCGATCGGGCCCGACTCGGTCCAGTGCAGACCGAGGTCCAGCACCAGATCCGGGTCGGCGAGGCGGCTGCGCAGAGCCGCGAGCCCGACGGGCAGGTGCGCCCGCAGCGGGTGCCCGTACGGCAGCGTGTAGGCGAGGGTGCGCAGGGCGGTCAGGGCGGAGGTGACCGTACCGCGTGCGCCCGTCAGGCGCGGGCCCGGACGGCCGGTGCCGTCCTGGACGGCGGTGCCGTGGGCGAGCCAGGCCCGGGAGTGCGCGTTGAGGATCAGGTCGACGGCGTCCGGGGTGGTGCCCGAGAGGTCGAGGTCCAGCTCCTCGGGGACGCGTACGAGGGAGGCCAGGCGCTCCTGCCAGACCTCGGCGGCGGCCCGGACGTCGGGGCCCGTGGACCACAGCTCGGCCGGGTCCGCGGGCAGCAGCGCCCGGAGCAGGGCGTGCCGGTCGTCGCGGGGCAGGGCGTCCAGCCTTGCCTGGGCCTCCTCGAAGGCACGTGTCTTCGCGCCGAGCAGCGCGAGCGCCTCGGCGCCGGGCTCCTCAACGGCTGCCGACACCAGGGCGGCGGCCTGGAGGGGACCGATTCCGGTGGCCGTGTGGAACGCCTCGACGGCCTCCGGGCGCCAGGGCGCAGGGCCCTTCTCCCGTACCAGGGCGGTAAGCCGGGTGAGCCGGTCGCGGGCGATGCCCTGCCGGTGAACGCGCTCGCGGTCGAGGGTGAAGCCGGGGACGGGGCCGAAGGCGCCGGTCGGATCGTGGTCCAGGGCGAGCCAGCGCGCGGCGTCGTCCCGGGAGTTCCGGCCGCGGTCGTCGATGACAACGACCGTGCGGGCGTCCTTGCGGAGCACCTGGCCGAGGCGGTGCACGGCCTCGGGACGACCGCGCCCGGGGGCACCTCCGCCGAGCGGTTCGACGAGCTCCACCAGCCTGACCGTGCCCGCCGGGTCGGCCAGCGGCCCCGCGGCGAGTGCTTCCAGCAGTACGAGAAGCCCGGTGCGGTGCTCGGGGGAGGTGGCCGCCGAGGAGGCCCGGTAGGCCAGTTCGGGCAGCCTGTCGAGGACGGAGGTCCAGGTGAGGGCGTCGCCGGGCACGGTGTACTCGTCCCGCTGCCAGCCGTCCACAGGGGTGAACGGGACCTTCGACGGCGTGGGCGGGCCGTACGCCGGCCCGCCGCCGAGGACGTGGTTGACGGCGAGGATCTGCCGGATCACGGTCCATCGGCGCCCGCCGCTCCACCAGCTGCCGCGCATCCGCTCGTGACCCCAGGCGGAGGCGTCCCGCAGCGTCGTGTCGTCGCCGTGCTCGGGCTCGTGATCGAAGAACATGCCCTTGGTGCGCGCGGTGTCCCGGGGAGTGACCGGCTGAACGTCCTCGGGCGGTTCCAGATACCGGGCGGCTGAGACAGCCCGGTCCACCGCGTTCCGGGCGAGCGCGGTGACGCCCGCGAGAAGCCGTGCGTCGGACACCTCGGGCAGCACCCGGGCGGCGGCCTCCTCGGTCAGCTCCCGCGCGGAGGGCCCGGTGTAGTCCTCGACGGCCCGGAACGCCTCCAGGTGCCGGGCGACCGCGGCGGCGACCTCATTGAACAGCTCCTCCGCCCGGGCGTCCGTCAGGTTCCGCAGAGCCAAGGAGCCCCGCTCGTCCCTCGGGCGCAGGGCGTGCCAGTAGGCGACGGGAGGCACATAGGGGGTGCCCGCCGCGTCGTTTCCGCCGGAGGAGTCGGTGGTGACGGACCACAGGCTGCCCCCGGTGCCGTCCGTGTCCGCCGAGTGCGCTTCCACGGAGCGGTGGTTCAGGGCCGCGACCGGCCGTGCACCGCCGGGCAGGACGAGGGCGCCGACCGGCACGCGGGAGGCTCCGCCGGGCAGCGGGTCCGGCAGGGTGACCGTGTGGCCGTCGGGAGTGCCGGCGACGATGCGATGCCCGTCGGCGGGGGCGGCCGTGCCGGTCTCGGAGACCGTACGACGGACCCAGCGGCCGAGGACCGCGCCGTCCGTGCCGAACGGGGTGGTCTCCAGGCCGGGCTGGAGGGGCAGCACCTGGCAGTGCTCGGCGAGCAGGCGGGTTCCGTCGTGCACGCCGGAGCGGAGGAAGAAGGGGAGGGAGGCGCGGCCGTGCGTGCCGGCGGCCGGGTCGTACTCCAGCCACACCCGCCGCGTGCCCTGGTGGCCCTCTCGCCAGTGACCCGTGCCGTCGGAGATGACGGCGCGCTGGGGCGGCAGGGAGGTGTCTCCCGCGTGCAGGGCCTTGCCGCCCGTGGCCCTGCCGCCGCCGGGCAGCGGCAGGCAGATGTCGTCCGAGGCGCCGGAGCCGCCCCAGCGGGGGATCTGCTCGCCACCGACGGTGAAGACCTCGGCGGGGCGGTGCGACCAGTAGCCGCGCTGCTTGCCGTCCTCCCACCAGATGACCAGCAACTCCCCGTCGACGTAACGCAGGGCGATCGTCCGCCAGTGGTCGACGGTGGCGGGGAGCCGCAGGGTGTGCCGCAGCAGAACGCCTTCCGGGCCGACGACGACGGCCCGTTCGAGGGTGTTCAGGATCAGCGCGGGCCAGGCGCCGGTGACGCCGACGCTCTCCCGCCGGTTGCGTTGCTGACGCCCGGCGGCTGCGGCCTCGGCGGCCAGTTCGGCGTAGGTCTCGTCGAGCGCGGGCCAGCCCAGTTCGTCGAGGACACCGGCCCGCAGGGTGGAGGCGAGCAGCGGCACGACTTCGTGGTTCTCGAGGAGTCGTACGGCTTCCGGGGCGACGTCCGCGACCACCGGGCGGAACGACGAGAGCCTGTTGAGGGCGGTACGCAGCCCTGGGAGCCCGCGTGCGGCCGTGTACTCCTCGGCCCGGGCGGTCAGCCACTCCCGCAGGATGACGGAGAGCACCGGGTGCGCCGCGATCTTCGCCAGGCCGGCGTCGCTCAGCCGCTGCCGGTGTCCGTCGCCCAGGTTCCCGACGTTCCGGCTCAGCAGGGCGCGGAAGACCGGCCGTTCGGCTACGGCGGTGAGATCCCGCGCGCCGGGCGTGGTGTCGGTGAGCCACGGGCCGATCGGGACACCGAGGGACCGCGCGGTCCCCGCGTCCTGGTCGTCCGGCTCGGCGACGGGGACGCCGGAGGCCAGGCAGAGATCGAGAAGGTCCAGGTCGGCGGTGCGCTGCCAGCGGCCCTGGAACAGTTCGACGGGGCGCCCGTCGGCACGCAGCCGGTCCACCATCCGGGCGGCCAGACCGAGGGTCCCCGGGCAGCGGCCCGAGGTGACCCGGCTGTGCCTGCGGTGTGCCTCCCAGCGGGCGAGCCAGTCCGCCGGGGAGACGGGCGGCGCGGCGAGGGCGGCGGAGTCGGAGGGCACGGTCGCGGAGGTGTCCGGGAGGGCGGTCAGCAGCTCCTCGGCGCCGGACTCGGCCAGCAACGCGAGCCAGCCGGGCTCGCCGTCCGCGTCCCGGCCGCTCTCGTCGAAGGTCTCCGGGAAGAAGCCCAGGAGGCGGGTCCTCACGGCCGCGTCCCGTCGGGCCAGGACGATGAGCGAGGAGCGGTACGCCGCCCAGAACGAGGCGGGAGCGCGGACGACCCCCGGCGAGCCGATCAGATCGGCCACCAGCTCCTGTTCGGCGGCCTCGCGGTCCAGCCCGGCGGCCTTGACCAGGGCACGCACGTCCTGCGGCAGCGCCGCGTACGGCGGCATGCCGGCCGCGCAGCGCTCGACCAGCAGACGGCGGTACTGCGCCCAGGCGTCCGCCGGTGCGAGCCGGGCCACCAGGTCCCGTACGTACTGCCGGAGCGCCTTGACGGTCAGCGCGCCGACGAGGGCGAACTCCAGGAAGACGGCCCGCTGCCGCTCCTCGTCCACGACCAGTCCGTGCACCCGCTCGGCTTCGCGGGCCTTGCCGAAGAAGGAGGCGGCGTAACTGGTGTTCTCGGCCTGGAGGAAGAGGCGTGCCACCTGCTCGTAGTAGGTGGGAAGGAAGTGGGGCACGGCCCGGCCGAGCCGGGTGCCGAGGGCGTCGAAGCCGTCCTTGGCCGCTCCGGCACGGCTTTTGGCCTGCCGGCCCAGCCGCTCGATGTCCTTGACCAGGGCCAGGGCGTGGTGCCCGTTGGCCGGGTCGTTGACCAGCGCCCAGGCCGGGAAGCCCAGCGTCTCGCGGCGCACCTGACCGACGACGGGGGCCTCGGCGGTCCGGGCCAGCCCGAGGAACTCCAGGGCCAGGTCCTCGGCTTCGCCGAGCGTGCCGGGCACGAGCCGGACCACGGGGCGGTCGCCGAGGGCGGTGTGCGTGTAGGTGCGGGCGGTCAGCGCGTCGGCGTCGTCCCGGCCGGTGGTGCCGGCCGGGAGGATCGCGCCCGCGTCCAGCAGGGCCGTCGCCCGGGCCTCGACGGCGGGGACCGAGGTGCTCTCGCCCCGGGCCTGGCCGGGAAGCAACGCCGCGTCCCGGGCCGTCGCCTTCGCGTCCGTGTTCGTCGTCGTGATGCTCATGCCGCCCGCTCCTCGTCCGCCACGTCGCGGCCGGCGTAGAGTGCCGCCGCCATCCGCATGCCCTCCGACCAGGCCACGGGGCCGACCTCGGCGGCCGTCAGCGCGCGCCCGGCGGGGTCGGTCCAGCCCAGGGGGCCCGTCTCGGTGTCGTACTCGTCGTATCCGTCGTGCTCACCGATCCAGATGCGCGCCTCGGCGACGGCGCCGTCCTCGACCACCGGGCAGACCGCGTATCCCCCGCGCGACCGGTACCCGAGTTGAGTGACGCGGCCGTGCAGGAAGCGCAGTTCCTTGAACACGCCGCCGGCGTAGGTATCCACGGAAGTGGTCTCCGGGGCGAGGCCGGGCGGGCGGTGCCACACCTCACGGAACAGCTGCTCCACGTGCTGGCGCACCTCCAGCTCGACCGCGAACTCCCGCAGGTCGTCGAGGTCGTCGAGGAGGACGGGGTGGGGCACGCTGACCACGTCCGGGGTGATGCGGACCGTGTCGCCGTCCAGGTCGACGAGGCCGAGACCGCGCTCGGGATCGACATCGCGCAGGAACCCCGCGACCCCGCCGTCGGCGCCGGTGACCACGACGTCCCGCAGGGCCGCCTGCCACGCCGGGTCGGGCCAGACCCTGGCGAGCACGGCCGTGGGAACGGGAAGCGAACGCACCATCCATTGCTCGACGTCGGTCAGGCACCGGCGTTCGTGCCGCTCCATCCACTCGGTCAGCTGCCGGAGACCCACGACCGCCGGATCGTCCTTCAACTTGGCCGGAACGGACTTCAGCCGCCGCCCCTTCCCGTTGCGGCAGACCACCTTGCCCGCCTCGAGAGCGACTTCGTAGTCGCCTGCCGACACCCACCCCATGCGCTGTTCTCCCCTGTTTCCGAACGGCCGCCGAACCGGTGGCACGCTGATGAGACCCGTCGACGGCAACGCACCGTGACGAGTGGGAGAGACTCTAGGCGGCCCCAGTGACAATGCGTTCGGACCCCCTCCCCACCGCCCCTCGGCCAGCGCCCCGCAGGACCTCCCGACGTGCCCACCGTCGCTCCGGGGCCCGGTCCGTGAAGCCGTGGAACCCTCCGGGGCGACGCCGGGAACACGCCGGAGCGACGGGCGGTCCGCAGCACGTGCGGGGGTGTCGGCGGATGAGGCCGGGGGACGCCGGGCCTCCGGTTGGCCCCCGGCTGGTACCCGGTTGGTCCCCAAAAAGGATCAGGGGCCGGTTTCGGATTGCTCCGAAACCGGCCCCTGATCTACGACTGTCTCCAGTCGGGACGACAGGATTTGAACCTGCGACCCCTTGACCCCCAGTCAAGTGCGCTACCAAGCTGCGCCACGTCCCGCTGCCCGTTTGACCTGGGGTTTCCCCTGGCTGAACGCGCATGAGAACAATACCGCACTCCAGCAGGTGGTCACCAACACCATGCCGCGCTTGACCTCAACCGCAGTTGATGTTGAACGCTCTGTGTCGTGACGAACACAACCGCCGCGCCTGTGCGCGGCCCCCGCGCATTCCCTGACCTCGGCCGCCTGATCGCCCTGATGACCGGTGCCGAGAAGCACGCTCCCGCCGCCCATTCCACGCTCGACGCACTGTGGGTGCTCTACGACAGGGTGCTCCGAGTCACACCGGAGACGGCCGACGACCCCGGGCGGGACCGCTTCCTGCTGTCCAAGGGGCACGGGCCGATGGCCTACTACGCCATCCTCGCCGCGCACGGCTTCTTCGGAGAGGAACTGCTGCCCGGCTTCGGAGCGTACGACTCACCGCTCGGGCACCACCCGGACCGGCTTCTGGTGCCGGGGGCGGAGATCGGCAGCGGGTCCCTGGGGCACGGACTGCCGCTCGCCGTCGGAACCGTACTGGGGCTGCGCGCCCAGGGCCTCACGGATCCCCGGGTATGGGTCCTGATCGGCGACGCCGAGCTGGACGAGGGCAGCAACCACGAAGCCATCGCCCACGCGGGCCCCGCCGGGCTCGAACAACTCCACACGCTGGTGATCGACAACGCGTCCGCCACCCACGGCTGGCCCGGCGGGATCGCTTCCCGCTTCGCGTCCGCCGGGTGGGCGGCGATGACCGTGGACGGTCGCGACCACGAGGCCCTGTACGCGGCGTTCACCACGCCCCACCCGGGCAAACCGCTGGCCGTCGTCGCCCGCGTCGAGCCCAAGAGCTGACCAGCACCACCCGCACGACCACCGCTCGACCGTGGCTCCGCACACCGGAGCCCCGAGGAGGACCCCTTCATGGACACCATGCGTGACCGATTCATCAGCACCGCCTCGCGACTCCTGGACGAGGAGCCCCGGCTGGCTGTCGTGCTCGCCGACATCAGCACCGACGGCTTCGCCCCGGCTCTGCGCGCCCACCCGGACCGGGTGATCAACGTCGGGATCCGGGAGCAGCTGCTCATCGGGGCCGGCGCGGGAATGGCGCTGACGGGAATGCGGCCGATCGTGCACACCTTCGCCAGCTTCCTGGTCGAGCGGCCGTTCGAGCAGGTCAAGCTGGACTTCGGGCACCAGGGGGTCGGCGGAATCCTGGTGAGCGCCGGCGGCTCGTACGACTGGCCGGCCGGGGGATTCACGCACATGTCACCCGGTGACGTCGCCCTCCTGGACACGCTCGAAGGCTGGACCGTGCACGTGCCGGGCCATCCGGACGAGGCCGAGGCCCTGCTGCGGGAGTCGGTCGCCGGCGACGACCGCGTGTACGTACGCCTCTCGCTCCAGGCGAACCGGGAGGCGCTGCCGGTGAGCGGCACGGCCGGGTTCACCGTGGTGCGCGAAGGGCGGCGCGGGACCGTGATCGCGGTCGGCCCCATGCTCGACAACGTCATCGCCGCCACGGAGGGGCTGGACGTCACCGTGCTGTACGCGACGACCGTGCGGCCGTTCGACACGGCGGGGGTGCGCCGGGCCGTCCGTGCGGAGGCGACCGCGGACGTGGTGGTCGTGGAGCCCTATCTGGCGGGCACCTCCGTCACCGCGACGGGCGAAGCGCTGATCGACCTGCCCCACCGGGTGCTCGGGCTGGGCGTGGGACGCGCCGAGCTGCGCCGGTACGGGCAGCTGGAGGAGCACCTCACGGCGCACGGCCTGGACCCGCAAGGTCTGCGGGAGCAGATCACCGGATTCCTGCGCCCCTGATCCACGGGCCCACGAGCCCGGCGTGCCGGGCCGCCGGTCCGGGCCGCCGGGCCGCCAGGCCGGGCCGCCGGGCCGATCCGCCGGGCCGGTCCCCCAGCCCGAGCCGCCCGCCCGCACAGCCTCACAGCCCGGCCCGCTCACCCGGATTGCCCGGCCCGCTCGCGCGACCGTTCACCCGGCCCGCACACCGCCCATCGGCCCCCTACCGGTCGCCCGCCGCGCTCACTCCTCGCTCTGCCCCGCCGCCCCGCCCCCCGGCACGTCCAGCTCCGGGTGCTCCGCCACCAGCCGGCGCGGGGCGGCCTGCCGCCAGGAGTCGGCGAGGATGGCGGCCAGCTCAGCCGCGTCCTCCAGGGCGGACAGCCGGACGCGCATCCAGGCGTAGTGGTCGTCGTGGCCCTCACGGATGAAGAACTTCTCCGGCTCGGCGGCGATCAACTCGGCACGGTCCTCCCGGGGGCACTTCACACCCATCGCCGTCTCGTCGTCGCCGAGCGAGGCGAAGATCTTGCCCGCCACCCGGAAGGCCGGCTGCCCCCAGGCGAGCTTCTCCGTGGTGGCGGGCAAGGACAGCGCGGCCGAGCGGACATCGGCGGCGGTGATCACGGCGTCGGCGGGCATCCCGGGCCTCCGTTTCGAGGGGTCCCGGCGGCTTCTCGCCGGGCTTCGACCGTAACGCCCAGCAGTGACACCCACGCGCGCCCGCGGCTCGCGCCCCACCCAGCGCCGTGGACCCCGCCCAGCACGGTGGGCCCCGCCCGGCGCCGTGCGCCCCGCAGACCCACCACCGTGACCGGCTCCGGGCTCCCGCAGGCGCTGGAGGACGTCCGTACGCTGGGCGGCAGGTGGATCGTGGTCCCGAGCCTGCCGGGTTCGCTGCACTCGCCGGCCGGATACCGGGAGGTGGCACGGCAGTTCAACCGTGCGGGGCCGGCCGCCAGGCAGTCGGGGCTGAAGCTGCTCCACCACCATCACGGCGGCGACCGGCTGCGCTACTGAGCGACGGTACGAAGGGCCCCCAGGTGCGCGGTTCGGCGCCCGGGGCCGTACCGCATTCCGGGTCCAGCACCACGAGCGCCCATAATGAGCCTCCTCAATGCTACCGAGACCCCTTGCCGGGAGGGTGCCGAGATGGACATCGCCACGGTCTCTTGGTCCGCCCCCTGCGAGACCTGCGGGGCGGAACTGCGCTGTTCGGGGACGCAGTCCGTGCGGGAGGACCGCGTGTGGTGGGACGAGGAGCACCAGTGCTCCCGCTGCGACTCGACGGTGCTGGTGTGCGACGGCGAGCTCCCCGATCACCTGCGTGCCCGCATGCTCGCCGAGCACGGCGCGGCCCGGCTGGTCCTGGTGGAAGCCCCGGTCCGGCGGCTGCCGGTCCTCCGCGTCCTGCGGACCGATGAGGGGCGGTCGCTCCCCCGGGCACGGGCGCTGCTGGAGCGGATACTCGACGGCGGCCACCACGGCACCGGGCCCGAGATCGAACTCCTGGCGCGGAGGCTTCGCGCGGCCGGCGTCGTGGCCGAAGCGGTGCGGCAGCCGTAGCCCTCCCGAAAGGGTCGACGCGCCCCGGCGTCCGTGACGCGACCGTGCGGGCTGATCTGCCACGACGTCGGCGACCCCTACTTCGCGGGCATCGCCGGTGGAGTGATGCGCGCGGCCGCCGAGCAGGACCTGCTGGTGATGCTGGCCTCCACCTTCCGCGAACCCGCCCGGGAGATCGCGTACGTCTCGATGCTGCGGGCCCAGCGTGGCCGTCGGCGCGCTCTCCGCGCTGCGGGAGGCCGGCGTACGCGTCCCGGAGGACATGTCGCTCGCGGGGTTCGACGACATTCCCGTCGTACGTGAGGTGTCGCCGCCGCTGACCACGGTGGCGCTGCCGCTCACGGAGATGGGCGAGCAGGTGATCGCTCTCGCGTTGCGGACACCGTCGGGTGCGGGAGGCTCACGGGTGCTGCGGATCGGGGGGAAGGTGGTTCTTCGGGGCAGTACCGGTGCGCCGCCGGTGAGTTGAGCACGGCACCGTCGGCAACGGTGGCGTCAGAGAGGGTGAAGGCCCTCCCGGTCGTCGATCTGCCGGACGAGTTCATGGGCGAGTGACTTGATGGTGTCGAGCCCGGCCCGCCCCCAGGGGCGCGGCACCGTGTCGACGGCACAGACGGTGCCCAGCGCAATGCCGGTGCGGTCGATCAGCGGCGCCCCGAGGTAGGAGCGGATGCCTATGTCGTCGACCACCGGATTGCCCGCGAATCGCGGGTAGTCGCAGACGTCGTCCAGGACGAGGGCCTTGCGCCGGACGAGGACGTGCGGGCAGTAGCCGTGGTCGCGGGCCATGTACCGGCCGCTGCGGTTGCTGCGCGCCGCGGCCGAACCGAGGTCCCGGCCGCCGCGGTTGCCCGTCGGGGTGTGCAGTCCCGCGAAGAACTGCCGGTTCTCGTCGATGAAGTTGACCATCGAGAAGGGCGTGGCGGTGACTTCGGCCACCTTGTCGGCGAAGGCGTCGAAGTCGTCGTAGGAGGAGTCGGGGCGTTCGCCGAGATCCAGCTCGCGCAGCCGCTGTGCGCGGGCCGGCCCGTGCCGGTCGGTGGGCGTCAGGAGCATCCGGCCGGTGGCGAAGGATGTCACGGGTGGGCTCCGAAGGTCTGCAGTGGGGCGGGCGCCGTGGTGGCGTTGATGAGGTGTTGTACGAGGGTAACGAGCGCGCCCGTGCCGGAGCTGGCGATCCGGGCGTCGCACAGCACGACGGGCACCTCGGGTCCCAGGTCGAGCGCGGCACGGACCTCGTCGGGCTCGTAGCGGTAGGCGCCGTCGAACTCGTTGACGGCGACGATGAATCCGATGCCGCGCCGTTCGAAGAAGTCCACCGCGGCGAAGCATTCGGCGAGGCGCCGGGTGTCGGCCAGCACCACGGCGCCGAGGGCGCCCTGGGAGAGTTCGTCCCACATGAACCAGAAGCGTTCCTGGCCCGGTGTGCCGAACAGATAGAGCACATGCTGCTCGGAGAGGGTGATGCGGCCGAAGTCCATGGCGACGGTGGTGGCCGTCTTGGACTCGACGCCCTCCAGATCGTCCGTCCCCACACTGACCTGGGTCAGCAGTTCCTCGGTGGACAACGGGGCGATCTCGCTCACCGCGCCCACGAACGTCGTCTTGCCGACACCGAATCCACCGGCGACCAGGACCTTGAGTGCCACGGGGAAGAACTCGGAGGTCCGGGTGCGGTCAGAGCTGTCGTCGTAAACCATCGAGCACTGCCTCCAGCAGGGATCGGTCGGTGGGCATGTCGTGGAAGGCGGGAGCGTGCGCGGTGACCGCGCCGCAGGCGACCAGGTCGGAGAGGATGACCTTGGCGACGACCGCCGGCAGTCGGAGGTGCGCGGCGATCTCGGCGACGGACATCGGCCCTTCACACATACCGAGGGCCACCGCGTGCTCCGGGCCGAGCGGAATGTCCGGCTCGATGCCCGTGGCCATGATGAGGGACAGCAGGTCGAAGGCGGTGGACGGCCGGGTGCGGCCGTTGCTGATCGTGTACGGGCGGATCAGCCGGCCTGCCGCGTCGTCGAGCAGGGGCCCGTCCTGCGGGGCCGGCATCCTCAGCGCCCCGGAGGGAACGGCGCCCCGGCCGGCTGCCGCAGCGGGGTCGTCAGATAGGGGCGGACGCTCTTGACCAGCATCGCCATCTCGTAGCCGAGCACCGCGGCGTCCGCCTCGCGTCCCGAGAGGACGGCGAGACAGGTGCCGGATCCCGCGGTGGAGACGAACAGGAGCGTGGAGTCCAGTTCGACGACCACCTGTCGTACGTCCCCGTTGTCGCCGAAGCGGGCCCCGGCACTGCGGCCGAGCGAGTACAGGCCGGCGGCCAGGGCCGCCATGTGGTCGGCGCTGTCGGGGTCCATGCCGTGCACGGATTTCACCAGCCCGTCGGCGGAGAGCAGGACCGCGCTGCGTGTGTAGGGCACGCGTTGTACCAGTCCGCTCAGCAGCCAGTCCAGGTCCGAGACCTGACCGGACGGCATATCGGTCGTCATGGTGTCTGCTCCTTGAAGGTGGTGTCTTTGCGGGGTTCCGGGACCGTCCGGCCCGGCAGGAAGGGATCCCCGGCGAACGCTCCGGGCCGGCCCGGTTCGCGGTCGTGGGCCCTCTCGGCGTGGGTGCCGCGCTGGTAGGCGGGGCTGTCGTGCGGATACGCGTCAGGCGGGTAGCTGTCCGGTACGGGCGGGCCGGCCGCGGGCAGTGGGTGGTCCGGCCGCGACGCGACGGCCGGACCGGGGAGGTCGGGCGGGCCCGGGCGGTCGGGCGGGGCGGGGAGGTCCGGCGGGGCGGTGGCTCCGCGTACGGGAAGGGGCGCGAGGCACTCCAGCGGGGCGTCGAGCGCGGTCTGCCCCCCGGCCCCCGTGCGGCCGGGGGCCCCGTGTCCGCCGTCGGGGCTCTCCTCCTGGGCGGTCCGGGCCTCGGCGAGATCGACGCCGCGCCGGAAGGCCGCCATGAGCCCGGGGTCGTGGACGGCGTGCTCGTCCTCGACACGCGGGGCGGGCGCCTCGCGCAGCTGCGGGACGAGGGATTCCTGGTTCGTCCGCTTCGGCAGTTCGGGCCGGGAGCGGGACGGGGCCGGCCGGTCCTCGCGCTCGTGGAGGGCCGCCGGGTCGGTCCTGCTCCCGTGCCCGGGCGGGGAGGCGTGCGGAGTCGGGCGGTCGGCGCGCTCGGCGCGCAGCGGGAGGGGCGGGGCGCCGCCCGCTGCCGGTTGCGGGCGGCCGTCCTCCTGCCGTTGATCGGCCGCCCGGGCCTGGGGGCGGCCGTTCTGCCCGTGGCCGGTCCCCTGGTGCGAGCCGTCCGCGGACGTCCCGGCCGGGGCCTCGGGCCTCGACGCCCCGCTCTTCGGCGGGGCGACGGGGGTTCCGGCCTCGACGGGCGGCCGGTGCACGGCGCCGGGGGGCGGTACGGGCGCGGCGTCGGGCGGCTGCGGGGCGTCGGGATCGGTCCCGAGCAGCGACTGCGGGAGGACCAGCACCGCCTGCGTACCGCCGTAGATGTTGCTCTGCAGCCGGACGGCGATGCCGTGGCGGCGGGCCAGGGCCGAGACGACGAACAGGCCGATCCGGCCGTCCTGCAGCAGGTGGGCGACGTTGACCTGGTCGGGGTCGCAGAGCAGGGCGTTCATCCGCTGCTGTTCGTGGTCCGGCATCCCCAGACCCCGGTCCTCCACCTCCAGGGCGAGGCCGGCGGTGACGTGCTGGACCCGCAGCAGCACCTGGGTGTGCGGGGCCGAGAACACCGTGGCGTTCTCGACCAGCTCGGCCAGCAGGTGGATCACGTCGGCGACGGCGTGGCCGCGCAGGGTGCCCTCTATCGGCGGGACCAGCTTGACCCGGGGGTACTGCTCGACTTCGGCGATGGCCGAGCGGAGCACCTCGGTCATGGTGACCGGGTTGCTCCACTGCCGCCGGGAGACGGCCCCGCCGAGCACGGCGAGGTTCTCCGCGTGGCGGCGGATCCGGGTGGCGAGATGGTCGACGTGGAAGAGGCCCTTGAGGAGGTCGGGGTCCTCGACCTCGTGCTCCAGCTCGTCGAGGATCTGGATCTCGCGGTGGACGAGGGATTGCAGCCGTCGCGCGAGGTTGACGAAGACCTCGACCTTCTGTTCGTTGCCCGCGTTGCTGAAGAGCTGGGACGCCTGGAGGACCGCGGCGACGGCGGCTTCCTGGGACCGCGCCATCTCCTGGCCGAGCAGGTCGAAGGCGTCGGAACCGGGCGCGGTGGGCTGCGGCGGCTGCCGGGTGGCGACGGTTTCCCCGTTACGGAGCTGTTCCACCACCCGTTGCAGCTCCGCCTGGCCCTGGGCGCTGAGACGCCGGAGCGCGAGGGCCCGGTCGAGCACCTGGCCCGCGACGCGGTTGGCGCCGAGGTAGGCGGCGGCGACGGCGGCGACGGCGAGCGCACCGGATCCACCGAGCGCCGCCCAGAGGCTGGGCGAGGAGCCGACGGCTCCGGCGCGGACGGTGAAGATGACGGCCGCGGCGCCGCTGAGCACGGCAGCGATGGCCGGGAGCAGTGCGGTCCGAAGCAGCTGGGGGCGCATGCGGGCCTCGGGAGGAGGCCCCGCGGCACGCGGCCTGCTCGTGGCCGAGTGGGCGCGCGTGCCGGGGCGGCCGTGCCGCCCGCCTTCACGGCGGTCCGGTCGCGCGTCGGGTGCGCGAAGTTGAGACATCAGCGTCCTCGGTACAGGGGGCACCGGGGATCGACGGTCATGCCGGCGTCCATGTGGTGGCCCCTACGGTGGTCGGTCGGGCGCGGGTCATCGGTCGGGCGGGCCGAACGTCATGAGCCCACCGTTGATCACCGGGCACACACGGTAGTCGTCAATGACGTATGCGCGACGGGCAGTTGTCGAACTTGCCCGCCATCCGTCCCACTCTGGTATGAGCCCTCGTACGTGCGCCCGATTGCACCGCCTTGACCCCCGATCGCCCCGTAGCGTCGGCGGCTGCCCACATGCTGGACACTTCCGGCCCGCCAGGACCGCGCACAGGGCGCCGCCACGGGGTTCACCCGCAGGCAGGGGCCACCCGAAGGGGCAGCAAGGCTGCCGGTTACCATATGAGCGCCGCCTAGCTCGAAAGATAAACTTGTGACTGTCAATGACGACTCGTTCACCAACTGGATGCACCGCGAGGAGATCGCGGAGTCGATGATCCCGATCATCGGGAAGCTGCACCGCGAGCAGGACGTCAACGTCCTGCTGCACAGCCGCTCCCTGGTGAACAAGTCGGTGGTCAGCATCCTCAAGACCCACCGCTTCGCCCGGCAGATCGCGGGCGAGGAGCTCTCGGTCACCGAGACGATGCCCTTCCTGAAGGCTCTGACGACGCTCGATCTCGGCCCTTCCCAGATCGACATAGGCATGCTGGCCGCGACGTACCGGGCCGACGGGCGCGGGCTCTCGGTCGAGGAGTTCACCGCCGAGGCCGTCGCCGGGGCGACGGGCGACAACAAGATCGAGCGCCGCGCGTCCCGTGATGTGGTGCTCTACGGCTTCGGCCGCATCGGCCGGCTCCTGGCCCGTCTGCTCATCGAGAAGGCCGGCTCGGGCAACGGCCTGCGCCTGCGGGCCATCGTCGTCCGGAAGGGCTCCGGCCAGGACATCGTCAAGCGCGCCTCGCTGCTGCGGCGCGACTCGATCCACGGCCAGTTCCAGGGCACGATCACCGTCGACGAGGCGAACAGCAAGATCATCGCCAACGGCAACGAGATCCAGGTGATCTACTCCGACGACCCGACGACGGTCGACTACACGGCGTACGGCATCAAGGACGCCATCCTGATCGACAACACCGGCCGGTGGCGCGACCGGGAGGGGCTCTCCAAGCACCTCCGGGCGGGCATCGCCAAGGTCGTGCTCACCGCACCGGGCAAGGGCGACGTCCCCAACATCGTGCACGGCGTCAACCACGACACGATCAAGCCGGACGAGCGGATCCTGTCCTGCGCGTCCTGCACGACCAATGCGATCGTGCCGCCGCTGAAGGCGATGGCGGACGAGTACGGCGTGCTGCGCGGGCACGTGGAGACCGTCCACTCCTACACCAACGACCAGAACCTGCTGGACAATTACCACAGCTCAGACCGCCGCGGCCGTTCGGCGGCGCTCAACATGGTCATCACCGAGACCGGTGCCGCCTCGGCCGTGGCGAAGGCGCTGCCCGACCTGGACGCCCCGATCACCGGCAGCTCCATCCGCGTCCCGGTGCCGGACGTCTCGATCGCGATCCTCAGCCTGCGGCTGGAGCGCGAGACCACCCGCGAGGAGGTCCTCGACTACCTCCGCAACGTGTCGCTGGCCTCGCCGCTCAAGCGGCAGATCGACTTCATCAGCGCGCCCGACGCGGTCTCCAGCGACTTCATCGGCTCGCGCCACGCCTCGATCGTCGACGCGGGCGCCACCAAGGTCGACGGCGACAACGCGATCCTCTACCTCTGGTACGACAACGAGTTCGGCTACTCGTGCCAGGTCATCCGGGTCGTCCAGCACGTCTCCGGCGTGGAGTACCCGACGTACCCGGCCCCGGCGGTCTGACCCCGGGCCCGCCGCGTTCGGCCCGGTGCCCGGCAGATCCTCCTGCCGGGCACCGGGCCGTCTCCGGCGAGTGGGAGTCGGCGCTGCGGGCGGGTCGACGCAGAAGGCAGGTCGGCGGGACCCGCGGGGCGGAACTCCCCCGGGCTGACGACACGGCCGAGGCTCAGACCTGGCCGAGGTCCGAGCTGACCCAGCGTTCGGGGCGCAGGGTGATCACCACCTGCTCCCCGTGGTTCTCCCAGGCGTAGTCCACGTAACCGGCGACCTTCTCGGCCGGAAGGTAGCGCGCCGACACCTCCTCCAGGTCCGCCCGCGTGGCGGGGCGGGTGTCGACGACGGGTCCCTCGACGGAGACGTAACGGATGGTCGGCTCCAGCCGGTCGACCAGGAGCGTGAACCGGCCCGCCGCGTCGATCAGTTCGGCCTTGCGCGAGGTGCGGCCGGTGAGAACGCGTACGTCGCCGCCCGGCGTGTACTGGTACCAGATGGGGACGCTGAGCGGGGCCCGGCCGCTGCTCCCCGACGCGACGGCCAGTGCGGCGACATGGGGTTCGGCGAGGAACTGTTCGCGCTCTTCACGGGTGAGTGCCACGGCACACTCCTTCGTACGGGGATCCGGGGGCCGCCCCAGTGTGCCCCGCGCGCCGGGCATGTCCCCGCCCCCCGCGCCGGGGTGCACGGCGTGTCGTACGAGGTGCTTCCGGGCCGTGCGGAACACCTCGTGGTCCGGCGCTACTTTGGAAAAACGCCCTGAGCGTCCTGGGACCGTCGTACGACGGCCGCCCCACGCAGGGCGACAGCGCACCAGACGGCCACCAGGAGCAGCGCGATCGCGGCCAGGCCCGCGACTTCGAGGGGCTCCGGCCGCCAGCCCAAGGACAGCCGGGTACCGATCATGACGGTACCGAGGAGCACCTCCGACGGGGAGTAGACCGGCACCTTGGCCGCCACGAACCGCAGGATGGCGCCCAGCACCAGGCCGGTCACGGCCCAGGCGAGCAGATAGGGCCAGAGCGCCCCCGGAGCGGCGGGCGGCAGGCCGTACTCCTCCGGGCCGATGCGGAACAGCGCGCCCAGCCACCCCAGAGTCACTCCGGCGGCGGTGACGAGCGCCGCCCACAGCGCATGGCGCCACAGCGGGCCGGACCGCACCCGCTCGTCCTCGTGCTCGTCCTGGGTGTCGACGGTGTCCGTGGTCTCAGGAAGGTCCATCACACCCGATGAGACGCTCACCGGCCGCTGATCGTTGCGTCGCGGACGGTGTCGGGTGCGTGCCGGGAACGCTACGGCCCGTCCGGAGAGCCGTGGTTCGTCGGTGACGAGCCCGGCGTGACCCCAACGCCCCGGCATGATCAACCAGGTGGCCCTACGCTCACGTACATGAGCAAGGACCATGACGACGAACCGGTATTCGTCCGCTCGAACTGGGGGACAAGTCGATACGTCTACAACCCGAACCATCCGATCGGTGTCGCCCTCATCATCGGATCCCTGCTGTTCGCCGCCGGGGGCATGTACTACCTCTTCGCGAGTTCTTCGTGGAGCGAGGGTGAGTTGCGCGACGCCGTGCACACGGCCGTCCGGGACCTGGAGTCGGAGCGGCACACCTTCAGCACATGGACCGGCGGTTACGACCGTCTGATCCGCGACGCGCTGGAGGAGAGCGGCGAAGGCCCCTCGACCGGCGGCGTGGTGTACGTCGAGGACGCGAACGATCCCTACGACGAGGACGCGGACCCGTCCGTCGACCTGTTCGAGGTCACGGCGAAGGACGTCGACGCCACGTTCTGTCTGAGCGTGTCGCCGCCGGAGCCCGAGTCGGCGCTGGAGAACATCACGGTCAGCCTCTCCATCACCGTCGCGGAGGGCCGGTGCTGAAACCGGCCGGACAACCTGCGGGCGGGCCGCCCCGCGGCGTATCCGGTCAGCGCTCGCCGGCGAGGTCGAGATCGCCCCGCGCCGCCGGCGCGGGGCCGGCCTGCGCTTCGGTGCGGCGCCACGGGCGGGCGAGCGAGGTGGACAGCGGTCGCCACCACGGCTCCACGGGGAGAGTTCCGTCCGGCTCGAAGGGTTCACCCGGCCGAGGGAACGCCACCGCCTGCCCGGCCTCCTCGCCGGCGTCCTTCGTCCACTCGCCCGGCTCCGCCCAGGCGTGCGGCGCCAGATTGAAGGTGCCCCAGTGGATCGGCAGCAGCACTCCGTGGGGGCGGCCGCCCTGGAGGTCCAGGTGCGCGCGCATGCCTTCGGCGGGGGTCATGTGGATGTCCGGCCAGTACTTCGAGTACGCGCCGATCTGGATCATGGTGGCGTCGAAGGGCCCGTGCTCGGCGCCGATGTCCCGGAAGCCGGGGAAATAGCCGGTGTCCCCGCTGTGGTAGATGCGGTGCTCGGGCCCCGTGACGGCCCACGAGGCCCACAGGGTGTGCTGCTGGTTGCGCAGCCCGCGACCGCAGAAGTGGCGTGCGGGGGTGGCGGTGAGGCTGATCCCGGCGACGGTCGCGGTCTCGTTCCAGTCGAGTTCGTGCATCCGGCTCGCGGGTACGCCCCAGCGCTCCAGATGGGCTCCGACCCCGAGTGGCACGGCGAAGACCGTGTCGGTGCCGGCCAGGGCACGGATCGTCGGCAGGTCGAGGTGGTCGTAGTGGTCGTGGGAGATCACGACCACGTCGACGGGCCCGAGCGCGGCCAGCGACAGCGGAGTGGGGTGCAGGCGCTTGGGCCCGGCGAACGGGAACGGGGAACAGCGCTCGCCCCAGACCGGGTCGAACAGGATCCGTCGGCCGTCGATCTCCGCCAGCACACTGGAATGGCCCATCCAGGTCAGCCGGAGACCGGTGGCAGGGGGAACGGCCAGATCGGCGAGGGTCGTACCGTGGACGGGCACGGTGCCCGTGGGCGCCCTGCGGGCCCGCTGCTCCTTGTGGAAGTAGATCTTGGCGAATTCGACGGTGGACCCGGAGGGCCTGGTCCGGGCCCCCACCGGGTTCTGGAACGCTCCGTCGACAAAATGGGGCGAGCGGCGGATGCGCTCCATCCGTGCTCCGGCCGGATCGGCCCCGAAGGGCTCGGTGCGCATCGAGCGCAGTTTCGTGCGGAGCGGAAGCAAGTAGTCAGCGCCGGTCACAACATCTCCTGAGGGAGTCGGTGTCGTCTCATTATGATCGGCCTGTACGACGGGGCGAGCAGTAGATGCTGAACGGGGCAACCGGCCCGCCGGCGTCGTCAGCCACGTGGTTGCCCGTAGACGTGGTCGATGCGCAGGGTGAGCACCACCCTGCGGTCCCGGACCATGGCCTGCCGGTAGTCGTCCCAGTCGGGGTGCTCTCCCCTGACATCCCGGTAGAGCGTGATCAGCGCCTCCACCGTGGCGTCGTCCGGCGCCAGGGCGGGCGGGGTCAGTTCGGCGGTCCCGTCGGCGACGGTCCAGGCCCAGCGGTCCTCACTGGTGACGTGGTAGCTCGCCCGGGGGTCTCGCCGCAGGTTACGGGTCTTGGCCCGGCCCTCGGTGATCGAGACGCGGACCACCTGCTCCTCCGGGTAGAAGGCGTGGTTGACGTTGGACAGCTGGGGGCGTCCGTCCTGCTTCAGAGTGACCAGGACTCCGCCGTCGTGCTCACCGAAGAGACGGAGCAGTGCTGCCTGTACCGGTTCGATTCGCGTCATGCAGATGGCAACGTCCGGGCGGTCCGGAGGATTCCGGTGCGCCGTATCCCTCGTCCCCCGTCGCCTCCGTCGGACGCCGTCCCACCGTCGTGACCCGGCGCGCTGGTTAGGGTGACCCGGTGACCAGAGTCCGGTTGAACGTGGCTGAGCGGCGTGAGGAGCTGCTGCGCGCTGCGGTCGGCCAGATCGAGGCCCGCGGGGTCTCGTCCGTGCGGATCGCCGATGTGGCCTCGGTGCTGGGCGTGAGTAACGCTCTCGTGCTCTACCACTTCTCGACCAAGGAGAATCTGGTCGCGGCGGCTTTCGCGTACGCCGCCGAGGCCGACCTCGCCCATCTCCGCAAGCTGCTGGCCGGTCGCACCAGCGCCGTACGACGGCTGCGGACGGCCGTGCGGTGGTACGCGCCGACGGGGCAGGCCAAGGGCTGGCGGCTGTGGATCGAGGGCTGGGCGGCGTCCCTGCGCGATCCCGCTCTCCGGGAGGTCGCGGGCGACCTGGACCAGCGGTGGAAGGCCGAACTGGCCCGGGTCATCGAGGAGGGCGCCGCGGCCGGAGAGTTCCGGTGCCAGGACCCCCGGGCGGCGGCCTGGCGGCTGACCGCCCTGCTGGACGGGATGGCGGTGCAGACGACCTCGTACGCGGGTCCGCTCTCCCGGACCACGATGCTGCGGTGGACCGATGAGGCGCTCGCCCGTGAGCTGGGCATCGACCCGGCGGAACTGACCGGTCCGCCGGCCGCCGATCCCCACGGAACGGACCCTTCCGCGACCGGCTGACGGCAAGGCCGGGCCCGGACACCCGGCGCACCGGCCGCGCCGTGTCCCCCGCCCGGCCCGCCCCCCCTGCTCCCCTGCTCGCCTGCCCCTCGGTCCCTTGGCCTCGGCTTCCCGGCCCGGCTCCGCTGCCCCCCCGGCCTCTCGGGTCAGGTCTGGCGCACCGGTGCGTAGGCCGCCCCGTCCAGTCCGAACGTCCAGGCGACGCCGTCCTGAGCGGTCCGGGTGGCGGGCGGCACGCGCAGCCAGTAGGTGCGGTACCTGCCGTCCGGCTCGGGGGTGGAGTTGACCACCTCGACCATCACCACGTCCTCGTCCCCGTCGAGGGCGATGCGCCAGAGGACGCCCGTCCCGTCACGGTGGACGGGCTCGGCGCCCGACTCCGTGAGATACCGGTCGTAGCCGTAGAACTCCAGCATCACGCGGCGCAGCTCCGCGTTCTCCTCGGCGCGGATCCGCTCGGGCGTGAGGGAGGACAGCTCGGCCAGGAACGCGGCGGGAACAGGCATGCCGCGCCAGGCGTGGAGGGCGAACCCGTCCCCGTAGGCGAGGGCCGGTCCCTCGCCGTGGTCGAGCCGGCCCGCCTCGTCGCGGTGGAGGACGTCGGGCCGCTCACTGATGACCGCGGCGTGCTCGTAGGGCCACCACCAGCCGGCGCTGCGGGCCACCTCCGCGAGGCCCGCCAGCCGGTCGCCCCGCCCGTCGAAGGCGGCGAGCCAGGCGGCGTCGTGCTGGCCGAGCACGGCGTCCAGGAGCACCAGCCGCACGGCCGTCCCGTCCTCGGGCCGGGGGGCCAGGTCGGCGACGACACCGGTCCGTATGCGCTCGGCGAGCGCGCCCGTGGTCTCCCACAGCTGGGCTCCGGTGGCGGACCAGAGCGCCGACCAGCCCGCCGGGCCCAGCTCGTCGTGCATCCGGCGGCGTTCCTCGGCCCACGGGCGGGTGCGGACCTCCTCGCGCACCGACCGGCCGGCGTCGACCAGCTTCTCCACCGTTTCGACGGCGGCCCGGGGCGATGCGGCCCAGATGATCCGGTCGGGCTCGGCCAGGCCGGCGGTGCGATAGGCACGCCGCACCCCGGCCTCGGCCGCCGCCCGGTCCGCCCGGCCGGTCGCCGCCGCCACGCTCCGCCAGGAATCCACGTTCTGCATCGGTTGTCCCCGTCCCCTGCTGTGCTCGTTCTGGATGGCTGTGCTCGTTCTGGAAAGCCGTGTTCGCTCCGGCATCGCGGAGCGGTCAGTCCGCCACGACGCGGATCGCGCCGGGTGCGTACTCCCGCTGCCGCACGACGCGGAACCAGCCCTTGGGGAGCGGGATCGCCGCGTGCTCCTCGTGCACCACCCGCCCGCCCTCGGGGAGATGGAGCAGCATCGGACCGAACCGGCCCGCTTCCCGGATCAGCCGGCCGGGGCCCTGCACGGCGTGGGCGTGTCCGGTGACCTCTCCCAGCGCGAGCACCAGCCTCCCCCGCCCGTCGCGCAGTTCGCCCGGGGCCTCCAGGAAGGGGGCGGGCACAGCCGACTCCTCCAGCTCCATGATCAGTACATCGCCCTGCCGGTACACAGACGTCTCCCCTCGGTCGCGGCACCCGCTGTGCCGACCGTGGGAAAAACGCTACGGGCAGGGTCTGACAGTGAGGACGCGGGCGGCATCGCCCGGGGGTCCGGCACGACGGACCGCCCCGGCGGCCGTGGACGGGTCCCGGTCGCGGCGTTGTCAGTGCGGCTTGATAAACCTTGCGGAGATCAGCCGTCCCCAGGATCAGGAGCTCAGGGCCATGTACGGTGCGCAGCATCTGCACGAGTTCGGCGGCCTTCCGGCCGTCGACTTCCAGCACACGACCGACGAGGGCTCCCGGCCCGCCGCGGACGCCGTGGCCTGGCGTGTCTCCGTCGACCCGTACGACGACGACCGGCCCTGGGAGGAGGAGTTCGCCGACTTCCTGGACCAGGTCGATCCGGCCGGTGTCCGGGCCCTGATCATCGGCCAGTGGGGCGAGGCGTACGACGAGAACTCCTCCATGCCGATCAACCTGGTGATCGCCGCCGCCGACCGGCTGACCTCGCTGGAGTCGGTGTTCGTCGGTGACCTGGAGGCGGAGCAGGCCGAGATCACCTGGATCGAGCAGTCGGACGTGACGGCGCTGCTGACCGCCTTCCCCGCCCTGACGGAGCTCGGCGTGCGCGGCGGCTCCGAGCTGGTGTTCCCGCCGACGAAGCACGAGCGGCTGCGGTCGCTGACCGTCCAGGCGGGCGGACTGCCCGTGGAGGTGGTGCGCGGGGTGCTGGACAGCGAACTGCCCGCGCTGGAGCGGCTGGACCTCTGGCTCGGAGTCTCCGCCTACGAGGGGAACACCGGCGTCGCCGACCTCGCTCCGCTGCTTTCCGGCACCCGTTTCCCCCGGCTGATCCACCTGGGCCTGCGCAACAGTGAGATCCAGAACGAGATCGCCGCGGCCATCGCCTCGGCTCCGGTCGTCGCCCAGCTTCGGGCTCTCGACCTGTCGAACGGGACACTGGGCGACGAAGGGGCGGCCGCCCTCCTCGAAGGGCAGCCGCTGACCCACCTGGAACTCCTCGATCTCCACCACCACTTCCTCACCGACGCGATGGCGGAGCGGGTGCGTTCGGCCCTGGAGCCGCACGGGGTGCGGGTCGATCTCTCCGAGCCGTGCGAGCCCTGGGGCGACCGGGGCGCCGAGGGCCGCTACACCGCCGTCTCGGAGTAGGTGTCATGACGTATCTCGGTATCCAGCATCTCGACCGCTTCCACGGGCTGCCGGTCCACACCCCGGCGCCGTCGTCCGGGTTCCTGCCCGCCGCCGACAGCGTGGCCTGGCGGCTGGAGTGCGAAAACGAGGAGGGCAGGGACTTCGCCGGCTGGTGGCAGGAGTTCCTGGACACGGTGGACACGGCCCGGGTCCGGGCGCTCGTCCTCGGCCCCTGGTGGAGCGGCGAGTACACGCCGTTCGCCCCGGTGATGGAGCTGATCGTCGCCCACGCGGACCGCTTCCCGGCCCTGCGCGGGCTCTTCCTCGCCGATGTGGTGGGCGAGGAGTGCGAGGTTTCCTGGCTGCGGATGTGCGACATCACCCCGGTGCTCGAAGCGCTGCCGCAGCTGGAGGAGTTCGGCGTGCGTGGCTGCGGCCGGGAGGGGCTGGGGCTGCGCCCGCTGCGCCATACGGCGCTGAAGTCGCTGCGCTTCGAATCCGGCGGCCTGCCCGGCGGGCTGGTGCGGGCGGTCGCCGCGAGCGAACTGCCCGCGCTGGAGCGGCTGGACCTGTGGTTCGGCAGCTCGTGGTACGGCGGCGACGCCACCGTCGACGACATCGGGCCGATCCTGTCGGGCGGCGTGTTCCCCCGGCTGCGCCACCTGGGGCTGCAGAACAGCGAGATCCAGGACGAGATCGCCGCCGCGGTCGGTTCCGCGCCCGTGGTCGCCCAGTTGGAGACCCTGGCGCTGTCGATGGGCACCCTGAGCGACACGGGCGGCGAGGCCCTGCTCAACGGGCAGCCCCTGAGCCATCTGTCCACGCTGGACCTGCGCCACCACTACCTCACCGAGCCGGTGCTGGACCGTGTGCGGGCCGCGTGCGCCCCGGCCGTCGTCGAGGCGGGCGAGGCCGAGGACGACTACGCGGACCCGGACGACGAGGACGACGAACCGGAACGCTATGTCGCGGTCAGTGAGTAGCGGCAAGGACGGCCCGGCGCCGCGCTTCGTGGTCGTCGGCAATCCGGACAACCGCCGGGTCGCCTTCTTCGAGGAGGCCGTGCGCTCCGCCGGGCTGCCGGCGGTCCGGGTGGTGCCCTGGCTCCAGGTGCTGCGCGGCCAGGCGGTGTTCGCGGCGGGCGAGAGCGTCCGGATCGATTCGCCCGGTGAGGACGCCGAGGTGGAGCGGCTGCTCCGCGGAGTCGACGACCCGACCCGGGTGGAGGGTTCGGCCCGGTGGTACGCGCGCTTCACCGCGGCCGTGCGGGCGGTGGCGGGCGCGGCCTCCGCCGCGGGCGCCGAGGTGCTGGGCTCCCCCGGTGACATCGCCGTGCTCTTCGACAAGCGGCTGTGCCACGGGCTGCTCGACCGCGCGGGGGTCCCCGTGCCCGCCTCGCCGACATCGGGCCCGGGGGCGGCCCCGGTGCGCGGCTGGTCCGACGTACGGGAGTCGCTGCGCGAACACCGGATGCCCCGGGCGTTCGTGAAGCTCGCGCACGGCTCCTCGGCCTCCGGGGTGCTGGCGGTGGAGACGGCGGGGCCCGGCCGGGTCCGGGCGAGCACCTCGGTGGAGCGGGACGCGTCGGGGCGGCTGTTCAACTCGCTCCGGGTGCGGCGCTACACCTCGGAGGCGGAGGTCGGCGCGGTCGTGGACGCGCTGGCCCCGGACGGGCTGCACATAGAGCGCTGGCTGCCGAAGGCGTCCCAGCGGGGGCGGGCCGCGGATCTGCGGATCGTGGTGGTCGGCGGCCGGGCGACGCACGCCGTGGTGCGGACGAGCACGAGCCCCATGACCAATCTGCATCTCGGCGGCGCGCGCGGCGACCTCGACGAGGCCCGGGCCGCCGTGGCGGCGGCCGGCGGCTGCTGGCGCGAGGCACTGACGATGTGCGAGCGGGCGGCGGCCTGCTTCCCCGGGACGCCCTGCGTGGGCGTCGACCTCCTGCCGACGGCCGGCTGGCGGCGCTTCGCCGTCGGGGAGGTCAACGCCTTCGGCGATCTGCTGCCCGGACTGACCGGTCTGCCGGGCAGCGGCGCCGAGGGCCTGAACACCTATGCGGCGCAGGTCGCCGCCGTACTGGACCGAGCAAGGAACCACCGTGCCCTCACCCCTTCCTGACCCCGACACGTCCCGGCCGCCCGGCGGGGCCGGCCGGCCCGACATGAGCGAGGTCGTGGGCAGCCACGATCTGCTGCTGGTCACCCTGGACACGCTGCGCCACGACGTCGCCGTCGAGCTGGCGGCCGCCGGGCGCATCCCGAACCTCGCCCGGCATCTGCCCGGCGGTGTCTGGGAGGAGCGGCACGCCCCGGGCAGCTTCACCTACGCCTCGCACCAGGCGATGTTCGCCGGGTTCCTGCCGACGCCCGCCTCCCCGGGGCCGCATCCCCGGCTGTTCGCGGCACGGTTCGCGGGCAGTGAGACGACGGCGGAGGGCACGTTCGTGTTCGACACTCCGGATCTGGTGTCGGGGCTGGCCGCCGAGGGCTATCGCACGGTGTGCGTCGGCGGGGTCGGGTTCTTCAACCGTCAGGGGCCGCTCGGTTCGGTGCTGCCCGGGATGTTCCAGGAGAGCCACTGGGAGCCCGGCTTCGGCGTCGCCTCGCCCACCTCGTTCGAGGAGCAGGTGGCCAGGGCGGAGGAGGTCGTCGCGGCGCTCCCCCGGGAGCAGCGGCTGTTCCTCTTCGTCAACGTGTCCGCGCTGCACCAGCCGAACTGGTTCCACCTTCCCGGGGCGACCCGTGAGGCGGGCGACTCCCGGGCCACGCACGCGGCGGCCCTGGAGTATGTGGACCGGCACATCGGCCGCCTCTTCGCCGCGGCGAGCAGCCGCCGCCGGTGCTTCGCCATCGTCTGCTCCGACCACGGGACCGCCTACGGCGACGACGGCTACACCGGTCACCGGCTCGGCCACCCGGCCGTCTGGACCGTCCCGTACGCCCATTTCGTCCTCGAACCACTCGACGCCGCCGAACCGCTCGCACCTCTCGCACCGCTCGACCCGGGGGCCGCCCGATGACCACCACCACCGAAGCCGCCGCCGGGCTCCCCGCCGTCCGCCCGTACGAGAGTTACGTCTACGCCTATCCGCACAAGACGGCCTACCGGCCGCTGGAGGACCGCCCGTCGCTGCGCGCGCTGTGGGCGGCGGAGCCGAAGGACGCGCTCTCCCTCTATCTCCACATACCCTTCTGCGAGGTCCGCTGCGGCTTCTGCAACCTGTTCACCCGGATCGGCGCGCCCGAGGAGCTGACGACGCGTTACCTGGACGCGTTGGAGCGGCAGGCCGTGTCCGTACGGGACGCGCTGGGCGACGAGGGGCCGGTGCGGTTCGCCGCGGCGGCGTTCGGCGGGGGCACGCCGACGTTCCTGACCGCCGGGGAGCTGGAGCGGCTCTGCGACATAGCGGAGAAGCGGATGGGCGCCGGACTGCGCTCGGTGCCGCTGTCGGTGGAGACGTCCCCCTCGACGGCGACGGCGGACCGGCTGTCGGTGCTGGCCGACCGGGGCACGACGAGGATCAGCATCGGTGTGCAGAGTTTCGTGGACGAGGAGGCACGGGCGGCCGTGCGCCCGCAGCGCCGCGCCGATGTGGAGGCGGCGCTCGGCCGGATCCGCGAGGCGGCCATCCCGGTGCTGAACATCGACCTGATCTACGGCATCGACGGGCAGACCGAGCGCAGCTGGCTCGCCTCCCTGGACGCGGCGCTGGCCTGGCGGCCGGAGGAGCTGTATCTGTATCCGCTGTACGTCCGCCCGCTCACGGGTCTGCACCGGCTGGGTCCGGCGGCCGGCGCCGAGGCGGAGGCGGAGGCGGAGACCGCCTGGGACGAGCAGCGGCTGCGGCTGTACGCGGTGGGGCGGGACCATCTGCGGGCGCACGGCTACGAGCAGGTGTCGATGCGGATGTTCCGGCGGGCCGGTGCCCCGCGGGAGCAGGAGGGGCCCGAGGACTACGCCTGTCAGACCGACGGCATGATCGGCCTGGGCTGCGGGGCCCGTTCGTACACGGCGGCCCTGCACTACTCCTTCGACTACGCGGTGGACATGCGGGAGATCCGGTCGATCATCGACCGCTTCGCCGCCACCGAGGACTTCTCCCGGGCCGAGGTCGGCCGGTACGTCGACGCCGACGAGGCGCGACGGAGGCATCTGCTGCAGTCGCTGCTCCAGGCGGCAGGGCTGCCGGTCGCGGATTACCGGGCCCGGTTCGGTACGGATCCGGACGCGGACTTCCCGGTCGAACTGGCGGGGTTCGCGGCCCGGGGGTGGCTGGACCCATCGGCGCCCGAGGGGCTGCTGCGTCTCTCCCCGCGAGGTCTCGCCCACTCCGACGCGCTGGGTCCGGCGCTGTTCTCCCCCGGGGTGCGGGCCGCGATGGCCGCGTACGAACGGAAGTGACCGGGCCGTGGACCTGACGATTCTCTACCGGGGCCCGCTCGCCTCCTGCGACTACGACTGTCCGTACTGCCCGTTCGCCAAACGGCGGGACAGTCGCGCGCAGCTGACGGCGGACCGCGAGGCGCTGGAGCGGTTCACCGGCTGGGCGGCGGCGCGGACCGGCGACCGGCTGTCCGTGCTGTTCACGCCGTGGGGCGAAGGGCTGGTGCGCTCCTGGTACCGGCGGGCGCTGACCGAGCTGTCGCGGCTGCCGAACATCGGGCGGGTGGCGATCCAGACGAACCTGAGCTGCCGCACCGGCTGGCTGGCGGACGCGGATCCGGAGCGGATCGCGCTCTGGTGCACCTACCACCCGGGGCAGACACCGTACGAGCGGTTCCTCGGCCGGTGCCGGGAGCTGTCGGGGCTCGGGATCCGCTACAGCGTGGGGGTGGTGGGTTTCGACGCCCATCTGGAGGAGGCGCGGCGGCTGCGGGCGGCGCTGCCGGACGAGGTCTATCTCTGGGTGAACGCCGCCGAGGGGCACACCTACACCGACGAGGAGGCGGCGCGGTGGACGGAGCTTGATCCGCTGTTCCCCTACAGCCGTGATCCGCACCGTTCGGCGGGGCTGCCCTGCCGGACGGGCGAGTCGGTGATCTCGGTGGACGGCGACGGCACGGTGCGGCGCTGTCACTTCGTCAAGGCGGAGCTGGGCAACCTCTACGACGGCAGCTACCGCCGGGCGCTCGGCCCGCGGGCCTGTCCGCTCGCGGTGTGCGACTGCCACATCGGTTATGTGCATCTGGAGTCGCTGCCGCTGTACGACGTCTTCGCGGGCGGTGTCCTGGAACGGATACCGGCAGGACATCCTCCGGGCGCGGGCACGCCGCCGGGTGGTCTCGTGGTGCCGAGCCCACCCGGGCGTGTGCTTCCGCTGCTGGAGCCCTGACCGTCTCCGGAGGACGACAGATCCTAGAGCGGCAGCAGGTCCGGGCGCTTCGCCTCGACGTGGTCGCCGGAGGACTCTCCGCGCAGCCGTCGGCCGATCCAGGGCACGAGGTATTCGCGGGCCCACTGGATGTTGTCGCGCCGTGCGTCGAAGGGGCTGCGCTGGGCCTGCGGCGGCCAGGGCTGGTCGGGGTCGGCGGGCACGTCGTGGCCGAGGACCTGTGCGGCGCGCAGCGCGACGCGGGTGTGTCCCTCGGGCGACAGGTGCAGCCGGTCGTTGTCCCACGCGCGCCGGTCCTGGACGGAACGCAGCGACCACAGGTCCAGCACGGGGCAGTGGTAGCGGTCGGCGATCGCCCGCAGATGGACGTTGTACGTGGCGATCTTGCCGCGCATGTGGCGCAGCACCGGAACGCCCCGGGTGTCGAAGCCGGTGGTGACCATGACCGTGCCGACGGCGTTGCTCAGGTCGGCGACCGCGCGTTCGAAACGCTCGGCGAGGTCGTCGGGGTCGGTGCCGGGCCGGATGATGTCGTTGCCGCCCGCACAGAAACTGACCAGGTCGGGGGCCAGTTCCTTGGCGCGCGGGATCTGCTCCTCGACGATCTGGTCGAGGAGACGTCCTCGTACGGCGAGATTGGCGTAGCGGAAGTCCCCGTGCGGGGAGTCCTCGGGGCCGGCCGCCGCGTCGGGGGCCGGGAGCCGGTCGGCGAGAAGCACCGCGAAGCGGTCCGCCCAGCCGACAAAGGTCCCGTCGGGGCCGGGGTCGCCGACGCCCTCGGTGAAACTGTCGCCAATCGCCGCGTACGACCCGATGATGTGCTGCTGGTTTTTTCTCGAATCGTCTGCCACAAGGACTTATCCTGCATCGTGCGATGTGACCTACGCGACCGTAATACGGGGTTGACTGGTGGTGAGATAGACCACCCGGTCAGTTTTTGGTAAACCCGGAATAAGTGGAGGGGCGGTGCGCCGTCGCGCACCGCCCCTCGTTCACTGTGTGCCGCGCCCGGTCAGACGGAGACGCCGTGCAGACGCAGGTACGCGATCGGGTCGACGTCCGAGCCGTAGCTCGGGCCGGTGCGGACCTCGAAGTGCAGGTGCGGGCCGGTGGAGTTCCCGGTGGAACCGGAGAGGCCGATCTGCTGGCCGCCGGTGACGGTCTGGCCGACGGAGACGTTGAGCGAGGACTGGTGGGCGTACTGGGAGTACATGCCGTCCTCGTGCTGGATGACGACCTCGTTGCCGTACGAGCCGCTGTTGCCGGCCGAGACGACGGTGCCCGGGCCGATGGCGAGTACGGGGGTGCCGGAGGCTGCCTGGAAGTCGGAGCCGGTGTGGTAGCCGCTGGACCAGCTGGCGCCGGAAGCCCGGTACTGGGTGGTGACGTTGGCGTTGGCCAGCGGGGCGGACCAGCCGGAGCCGGTGGCCTCGGAGGAGCCGGTCCGCGACGGGCTGCTGGAGTCGTCGGCGGAGGCGGTGTCCGCCTTCGGGGCCGTCTTCGGCGCGGCCTTCGGTGCCGGTTCGGCCTTCTTGGGGGCGGCCTCGGGAGCCGCGGACTTCTCGGCCGGGGCGGAGCCCTTGGCGCCGAGGGTCAGCTTCATGCCCGGGTGGATCAGGCCGGGGTCCTCGCCGACGGTGGAGCGGTTGTCCTGGTACAGCTTCTGCCACCCGCCCTTGAGCTGGTGCTCGGCCGCGATCTTCGCCAGGTAATCGCCGGAGACGACGGCGTACGTCTTCGGGACGTCCTTCGACGCGGCGGGCGCGGCGGCCGGTGCGGTGTGCGCGGCGGCGACCGAGGCGGCGGCGGGCTTCGCCGCCGGAGCCGCCTGGTCCGCGGCGTTCGCGACGGTGGCGCCGATGAGCGGAAGGGCGAGTGCGGCGCCGCCGGTCCCAGCGGCGAGGACGCCGCGGGAGATCGGGCCGGACTTCGGACGGCGGTGCTTACCCTTTGCGGGCATGGGAAGTTCCTCTCCGGCGCCTGCGAGGTGAGCTGTCGGGTTCGGGCTGGAGATGCCCGGTCGCGTTGCGGCGACTTCACCCCGAGCCGGTCCGGATCGCTCCGGACCGGCGGCTTACCTGGTTCCCCCGCTCCTGCCACGCGTGAGTGGGTGGGTGCGAATTCCGGGCGGCGGCAGGATTAGGCGGTCCGTCCGGATTGCGGCGACCGTAAACGAGTCAGGACGAGCAGAACAAGCCATCGGTTGCGCACCGGAATCATCGATTCGCTATCGCCCCACTATTCCCGTCACACTCCGTGGATTACGGATCTTGGATTTCCGTACGGGCAACGGGAAGACTCCGGTGTGCGCTCGCCACGGACCGTCACGGATATGATCCCGCTCACCTCGGCAATCCCATCTCCCCCATTAGCGGGGCATGTTCTGCGAAATGCACCAATACGGACATGACGTCTCCGTCATTCCTGACGCCCGGTCAGACAGACCGCCCCGGCACTCGCACCGGGGCGCGCGACCGTGATGATTTTCCGTCGAATCGATGTCGTATCGTCACGGGAGCGCCCTCGCCGGCGAGCCGCGCCGACGCCAGAGATCCCAGGAGCCACCGTGACGCAACAGGTGCCGCAGGTCCCGCCGACAGAGACCGCGCTGACCGGAGTCCGCAACTTCCGCGACGTGGGCGGGCTCCCCACCGCGGACGGACGGCGCACCGCCTTCGGGCGGCTCTACCGGAGCGGCCACCTGGCCCACGCCACCGCCGAGGACGCGGTCTTCCTCGGCGGGCTCGGGCTGCACACCATCTTCGACTTCCGCCACTCCGCCGACCACCGGCTCGACGGGTACGACATCGAGCTGGCCGGTGTCCGCAATGTCAGCATTCCACTCTCGGACCCGGCCGACGGGGCCGAGTTCTGGCGGCTGGTGGGCAGCGGGAACATCGAGCAGCTGCGCTCGGTCCTCTCGGGTGACAAGGGCGTCGACCGCATGATCCGGATGTACCGCGCGACGATTCTGGACCGCACCGCCGAGCACAGCCGGGTGCTGCACGCCCTGGCCGAGGACAGCGTCCCCGCTCTGATGCACTGCGCGGCGGGCAAGGACCGGGCCGGTCTCTCGATCGCGGTCGCCCTGCTGGCGGTCGGCGTCGTACCGGAGGCGATCGAGGAGGACTACCTCAAGTCCAACGACCTCCACCGCCGGTACGAGGTGAAGCGCTCCGACCCGTCCGGGGCCGGCATGTCGGCCGAGGTGCAGGAGCTGCTGGACCCGCTGTTCGGGGCGCGGCCCGCCTATCTCGCGGCGGCCTTCGCGACCATCGAGGAGAACTGGGGAACGGCGGACCGCTACCTGACCGAGGGGCTGAAGATCTCCCCCGGGACCCGCGAACGGCTGCGCGAGCGGCTGCTCGACGAGGGCTGACCCCTCCGGCGCCTCCTCGCCCCGGACGGTCCTTCATTTGCTCCCGGCCACCACGAAGAGCAGGTAGAGGAAGGCCGCGATGACATGGCCCGCGACCAGATAGGCGAAGAGCCGGATGATCACGCCGCGCGGCATCCGCTTCTCCTGGGGGTCCTCGTTCGCGCGGCGTCCGGGGCCCAGCGGGTCGTAGTGTTCGGAATCGGACATGACGGTCCTCTCTGTCGGCCTCGCGGCCGGTGGAGCGAAGGATGGAGCCGGCGGGGCGGCCGGTCAGCGCGCGTGGAGGGCGTTGCCGAGGCACAGCTCGGCGGCGGGACTCTGCAGCAGGGAGTGGACGAAGAGCAGCTCCGCGCCGCAGCGGTCGACGGCCGCGATCCGGTGCGGGGTGAGCGAGTCGAAGTGGGCGCTGTCGCCGGGTTCGAGGTCGTGGACGGTGTCGCCGAGCCCGACCCGCAGCCGGCCGTCCAGGACGTACAGCCACTCCTCGCCGGGGTGGACCCTGACCAGGTCGCCCTGGGCCCCGTACGGGACGCGCACCCGCAGCGCCTGCATCGCCCGGCCGGAGCCGCCCGCCCGCCGGTACATCCAGCCGTCGGCCTCCGCCCCCTCGAAGCCGCCGCCGCGGATGATCGCGTCCCGTTCGGGCGGCTGCTCGCCGAGCAGCTCGGAGACCGTCGTACCGTAGATACGGGCGAGCCCCAGCAGCATGGGCAGCGAGGGCTGCCTGCGGCCGGTCTCCAGCCGGGAGAGATGGGCCGGGGAGAGCCCCGCCCGCTGGGCCGCGGTCTCCAGGGTGAGGCCGCGGGCACGGCGCAGATCGCGCAGTCGGGGTGCGACGCCGGGGAGCTCGTCCAGCGGCCCTTCGTCCGGAGGGTTCATGCCTCCATTGGGCCAGGATCTTTCCTCTGAGGCAAATTACTTGCCTCAGAGGCAAATGTCGCTCAGCGGTGGGCCACGGCCTGCGTGACCAGCGTCCTGCCGAAGTCCCACATCAGTCCGCCGCCGCTGTGCGCGTCCTCCATGACGGCGGTGAACGCCTCCACGAAGCGGTCCACCTCCGCGTCCCCGATGACCAGCGGCGGGATCAGCTTGATCACTTCCAGGTGGTCGCCGGAGACCTGGGTGAGGATCCGGTGCTTCTGGAGCAGCGGCACCACGACCATCTGGGCGAAGAGCCCCTTGCGGGCCGCCTGGAGCATGGTCCAGCGGCCACGGAGCTTCAGCGACGACGGCCGGCCGAACTCGATGCCGATCATCAGCCCGCGGCCGCGCACCTCGTGCAGCAGCTCGTAGCGGTCCACCAGGGCGGCCAGACGCTCGCGCAGCAGATCGCCGGTGCGCCGGGCGTTCGCCACGGTCTCCTCGTCCTCCATGACGCTCAGGACGGCGAGCCCGGCCGCCATCGCCTGGGCGTTGGAGCCGAAGCTCGCGGAGTGGACGAGGACGCGGTCCATCGAGGAGTAGACCTTGCGGAAGATCCACTCCTTGCCGACGGTCACACCGACCGGCACATAGCCGCCGGAGAGCGCCTTGGCGACGCACACCAGATCGGGCTCCACCCCCTCCTCGTGCTGGTAGGCGTAGAAGTCCCCGGTCCGGCCGAGACCCGTCTGCACCTCGTCGACGATCAGGAGCGCCTTGTGCCGGTGCAGCAGCTCCTGCGCCTCACGCAGATGGCCGGGTGGCGCGGCGTGCACGCCCTTCCCCTGGATCGGCTCCACGACCAGGGCCGCGACGTCACCCCGCTTCAGCTCGCGGCGCAGCGCGTCCAGGTCGCCGAGCGGGACGGCCGTGTCCGGCAGCAGCGGGGCGAATCCGTCGCGGAAACCCGCCTCCCCGTTGACCGACAGGGATCCGGTGGTGAGTCCGTGGAAGGCGTGGTCGCAGTAGAGGACCCGGGGCTTCCCGGTGGCACAGCGGGCGAACTTCAGCGCTGTCTCGACCGCTTCCGTGCCGCTGTTCCCGAAGAAGACGCGGTCCAGGTGCGGGCTGTGGGCGAGGAGCTTCTCGGCGAGCAGGCCGGGCAGCGGCTGGCAGTCGAAGCGGGTGAGGTCGGCGAGCTGGGCGTCCAGGACGTCATGCAGGGCCCGGCGGACGACGGGGTGGTGACGGCCGAGACCCATGACGCCGAACCCGGCGAGCATGTCGAGGTAGTCGTTGCCCTCCGCGTCCCAGAAATACGCGCCCTCGGCCCGCTCGTAGACCTTGTCGAAGCCGATGGTGCGCAGCATGCGCGGCAGTTGGTGGTTGAGGTGGCGCGCGTGCAGCTCGTACCGCTCGGCGCCGCGCTCGGCGAGGAGCCGAGTCAGGTCGAAGCCCTGGGATCCGCCGTCCGTCATCGCCCGTCCTTCTCCTTCGAGGTGTGCTGCTGCGGAGGGGGGGCCGGCCGCCCCGGAAGCCCGTGGCGGCCGGCCGTACCCCGTCGGTCACCGCCTCACCGGTTGCCGCTGATGGTCTCCCGTGCCGCGCGCAGGGACTCCTTGAGCGACCCCATGGTGGCGAGCACCGCCGTGGGCTCGTAGCCGCAGTGCGCCATGCAGTTGGCGCAGCGCGGGTCCTTGCCGCGGCCGTACTTGTCCCAGTCGGTCTCCTCGATGAGCTGACGGTACGTCGGTACGTAGCCGTCGCTCATCAGGTAGCAGGGGCGCTGCCAGCCGAAGAGCGAGTAGTTCGGGATCGCCCACGCGGTGCACGGGAAGTCCGCCTTGCCCTCCAGGAAGTCCAGGAAGAGCGGGGAGTGGTTGAGCCGCCAGCGGGCCCGGTTGCCGCCCGCGAAAGCCTTCTTGAACAGCTCGCGGGTCTGCTCGACGCCGAGGAAGTGCTCCTGGTCGGGGGCCTTCTCGTAGGCGTAGGCGGGCGAGATCATCATCTCGTCCACGTGCAGGTCGTCGTTGAGGTAGTTGAGGACCTCGATGACGGTCTGCGGGGTGTCGGTGTTGAAGAAGGTGGAATTGGTGGTGACGCGGAACCCGCGCCGCTTGGCCTCCTTCATCGCGGCGACGGCCTCGTCGAAGACGCCTTCCTTGGCGACCGACTCGTCGTGCCGCTCACGCAGTCCGTCGATGTGCACGGCGAAGGCGAAGTACGGGGACGGGGTGAACTTGTCGAGCTTCTTGCGCATGAGCATCGCGTTGGTGCAGAGGAAGACGTACTTCTTCTTCGCGACGAGCTGACGCACGATCTCGTCGATCTGGGGGTGCATCAGTGGTTCGCCACCGGCGATGGACACCATGGGGGCACCGGATTCGAGCACCGCGCCCACCGCCTGGGCGACCGGCATACGCTGCTTCAGGACACCGGCCGGGTGCTGGATCTTCCCGCAGCCCTCACACGCGAGGTTGCAGGCGAACAACGGCTCCAGCTCGACGATCAGCGGGAACTTCTCACGCTTGCGGAGCTTCTGTTCGAAGAGATACGTCGCGACCTTGATGGACTGACGGAGCGGCATGGCCATCTGGCTCACCTCCTGGGGAGCGTTAAGGATCGGTGCCATTCGTAGAACGCCGGAAGGACGGAACGAAGAACGCGGAACGCGGATATTCCCCCGCGTACCGTGCCGATGCGGACGAGCTCATGCTCTGGAGCGTCCACGACCACCCGGACGGCCGCAACCGGGCGTGGTCCGTGGCACAGGGCGGTACGCAGTGTCGCGGCCGACTCCATGTCCACCGCGATGGCCCCGCCCGCCCGCAGCGCGGCCCGTTCGGAGCCGCGAACCACATGGTCGGAGCCGGTCAGCGGGCCGGTGTGGACCGTACGGCCGGGAACGGCCCTGGCGAGCGCCGCGACCAGGACGCCGGTGCCCGTGCAGGGCGTGGTGCCGTCCGCGTCCCGGGTCTCCTCGGCGACGACCAGGTCCCCGGGGTGCATCCCCGGGGCGAGACCGGCGCAGAAGCCGGCGGCGATCACGGCGGCGCCGGGGATCAGGCCGGGGCCCAGGAGGCGCGCCACGGCCGCCTCCGCCGCCCGGGGGCCCATGCCGGTGCGCAGCACCCGCACCGGGCCGGGGGCGCCTCTGCCGCTGCGCAGGGCCACCTGCTCGATGCCGAGGGCGCAGGCGACCAGCAGCGGTGTCACGGGGCTCCCGTGCTCTCCCGGAACATCCATCAGACTCCCCCGGCGGCGTCCGCGCGGTCGGCGAACGGATCGCCGTACACATAACGCCCGAGTGCGGTGAGAGGGAAGACCTGGCGGTAGAGGTGGTAGTTGATGGAGAAGTCCCAGGGGAAGCCGGTGCCGGTGAAATACGGCTCGTCCCAGGAGCCGTCGGCCTGCTGCGCCTCGGTCAGCCAGGTGACGCCGCGGGCGACCGAGCGGGTGTCCCGGCGGCCCGCGGCGAGGAGGGCGAGCAGCGCCCAGGCGGTCTGGGAGGCCGTGGACTCACCGTGCCCGATCCACTTCTCCTCCTGGTAGGAGCGCAGGTCCTCGCCCCAGCCGCCGTCGTCGTTCTGGACGGACTCCAGCCAGGTGACGGCCCGGCGGATCGCGGGGTGTCCGGCGGGCAGTCCGGCGGCGATCAGGGCGGGCACCACGGACCCGGTGCCGTACACGTAGTTGACGCCCCAGCGGCCGAACCAGGCGCCGCACGCCTCCTGTTCGGCGAGCAGCCACGCGATTCCCTCGCGGGTACGGGGGTGCTGGCCGAGCCCCTCGACGGCGAGCATCTCCACGACGTGGCCGGTGACGTCGGCCGAGGGCGGGTCGATGACCTCGCCGAAGTCGCAGAAGGGCAGGCGGTTGGGGAAGGGGCTGGTGTTGTCGGCGTCGAAGGCGCCCCAGGCTCCGTTGCGGGACTGCATCCCGAGGGTCCAGCGGACCCCGCGGTCGATGGCCGCCCGCATGCGGGCGGGGTCGGGGTGGCGCACCCGGCGCAGCGCCAGGACGACTTCGGCGGTGTCGTCGATGTCCGGGTAGTTGTCGTTGTGGAACTCGAACGCCCAGCCACCTGGGGCGAGTTCGGGCTTGCGCACCGACCAGTCACCGGGCCGGGTGATCTCCTCGGCCAGCATCCAGTCGGCGGCCTTCACCAGGGCGGGGTGGTCGGGTCTGAGTCCGGCGTCGGCCAGCGCGATGGTGGCCAGGCAGGTGTCCCAGACGGGCGACTGGCAGGCCTCGACCATGCGGGCGCCGTCCTCGCGCCGGACGGCGAACCGGTCGAGCGAGGCCAGCCCCGCCCTCATCACGGGGTGGTCGAGGTCGTAACCGAGCAGGTGCAGGGCGATGATGGAGTAGACGGCGGGCGGCTGGATCCCGCCCCAGCAGCCGTCGTTCTCCTGGCGCTCGATGATCCACCGGGCTGCCAGGTTCATCGCGATACGGCGCAGCGGGCGCGGGGCGACCTTGTGGTAGACGTGGAGCCCTTTGTCGAGGCGTTGGAAGAGCCCGTCCCACGTGGTGGGCGGGGCCAGCTTCCTGGCCGGGTCGGGGTGGTCGGGGTCGGTGTGCAGCTCGTCCAGGGCGAAGGGAGCGGGGCGCACCGGACGTTTCGCGGAGACGACCGTGAGCGGCACGATGGTCTGCCGGGCCCAGCAGCCGAAGTCGTAGATGTTGAGCGGGACCCACTTGGGGAAGAACATCAGCTCGGGCGGCAGTTCGGGGAGGTCGTCCCATTTCCACCAGCCGAACAGGGCCAGCCAGATACGGGTGAAGACGCGGGCCGCCGCGATGCCGCCCTGCTCCCTGATCCAGCCGGAGGCGCGGGCCATGTGCGGTTCGTCGGGGCGGTCCCCGGCCAGCCGCAGGGCGACGTACGCCTCGATCGTGGCGGAGAGGTCGCCCGGCCCGCCGTAGAAGGTGTTCCAGGTGCCGTCGCCGAGCTGTTCGCCGCGGATGAAGAGGGCGGCCGCCCGGGTGGTCCCGGAGTCCTGGATGCCGAGGAACTGACGCAGGAGCAGGTCCTCGGCGTCCATCGTGACGTTGGTGGCGAGGTCGCCCTTCCACCAGCCCTGCTCGTCCTGTCTGCCGAGGAGATGCTCCACGGAGCGTTCCGCGGCCCGTCGCGCGGCGACGGTCACGTCGTCCGCGGCGGTTCTCGTGTCGGTCGGATCGTCTGCCAGGGCCCCGGAGAGGTTCGCGGCCCCGGTCGATCCGTCGGTCGTCGCTGTCATGAGCTTCCCCTTCGTGCAGTCGATTCTCTGCTGTGCTGGGGTCTCCGTCGGCCGGCGCCCGGTGAGGGGCGCCGGCCGGCGACTGCGAGTCATATACGAAGAGTGATCATCTCTTTCGTACCACCACGAAGTCGGCGAGCTCGATGAGCTGCTCCCTCACCCGGTGGGGCATGTCGACGGCGTGCAGCGCCTCGATGGCGACCGCGTGCTGACGACGGGCTTCCTGGGCGGTCCACTCGCGGCCGCCCGCCTCCTCGATGAGTGCCGCACGGGCGGCGAACTCCTCTTCGGAGAAGCTGTCGAAGTCGTTGCTCTTGGCGTCGGCGGCGAGCAGTTCGCCCAGCCGCTCGGAGGCCTCGCCGCCCGCGGCGAGCGCCGCGACGACCGGCAGGGACTTCTTGCGCTGGCGCAGGTCGCTCCAGGTCTGTTTGCCGGTGGCCTCCGGGTCGCCCCAGATGCCGAGGAGGTCGTCGACGGCCTGGAAGGCGAGGCCGAGGTGGTAGCCGTACGCCTCCAGGGTGTCGGCGGTACGGTCGTCGGCGCCGCCGAGCACCGCGCCGATGGAGACGGCGCAGGCCAGCAGGGCGCCGGTCTTGTTGCCCTCCATCTCCAGGCACTCCTCGACGGTGACCCGCTCCCGGTGCTCGTAGGAGATGTCCTGGGCCTGGCCGTCGATGAGCTTGCGCGTGGCGGTGGTCAGCCGGCGGGCCGCGCGGCCCGCCTCGACCGTGCCGAGCTCCAGCAGCAGGTCGTAGGCGAGCGCGAAGAGCGCGTCGCCGACCAGGATCGCCTGGGCCGGGCCGTGCACCTTCCACACGGTGTCGCGGTGGCGGCGCTGCTCGTCGCCGTCCATCAGGTCGTCGTGCAGCAGCGAGAAGTTGTGCACGAGTTCGACGGCCACCGCGCCGGGGATGCCGGCCTCGGCGGGGGCGCCCGCCGCCTCGGCGGACAGCAGGGCGAGCGCGGGGCGCACGGCCTTGCCGCCGTCGCCGTCCGAGGGCCGCCCCTCGGCGTCGATCCAGCCGAAGTGGTAGGCGGCGACGGTGTCCATGGGCGGCGCGAGCCGGCCCACGGCAGCCCGCAGGACCGGCGCTGACAGGGCTCGTCCGCGCTCCAGAAGCGCGGTGACGTCCGCGGTGTCCGCCACGGTGTCGAAAGCCGGATTCGCCGGGGTCACAGACTCTCCTCTTGTTCCGGTGGTACTGCTCATGCCGCCTCCTGCAGCGGATGTCCTGGGGGACGGCCGAGGTCGTGGAGCGCCGCGTCGGCGGCGCCGGCGCCGCTGCGCACGGCACCCTCCATCGTCGCGGGCCAGCCGGTGTCGGTCCAGGCCCCCGCCAGTTGGAGGCCGGGCAGCCGGGTGCGGGGGCCGGGGCGCAACCGCCCGACGCCCGGGGCGGGCGCGAAGGTGGCGGTGCGCTCCCGGGTGACGAAGAAGTCGCGGATGCCCGCGCCGCGGGCGGCGGGGAGCAGCCGTTCCAGCTCGGGCAGATAGCGCGCCCGCAGTTCGGCGACGGGGAGGTCGATCTCGTCCTGGGCGGCCGACTGCGAGACGGCCAGGTACTGCCCGGGTCCGGTGAGGCCCGAGGAGTGGGTGCGGTCGAAGACCCACTGGATGGGGGAGCCGATCGCGGCGAAGAACGGCCTGCGCAGCACCTTGCGGTCGTAGATGACATGGACGTTCAGGATGGGCGCGTTGTCGATGTCGAGCAGCAGGTCGGGTTCGTCCAGGGCGCCCTCGGGCAGCAGGTCGTGGGTCTCGGTCTGCGGCACGGCCAGCACGACGGTGTCGGCGGTGATCCGCTCCCCCGCCGTCTCGACGTTCCAGCGGCCGTCCTCGGTGCGGGCGAGGGAGCCGACCTTGGCGCGCAGCTCGGTGCGGACGCCCGCGGTGTCCAGGGCCTTGCGTGCGAGGGTGTCGTGGAGTTCGCCGAGCGGCACGGTCGCCCAGCCGATGTCGGCGGCCCCGGGCTCGGAGAGCAGGCCGGTCTTGAAGACCTTCGCGGCGAGCGCCATGGAGGCGTTCGGGGCGGTGGCGTTCAGTGTGGCGACGCCGACGAGGTCCCAGAGCGCCTCGATGGTCCGCTCCGACTGGCCGTGGCGGCGCAGCCAGGTGGCGAAGTCGATGCGGTCCAGCTCGGGGTCGGCGGGGTCCAGGCGGCCGAGCGCGAGGGCGGCGCGGCCCACGCCCGCCTTCTCGGCGAGCGAGAGGTGGGGGTAGGCGGCGAGTCCGCCGGCGAGGTGCAGCGGCACGGGCAGGCCGGTGCGCCGCAGCCGTCCCAGGCGCGGTCCCGCGGCCCGGCCGACGTCCAGCACGGGCACGTCCAGGCGGTCCTGGAGCGGGGCCAGGCGGGCGGCGTCGATCCGGTCGAGGAACCAGCGGTAGCCGGTGCAGCAGCGCAGGTAGACGTGCTGGCCGTTGTCGACGGTGAGGTCGCCCCGCTGGAAGGAGAAGGCGAGGCCGCCGAGGCGGGGGCGTCCTTCCAGGAGTGTCACGTCGAGTCCGGCGTCGGCGAGGCGGAGCGCCGCCGTGACGCCGGCGAGTCCACCGCCGACGACGACGGCGACGGGGCGTGGGCTCTCGTCGTTCATGCGGGCCCCTCTCGCCGGGTCGGTGCGCTCTGCCGGGTCCTCACCCTGGCGATCGTCGCAGTCAGTGACGCGTCGGGCCACTGGAGGGTTGCCCAGGGGCCGAGGCTGCGAAGACGCATCAGGTTCGCCCCCTGGCGGTGAGCCGCGAGATGTGGCGGGCGTCCAGTCCGGACAGGCCGCGCACCGCGACGTAGGCCTTCTCGTGTCCGGGCAGCGAGACCCGTCCGCGCAGCACGGCCTCGGGGTCGCGCTCGATCCGGTCGAGGAGGCGGCGGTAGATCCCGGCCATCGCCGCGACACAGGCGCCGCTGCGGCGGTCGAGCATCGGCAGCAGCCGGTAGCCCTCGGCGAACAGGGCGCGGGCGCGGCGGACCTCGAAGTGGATGAGGCCCGCGAAGTCGGAGCCGGGGGGCGGGGTGGTCCGGTGGAAACCGGCCGAGCAGCCGAATTTGGCGAGGTCGTCGGCGGGCAGGTAGGTGCGCCCGTTGGCGGCGTCCTCGCGGACGTCGCGCAGGATGTTGGTGAGCTGGAGGGCGAGGCCGAGGGTGTCGGCGTACTCCGCGGCGCGCTCGGCCCCGCGGGCGCCCTGCGCGGTGCCGAAGACTCCGAGGCTGAGGCGTCCGATGGCTCCGGCGACGCACCGGCAGTAGGACTTCAGGTCGTCCCAGGTCTCGTAGGTCGCGCCCCGGACGTCCATCAGGACGCCGTCGATGAGTTCGTCGAGCCCGCCGAGCGGGAGCGGGAACCGGCGGGCGGCGTCGGCGAGCGCGACGGCCACCGGGTCGGTGTCGTCCTCGTCGACCGCGTCCTTGCGGATCCGCTCCAGCAGTTCACGGGTGCTCTCCAGCCGGGCCCGCTTGGTCTCCGGGTCCAGCTCCCCGTCGCCGATGTCGTCGACGCGACGGGAGAAGGCGTACAGCGCCGACATGGCCTGCCGCTTCTCGTACGGCAGCAGTCTGATGCCGTAGGCGAAGTTACGGGCCTGCTGTCCGGTGACGGCCTCGCAGTAACTGTATGCGGCCTGCACCGGCGGCGACATGTACGTCGTCTGTCCCTCCACGGTCCGGCTCACCTCTCTCCACGCGCTCTTCGCAAGACGATTCCCACTTCGCGCAGCAGGCTGGGCTTGGTGGGCTTGGGCGGTCCGGGCAGTACGTCGAACCCGGCGGCCGAGATCGCCGTGAGCGCGCCGCGCCCGCCCCCGACGAATCCGGCGAGGAGCAGCTTGAGCCTGCCGTCGACGCTTCCCACCAGAGGGGGGCCTTCCCGCAGCAGGTCGCTCGCGCGCTGGGCCTCGTACGCGATCAGGGCGCGCACGGAGGCTCCGGCGGACGGCGCGGCCAGGTCGGATTCGGTGACCCGGAAGCGTTCCATGTCCTCGGCGGGCAGATAGATCCGGTCGCGTTCCAGGTCCTCGGCCACGTCCTGCAGATGCTCGACGATCTGGAGCGCGGTGCAGACCGCGTCGGAGCGGCGGACGCGTTCCGGGCTCGCGGTGCCGGTGAGGGCGAGTACCAGGCGGCCGACCGGGTTCGCCGAGAGCTCGCAGTAGGCGGCGAGATCGGCGTAGGTGCCGTAGCGGCGGATCTTCTGGTCCTGGCGGTTGGCCTCGATCAGGCCGAGGAAGGGCTCGGGGGTGAGCGCCCGGCGCCGCACGGTGGGACGCAGCTTGCGCAGCAGGGGGTGGTGCGGCTCCTGGCCGGTGGTGGAGAAGACCCGGTGGAGGTCGGCCTCGAAGGCGTCGAGCATGGCGAGGCGGTCGTCGCTCCGCTCCGGGTCCAGGCCGAGGTGGCGGGCGTCCGCGCCGCCGGGGGCGAGGTCGCCGTCGCCGATGTCGTCGACGAGCCGGGCGAAGCCGTAGACCGCCATCAGGTCGTCGCGCCAGGCCCGGGGCAGGAAGAAGGGCGCCACGGGGAAGTTCTCGTCCGCGGCCTTGCCGAGGGTGGCGTCACCGATGCGCGTCTCGGAGGGCGGGGTCACTGCGGACCGCCCGGCGCGGGGACGGCGAGACCACGCCGGAGCTGGAGATCTTCCGTCATTGCCGTCACATCTCCCGTTCTACACTGCTGACCCAAAACAACCCTTTTCGGACACGCCGCTCGGCCTTCCGAGTGCACCGCGGCAGAGCGGCCGGTGCCGGGGCGTATCGCCCTACTTGCCATGAATCAGCACCGCTACAGCTTACGTTGTACAGCTCACAGGGGACCGGCGGGGTGGACGCCCGCCGGCGCTTCCCGGCCGTGCCCGTCAACCTTCCCCGCGCGCGGCGGAATTGACGTCATCCGCCGGTAGGAGATCGGCCCCGGGCCCTACTGCGGACGGTCCGCGCGGCGCCGGGCACCGCACGGCCCCCACCGGACCGGTCCGGCGGGGGCCTCGGTGAACGCTCGGGCTACTTGCCCGTTTCGCGCTCGTACGCCTTGAGGACCTCCTCGGTGGGGCCGTCCATCAGGAGTTCGCCCTTCTCCAGCCACAGCGCGCGGTCGCAGGTGTCCCTGATCGACTTGTTGTTGTGGCTGACCAGGAAGACGGTGCCCGCCTCCTTGCGCAGCTCGCGGATCCGCTCCTCGGAGCGGACGCGGAACTTGCGGTCACCGGTGGCCAGCGCCTCGTCGATCATGAGGACGTCGTGGTTCTTGGCGGCGGCGATGGAGAAGCGCAGCCGGGCGGCCATGCCGGAGGAGTACGTCCGCATCGGCAGGGTGATGAAGTCGCCCTTCTCGTTGATGCCGGAGAACTCCACGATCTCCTGGTAGCGCCGGCGGATCTCGTCCTGGCTCATGCCCATCGCCAGACCGCCGAGCACGACGTTGCGCTCACCGGTCAGGTCGCTCATCAGCGCGGCGTTAACGCCGAGCAGCGAGGGCTGACCGTCCGTGTACACCTGGCCGGATTCGGTCGGCAGCAGGCCGGCGATGGCGCGCAGCAGCGTCGACTTGCCGGAGCCGTTGGTGCCGATGAGGCCGATGGCCTCGCCGCGGTAGGCGGTGAAGGAGACACCGCGCACGGCGTGCACCTTCCGGACGCCGCGCGGCTCGCCCTTGCCCCGCCGCATCATGCGGCTCAGCGCGGCGGTGGCGCTGCCCCGGCCGCCGCCCGTGCCGTTGACCCGGTACACGATGTGCACGTCGTCGGCGATCACCGTGGGGATGCGCCCCTGTGCGTTGTCCTCAGCCACGGCCGTACCGTTCCTCTGCTTTCCAGAAGTACACGAATCCCACGACACCCAGCAGCACGGCCCAGCCCAGGCCGACGGCCCAGACGTGGTCCGGCAGGTTCTCGGAGCCGTACCCGTCGATCAGGGCGAAGCGGACCAGGTCCATGTAGATCGCCGCCGGGTTGTACTGCAGCACGTCCGCGATCCAGGCCGGCTTGTCCTTGAGCATCACCGGGATGGAGAACATGACGCCCGAGGCGTACATCCAGGTCCGCATGACGAACGGCATCAGCTGCGCGAGGTCGGGGGTCTTGGAGCCGAGCCGCGCCATGACGAGGGCGAGGCCCGTGTTGAAGAAGAACTGGAGAATCAGGGCGGGGATCACCAGCAGCCACGACAGCGAGGGGTAGCTGCCGAAGATGACGGCGACCGCGACCAGCACGATCATCGAGAACATCAGCTGCTGGAGCTGCTGGAGCGAGAAGGAGATGGGCAGCGAGGCTCTGGGGAAGTGGAGGGCCCGGACCAGTCCGAGGTTGCCGGAGATCGAGCGGACGCCCGCCATCACCGAGCTCTGGGTGAAGGTGAAGACGAAGACGCCGGTGACCAGGAACGGCACGAAGACGTCGTGGGAGATCCCCTCCCTGGTCCCCAGAATCAGCCCGAAGATCAGGTAATAGACCGCTGCGTTCAGCAGGGGCGTGACCACTTGCCACAGCTGGCCCAGTTTGGCCTGGCTGTACTGCGCGGTCAGCTTCGCCCGGGAGAAGGCCAGGATGAAGTGGCGTCGTCCCCAGAGCTGTCGCATGTACGCGAACAGCCCCGGCCTGGCGCCGCTCACGGTCAGGCCGTACTTGGCGGCCAGCTGGGCCGCGTCGAGGCCCTCGTCGGCGGACGGCGGGGTCCCGAGGGCTACCCCACCGTCGTGGGTCGTGTCACTCACAAGTTTGAAACTCTCGTCTTCACGCGCAGCCAGTCGCGGGCGCGGCTCAGGCGGACAGGTTCCGGAAAGAAAATACGCCTCATGCTCTCAGAGGAAAGCGTCTCAGATGACCGGAGGTCGGCCCAGCCTCGTCAGCCGCCACACCGTACGCCACTTCATCGGCCGCCGGGGCCCGCAGGGGGTCGACCAGCCTTCTCCGAATCCGCCGAACCAGGCCTTCAGCGCGGGCGGCGAAGGACGTCTGACCAGGGTCAGCAGCAGCCAGACCCCCAGGTAGAGGGGGACCAGCGGGGCGGGCAGGTTCCGGCGGGCGAGCCAGACCCGGTTGCGGGCGACCATACGGTGGTAGACCGCGTGCCGGGACGGGGCGGTGGTGGGGTGGTTCAGCACCATGTCCGCGCGGTAGTCGATCGCCCACCCCGCGTCCAGCGCCCGCCAGGCCAGGTCCGTCTCCTCGTGGGCGTAGAAGAAGTGCTCAGGCAGCGGGCCGACCTCGGCGATGACCCGGGTGCGTACGGCGCTGGCGCCCCCCAGGAACGTCGTCACGCGCGAGGAGCGCATCGGGTCCGCGGCCCGCAGCCGGGGCACGTGCCGCCGCTGGGTGGCGCCGGTGTCCGGGTCGGTGATCCGGAAGGTGACGATCCCGAGCTTCGGGTCCGCCGCGAACGCCTGTCGGCACAGCTCGGCGGTGTCCCGGTTCGGGAGCAGCCCGTCGTCGTCGAGGAAGAGCAGCGCGTCCACGTCCGCCCCGCAGGGGCCGAACGCCTCGATGCCGGCATTGCGGCCACCGGGGATGCCCAGGTTCTCGGGCAGTTCCACCGTGCGCACCCCCGCGGGCACGGCGGGGACCGGGGCTCCGTTGCCGACCACCACGACCTCGATCCGGTCACCGTGCTGGGCGGTGACCGAATCGAGGAGTGCGCGGAGCTCGTCCGGGCGATCGCCCATGGTGATGATCACCGCGCCCAGTTTCATGGGGAAGGTCACTTCAGCCTGCTGGACGCCAGGACGGACACCAGGTGCAGCAGGGTCTGCAGCAGCGCGATGCCGGCCATCACCGCAACGGTCAGGCGGGTGTAGAAGAGGTCGCCCCCGACCGCGTCGATCACGGCCACCAGGAGGATCACCAGCGAGGCCTCGATGCCGAGGATCAGCCGGTGGAACTTGAGCGCCCCCGCGGCCCGGCGGGCCAGCGCCATGCCGGAGGAGCGCGGCTCGGACGCCGACTCCTTCACCGGTGGCATCCCGCCCTGGTGGCGGGCGACGCCGACCAGGTCCGTCTCGGCCTTGATGAGGATCGCGCCGAGGGCGGCGAGGGTTCCGAGGAAGGCCCAGAGCCAGTCGATCCGGCCCTCGCCCCAGATGTCGGCAGCGCGAAGGCCTAGGCCGACGAGCACCGCCGCGTCGCACAGATAGGCGGCGACCCGGTCCAGGTAGACCCCGCTGAGCGAGTACTGCTTCTTCCAGCGGGCCAGCTCACCGTCCACACAGTCGAACAGCAGGTAGAGCTGGACCATCACCACACCGAGCACGGCGCCCCACACGCCCGGCACCAGCAGCGCCGGGGCGGCCAGGGCCCCCGCCAGCGTCATCACGTACGTGACCTGGTTCGGGGTGACCCGGGTGTTGACCAGGTAGCGGTCCACGCGCAGCGAGACCTCGCGCATGTACATGCGCCCGGCCCAGTGCTCGCCGCTGCGCCGGTCCTTCACCCCCGGGGGGTGCACGACCGGACGGAGTTCAGCTACTGATGGTCGTCGCATAGTCGGCGTACGCGTCCCTGATCTGGTCGGTGGACAGGTTGAGGTGCTCCAGGACGGTGAAGCGTCCCGGACGCGTCTGCGGCGCGTAGTCGACGGCCTTGACGAATTCGTCGACGCTGAACCCGATCTCCTCCGGCAGGACCGGCAGACCGTGGCGGCGCAGTATCGATGCCATCAGGAGGGACTCCTGCCGGGCACCGCGCAGATGCATGGCGAAGCACGCGCCGAGGCCGACCTGCTCGCCGTGGCTGGCCGCGCGCTGGGGGTAGAGCAGGTCGAAGGCGTGGTTGATCTCGTGGCAGGCCCCGGAGGCCGGGCGGGAGTCGCCCGCGACCGACATGGAGATACCCGTCAGCACGAGCCCTTCGGCGAGCACCTTCAGGAAGGCGTCGTCGCCGACCCCGCCGGGGTGACGCAGCACGGCCTCGCCCGCCTGGCGGGCCATCGCGGCCGCCAGGCCGTCGATCTCCTCGCCGTTGACCTCGTGGGCCAGCTCCCAGTCGGCGACGCAGGAGATGTTCGAGATCGCGTCGCCGATGCCGGAACGGACGTAACGGGCGGGCGCCTCACGGATCACGTCGAGGTCGATGACCACGGCGATCGGGGTGGGGACCCCGTAGGAGCCGCGCCCGTTGTCGTTGTCCAGGGTGGCGACCGGCGAGCACAGGCCGTCGTGCGAGAGGTTCGTCGCGACGGCGACCATGGGCAGCCCGACCCGCGCCGCGGCGTACTTCGCCACGTCGATGATCTTGCCGCCGCCGAGGCCGACGACGGCGTCGTACCGGTTGCCCTTGATGCCGTCGGCGAGCTTCACGGCGGAGTCGATCGTGCCGTCGGACACCGGATACCAGTCGGCACCGGGCAGGACCGGGGCGAGCCTCTCCCGCAGGGCGCGCCCGGAGCCGTCGCTGATCGCGATGGCGAGCTTGCCCGAGGAGGAGATCCGCTGATCGGCCAGGAGACCCGCCAGATCGTCCATGGCGCCGCGCCGGATGTCGACGACGACCGGGGACGGAATGAGCCGGGTCAGTACTGGCACGCGATCTCACGGCCCTTCTTGAGGTCGTCGTGGTTGTCGATCTCGACCCAGGTCACCGTGCCGATGGGGGCCACGTCGACGGTGAAGCCACGGTTCACGAGCTCCTGGTAGCCGTCCTCGTAGTAGAGGTCGGGGTCGCGCTCGAAGGTGGTCTTCAGCGCGTCCGCCAGCTCCTCGGCGGCCTCGGCCTCGATGAGGGTGACGCCGATGTACTCGCCGGTCGCGGTGGCCGGGTCCATCAGCTTCGTGATGCGCTGGACGCCCTTGCCCTCCTCCGTGATGACCTTCATCTCCTCGTCGGCGAGGACCTTCTCGGTGTCCAGCGCGAGGATGATCTTCTGGCCCTTCCCGCGGGCGTCCAGGAGGGTCTTCTCGACCGAGACCGGGTGCACGGTGTCGCCGTTGGCGAGGATCACGCCGCGCTTGATGACGTCACGGGCGCACCAGAGGGAGTAGGCGTTGTTCCACTCCTCGGCCTTGTCGTTGTCGATCAGCGTGAGGGTGACGCCGTAGGTCGCTTCCAGCTCGGCCTTGCGGGCGTAGACGGCCTCCTTGCGGTAGCCGACGACGATCGCGACCTCGGTGAGTCCGACCTCGGCGAAGTTGGCGAGCGTGAGGTCGAGGACCGTCTTGTCGCCGTCGACAGGGACGAGCGCCTTGGGAAGCGTGTCCGTGTAGGGGCGCAGACGTCGTCCTGCACCGGCTGCCAGTACGAGGCCGATCATGCGAGTTCTCCTTCGTCGTGTACGGCGGGGGCCGAGGAGGACACCCAGAAGCGGATGGACTCCACGAGCACCACCAGAGCCACGGCGACCGCGAGCGCGGTCAGGGCCGTGGTGAAACCTGAGGTGTGGGTGAGTACGGCGGCGAGGACGACCACCAGCGCGGTCCGGCCCTCGTGTCCACCGATCGTCCGCACCAGCCACTGGGGCGGCGCGCCGGTGCCTCCGCGGATGCGGTACACCGTGTCGTAGTGATGGTAGGCGACGGCCGAGACGAGCCCGAAGGCCGCCGGAACGGCGTGCGGGACGTCGCTGCGGGCCGCCAGCACCAGGACCGTGACGTACTCCGCGACCCGGAAGAACGGCGGCACCAGCCAGTCCAGCGCACCCTTGAGCGGGCGGGCGACGGCGAGGCCGGAGAGGAGCACGTACGCCGCCGCCGCGGCGACGGTGAGCCGGCTGCCGTACGGGAGGAGAAGGGCGCCGCCGATCATGATCAGCGTCCCGAGCAGAGCGACGGCCGGGGCCGTGAACGCGCCCCGGAGTCCGGGGACGACGGCGGCGACGGCCCGGGCGAGGGGGCCGGAGTCGGCGAGGTCCGCGAGGGCCCGCGCGGCGCGGTCGGTGCGGCCGGCCCTGCGGGTCAGCGAGCGCAGCAGACGGCCGGCCGTGGTGTAGCAGGCGGCCAGGGAGCAGCCGATGAGCAGCGCGTAGAAGACGACGCGCGGGGTGGTGAGCGCGGTGAGCACGGCGATCATGGCCCAGCGCTCACCGATCGGCAGCACGATCATCCGCCGCACCCAGACCGTCCAGCCGACGCTGTCGAGCTTGTCGGAGAGGGCGGCGGTGGGGCTGGTGTTGGCGACCGCGTCGTGGTTGGCCTCGTTGAACGAGAAGTCCACGACGTGGCGACAGGCCTGGAGGACCATCGCGCCGAGCGCGAGGACCCACACGTCGTCGCCGCCGCGTACGGCGCCGATGGCGAGCCCGGCGTAGTACGCGTACTCCTTGGCCCGGTCGAAGGTGGCGTCCAGCCAGGCGCCCATCGTGGAGTACCGCAGCGAGTAGCGGGCGAGCTGCCCGTCGGTGCAGTCCAGGACGAAGGAGACCAGGAGCAGGATCCCGGCGGCCACGTAGCCGCCCCGGGTTCCGGTGGCCGCGCCGCCGGCCGCGATGAGCGCGGTGATCAGCGAGGCGGTGGTGACCTGGTTCGGGGTGAGGTTGCGGCGGGCGCACCAACGGGCGATGTAGCGGGAGTAGGGGCTGACGCAGTACGTGGTGAAGAAGCCGTCGTGGGCCTTGACCGCGTTGCGCAGCCGTACCGCCTCGTCGTCGACCGCGGCGAGGCCCGCCTCGGCGGCGGCCCGCTGCTCCGGGTCCGTGGGGACGGCCGCGACGAGCGAGCCGAGAGCGGGGCGCTGCACGGCGGTGCCCTCGGCCTCCAGCGCGACGGCGATCCGGCCGGGGACGGTGCGGTCCTCGGGCGCGGGGTCGGCGTCCGGTTCGACGACCGGGGCGCCCGCGCCGACCGCGGCGGCGGTGCGGTGCAGGGCCTGGAGCAGGGCGCCGCGCGCCTCGGGCTGGGCGGTGAGCGCGCCGGGGACGGTGGCGGCGGGGAAGCGCGGGTCGGTCAGCGCGAGCCGCAGCGCGTGGACGTGGCCCACGAAACGCGGGTCGACGAGGGCGACCCGGCGGCCGGCCGGGACGGCGGCGAGGAGCGTTGCGGCGTCAGCGGCGTCGGCGGCGGTCCGCACGTCGAAGCCCAGGGACCGCAGATCGTCCGCGAGCGACGACCCGGGTACCGGCGTACCGGTGAGAATGGCGGTCGACAGACGAACTCACTCCTTGGCACTGACGTGGACGACACACGGTGGCACGGCCACGAGGCGGGCCGGCGGCGTGTCGGCTGAGGCTATCGGATGAACGGAAGGCCGAGTTCACCGCCCGTTCGCGTGCTGTACGGGTGGACCCGCACGCCTGGGCGGCGTTGGCGATCATCATCATCGATCCGGGGCCCGGCCCACAAACCGCCGCCCGACGCCGGTGGACGGACGAGCCCGGCATGGTCAGGACGGCGGGCCCTTAGGCTGACGGTCATGACATGGCTGATCACAGGCGGGGCGGGATACATCGGGGCACACATGGCGCGGGCCATGGTGGCGGCGGGCGAGCGGGTCGTGGTGCTGGACGACCGCTCCAGCGGGATCGTGGACCGGCTGCCGGACGCCGTCACGGTGGTGGAGGGCTCGGCCTCCGACCGCGCCCTGCTGGACCGGGTCCTGGCCGGTCACGCGGTGAGCGGGGTGGTGCATCTCGCGGCGAAGAAGCAGGTCGGCGAGTCGGTGGAGAAGCCGCTGCTGTACTACCGGGAGAACGTCGCCGGACTGGGCGTGCTGCTGGAGGCCGTGGTCGCCGCGGGTGTGCGGCGCTTCCTCTTCTCCTCCTCGGCGGCCGTCTACGGCGTACCGGACGTGGACCTCATCACGGAGGAGACGCCCTGCCTGCCCATCAACCCGTACGGCGAGACCAAGCTCACCGGCGAGTGGCTGGTGCGGGCGACCGGGAAGGCCCACGGGCTCTCGACCGCCTGCCTGCGGTACTTCAACGTGGCGGGCGCTGCCGCGCCGGAGCTCGCGGACACCGGGGTCTTCAACATCGTCCCGATGATGTTCGAGCGGCTGACGCGCGGCGAGGCCCCGCGGATCTTCGGTGACGACTACCCGACGCCGGACGGCACCTGCGTCCGTGACTACATCCACGTCGCCGATCTGGCGGAGGCCCATCTCGCCGTCGCGCGGCGGCTGGACGAGACGGGCGCCGGCGACCTGACGCTGAACGTCGGCCGGGGCGAGGGCGTCTCCGTACGGGAGCTGGCCGAGGTGATCGGCGAGGTGACGGGCCACAGCCTGAAGCCGGTGGTCGAGCCGCGCCGGGCCGGTGACGCGCCGAGGGCGGTGGCGTCGGCCGCGCGGATCACCGAGGAGCTGGGCTGGACCGCGCGGCGGAGCGTGCGCGAGATGGTGGAGTCGGCCTGGGAGGGCTGGTGCCTGCGCCACCCCGAGGCCCGTTCATGATCGGTCGCGGGCGGCCCCGGTGATCGTGCCGACACCCTGACCTGCGGAACGTTTCCGCAGGTCAGAGGAGATGACAACGGTGTTCAGTGCCGTGTTGCCTCATACCCCCCACCCGTAGTTCACTGGCGACGTCGGGCGGTTTCGCACCGGCGCCGTCGCACGGACCTGGAGGCGTTTCGCATGGGGGCTGGCCACGATCACGGGCATACACACGGCGGGCCACCCCCGACCGGCACGGCGGCCGCCGCGTACCGGGGCAGGCTCCGGGTGGCCCTGGGGATCACGCTGAGCGTGATGATCATGGAGATCGTGGGAGGGGTGCTCTCCGACTCACTGGCCCTGATCGCGGACGCCGCCCACATGGCCACCGACGCCCTGGGGCTCGGGATGGCGCTGCTCGCCATCCACTTCGCCAACCGCCCGGCCGGGCCGAACCGCACCTTCGGTTTCGCCCGCGCGGAGATCCTGGCGGCGCTCGCGAACTGTCTGCTGCTGCTCGGGGTCGGCGGCTATCTGGTCTTCGAGGCGGTCGAGCGGTTCATCACCCCGGCCGAGACGAAGGGCGGCCTGGCCATCATGTTCGCCGTCGTCGGTCTGGTGGCCAATGTCGTCTCCCTCTCCCTGCTGATGCGTGGGCAGAAGGAGAGCCTGAATGTGCGGGGCGCGTATCTGGAGGTGCTGGCCGACACCCTGGGCTCGCTCGCCGTGATCGTCTCGGCGGGCGTCATCATGGCGACCGGCTGGCAGGCCGCCGACCCGATCGCCTCCCTGGTGATCGGTCTGATGATCGTTCCGCGGACCGTGAAGCTGCTGCGGGAGACCCTGAACGTGCTGCTGGAGGCGGCGCCCAAGGGTGTGGACATGGCGGAGGTACGGGCCCACATCACGGAGCTGCCCGGGGTCCTGGACGTCCACGATCTGCACGCCTGGACGATCACCTCGGGGATGCCGGTGCTCTCCGCCCATGTGGTGGTGCGCCAGGAGATGCTGGACTCGATAGGCCACGAGAAGGTGCTGCACGAGCTGCAGGGCTGCCTCGGGGACCACTTCGACGTGGAGCACTGCACCTTCCAGCTGGAGCCGAGCGGTCACGCGGAGCACGAGGCGCGGCTCTGCCACTGAGGCGCCCTCCGGGTGCGGGCCGAGCTGGTGCTAGGGTGGCTTCGCTGAGACGTTCGAGTCTCGCGGTGGAGCGGACCCCGGTGACACCGGGACCCCTTTCGAGAGGAGCTGAGGTTGATGACGGTCGCGACGACGCCTTCCCGGCGCGGCAATCGGTCCTTCCTCATCTCCCGGGTTTCCGGCTAGGTCCAATTTCCTCTCGGATCGGGTCGGAGCCCTCACACTCAAGGGTTCCCACGTTGACCGACCACACTGACAACGCCTCGCGCACCGAGGCGTTCTTCACCCTGCACCACCGTCTTCCCCGGCAGAGCCCCGGCTCCGACGCGACCACGCGTCGGCTGCTGGCTCTCGCCGGTCCCCTGCCCGACCGTCCGCGCGTCCTCGACCTGGGCTGCGGGCCGGGCCGGGCCGCTCTGCTGCTCGCCGCCGAGGCGGGCGCCGAGGTGACCGCGGTCGACCTGCACCAGCCGTTCCTGGACGAGCTGGGCGAGGCGGCCGGGGCCCGCGGCCTCGGTGACCGGATCCGTACGGTCCGGGCCGACATGGGCGATCTCACCGGCCCCGCGTTCCCCGAAGGGTCCTTCGACCTGATCTGGGCCGAGGGTTCGGCGTACTGCGTCGGGTTCGACACCGCCGTCCGCGACTGGCAGCGGCTGCTGGCCCCGGGCGGCTCGATGATGATCTCCGAGTGCGTCTGGACCACGGACGCGCCGTCCGCCGGGGCGCGCGACTTCTGGGACCGCAACGGCCCCCTGCGCACCCTGTCGGAGACCACGGCGGCCGCCGTCGCCGGCGGCTGCACGGTCGACACCGTGCTGGTCCAGCCCGAGAGCGACTGGGACGCGTACTACGCGCCGCTCGCCGAACGGGTCGCCGGCGCCGACCCGGGCGCTCCCGGTATGGAGTGGGCTCTCGCCGCCACCCGTGAGGAGCTGGCGGTACGACGGGAGCACGGCGCGGAGTACGGCTACGCCGCGTACCTGCTGCGCCCGGCCGATCGCCGGTGGACCACCCGTCCGGAGACACCGGCGGACCGTGCGGCCGTGCACGCGGTCAACACGGCCGCGTTCCCGACCCGGGGCGAGGCCGACCTCGTGGACGCCCTGCGGGCCGACACCGGGGCCTGGCTGCCCGGACTCGGGCACATCGCCGAGGCCCCGGACGGTTCCCCCGCGGCGTACGCGTTGCTGACCCGCTGCCTGGTCGGCGACGCCCCGGCGCTCGCACTGGCCCCGGTGGCCACCTCTCCGGCGTACCAGCGGCAGGGTGCGGGGCAGGCCGTGGTGCGGGCGGCGCTCGATGCCGCCCGGGTGCGCGGCGAGGCGCTGGTGCTGGTGCTCGGTCATCCCGAGTACTACCCGCGCTTCGGTTTCGTGCCGGCATCGCGCTACGGGATCCGGCCAGGTTTCGAGGTGCCGGACGAGGCGATGATGGCCCTGGTGCTGGACGATTCCGTCCCTGTTCCGGCGGGCGTGATCCGTTATCCGGCGGCCTTCGGGGTCTGACGGCCCGTCCGTCCCGCCGTGCCCGGGGGCCGCGGCGGGGCGGACATGCCCCTACCCGAAGTGCGGACAAGCGGCTTTTGTACGGCAGACTTGACCGGACTCCAGGGGCCCGGCGCACGAGGCCGGGGACCAAAGCGAAGGATGGGTATGCCGATCACACCAGCCACCGCGACGCACAGCTCGTCGAACGGCACCGCAGAAGCGATCATGCTCGAACTGGTCGACGAGAACGGCACCACCATCGGCACCGCGGAGAAGCTGGCGGCCCACCAGGCCCCCGGGCAGCTGCACCGCGCGTTCTCCGTGTTCCTCTTCGACGAGCAGGGGCGGCTCCTGCTCCAGCGCCGGGCACTCGGCAAGTACCACTCCCCCGGCGTCTGGTCGAACACCTGCTGCGGGCACCCCTATCCGGGCGAGGCCCCGTTCGCCGCCGCCGCCCGGCGTACGTACGAGGAGCTGGGGCTCTCCCCCTCGCTGCTGGCCGAGGCCGGAACGGTCCGCTACAACCATCCGGACCCGGCCTCGGGGCTGGTGGAGCAGGAGTTCAACCACCTGTTCGTGGGGATGGCGCAGACGGCGCCGGAGCCGGACCCCGAGGAGGTCGAGGAGACGGCTTTCGTGACGGCGGCGGAGCTCGCCGAGCGGCACGCGCGGGCGCCGTTCTCGGCGTGGTTCATGACGGTGCTGGACGCGGCGCGGCCGGCGATCCGTGAGCTGACGGGTCCCTCGGCGGGCTGGTGAACCCTCGCTCGTATCCGTACGGGGCGGTCAGAGCTGCGTCTTCAACGGCAGCGCCGCCCAGATGATCTTCCCGCCGTTCGCGGTGTGCTCGACGTCGCAGGTGCCGCCCGCCTCCGCGGTGATCACCTTGACCAGCAGCAGGCCCCGGCCGCCGGTCTGCGCGCAGTCCGTCTCCAGCGCGGTGGGCCGGTAGGGGTGGTTGTCCTCGACCGAGACTCTGACCCGGTCGGCGGCGATGGCCACCTCGACGGCCAGCTCGGGCGAGAGGAGCGCCGCGTGCTTGACGGCGTTGGTGACCAGCTCCGAGACGATCAGCAGGAGCCCCTGGAGGATGTCGTCCTCGATCGGCACGCCCTGCCGGTCGAGGAGGTCGCGTACGGCGTGCCGGGCGCCCGGCACGGACGCGTCCACGGCGGAGGCGGTGAAGCGCCACACCCCCTCGTAGGAAGCGGGGTCGGCAGGGGCACTCCCGAGGCTCTCCATCGTCCGGCACCAGCTCTCACTCGCACTGCACTGACCGTCGAGTAAAGAGTCTTGGGAATGGCCCGGTCCCGGCCGTGCCACTGATCGGAAGTAGCCAGGTATCGGCGCTATTTGACCAAACACGCGTGTCCCTGGCCGCGCGGGGACTACTTCTGCTCGTCTCCTGGTGACGTGTTCGGCTCGTCCGGGGCCGGGGCCGGGGCAGTGGGCGCGGCAGGTTCGTCGAGCCTCTCCGTGACCATGCTGACGATGCGCCGGCCGCCGACACCGATGGCGATCAGGCCGAGCCCGTCGAACAGCAGGGCCAGCGAGAAGAAGCAGCCGAGAACGTAGAGGCTGCTGTGGGGCCAGTCGAACAGCACCAGCAGGCCCAGCAGCAGGCCGAAGGCTCCCTGCAACAGCGTCCAGCCCATCTGCGGACCTCGCACGACGACGCTGCCGACCAGCCGGAAGACCCCGCCGGTCAGGAAGAGCAGGGCGGCGAACATGGTCAGCGCCTCGGCCGAGCCCTCGGGGTGCTTGATGACGACGACGCCCGCGGCGAGGTTGAGGGCGGCGACCACCACGCCCAGCCAGAAGTAGTTCGTGCCGCGTGACTCGATCGCGTGCAGCAGTCCGACCAGACCGCCCACGAGCAGCAGCCAGCCGAAGAGCAGCATCGAGGTGAGCGTGGCGACACCGGTGTGGACGAGGCCGATGACGCCCGCGATCACCAGCAGGGTCCCGAGCAGCGCGAGCCAGCCGAAACTGCGGCTGAGCTTCCGGCCCTCGGCGGTGGGTGCGTTCATCGACGACTCCTTACGGTGCGTGCCCGCCCCGCGACCCCTTCTTGATCATAGGTTCGAACCCTCCGGATAGCATCCGGCGCATGGACCGTACGGAACCCCGCCTGATCACGTCCGTCGAGCGCGGCGTCGCCACCGTCGTGATCGCGAACCCCGCCAAGCGCAACGCGATGACCACCGCGATGTGGCGGAGTCTGCCGGAGCTGCTGGAGCGGCTCGCGGCCGATCCGGCGGTCCGGGCGCTGGTGCTGACCGGGGCCGGGGACACCTTCTGCGCGGGGGCCGACATCTCCACGCTGCGGGAGGGCGCGGACACCGCCCAGGGCCTGGCGGTGGCGGCCGAGGAAGCGCTCGCCGCGTTCCCCCTGCCGACGCTGGCCGCGGTGCGCGGCTACTGCGTGGGCGGCGGCGGCCAGCTCGCCGCCGCCTGCGATCTGCGGTTCGCCGAGGAGGGGGCCTCCTTCGGGGTCACCCCGGCCAAGCTCGGCATCGTCTATCCCGCCTCCTCGACCCGGCGGCTGGTCGCGCTCGTCGGCCCGGCCACGGCCAAGCACCTGCTGTTCTCCGGCGAGCTGATCGGCACGGAACGGGCGCTGCGCACCGGCCTCATAGACGAGGTGCTGCCCGTGGGCGGCCTGGACGGGCGGGTCGAGGAGTACGCGGGGGTCCTGGCGTCCCGGTCCCGGCTCACCCAGGCCGCCGCGAAGGAGTTCGCCGCGGGCCGGACGGACCGGGACGCCCATTGGGCCGGTGAGGCGCGCGGCAGCGGTGACGCGGCGGAGGGCGTCGCCGCCTTCCTGGAGCGGCGCGCGCCCCGGTTCACCTGGACCGCGGGAGCTACCGGGTGATGTGGCGGCTCTTGGCCCGCCATTCCTCGACCAGCGCCGCGGGGGCCTTCTCGGGCGACCCGGAGTCGTAGGGCGGCTGTGGGTCGTACTCCGTGAGCAGCTGCACCGAGCGCGCCACGTCGTCGCCCGCGATCCGGCCGAGCAGGGTCAGCCCCATGTCGATGCCGGAGGAGACCCCGGCGGCGGTGACGTACTTGCCGTCGAGGACGACGCGCTCCCCGGTGGGCTCGGCGCCGAACCCCCTCAGCGCCTCCAGCGCCAGCCAGTGCGAGGTGGCCCGCCTGTCCGTCAGCAGCCCGGCGGCGGCCAGCAGCAGCGAGCCGGTGCAGACGGACGTCGTCCAGGTGCTGGTGGCGTCGACCGAGCGCAGCCAGCCGAGGAGGGCCTCGTTCTCCATCTGGTCGCTCTGGCCGGGACCGCCCGGGACGATCACCAGGTCCGGGGCGGGCACCTCGGCGAGCGTCTTCTCCGCGATGAGCGCGAGGCTGCCGCTGTCGTTGCGGACGGGGCCGGTCCGTTCGGCGACGAAGACGGGCTCGGCGCCGGGGGCCCGGCTGAGGATCTCGTAGGGGCCCACCGCGTCCAGGGCGGTGAATCGGTCGAAGAGCAGGATGGCGATCTGCACGGGAGCTGCCTCTCGGTTCGGTCGGTGGCGGATTCGGAGAAGGTGGTGGATGCGGAGAACGTGGAGGTGGAGGGGGGCGGTGGAAGGGGCGGTGGAAGGGGCGGTGGCGGTGCTGTCGGCGGTCAGGTGCTGGACGCGGGGGTGCGGAAGCGGCGCCGGTATTCGGCGGGCGCCGTCGCGAGGGTCTTCACGAAGGCGCGGCGCATGGCTTCCGGGGTGCCGTAGCCACTGGCGCGGGCGATCCGCTCGACGCCGTCGGCGGTGTCCTCCAGAAGCCGACGGGCGTGCTCCAGACGGACGCGCTCGACGTACCGCCCCGGGGTCGTTCCGGTCTCCGCCCGGAACGCGCGGGCGAAGTGCCGGGGCGAGAGCCGGGCGCGGGCCGCGAGCGCGTCGACCCCTAGGTCGGCGTCCGGGTGCTGGGTGATCCAGTGCTGGACCTCGCGCAGCGGTTCGCGCCGGGCGGTCTGGGCGCTGAGCTGGGCGCTGAACTGGGCCTGGTTTCCGGGACGGCGCAGGAACACCACGAGGTGCCGGGCGATGTCCAGGGCGAGGTGGCGCCCGTGGTCCTCCTCGACGAGCGCGAGGGCGAGGTCGATGCCCGCGGTGACGCCCGCCGAGGTGGCCAGCCGCCCGTCCCGTACGAAGATCGGTTCGGGGTCGACCCGGACGGCCGGGTAGTCGCGGGCCAACTGCTCGCAGTAGTTCCAGTGGGTGGTGACCCGGTGTCCGTCCAGCAGGCCCGCTTCGGCCAGCAGCAGCGCACCGGTGCACACGGAGACGAGCCGCTCCGCCCGCGGCGCGTGCTCGCGCAGCCAGCCGGTCAGCTCCGGGTGTGAGCCGCGGGTGCCCTGTCCGCCGGGCACCAGCAGGGTGTGCGGTACGGGTGCGTCGGCCAGGCAGCCGTCGGGCATCAGGGTCAGGCCGCTGGAGGACCGGACGGGGCCGCCGTCGAGCGAGGCGGTGCGCAGGTCGTAGGAGACGCCCGGAGCCCGGGAGGCCCCGGCGAAGACCTCCATCGGGCCGGTGGCGTCGAGACTCTGGATGCCGTCGAAGAGCACGACGAGCACGGTTCGCTGCTTCACGTCCGCCATCCTGGGCGGCGGGCGACGGTGGCCGCAATGACGAGTACCCCACCTTTCCTGCCACCGGCCCGCCCGCCTGTCCTGCTGTCGCCCCTCCATCGGCCGCCGTCGGCCTGTGAGGCCCCCCTGCCGGACCTGCCGGACCTGCCGGACCTGCCGGACCTGCCGGACCTGTATGGCGGACCGCCCCGCTCCCCGGGGGGTTCCGCTCCGTACCAACCAGTCGGTAACGTGCTGGTATGAGTTCTCTCCCGGCCCGCGCGGAGCGCCGCTGCCACAACGCCGTCAACCCACTGCACTCCTGCCTCTTCTTCTCTCCCGACCTGGGCGCGGAGATGGCGGGGATAGGCATCGAGGACCCCGCCGCCGTCTACTTCGCGACCCGGGCCGCCGCGCTCGGCGCGGTGGGAGCGGGGACCGTCGCCGCCACCTTCTACAACTTCAACCCCGTGCTGGTGGCCCGCCATGTGCCCGCCGTCTGGAGGACCGCCGCACCCGACGTCGTCCTCGACGCCCGGATGCGGGCGGCGGACTCGACGCTGCGGCGGTTGCTCGGCGAGGAGGTCATCGCCTCCGACGAGATGGCGGAGGCGGCCCGGCTCGCGCTGCGCGCCACCGAGGCGTGCACCCCGCACGCCCGCCCGCTGTACGCCGCGCACGCGGATCTGCCGGTGCCCGAGGAGCCGCATCTGGCGTTCTGGCACGCCGCGACCCTGCTGCGCGAGCACCGGGGCGACGCGCATCTCGCCGTCCTGCTCGCGGCCGGCCTGGACCCGCTGGAGTCGCTCGTGAGCCACACGGCCACCGGCAAGGGCATGGCGATCGGCTGGATCCTCTCCACCCGGGGCTGGCGCCGCTCCGACTGGGAGGCGGCGTCCGCCCGGCTGCGGGAGCGCGGGCTGCTGGCCGACGGCGAGGAGTTGGCGCTGACCGAGGCGGGCACGGCGCTGCGCGCGGAGGTCGAGGAGGCGACGGACCGCATGGACACCGCCCCGTACGAGCACCTGGGCGCCAAGGGCGTGGAGCGCCTCACCGATCTCGCGCGCGGCTTCCTCCTCACGGCCGCCGCCGCGGGCGCCTTCCCGGCCTCGGCGACCGGCCGGGGCTGACCCGGAACGCTCCCCGGCCCCGCCCGGGGCCCCACCCCGGCGCCGGGGCCCCGGGCGTGTTGCCCGAGGTCACGCGACACGGCCCCCGGCCACCCGGCACAATGCAGGCCAGGGGGGATGCCCCCCGGCAAGCAAGAACGTGCTCATCGCGACACGAGCACGGCCAGCACAGCCAGTACGAGAAGGCGAGTCGGGAAAACCGTGACGACGTCCATCGAAGGCAGGATCGCCGAGGAGCTCGGCGTACGTGAACGACAGGTCAGGGCAGCCGTCGAGCTGCTCGACGGCGGATCGACCGTGCCGTTCATCGCGCGCTACCGCAAGGAGGCGACCGAATCCCTCGACGATGCGCAGCTGCGCACGCTGGAGGAACGGCTGCGCTATCTGCGGGAGCTGGAGGAGCGGCGTACGTCGATCCTCGACTCCGTACGCGAACAGGGCAAGCTCGACGCGGCGCTGGAGGCGAGCATCCGGGCCGCCGAGACCAAGGCGCGCCTGGAGGACATCTACCTGCCGTTCAAGCCGAAGCGGCGGACGAAGGCGCAGATCGCCCGGGAGGCGGGGCTCGAACCGCTGGCGGACGGCCTGCTCGGCGACCCGTCGGTCGATCCGCTCGCGGCGGCCGCCGCGTTCGTGGACGGCGACAAGGGCGTCGCGGACGCGGCCGCCGCCCTGGACGGGGCCCGGTCGATCCTCACCGAGCGGTTCTCCGAGGACGCCGACCTGACCGGCGAGCTGCGCGAACGCATGTGGACGCGCGGCCGGCTGGCGGCGAAGGTGCGCGAGGGCCAGGAGGAGGCCGGCGCGAAGTTCGCCGACTACTTCGACTTCGCGGAGCCGTTCACCGCGCTGCCCTCGCACCGGGTGCTCGCGATGCTGCGCGGCGAGAAGGAGAACGTGCTCGACCTGGTCCTGGAACCGGAGGAGCCGGAGGCCGCCGACCGGCCGGGCCCGTCCACGTACGAGAACATGATCGCCCGCCGCTTCGGGATCGCCGACCGGGGCCGCCCGGGCGACAAGTGGCTCGGGGACACCGTGCGTTGGGCGTGGCGGACCCGGATCCAGGTGCACCTCGGCATCGATCTGCGGCTGCGGCTGCGCACGGCGGCGGAGGACGAGGCCGTGCGGGTCTTCGCCTCGAACCTGCGCGATCTGCTGCTCGCCGCCCCTGCCGGGACCCGGGCCACGCTGGGCCTGGACCCCGGCTTCCGTACGGGGGTGAAGGTCGCGGTCGTCGACGCCACCGGCAAGGTGGTGGCCACCGATGTGATCCATCCGCACGTGCCCGCGAACAAGTGGGACCAGGCGCTCGCGAAGCTCGCGCACCTCGCGAAGGAGCACGCGGTCGACCTGATCGCGATCGGCAACGGTACGGCGTCCCGCGAGACGGACAAGCTCGCCGGTGAACTGATCGACAAGCACCCTGAGTTGAAGCTCACCAAGGTGATGGTCTCGGAGGCGGGCGCCTCGGTGTACTCCGCCTCCGCGTTCGCCTCGCAGGAACTGCCCGACATGGACGTGTCCTTGCGCGGCGCCGTCTCCATCGCCCGGCGCCTCCAGGACCCGCTGGCGGAGCTGGTGAAGATCGACCCGAAGTCGATCGGCGTCGGCCAGTACCAGCACGACCTGTCCGAGGTGAAGCTGTCCCGTTCGCTGGACGCGGTCGTCGAGGACTGTGTGAACGGGGTCGGAGTGGACGTCAACACCGCGTCCGCGCCGCTGCTTTCCCGTGTGTCCGGCATCAGCTCGGGGCTCGCCGAGAACATCGTCGCGCACCGCGACTCCCACGGCCCCTTCCGGTCCCGCAAGGCCCTCAAGGACGTGGCGCGGCTCGGCCCGAAGGCGTACGAGCAGTGCGCGGGCTTCCTGCGGATCCGGGACGGCGACGACCCGCTCGACGGTTCCAGCGTGCACCCCGAGGCCTACCCGGTGGTGCGGCGGATGGGGAAGAGCGCGGGCAGCGAGGTGGCGTCGCTGATCGGCAACGCGGAGGCGCTGCGCGCCCTGCGGGCCGCGGACTTCGTGGACGACATGTTCGGGCTGCCGACCGTGACGGACATCCTCAAGGAGCTGGAGAAGCCGGGGCGCGACCCGCGCCCGGCGTTCCGGACGGCGACCTTCAAGGAGGGCGTCGAGAAGCTGGGCGACCTGGAGCCCGGCATGGTGCTGGAGGGCGTCGTCACCAATGTGGCCGCGTTCGGCGCGTTCGTCGACGTCGGCGTCCACCAGGACGGTCTGGTGCACGTCTCGGCGCTGTCGAGGACGTTCGTGAAGGACCCGCGCGACGTCGTGAAGCCCGGGGACATCGTGAAGGTCAAGGTCATGGACGTCGACGCGCCGCGCAAGCGGATCTCGCTGACGCTGCGCCTTGACGACGAGCCCGGCGCGGGCGGCTCCGGTGGCGGGCAGCAGGGCCGGGGCGAGCGGGGCGGCCGTCCCCCGAAGCAGCGCCAGGGCCAGGGACAGCCGTCCGGTGGCGGCCAGGGCCGGCAGGGCGGCGGCCGGGACCGGCGCGCCGGTGGCGGTGGCGCGTCCCGGCAGGGCCAGGGGGCCCCGGCTCCGGCCAACAGCGCGATGGCGGACGCGCTGCGGCGGGCCGGGCTGACCGACCCGAAGCGGGGCGGCCGGGGGCGCTGAACGGAGCGGGGTGGGGGCGGGTCGCGTGTGCGGCCCGCCCCCACCCCCGTAACCGTGCTCAGACTTCCTTGACCTGGCCGTCCGCCACCTCGATGCGCCGGGTCGTGCGGACCGCCTCCAGCATCCGCCGGTCGTGGGTGACCAGCAGCAGGGTGCCCGTGTACGTCTCCAGGGCCGCCTCCAGCTGCTCGATGGCGGGCAGATCCAGGTGGTTCGTCGGCTCGTCGAGCACCAGGAGGTTGACGCCCCGGCCCTGGAGCAGGGCGAGGGCGGCGCGGGTGCGCTCCCCCGGGGACAGGCTGGTCGCGGGCCGCGTCACATGGTCGGCGCGGAGGCCGAACTTGGCGAGCAGGGTACGGACTTCGGCCGGTTCCGTGTCGGGCACGGCCGCGCAGAACGCGTCCAGCAGCGACTGCGCGCCGAGGAACAGCTTGCGGGCCTGGTCCACTTCGCCGACGACGACGCCCGAACCGAGGCTGGCGTTCCCGGAGTCCAGTGGCAGCCGCTCCAACAGGGCGGCCAGCAGCGTGGACTTGCCGGCGCCGTTGGCCCCGGTGATGGCGACGCGGTCCGCCCAGTCGATCTGGAGCGAGACGGGTCCGAAGGAGAAGTCGCCGCGCGCCACGCGGGCCTCGCGCAGGGTCGCGACGACGGATCCGGAGCGCGGGGCGGAGGCGATCTCCATCCGCAGCTCCCACTCCTTGCGCGGTTCCTCGACGGCGTCGAGGCGTTCGATCATGCGCTGGGTCTGGCGGGCCTTCGCGGCCTGCTTCTCGCTGGCCTCGCTGCGGGCGTTGCGGCCGAGCTTGTCGCCGTCGGTGGCCTTGCGGCGGGCGTTCTTGACGCCCTTGTCCATCCAGGAGCGCTGCATGTGGCCGCGCGCTTCGAGGGAGGCCTTCTTGTCGGCGTACTCCTCATAGTCCTCGCGGGCGTGGCGCCGGGCGGTCTCCCGCTCCTCCAGGTAGGCCGCGTAGCCACCGCCGTACAGGTTGATCTGCTGCTGGGCGAGGTCCAGCTCCAGCACCTTGGTGACCGTGCGCATCAGGAACTCGCGGTCGTGGCTGATGACGACGGTGCCCGCGCGCAGGCCGGACACGAAGCGCTCCAGGCGCTCCAGGCCGTCCAGGTCGAGGTCGTTGGTGGGCTCGTCGAGCAGGAAGACGTCGTAGCGGGAGAGGAGCAGCGAGGCGAGTCCCGCGCGGGCCGCCTGTCCGCCGGAGAGCGCGGTCATGGGCCGGTCGAGGCCCACGGTCAGGCCCAGCTCGGCGGCGACCTGCCCGGCCCGCTCCTCCAGGTCCGCGCCGCCGAGGGCGAGCCAGCGTTCCAGGGACTCGGAGTACGCGTCGTCCGCGCCCGGGGCGCCCGCGACGAGGGCCTCGGTCGCCTCGTCCATCGTGCGCTGGGCGTCGGCGACGCCGGTGCGGCGGGCCAGGAACGCGGACACCGTCTCGCCGTCGCGGCGCTCGGGTTCCTGCGGGAGGTGGCCGACGGTGGCGGTGGGCGGGGAGAGCCGCAGCTCGCCCTCCTCCGGGCGGTCGAGTCCGGCGAGCAGCCGGAGCAGGGAGGATTTGCCGGCGCCGTTGACTCCGACGAGACCGATCACGTCACCGGGGGCGACGACGAGGTCGAGCCCGGCGAAGAGCGTGCGGTCGCCGTGTCCGGCGGCGAGGTCCTTGGCGACGAGAGTGGCAGTCATCAGGGTGCCGATCCTAATCGCCGGCGCTCCGTGCCCAGCGCCCTGTACCCCTGGCCTCCGGTTTCCGGTGTCCGTTAGCGTCCACGCAGCGACCGGGTGCACCGATGTGACAGGAGTGACCGTGATGGGGGACGTGACCGTGAGGGCGGATGTGACCGTGGTGGGCGGCGGGGTCATCGGGCTGACCACCGCCGTGACGCTGGCGGAGCGTGGGCTGCGCGTGCGGGTCTGGTCGCGCGATCCGGCCGGAGCGACGACGTCGGCGGTGGCGGGCGCCCTGTGGTGGCCGTACCGGATCGAACCGGCGGAGCGGGTGGGCGACTGGTCGCTGGCGACGCTGGCGGTCTACGAGGGGCTGTCGGGCGCCCCGGAGGAGACCGGCGTACGGCGGGTGGCGGGGCTGCACGCCGGGGAGCGGCTCGCGGCGCTGGGCGACTGGTCGGCCGGGCTGAAGGACGCGGTGGAGGTGCCCGAAGGTCTGCGGGTGACGCTGCCGCTGCTGGACATGCCCGTCCATCTGGCGTGGCTGGAGCGACGGCTCGCGGCCGCGGGCGGCACGGTGGAGCGGCGGGCGGTGACGGGGCTCGCCGAGGCGGCGGAGCGGAGCCCGGTGGTGGTGAACTGCACGGGGCTCGGGGCGCGCGCGCTGGTGCCCGACGCCGGGGTGCGGCCGGTGCGGGGGCAGCTGGTCGCGGTGGAGAACCCGGGGATCGAGGAGTGGTACACCGAGGCGGATCCGGCGTCGGCCGCGACGACGTACTTCTTCCCGCAGCCGGGCCGCCTGGTGCTGGGCGGTACGGCCGAGGCGGACGATCCGCGTACCGAGCCCGACCGGGAGACGGCGCGGGAGATCGTGGCGCGGTGTGCGCGGATCCGGCCGGAGATCGCCGGAGCCCGGGTGCTCGGGCACCGGGTGGGGCTGCGGCCGGCGCGGGATGCCGGGGTGCGGATCGAGGCACAGACGCTGCCGGGCGGCGGTCTGCTGGTGCACAACTACGGGCACGGTGGCGCGGGCGTGACCGTGGCCTGGGGGTGTGCGCGGGCGGCGGCGGCGCTGGTGGGCTGACCGGGGCCCGGGCGCACCCCCAGGCCACGGTCACATGGGACACGACGTGCCGGAGCCCGCGGCCGGTCGGCGGTCGCGGGCTCCGGTACGGGCGGGCGGTTGCCCGGTCAGTCGGAGAGGCGCTTCTCCGTGGCCGTGGAGCCCGAACCGGTGGGACCCGGCTTGGGGCGCTCGTCCGTGACGGTGGTGGCCCCGGGGCCGATGCGGATCTCGAAGTCGCCGTCGTACTTGGCGTGCCCCTCGATCACCGCGGACTCGACCGCCTCCACGCCGAACTCCTGGCGGACGATCTGCGGGTCCTTGCGCAGATCCCGCATCAGGGCCACGCACATCCCGATCATCACCACGGTGAAGGGGGCGGCGACCAGGATGGTGAGGTTCTGGAGCCCTGCGAGCGCGTCGTCCTTCCCGTCGCCGATGAGGAGCATGATCGCGGCCACGGCCCCGGTCACTACGCCCCAGAAGACGACGACCCACTTACCCGGTTCGAGGACGCCCCGCTGCGAGAGGGTGCCCATGACGATGGAGGCGGCATCGGCTCCGGAGACGAAGAAGATGCCGACCAGGACCATCACCAGAATGCTCGTGAGCGTGGCGATCGGGAACTCCTGGAGGACGCCGAACAGCTGCGCCTCCGGGGTGTCGGCGCCGGTGAGCTTCCCGGCCTCGTCCAGCTTCATGGCCGAGCCGCCGAAGACGGCGAACCAGATCAGGCTGACGGTGCTGGGCACCAGGATGACGCCGCCGACGAACTGACGGATCGTGCGGCCGCGGCTGATCCTGGCGATGAACATGCCGACGAAGGGCGTCCAGGAGATCCACCAGGCCCAGTAGAAGACGGTCCAGCCGCCGAGCCAGTCGGCGACGTCACCGCCGCCGGTCGCCTCGGTGCGGCCGACGAGCTGCCCCAGGTCGGTGATGTACGCGCCGAGGGAGGTGGGCACCAGGTCGAGTACGAAGATCGTGGGGCCGGCGATGAAGACGAACACGATGAGAAGGAGAGCCAGCACCATGTTGATGTTGGACAGCCACTGGATGCCCTTCTCGACGCCGGAGACCGCGGAGGCGACGAAGGCGACGGTCAGCACGGCGATGACCATGACGAGAAGTCCGGTGCCCGCCTTCTCCAGCCAGTCCAGTTCCTGGATGCCGCTGCCGATCTGGAGCGCGCCGAGGCCCAGGGAGGCCGCGGAGCCGAACAGGGTGGCGAAGATGGCCAGGATGTCGATGACGCGGCCGACGCCGCCGTAGGCGTGGCGCTTGCCGATCAGCGGTTCGAAGACCGCGCTGATCGTCTGCCGCCTGCGCATCCGGTAGGCGCTGTAGGCGATGGCGAGCCCGACCACGGCGTAGATGGCCCAGGGGTGCAGCGTCCAGTGGAAGAGCGTGGTGGCCATCGCCGTCTGCATGGCCTCGGCCGAATCGGCGGGGTCGGTGCCGGGCGGCGGGGTCCGGAAGTGGGCGAGGGGCTCGGCCACGCCCCAGAACATCAGCCCGATGCCCATGCCGGCGCTGAACATCATCGCGATCCAGGAGATGGTCCGGAACTCCGGCTTCTCGCCCTCCTGGCCGAGGCAGATCCTTCCGTACCGGCTGACGGCCAGCCACAGGGCGAAGATGACGAAGGCCGACGCGGCCAGTATGAAGGCCCAGCCGCCGTTGTGGATCAGCCCCTCGAGCAGTTTGCCGGAGACGCTCTCCAGGGAGTCGGTGGCGGTCGCGCCCCAGACGACGAAGGCAAGCGTGAGGACCGCCGCGACGCCGAACACCACCCGGTCGGTGGTCGGGGTTCTGGTGCTGACCGGATCGGGGGGAAGGTCCGCCGTGACCGGCAGCCCTTCCCTCCCGTCCGTTGTCCGGTCGTCCTGGGGCACAAGTGGCACCTTTCACCGAGTCTGATTGAGGCTGTCCGTAGGCAGTACCACACCTGCCCGGAATCTCAAGGAATCAACAAGCCGTTCTGGCTCGACCGTTTGCGAGGTGATAGGTCGCCCGCGGATCGAGGAGCAGCGGAATCAGGCGTCGAGCCGACTGACGCATGGGCACGAACGCGCCATCTCCCTCCGGGCGGGCCGTGACGCCGTGCAGGGCCAGCTCGCCCTTGACCGCCGCGTATTGGGCCCCGCCCAGCCAGTAGCCGCACGGTGGGTCGGCGAGGGTCTCGGCGGGCTCGGCCGGGTCGTTGTCGGCGCCGCCGAGGTACACCGGGCCCCGGTCGGCGAGGCCGGTCAGGCGCGAGAGGGCGGTGGCCGTCCGGAGCCGGGCGCGCTGCTCGTCGGTGAAGGCGAAGAGACCGCCGAGCGCGGTCCGCTGGGAGTGGACCCTGCGCCGGTGGTTGAGCGCCTGATCCGCCTTCTCCGCGTCGCTCAGCGCGTCGACCCGGGACTCGATGAGCAGCCCGACGGCGTGTTTGAGGCCCGAGGTGTTGCGCAGGATGCGTTCCTGGCCGTCGCCGGCGACCTGCTTGACGGGCTCCCCGGTGGCCGGGTCGGTCCAGATGTCGTAGTGGCCGTTGCTGTAGCCGCCCGCCGTCGCGGCGGGGCGGACGTAGCGCTCGGAGAGGGTGCGCGCGACGTCGTGGACCCGGTCGTCGACGTTGAGGTTGCGCGGCCACAGCGCGAACAGGTCCTTGTCGTAGTACGGCGGGGTCGCGCCGTACTCGTGCAAGTCGTAGATCACCTGGGGCCGTTCGTCGCGTACGACGGTGGCGACGGCTCGCGCCTCGGCGGTCTTCAGGGCGATGTGGTCGCGGTTGACGTCGACCCCGTCGGCGTTGCCTCGGGTGTCGGCGGCGCGTCCGTCGGGGTTGGCCGTGGGCAGCACCAGCAACGTCGTACGGGCCAGGAAGGCGCGGGTCGCCCGGTCCTCGGCGAACGCGAGGTCCCGGATGGTGGTCAGACAGGCCTCGCGCCCGGCGGGCTCGTCCCCGTGCTGGCTGCAGATCAGAAGCACCGTGGTGGCCCCGGGGCGCTCCTGTCCGACGCGTACGAGCCGCAGGGGCCGACCCTGAACGGTCGTGCCGACGCGGTCCACGAAGACCCGGTCGCTCCCCCGGTCCACCGCGGCGAGGAAGGACCGCTCCTCCGCCTCGCCGGTCCAGCGGGCCCCCTCGCTCGTCTCGAACCCGGTGCGCGGCGGACGGTGGGCGGCCTCGGCCGGCGCGATGGCGAACGGGAGGGCCAGCCCGGCGAGCGTCGCCGCCACGGCCGTCCGGCGCATCGCTTTCGCCCCGGGCCGCGGGGGCACGGACTGCCGCCGGGCGGGGTCGGCGACCGGCGCGAGCCACGGCTGCGGGCTGAGCATGCGCAGCGCGCGAGCGATGCGGGGGGTCATCAGCGGCTGCCTCCGGAGGGGTGGGGGCGGGCGCCGTGACGCCCGTCCGGCTGTCGGCGATGTGCGGACGTTACCCCGGCGAACTCCTGGGCGACAGGGGGTGATCACCACTGTCCGTACGGCCGTCCGTGACGACGGCATGGCGAACGGGGGCCGGAGCGCCCGAAATGGCCCGTCCCGCCCCGGCCCGCCCCGGCCCGCCCCGGTCCGGTCCGCCACGACCGGCGTTCACGAACGGGAGGTCACCCCGGCGGCTCCCCCGGCGGCTCCCCGGTGAAGGGCGAGGACCTCTCCGTCGTCGTCCGACGGAACGGCGGGCGGTCAGCCGTTCCGACGCGCCTCGGCGGCGCGGGAGGCGCGTCCCGCCGTACGCGACGCGGCGCTGCCCGTCTCCTTCCGCCCCTGGTCCCTCGCTCGCGGAAGGACCCCGGCGGCGGGGTCCGGGGCGGGCCCGGGGTGGACGGCGGGGCGATGGTGCCGGAGACTTTCACAGTAATGGTGAGACAGCGGCACTGTCCGATACGAGGGTTCGACGGCGGGGAGCAGAGATGGCGACGGGGACCGACGGGCCGACACTCACGGTGGACGAGCTGGCGGCGCGCGCCGGGGTGACCGTGCGCACCGTGCGGTTCTACAGCACCCGGGGCCTGCTGCCGCCCCCGGTCATCGGCCCCCGCCGGGTCGGGCACTACGGGCCCGACCATCTCTCGCGGCTCGCGCTGATCGAGGAGCTCCAGCAGCAGGGCATGACGCTCGCGGCGATCGAACGCTATCTGGAACAGCTGCCGCCCGACCTGAGCGCCCACGATCTGGCGATCCACCGGGCGCTGGTCGCCTCCTGGGCGCCGGACCGGACCGAGGACCTCTCCCGGGCCGAGCTGGAGCGGCGCGCCGGGCGGGCACTGTCGGAGCCGGACGTGGAGCGGCTGGCGGCGATGGGGGTGCTGGTCCGTCCGCAGGAGCCCGGCGGGCACCACCGGGTGGATCTGGGGCTGCTGCGGCTCGGGGTGGAGCTGCTGGACGTGCCGATCGCGCACGAGACGATCCTGGCGGCGCGGACCGTTCTGCTGGAGCACACCCGCTCGGCCGCCCAGGAGATGACCCGGCTGTTCCGGGACGAGGTGTGGAGCCCCTACCGGGAGCGCGAGGGCGACCCGGAGCATGTGGCGGCGATGAAGTCACTGTCCGCCGATATGCAACCGATCGTGGTGCAGGCGCTGGTGACGGCGTTTCAGCGTTCGCTGAAGGAGGAGCTGCGGGCCGCGTTCACCGCCGAGTGACGGTGGACGCGGCGCGCGGGCGCCTCAGTCGTGGAAGGTCTCGCCCTTCCGCGCCTTCTCCACCAGCAGGGCGGGCGGCAGGAACCGGTCGCCGTACCGCTCGGCGAGTTCCCGGGCGCGGGCCACGAAGCCGGGCAGGCCGCCCTCGTACCCGTTGATGTACTGGAGCACGCCGCCGGTCCACGGCGGGAAGCCGATGCCCATGATGGAGCCGATGTTGGCGTCGGCGACGGAGATCAGGACGTTCTCCTCCAGGCAGCGGACGCTGTCCAGGGCCTCGGAGAAGAGCATCCGCTCCTTCATGTCCTCGAAGGGCACATCGGCGTCCGGCTTGGCGAAGTGCTCGCGCAGTCCGGGCCAGAGGCCTGCCCTCCTGCCGTCCTCGTCGTAGTCGTAGAAGCCCGCTCCCCCGCTGCGGCCCGGGCGGCCGAACTCGTCGACCATGCGGTCGATGACCGCGTCGGAGGGGTGGCCGGGCCAGCTGCCGCCGGCCTCCTGAACCGCGCGCTTCGTCTCGTCGCGGATCTTGCGCGGCAGGGTCAGGGTCAGCTCGTCCATCAGGGAAAGCACCTTGGCCGGGTAGCCCGACTGGGCGGCGGCCTGCTCGATCGAAGCGGGCTCGACGCCCTCGCCGACCATGGCGACGCCCTCGTTGATGAACTGGCCGATGACGCGCGAGGTGAAGAAGCCGCGCGAGTCGTTGACGACGATCGGCGTCTTCTTGATCCGGCGGACCAGGTCGAAGGCGCGGGCGAGCGCCTCGTCGCCGGTGCGCTCGCCCTTGATGATCTCGACGAGGGGCATCTTGTCGACGGGCGAGAAGAAGTGCAGCCCGATGAAGTCGACGGGGCGCGAGACGCCTTCGGCGAGGACGGTGATCGGGAGGGTGGAGGTGTTGGAGCAGAGCAGCGCGTCCGGCTCGATGACGTCCTGGATCTCCTGGAACACCTTGTGCTTGAGGGCGGTGTCCTCGAAGACGGCCTCGATCACCGCGTCGCAGCCCGCGAGGTCGGCGGCGTCGCCGGTGGGGGTGATCAGGGCCAGCAGTTCGTCGCGCTTCGCCTCGGTCGTACGGCCCCGGGACAGCGCCTTGGCGAGCAGCTTCTCGCTGTACGCCTTGCCCTTGGCGGCCGCCTCGGTGGAGACGTCCTTGAGGACGACCTCGATCCCGGCCTTGGCGCAGGAGTACGCGATGCCCGCGCCCATCATCCCGGCGCCGAGCACGGCGACCTTGCGGACGGGCCGCTCGGGGATGTCCTTGGGACGGTTGGCGCCTGAGTTGACGGCCTGGAGGTCGAAGAAGAACGCCTGGATCATGTTCTTGGCGACCTGGCCGGTGACCAGCTCGGTGAAGTACCGGGCCTCGATGGTCAGGGCGGTGTCGAAGTCGACCTGGGAGCCCTCGACGGCCGCCGCGAGGATGTTGCGGGGCGCGGGCATGGGCGCGCCCCCGAGCTGCTTCTTCAGGTTGGCCGGGAAGGCGGGGAGGTTGGCGGCGAACTTGGGGTTGGAGGGGGTGCCGCCGGGGATGCGGTAGCCCTTGACGTCCCAGGGCTGCTGGGACTCGGGGTTCGCGTCGATGAAGGCGCGGGCCTTCTCGATCATCTCCTCGCGGGTGGCGGCGACCTCGTGGACGAGGCCGTTCTCCAGGGCGCGCCGGGGCGTGTACTGGGTGCCCTGGAGCAGCACCTTGAGCAGGGCGTCGGCGATGCCCATGAGGCGTACGGTCCGGGTGACGCCGCCGCCCGCCGGGAGCAGGCCGAGGGTGACCTCGGGCAGGCCGATGCGGGAGCCGGGGGCGTCGAGGGCGACGCGGTGGTGGCAGGCTAGCGCGATCTCGTAACCGCCGCCGAGGGCCGCGCCGTTGATGGCGGCGACGACGGGCTTGCCGAGGGTCTCGATGCGGCGGAGGGATGCCTTGATGGCGTTGCCGGCGTCGAAGGCGTCCTGGGCGTTCTCCGGGCCGACCTTGATCATGTCCTTGAGGTCGCCGCCGGCGAAGAAGGTCTTCTTGGCGGAGGTGTAGATGATGCCGCGGATCGTGTCCTTCTCGGCCTCGGCGCGGTCGGCGACGGCCGCGATGGAGTCCTTGAAGGCCTGGTTCATCGTGTTGGCCGACTGGTTCGGGTCGTCGAGGACCAGGGTGACGACGCCGGTGTCGTCCTGTTCCCAGCGGATGGTGGTGCTCTCGGTCATGTCGGTGTCTTCTCCGTAGGCAGAGGGGCCGGGGCGGGACGGTCAGATGCGTTCGACGACGGTGGCGACGCCCATGCCGCCGCCGACGCAGAGGGTGACCAGGCCGAACCGCTGGTCGCGGCGCTCCAGTTCGTCGATGACGGTGCCGAGGATCATCGCGCCGGTCGCGCCGAGCGGGTGGCCGAGCGCGATCGCGCCGCCGTTGACGTTGACCTTGTCCAGGGAGAGTCCCATGTCCTTGACGAAGCGCAGGACGACTCCGGCGAAGGCTTCGTTGATCTCGACGAGGTCGATGTCGTCGATGGTCAGCCCGGCCTTGGCGAGCGCCTTGCGGGTGGCGGGGGCGGGGCCGGTGAGCATGATGGTGGGCTCGGATCCGGAGACGGCGGCGGAGACGATGCGGGCGCGGGGGGTCAGGCCGTAGCGCTCGCCGACCTCCCGGGAGCCGATGGCGACGAGGGCCGCGCCGTCCACGATGCCGGAGGAGTTGCCCGCGTGGTGGACGTGGTCGATCTTCTCGACCCAGTGGTACTTCTGGAGGGCCACCGCGTCGAAGCCGCCCATCTCGCCGATCCCCGCGAAGGAGGGCTTGAGCGCGGCGAGGGAGTCGGCGGTGGTGCCGGGGCGCAGGTGTTCGTCGTGGTCGAGGACGAGAAGGCCGTTGCGGTCCCTGACCGGGACGACGGAGCGGGCGAAGCGGCCCTCCTTCCAGGCGGCGGCGGCGCGTTCCTGGGAGAGGGCGGCGTACTCGTCGACGTCGCGGCGGCTGAAGCCCTCGATGGTGGCGATGAGGTCGGCGCCGATGCCCTGCGGGGCGAAGCCGGTCTCGAAGCTGGTCATCGGGTCCATGGCCCAGGCCCCGCCGTCGGAGCCCATCGGCACCCGGGACATCGACTCGACGCCCCCGGCCAGGACGAGGTCCTCCCAGCCGGAGCGGACCTTGGCGGCGGCCAGGTTGACCGCTTCCAGGCCCGAGGCACAGAAGCGGTTCTCCTGGACGCCCGCGACGGAGTCCGGCAGGCCGGCCGCGATGGCGGCGATGCGGGCGATGTCGGAGCCCTGGTCCCCGAGCGGGCTGACCACGCCGAGGACGATGTCGTCGATGGCGGCCGGGTCGAGGTCCGGGAAGCGGCCCCGGATCTCGTGGATGAGGCCGACGACGAGGTCGATCGGCTTGGTGCCGTGCAGGGCGCCGTTGGCCTTGCCGCGGCCGCGCGGGGTGCGGATCGCGTCGTAGACGAATGCTTCGGTACTCAAGACAGCTGCCTTTCGAGGGTGGTGGAGAGGGGGAGCGGAGACTCAGGCAAGCAGCGAGCGGCCGATGATCTCCTTCATGATCTCGGTGGTGCCGCCGTAGATGGTCTGGACCCGGCCGTCGGTGAACGCCTTGGCAACCTTGTACTCGCTCATGTAGCCGTAGCCGCCGTGGAGTTGGAGGCAGCGGTCGGCGACGCGCTTCTGCAGTTCGGTGGCCCACCACTTGGCCATGGAGGCGTGGACGGCGTCCAGGACGCCGTCGGAGTGGTCGACGATGCACCGGTCGAGGAAGGTCCGGGTGACGGCGCACTCGGTGGCCATCTCGGCGATCTCGAAGCGGATGTGCTGGAGCTTGGAGAGCGGACGTCCGAAGGCCTCGCGCTCCTTGACGTACTGGGTGGTGATCTCCAGCAGGTGTTCGGCGGCGGCGATCCCGGCGACCGCTATGCCCATGCGTTCCTGGGCCAGGTTGGTCATCAGGTGGGCGAACGCGCCGTCGAGTTCGCCGAGGAGGTTCTCCTTGGGGACGCGGACGTCGTGGAAGAACAGTTCGGCGGTGTCCTGGGACTTCTGGCCGATCTTGTCGAGGTTGCGGCCCCGCTCGAAGCCCTCGGCGCCGCGCTCGACGACGATGAGGGACAGGCCCTTGGCCCCGCCCTCCGGGGTGGTCTTCGCGACGACGACGACCAGGTCGGCGAGGATGCCGTTGGAGATGAAGGTCTTGGAGCCGTTGAGCAGCCAGTGGTCGCCCCTGTCCTCGGCGGTGGTGCGGATGGCCTGGAGGTCGGAGCCGGCGCCGGGCTCGGTCATCGCGATCGCCGTGATGGTCTCGCCGGAGCAGAAGCCGGGGAGCCAGCGGCGCTTCTGCTCGTCGGTGGCCAGGCCGGTGAGGTAGGGGCCGATGATGTCGTTGTGCAGGCCGATCGCGAGGCCGGGGGCCCCGGCCCGGGTGAACTCCTCGGCGAGGACGGCGCTGTAGCGGAAGTCGTCGCTGCCGCCGCCTCCGTACTCCTGCGGGACGGCGAGGCCCAGCAGCCCCGCGCGTCCGGCGGCGAGCCAGGCGTCACGGGAGACGATGCCGTCCTGCTCCCACTGCTCGTAGTACGGGAGGACCTCCTTGGCCAGGAAGGCCCGGACGGTCTCGCGGAAGGCGTCGTGCTCCTCGGTGAAGATCTGCCGTTGCACGGGGGCTCCTAGTAGGTGTCGGGTGAGTCGGCGGGCCGCAGCGCGGGGACGTTCCAGTCGGCGGCGACGGCGGCCGTGTCGCCGCCGGGCAGGGCGGGCCCGCCGCGTACGGAGACGGGGGTGGCCGAGAAGCGCGGGGCGGGGGCGGGCTGGACGAGACCGCTGTGCTCGACGAAGGTGGAGCGGGCGGCGAGGTGCGGGTGGTGCGGCGCTTCGGTGAGCGAGAGCACGGGGGCCACGCAGGCGTCGGTGCCGTCGAACACCTCGGTCCACTCGGCGCGCGTACGGGTCAGGAAGCGTTCGGTGACGGCGGCGCGCAGCTCGTCCCAGCGGGCGAGGTCCCACTGGTCAGGGAAGGCTTCCGCGAGGCCGAGGAGGCCGACGAACTCCGCGTAGAACTTCTCCTCCAGCGGGCCGACCGCCAGGTGGCCGCCGTCGGAGGTGGCGTAGGTTCCGTAGAACGGGCAGCCGCCGTCGAGGAGGTTCGTGCCGCGCCGGTCCTGCCAGCTCCCGGCGGCCAGCATGCCGTGGATCATCGTGGCGAGATGGGCGGCGCCGTCCACGATGGCGGCGTCGACGACCTGGCCCTCACCGTGGGCGCGGGCGTGCTGGAGCGCGGCGAGGACGCCGACGACGAGGTAGAGCGAGCCGCCCGCGTAGTCGCCGACCAGGTTGGCGGGGACCACGGGCGGCTCGTCCGGCTTGCCGATCATGGACAGGGTGCCGGTGAGCGCGAGGTAGGCGATGTCGTGTCCGGCGCGCTCGGCGAGCGGTCCGTCCTGGCCCCAGCCGGTCATCCGGCCGTAGACGAGCTTCGGGTTGCGGGCGAGACAGGCGTCGGGCCCGACGCCGAGGCGTTCGGCGACGCCGGGGCGGTAGCCCTCGATCAGGATGTCGGCGCGTTCGACGAGGTCCAGGACGCGGGCCGGCCCCTCGTCGCTCTTGAGGTCCAGGAGGACGGAGCGCTTGTTGCGGTTGGTGAGGTCGGACGCGGGATCGATGCCGAGCCCCGCGGTGCCGGGCCGGTCGACGCGTACGACGTCGGCCCCGAGGTCCGCCAGCAGCATCGCGGCGAACGGTCCGGGCCCGATGCCCGCCAGCTCGACGACACGGACACCGGTCAGCGGACCGTGCCCGGGCGTTGGACCATGCGCCATCTGTGAGCCCCCAAGGGTGTGACACAACCGATGTAACATCAGTGATGCTAAGAAGCCGCCCGGCTCCGCACAACCCCTCGGGCCGAGCAAGCGCTTAGTTCCTCCCTCCGATCCTCTCGCATCCGGCCCGCCCGGCCGCACGCCGCCACGGCGCTCTCCGCTACCCTCTGCCTGCCACGTCGGCACCCGTCTCCCAGCCGGAGGTACTCGTGAACAGGCAGAACGACGCGCCCCGCCCCTTGGACGTCGTCCTCTTCGGTGCCACCGGCTTCGTGGGGACGCTCACCGCCGAATACCTGGCGGCACACGCCCCCGCGGGCCTGCGCTGGGCCCTGGCCGGGCGCAGCCGGACCAAGCTGGAGGCGCTGCGCCGACGGCTCACCGTGATCGCGCCCGGCTGCGCGGAACTGCCGCTGCTGGAGACCGACGCGGACGACGCCGAGGCACTGGCCGAACTGGCCGCCTCCACCCGGGTGGTGGCCACGACGGTGGGACCGTACGTCCGTTACGGCGAGAAGCTCGTCGCCGCCTGCGCGGAGGCCGGGACGGACTACGCGGACCTCACCGGCGAGGCGGAGTTCATCGACCGGACGTATCTGGAGCACGACGCACGGGCCCGCGAGACGGGAGCGCGCATCGTGCACGCCTGCGGCTTCGACTCCGTCCCCCATGATCTGGGGGCGTACTTCACCGTCAAGCAGCTGCCCGAGGACGTACCCCTGACCGTCGACGGCTTCGTCCGCACCGACGCGGTGTTCTCCGGCGGGACGTTCGCCTCGGCACTGACCGCGATGGGCCGGGGCCCGCAGATGCTGGCCGCCGCCCGGGAACGCCGGCTGCACGAGCCGCGCCTGGTGGGCCGGCGCGTCCGCACCCCCGCGGGCTCCCCGCACTTCAGCGGGCCCGTCGGCACGTGGGCGCTGCCGCTGCCGACGGTGGACCCGACGATCGTGGGCCGCTCCGCGCGGTCCCTGGAGCGGTACGGCCCCGACTTCCGCTACCGGCACTTCGCCTCGGTCAAGACGCTGCCGATGGCTCTCGGCGCCCCGGTGGCGATCGGCGCGCTGGTGGCCGCCGCGCAGGTGGAGGGCGCCCGGGAGTGGATGATGAGGCGTTACGAGCCGGGGCAGGGGCCGGACGCGGAGCGCCGCGGGCGGAGCTGGTTCACCATCCGCTTCGTCGGCGAGGGCGGCGGGCGGCGCGTCTTCACCGAGGTGTCGGGCGGCGACCCGGGTTACGGCGAGACGGCGAAGATCCTCGCCGAGTCGGCGGTGTGCCTGGCCCTGGACGAGCTGCCGGAGACCTCAGGGCAGGTCACCACGGCCGTGGCCATGGGTGACGCGCTCCTGGAGCGGCTGACGGCGGCGGGGCTGCGGTTCCGGGTGGCGGCGGTGCGGTGACGGATACCTCTGGGACTCTCCCTAGAGGAGCCAGTTGGCCAGCGTGTAGAGCATCGCGCCCACCCAGACCAGCCCGACGGCGCTCCCGAGGAGCATGCCGAGGGCCATGCGGCGCTGAGCGGGGCCGAAGGGCTCGGTGCGGACAGCTGTACGAGAAGCGTTCATATGTGTCAGCCTGCCCAGCTGTACGGATCTACGCCATCCGTACGCGTACTCAGTTGCAGGACTGTTCCACGCCCGGGACCGTCACGCGGCGGGCGGCAGCTGTTCGCGTACCCACGACGGGTCCGGATTGGTGTGCGGCCGGTCCGCCACGAAGACGGTCGGCACGGTCTCGTCGCCCCCGTTGGCCGCCCGCACCTCGGCGGCTCCCGCCGGGTCGCGCCAGATGTCGACCCAGTGCAGCCGGGAGGCGTCGCGGCCCAGCCGGAGACGGAGCCGCAGACAGTACGTGCAGCCCGGCCGCCAGTAGACCACCGGGCGGCCGTCGACGGCGCTGCGCCGGCGGGCCTCGGCGGCGGGGACCGTCCTCGGGAAGATCAGGGGCGAGTTCATCCCGGCGAACAGCGCGAACAGCACCAGGAGCACGGCCGCCATGACGGGGTCGCCCCTGCGGGCGAGTCCCGTCGCGACGACGGCTCCACTGAGCACCAGCACGACCGGCAGCATCCACACACGCGTCATGACGACGCACGCTATCCCCGCGCGGCCCCGCCCATCGAGGCGGGCCGCCCGCCCGGGGCCGCAGGGCCCGCGTCAGGCGGTCGCCTCCCGCAGGGTCTGCCGGCACAGGGCGTCCGCCCGGCGGGTGCTCTCCGGCTGGCGGAAGCGGCCGGCGAGGCGGAGCGTGTGGGCACAGGCGTTGTCGAGGCTGATGCGGTGGCCCACGGAGACGAACACCGGGTTGGTGTTCTCCTGGGTGCGCAGCGCCCGGCCGACCACCTCCTCGCCGTCCAGCAGCGGGGAGAAGTCGCCGCGACGCGGGCCGGGGGCCTCGTAGGTGAACGTGAACGGGTTCTTGCCGACGCCAATGGCCGGCAGCCCGGTGAGCACGCCCAGGTGGCTGGCGAGCCCGAAGCGGCGCGGGTGCGCCAGACCGTAGCCGTCGCAGATGACGAGTCCCGGGTCGACGCTCAGCTGCTCCAGGGCCTCCAGCGCCGTCGGGATCTCCCGGAAGGCCAGCAGCCCGGGGACGTACGGGAAGGTGATCCGGCCGACGGCGGTGGCCTCGTCGACGGTCTCCAGGGTCACCGCGTCCAGCACCACGGCAGCCGCGACGACGACGTCCTTCACATCGTCGTAGGCCACGTCCACCCCGGTGACCAGCCCGGTTCCGGGCTCCGGCCCCGCCTCGTCCAGGATCACCCGGCCGCGCAGCCGGTCCTGGATCGCCCGGCCCTCGGCTTCGTCGGCGGGGGTCTCGTGGGCGGGGGTGGGGGAGGTCGTCATGTCCGGAAGCTTATGCGGTGACGGGCCCCGGCCCGTGACGCGGCGTTGGGCGGACCCCGCCGCGAGGCCCCGGGACGGGCGGCCGGGATCCCGTAGCCTGACGATCATGTTCGTACTCGAATTGACCTACACGGCTCCGGTCGAACGCGTCGACGCGCTGATGCGGGAGCACCTCGCCTGGCTCGACGAGCAGTACACGGCGGGCGTCTTCATCGCCTCGGGCCGCAAGAACCCTCGGGACGGCGGAGTGATCCTGGCCGTCGGGGAGGACCGGGCGGCGATCGAGAGGACCGCGGCGGCCGATCCCTTCGCCGAGCACGGTGTGTGCGCGTACCGGATCACCGAGTTCATCGCCACCAGAACGGCGCCCGGACTCGTCCCGTACCAGCAGCAATTGCCGTAGCGGGGGGCCCGCCCGGACCCGGTGCCGCCCCGGCCGATGAGTTTCCGGGGCGGGACCGGTCTGCACGGGTATGGAAACGTACACACTCAAGACAGCCGGCGCCGACCTCGTCCACGACGTACGCGGCCCCCTGCCGACCGCTGACGGCCGCCCGCCGCTGTTCATGATCGGGCAGCCCATGGACGCGACCGGGTTCGTCGCGCTCGCGGCACGCTTTCCGGAGCGGACCGTGGTGACCTACGACCCGCGGGGGCTCGGCCGCAGCATCCGCAAGGACGGGCGGACCGACCACACGCCCGAGACCCAGGCCGACGACGTGCACGCCGTCATCGAGGCGCTCGGGGCCGGGCCGGTGGAGATGTTCGCCAGCAGTGGCGGAGCGGTCACCGCTCTCGCCCTCGTGGCGCGCCACCCCGGTGATGTGACGACCCTCGTCGCGCACGAGCCGCCGCTCATCACGCTCACCCCGGACGGCCCGGCGGCCGTCCGGGCGCGGGCCGGGGTCCGGGACGCGTACGAGAAGCGGGGGTGGGGGGCCGGGATGGCCGCGTTCGTCGCCATGACCTCGTGGGAGGGCGAGTTCACCGACGCGTACTTCGCGCAGCCCGAACCCGATCCCGCAGCGTTCGGCATGCCCGTCGAGGACGACGGCACGCGCGGCGACCCGCTGCTGTCCGACCGGTCATGGGCGATCAGCGACTACCGGCCGGACGTCGCCGCCCTCTCCGCTGCCGCCACCCGCGTGGTGATCGCCGTGGGCGAGGAGTCCCGGAGCGTGCAGACCGGGCGTACGTCCGCCGCGATCGCGGAACTGCTCGGACAGCGGGCGACCGTCTTCCCGAGCCATCACGGCGGTTTCCTCGACGGGGAGTTCGGCTACCCGGGAAAGCCGGACGAGTTCGGGCGGCGGCTGCGGGAGGTGCTCGACGGCGCCTGATCGAGGCCGGTCACCCGGACCGGGACAAACCCCGCGAGCATGCGTGCCGGACGCCGCGCGGCAGACGGCAGTTTGACGACAGGACCTAACGAGCTCGTTAGAGTCCCAGCCGGGCCACCCGCCCCTTCTCGCCCGCCGCCCAGCAGCCCAGGTCGGGCGTGCAGTCGACGGTGTCGTACGAACCGGCGTCGACCGTCCGCCAGGTGCGCCCGCCGTCCAGGGTGAGGTCGGTGCCCGTCGGGCCGACGGCCAGGGCGGCGGAGCGGCTGTGGGGCAGCCAGGTGACGCCTGAGCGGTACGCGGGCGGCGGGGTGGCGGACGCCCGCCAGCTCCGGCCGCCGTCCCCGGTGACGGCGGCGGCCTCCGGGGAGGCCTGGTCGGGGCGGTAGTCCCCGCCGACGGCGATGCCGTGCCCCCGGTCGCGGAAGGCGACGGCGAAGACCCCGCGGGCCGGGTCGCCCGCCGGGAGGGTCGACGCGCTCGCCGTCCAGGTCAGGCCCCGGTCCCGGGAGTGCAGGACCCGGGCGGTCGCCGCTCCCCCGGTGGTCAGCCAGACGTCCTTGGAGCCGGAGCTGACCAGGCACTGGCCGCTCGCCGCGAAGCCCGCCTCGCCCGGCTGGGCGGCGGGCATCCCGGCGTCGGGCAGGACCCGCCAGGAGCGGCCGCCGTCCGCCGTGGACAGGACCCGGAACTTCCCGTCCACCGGGTCGCCCGCCGCGAGACCGTGCCGGCTGTCGAAGAACGTCAGGCAGTTGAAGAAGGCTCGGGGATCGGTGTTGCGGAAGGACTCGGTCCAGGTGGCCCCGCCGTCGTCGGTGCGCAGGACCCGGGACGCCTCGCCCTCGCCGATGGCCAGGGCGACGGCCCGGCGGGCGTCGAACGCCTCGATGTCCCGCAGCTCCAGTTCGGCGGCGCCCGGCGGTGACACGTCGCGCCAGGTGCGGCCGCCGTCGCCGGTGCGCAGGACCGTGCCCTTCGACCCGGCGACCCAGGCGGTGGTGCGGCTGACCGCGGCGAGCCCCCGGAAGCGGGCGTCGGTGCCGGTGTCGGTGAGCCGCCAGCCGGGCAGGAGCCCGCGGGCGCTCGTCTCCCGGGACGCGGCTCCCCCGGCCGGTGTCCCGGCCGGGTCGTCCGCCGGCGTCGCGTGTGCGCCCGGAGCGACCAGTGCGGCGGCCAGTGCCGCGCCGCCGGTCACCAGTGCCATCAGCCGTCTCGTGTTCCCCATGGCCTTCATGGCGCTGGAAGCTAGCCGACGGGTTCCGGCCCGTCCAGGGTGCGTCGCCGCCGATCGGGCAGGAGAGCGGGGTGCCGGAGGTCCCGGAGGGGGCCGTCGGAAGCCGGTGACGCAGCTCACGCCGCGCGCCGGTGCACGAAACGAGGAGTTCCGTCGTCTACTCCAATGCCGGGAACCGTTTACCCGGCCGCGCGAGAGGGAGCAGGTCTTGTCCAGCGTTATCGAGCAGTCCGTGCAGGCCCGCATGGTCGCGTCCGCACCGCGGATGGAGACCCTGCCCGCCACTCTTCAGTACGACCGCCAGTACCCCTTCGCCGTGCGTATGGCGTTCCCGGCCCCGGCGACTCTGGAAGGCACCGAGGTGTCCTGGGAGTTCTCCCGCGAGTTGCTGTCCACCGGGGTGGACTCCCCCGCCGGGCAGGGAGACGTACGCGTACGGCCGTTCGGGTACGAGCGGACCGTGCTGGAGTTCCACGCCCCCGAGGGCATCGCCATGGTCCATGTGCGCACCGAGGAGCTGAGGCACTTCCTCCAGCGGGCGCAGGAGCTGGTTCCGGTGGGCGACGAGCACCGGTATCTGGACCTGGACCGGAGCCTGACCGAACTGCTGGGCGGTCCTCGCTGACCCCGTAAATCCGGTTGCCGGGCCCGCGCCCCGGCCCTACCTTCGTGAGCGTTCCTGTTGTCGCCGATCGGAGTGGGACGTTGCTGATCTGAGGTCCTGTGCACACCGTGCAGCGCCCGCCGCGTCATGCCGCGGCCGGAGCGCCCGTGTGCGATCTCAGCTTCTTCCAGCCGTCCCTGTCGTTCCCGACGCACAACGGGAGATCCGTATGTCTGCCACCGACACCCATCTCAGCTGTACCTCCCTCACCTTCTCCTGGCCCGACGGCAGCGAGGTCTTCACCGGCCTCGATCTGGCCGTGGGGCCCGGCCGTACCGGTCTCATCGGCCTGAACGGCTGCGGCAAGTCCACTCTGTTGCGCCTGCTCGCCGGTGAACTCGTGCCGCAATCCGGGGTGATCAGGACCGGCGGCGAGCTCGGTTACCTTCCCCAGGCGCTGGTGCTGGACACCGCGCTGCGGGTCGACGAGGTGCTCGGCGTCGCGGACCGGCGCGCGGCGCTCGACGCGGTCGAGTCGGGCGACGTCCGGCCCGAGCACTTCGCGGTGATCGGCGACGACTGGGACATCGAGGAACGGTCCCTCGCCACTCTGGACAAGCTCGGCCTCGGGCACATCGGTCTCGACCGCGCCATCGGAGAGATGTCCGGCGGCGAGTGCGTCCTGCTGCGGCTGGCCGCGCTGCTGCTGGAGCGGCCCGGGGTGCTGCTGCTTGACGAGCCGACGAACAACCTGGACGCGTACGCCCGTCGACGGCTGTACGACGCGGTCGACGCCTGGACCGGCGCCCTGCTCGTCGTCAGCCACGACCGGGAGTTGCTGGAACGGGTCGACCGGATCGCGGACCTGCGCGAGGGTTCGGTCACCTGGTACGGCGGAAACCTGTCGGCGTACGAGGAGGCGCTTGCCGTCGAGCAGGAGGCGGCGCAGCGCATGGTGCGGGTCGCCGAGTCGGACGTACAGCGACAGAAGCGCGAACTGGCTGACGCTCACGTGAAGTTGGCCCGGCGCAAGCGCTATGGGCAGAAGATGTGGGACAGCAAGCGTGAGCCCAAGGTCGTCATGGGGCAACGCAAGCGCTCCGCGCAGGAGTCGGCCGGCAAGCACCGCATCCTGCACGCCGAGCGGCTGGCCGCGGCCAGGGAGCGTCTCGACGAGGCGGAGCTGGCGGTGCGGGAGGACGAGGAGATCCGGGTCGAGCTGCCGGGGACCCGGGTCCATCCGGGAAGCGAGGTACTGCTGCTGCGCGATCCGGTGCCGCCCTACGGTCCGCCGCTGCGGGGCGAGTTGATGGTGCGGGGCCCCGAGCGGATCGCGCTGACCGGTCGCAACGGGGCGGGCAAGACGGCGCTGCTCCGGTTGATCGCCGGTGAGCTGGCGCCCCTTTCGGGCGAGGCGTGTGCCCTGGTCGCGACGGGGTTCCTGCCGCAGCGGCTGGACGTGCTCGACGACGCGTCGTCGGTGGCGGCGAACGTGGCGCGGTCGGCCCCCGACCGCACGGACAACGCCGTCCGGGCCCGGCTGGCCCACTTCCTGTTCAAGGGGGCGGCGGCGGACCGCCCGGCGGGGACCCTGTCGGGCGGGGAGAGGTTCCGGGCGACCCTGGCGACGCTGCTGCTGGCCGATCCTCCGCCCCGGCTGCTGCTGCTCGACGAGCCGACGAACAGCCTCGACCTGGCGAGCGTACGGCGGCTGACCGAGGCGCTGGAGGCGTACGAGGGGGCGTTGATCGTGGCGAGCCATGACGTGCCGTTCCTGGAGTCGGTCGGGATCACCCGCTGGCTCCGGCTCGACGGGGCGTTGCGGGACACGACGGCGCAGGCCGTGCGCGAGGGCCGCTGAGACCGTACGGGGGAGGTCCGCACGGCAGGCGCGGGGAGGCGACAGCGCGGAGATCGCACGGATCACGCGGATCACGCGGATCACGCGGAAAAGGAGACAGAAGCTGTCGGGTATCCCGCCTAGCGTCGCGCTCATGAATCCCTTCCCCGAGCGCTGTGCGGAGCCGGACGCCCCCGGCTCCGCGCACCGCGACATCGTCATCACCGGCGCGCGCGAGAACAATCTGCGCGACGTCTCCCTCCGGATCCCCAAGGGCCGCATCACGGTGTTCACCGGTGTGTCCGGCTCGGGCAAGTCCTCGGTCGTCTTCGACACGATCGCCGTGGAGTCGCAGCGGCAGCTGAACGAGACCTTCACCTCGTTCCTCCGCAACCGGCTGCCGAAGTACGAGCGGCCGCACGTCGAGTCCATCGAGGACCTTTCGGTGGCCATCGTGATCGACCAGAAGCCGCTGGGCGGCAATGTCCGCTCCACGGTGGGCACGGCGACCGACATCTGGTCGGTGATCCGGGTGCTGTTCTCCCGGTGCGGGACCCCGAGCGCGGGCGGGGCGACCGCGTACTCGTTCAACGACCCCAGCGGGATGTGCCCGGAGTGCGACGGGGTGGGGCACACGGTCCAGCTGGACCTCGACCGGGCGATCGACTGGTCGAAGTCGCTGAACGAGGGGGCGCTGCTGCTGCCCGGGCTGGCGGTGGGCAGCTGGGAGTGGAATCTGTACGGGGACTCGGGGCGCTTCGACAACGATCTGCCCCTGTCCGAGTTCGGCGAGGAGGAGCGGCGGACCCTGCTGCACGGTTCGGGTTTCACCGTCCGCGTCGGCATGCGGACCGGCTCGGCCGACATGCGGTTCGAGGGGGTCGTGACGCGCTTCGAGCGCCTGTACCTCAAGCGCGACACCGCCTCGCTGTCCGAGAAGCGGCGCGAGGCGGCCGCCCGGTTCACCGTGGAGCGGGTGTGCGGGGCCTGCGGCGGGGCACGGCTGAACGCGGCGGCTCTCGCCACCCGGATCGACGGCTTCTCGCCCGCCGACTACGGGCGGATGGAGGTCTCCGAACTCGTCGGCGTCCTGGAGCGGATCGTCGATCCGGTGGGCGGGCCCATCGCCGCCGCGGCCCGGGAACGGCTGGAGCGGCTGGCCGGCATCGGGCTCGGGTATCTGAGCCTGGACCGGGAGACCACGACCCTGTCGGGGGGCGAGGGACAGCGGCTCAAGATGGTGCGGCACCTGGGCAGTTCGCTCACCGGGCTGACGTTCGTCTTCGACGAGCCCAGCGTCGGTCTGCATCCGCGCGACGTCGGGCGGCTGGGCGATCTGCTGGTACGGCTGCGGGACAAGGGCAACACGGTGCTGGTCGTCGAGCACGACCCGGACGTGATGGCCGTCGCCGACCATGTCGTCGACATGGGGCCGCAGGCCGGGGCGGACGGCGGGCACATCGTCTTCGAGGGGCCCTTCGAGCGCCTGCGCGGGGCCGACACGCTCACCGGCCGGTCGCTGCGCCGCCGCATCCCGCTGAAGGAGACCGTCCGGTCCCCCACCGGCCGGCTACCGGTGTACGGGGCCGACCTGCACAACCTCAAGGGCCTCGACGTGTCGTTCCCCGCCGGGGTGCTGACCGCGGTGACGGGGGTCGCGGGATCCGGGAAGTCGACCCTGGTGTCGCGGGTGTTCACAGCGGCGTACCCGGAGGCGGTGGTGATCGACCAGAGCGCGATCACGGCCTCGTCGCGCTCCACCCCCGCGTCGTACATCGGCGCGCTGGACGCCATCCGCAAGGTGTTCGCCCGGGAGAACGGCGTGGACGCGGGGCTGTTCAGCTTCAACTCCGCCGGGGCCTGCGCGGGGTGCTCGGGTCGCGGCGAGATCTCGACCGATCTGGCGTTCATGGATCCGGTCACCACGACCTGCCCGGAGTGCGAGGGCCGCCGCTTCCACGACGACGTCCTGAAGCACCGGGTCGGCGGCCGTTCGATCGTGGACGTCCTGGACATGACGGCGGCGCGGGCGGCCGGGCTGTTCGAGGATCCGGTGCTGCTGCGGAAGCTGCGCACCCTCGACGCGGTCGGCCTCACCTACCTCACCCTGGGGCAGCCGCTCTCCTCGCTGTCGGGCGGTGAGCGCCAGCGGATCAAGCTCGCCACCCAGCTGCACCGCACCTCCAGCGTGTACGTGCTGGACGAGCCGACGACCGGACTGCACCTGGCGGACACGGGCAGGCTGGTGGATCTGCTGGACCGGCTGGTCGACGCGGGGAACACGGTGATCTGCGTGGAGCACAACCTGGATGTGGTCAAGCGGGCGGACTGGGTGATCGACCTCGGTCCGGACGGCGGCAAGGGCGGCGGGGAGCTGGTGTTCGAGGGGACGCCCGCGGATCTGCTCGCGCATCCGACGTCCGTCACCGGCCACTATCTGCGCAAGGACCCGGGAGTGGAACCACCCCTGGGTCCCGGGATGGAGCGGCCCCGTAACCCAGGGGTGGAGCAGCCTCGCGATCCGGGAGTGGAACAACCCGTTCCGGAGCGGTGAGAAGGGGCCGGGAAAGAGCCCCGGAAGGCGCCGGGAGGGCGCTCGGACACCTTCCCACCTGGTCGTATGACTCCGTGTATCCGCTCACCTCCGGGGACGGGCTTGGCTTTGGCCTTACGGTCGCCTTAACCTACGGTCACGTAACCTACGAAGCCGTAGGTAATTCTCCCGTCCCCAGGAGCTCCCCGTGACGATCACCTCTCCCCACCTCGGCAGTTCCAAGGCGTGGACCGACGCCCAGCTGCTGTACGCGCTGGAAGAGGTGGTGGAGAAGGAACTCAACCGCCATCTCAAGGTCGCCAAGGACTGGATGCCCCACGAGTACGTCCCCTTCTCCGACGGCCGGAACTTCCCCGGCGTCTTCGAGGACGGCGAGGCGTGGGCGGCCGACCAGTCCAAGGTCACCGACATCGGCAAGATCGCCCTCGTGGTGAACCTCCTCACCGAGGACAACCTCCCCAGCTACCACCACGAGATCGCCTCCCTGTTCGGGCGCGACGGCGCGTGGGGCACCTGGGTGCACCGCTGGACCGCCGAGGAGGGCCGCCACGGCATCGTGATGCGCGACTATCTGCTCACCTCGCGCGCCGTCGACCCGGACAAGCTGGAGCAGTTCCGCATGGCGCACATGGCGGAGGGCTTCGAGTCGGACAACCGGCACTCGATGCTGCACTCCGTCGCGTACGTCGCCTTCCAGGAGCTGGCCACCCGCGTCTCGCACCGCAACACCGGCCACCAGTCCGGCGACCCGGTCTGTGACCGGATGCTGGCCCGGATCGCGACCGACGAGAACCTCCACATGGTCTTCTACCGCAACCTCCTGGGCGCGGCCTTCGAGCTGGCTCCCGACCTGACCATGCGGGCCGTGCGCGATGTCGTCGTCGACTTCCGGATGCCCGGACACGGCATGCCCGGCTTCGAGCGGGCCGCCGCGCAGATGGCGATCGGCGAGATCTACAACATGCGCATCCACCACGACGACGTGATCCAGCCCGTGCTGCGCTTCCTGAAGGTCATGGAGATCGACGGGCTCGGCCCGGAGGGTGCGAAGGCCCAGGAGGAGCTCGGTCTGTACATGAGCGGCCTGGACAGCGAGGCGTCGAAGTTCGACGAGAAGCTCGCCGCCCGCAAGGCCCGGATGGTGGCGCGCGGCCGCGCCTGATCCCCACCGGCACCCTGATCCATCAGGTTCCCCGGGCCCGCCGGGCCGTCGGTCATGGCCCGATCGCGCTGGGCCCGGGCCGAACACCCCAGCCGTTCACGGTGCGTGGTGCGGCCGGGTGTGTGCGGCCGGGGTGTTCAGACCCGGCCGCGGCCTTCTCTGCGCAGCCGCTCGCGCTCCTTCTCCGACAGGCCGCCCCAGACGCCGAACCGCTCGTCGTTGGCGAGTGCGTACTCCAGGCAGGCCATCCGGCCCTCGCAGGCGTTGCACAGCTGCTTGGCCTCGCGGGTCGAACTGCCCGGAGCCGGGAAGAAGAACTCTGGCCCGGCCTGCGCGCACAACGCGGTCTCCTGCCAGGCGAGCGCGTCGTCGGTCACGGTATTGATCAGCATGGTGCACACCGTGCCCGGTGGCGATAAACAACTGATCAACGATTCATCAATCCGCTCCGGGCGCGGCCTCGCCCGAGTCGTCGCCCGTGCCGGCGGGCGCAGCCCGTGTCTACTGCCTCGGCTCGGGCCGCATGACCGCGAAGACCGCACCGTACGGGTCTGCGACGTTGGCCATCGTGCCGACGCCGGGCACGTCCATGGCGGCCAGGGTCTCCGTGCCGCCGAGCCGCTTCGCATCGGCCACCGTGGCGTCGACGTCGGCCACGGCGAAGTACGGCAGCCAGTGCGGGCCGCGCGCGGCCTCGGACGGGACGTCGCCCATCCGGACCAGACCGCCGAAGGACGCGTCCGGGCCGGCGCCGGCCGGGTGGACGGTGGTGTAGGTGTAGTCGGTGCCCTCCACCTTCAACTGGTCGGTCCCCCAGCCGAAGACACTGGCGAAGAACGCGGACGCCGCCGGGACGTCGGAGGTGTACAGCTCGGCCCAGAGGAACGAGCCGGGCTCCTGGACGACGCCGAAGCCGGAATGCTCCTTCGGCTGCCAGGCACCGAAATACGCTCCGGCGGGGTCCGTGAAGCCGCCCATGCTGCCGAGATCCAGGACGTCCATCGGCTCGAACGCGGCGCTGCCGCCCGCCCGCGCCACCGCCGCGGCGGTGGCGGCGATGTCGGGCGACTGGAAGGAGACCGACCAGGCGCTCGGCGCTTCCTCCTCCGGCACCGTCATCACACCGCCGACGTACCGGCCGTCCAGCGTGAACATCCCGTAGCCGCCGACCTCGGGGCCGCCGGGGACCAGGCCCCATCCGAACAGCTCCCGGTAGAAGGCGGCCGCCGCGTCGAGGTCGGGGGTGCCGAGATCGACCCAGTTGGGCGCTCCGTCGAGGAAGGTGGGGCTGATCATGGCGTGCTCCTGGTCGGTCCGGGTGATCCTGCGCGTGCTGTGCTGCCGGTCGGTTCCTCTCCATTCGAGTCTCGCACCGGGCACCGACCGCCGCAGTCCGCGCGGGGCCGACCGGGTCGCGGTCGGACCGGCGGTGCTCGCGTCCGCCGCGCGCTCAGGTTAGGCATCGCCCGCCTGCCGGGGCGAAGCGTTGGAGCGGCGCGTCGCGCGGCCGTCGGGGGGCGGGGTCGACGGTGCGCGCCCGGGGCCTGTCGGTGGGGCGTGGCACGATGGGGCGATGGCCGACGGAGCGGGGGCCCGGGGCGGTGAGCCCCCTCCGGGAACATGAGGACGTACATGAAGCGGAGCGGGACGGCGGGCAGGACACTCACGCAGGGGGCCGCCGAGAGCCCGGTCCCCACGGGTGGCGCGGTCCGTGAGCTGCTCGCACGGGCGGAGCGGCTCCTGGAGAGCGCCCGTGCCGTGCCGGCGGACCGAAGAGACGCCGTGGCCGCCGTACGCTCCGTGCTCGATCCGCTGCTCGACTCCCTGGTGGGCCGGGAGCTGGCCGTCATTCCCGTCTCCCGGCTCAAGGACGTCACCGAGGGGCGGCTGCGTCTCGGGGCGCTGGAGCAGGCCGGGTTCGGCACGGTCGGCCAGCTCCACGGCACGAACCGCTACGAGCTCCGGCAGCTTCCCGGCGTCGGTGCCCACACCGCCGACCAGGCGCTGGCCGCCGCCGCGCAGATCGCCCACGCCGTGCGGGACACCGTCTCGGTGCGGATCGACGTGGACGCCCCGGACGACACCAGCACCGCGCTGGTCATCGCCCTGCACCGGCTGGCCGAGGCGGGAGCGGACGCGCGGCGGGCGGTGGACGCGGCCCGACGGCTCGCCGAGCGGCTCGGCCCCCCGGTGGCTGCGGCCGCCCCGGCCGGGAGCCGGCTGCGGATGCTGTTCACCGGGCGGGAGGCGCGGGCGCGGGCGCGCGAGGCCGTCGGCGCGGTGCACGCGGCGGTGGCGGACGCCGTGGAGCGGGAGCTGCCGGTGCTCTTCGCGCAGGCGTCGGCCGACCTGTTGCGCTCCCCGGCGTCGCCCGCCGAGGCCTGGGTGGACTTCGAGCTGCGGTCCGCCGAGTACTACAGCCTGCTCGCCGAGCTGTCCGGCAGCGGTCCGGACCGGGACGCCTCCGAGGGGTTCCTGCCCGCCGGGATCGCGGACCGGGTGCGCGCGCTGCGCCTCGACGACACGCGTCTGCGGGTGTCCCTGCGGGGGTACCAGGCGTTCGGGGCGCGTTTCGCACTGGCGCAGAAGCGGGTCGTCATCGGGGACGAGATGGGGCTCGGCAAGACCGTGCAGGCCATCGCGGCCCTCGCCCATCTCGCCGCCCGCGGCGAGAGTCACTTCCTCGTGATCTGCCCGGCGAGCGTGCTGATCAACTGGACCCGGGAGATCCGGGCCCGCTCCACCCTGCGCGCCGTGCCGGTGCACGGCGCGGAGCGGGCGGAGGCGTTCACGGACTGGCGGGAGAACGGCGGGGTGGCGGTGACCACCTTCGACGCGCTGCACCTGCTGCCCGTGGCGGCGGACTCGGCGCGGCCCGGCATGCTGGTCGTGGACGAGGCCCACTTCGTGAAGAACCCCGCGGCCCGGCGGTCGCGGGCGGTCGCCGGCTGGGCGGAGCACGTGGAGCGGGTGCTGTTCCTCACGGGCACCCCGATGGAGAACCGGGTCGAGGAGTTCCGCAGCCTCGTGCGCCAGCTGCGCCCCGAACTCGCGCCGGCGGTCAGCTCCACGCACGGCGCGGCCGGTTCGCGGGCCTTCCGCCGGGCCGTCGCCCCCGCCTATCTGCGCCGCAACCAGGTCGACGTGCTGGCCGAACTCCCGGCGCTGGTCCACGTGGACGAGTGGGAGGAGTTCGGCGCCGAGGACCGGGACGCCTACCGCCGGGCGGTCGCCTCCGGTCGGTTCACGCGGATGCGCCGGGCCGCCTACGCCGTGCCCGGGTCCTCCGCCAAGCTGGAACGGCTGCGCGAACTCGTCGACGAGGCGCGGGACAACGGCCTGAAAGTGGTGGTGTTCTCCTACTTCCGCGAAGTCCTCGCGACGGTCGGGGAAGCCCTGGGGCCGGATGCCCACGGGCCGCTCTCCGGGAGCGTCCCGCCGGCCCGGCGGCAGGAGCTGGTCGACGCCTTCTCCGCCGCGGACGGGCACGCGGTGCTGCTGAGCCAGATCCAGGCCGGGGGCACTGGACTGAACATGCAGGCCGCCTCCGTGGTCATCCTGTGCGAGCCGCAGATCAAGCCCACGCTGGAGCACCAGGCGGTCGCCCGCGCCCACCGGATGGGCCAGGTGCGCACGGTCCAGGTGCACCGGCTGCTGGCCACGGACAGCGTCGACCAGCGCCTGGTGGAGCTGCTGGCCCGCAAGGACCGGCTCTTCGACGCCTACGCCCGGCGCAGCGACCTGGCGGAGACCACCCCGGACGCGGTGGACGTCTCCGACGCCGAGCTGGCCCGGCAGATCGTCGAGGAGGAGCAGCGGCGGCTCGCGGACGGCACCCGCCGCCCGTGACCGGGCCCGCCCCTCGGCGCGGGCCCCGCACGGACGGGCGGGGTCAGTGCCGGTGCTCCCCCGCGCCCGTCCCGGCCTTCTCCTCGGCGCTCTTCGTGCCGCTCTTCTCCTCGGCCTTCTTCTCCGCGCCGCCCGCCGCATGGTGGGGCTCGTAGCCCGGGATCGTGCCGTCGGGTTTCTTGATCAGCAGCAGCCCCGCCATCCCCATGTCGGAGTGACTCTGGACGTGGCAGTGGTACATCCACGCGCCCGCGCCCACGCGTTCGCCCGCGATGATCTGGAGGCCGAAGGAGTCCGCGGGGCCACAGATCTTGTTGTCGATGACCCGGCTCGGGTCGTCGGGGCCGGTGAGGATGCCGGTCCGGTTGTCCGCCCAGCGGTGACCGTGGATATGGAAGGTGTGGTAGTACTCGCCGTGCGTGATCATCACGAATTCGAGCCGGTCACCCACCGTGGCCTCGAAGTTGACGCTGTTGTGGGCCGTCTTGTTGTTGATCATCATGTCGTTGAAGACGACCGTGCAGGTCTGGTCGGGCAGGATGTCGCCCTTGCGGCGCACGACGACCGGCCCGTACAGCCCCTTGCGGATGCCGCCGGTGCCGTGATCCGTGCCGACGACGTGGTCGTGGTAGTGCCAGTAGCCCGCGCTGCCCGGCTCGTAGGTGCCGTCCTTGCGGAGGCCCGGGGCGTGGGTGCGCCAGGTGTACGTCCGGGTGCCGCCGGGCTCGACGTGACTCCTGTTCATCCGGGTGCCGTCGTTGGCGATGTCGTAGTCGACGCCGTGGACGTGGAGGCTGGCGTCGACATCGGTGAGGTTCTCGAACTCGATGTGGACCGTGTCGCCCTCGTTCAGCTCGATGAGGGGGCCGGGGATCGAGGCCTTGCCCTTCTCGAAGCCGTAACCCAGCTCGCCGTTCGGCAACTTCTCGGCGTACATCCTGAGTCGGCGCACCACTCCGCCGGCCGGGGCCGTACGCGGCGGGTTCTCGGCCGAGCGCGCCTCCACCGCCCCGAGCGACAACGATGTCACCCCGGTCGCGGCCGCGGCTGCGCCCCCGACCAGCATCCGCCGGCTGAAGGTCCTTCGGTCCATGTCGAACTCCCTACTGCGAGAAGAGAACTGGCGATGCCGCAGGAACGGAACGGCGCTCACGGGATTCCGGAACGGGCCACACCGTAGCCGGGGCACCCTCGTTTATCCACACCCAGGACAAAGTTCACACGATTGCTGCCATACCTATTGGCCTACCGCGAAAAGAGGTCTAGCTTCGTGCGCTGTCACAGTGAATCAAGAGGTACCGACGAAGAGTGAGCAAGCCACAGTCACCGAGAGGTGCAGTGACCCAGAGGGGTGGGTGACCACATGCAGCGCGCATCACATCACCGGTCCAGATCACGACGCGGCCTCGCGGCGGCCGTGGCGGCCGGCGCACTGACCGTGTCCATGCTGGGCGGCGGCGGCCCGGCCAGCGCGGATCCGTCGCCGGACCGGGCCCTGGTCGAGAAGATGGCGACAACGTTGTCCTTGCCGACTCCGCCCGGTTCCGCCAAGCAGGTCAAGGTGCTGGTCTTCCACGCCTCGGCCGGCGACGAGGCGCCGTACACGGACGCCGGCATCGCGGCGATCGAGAAGATCGGGCTGAGCGGCCCGGAGGCCGGGCGGTTCGCCACCGTGGCCACCGCCGACCCCAGGGTCTTCACCAACGGCAAGCGGCTCGGCTCCTTCCATGCCGTCGTCTTCCTGACCGGCGGGGGCGACGTCCTCGACCCGGAGCAGGAAGCGGGCCTGGAGGCCTACATGGAGGCGGGCGGCGGCTTCCTCGGCATCCATGACGCGGCGCGCACGGAGCCGTACTCGGACTGGTTCACCGGGCTGGTCGGCGCCCGCCCCGCGGCGAACAGCCCGGCTTCCACGCAGCGGGCGACCGTCGAGATCGGGGACCGGATCCACCCGGCCACCAAGAATCTGCCGCTGGAGTGGAAGCGCCCGGACAAGTGGCTGAACTGGACGAAGAACCCGTCGGGTGACGTGCACACCGTGGCGCGCGTACGGGAGACGACGTACAAGCCGGGCGCGAGCGCCAACGGCTGGGACCACCCGGTCTCCTGGTGCCGCGACTACGACGGCGGCCGGTCCTTCTACACGGCCATGGGCGGTACGGTCAACAGCTTCGCGGAGACCGACTTCCGCGACCATCTGCGCGGCGCCCTCGCCTGGACGAACCGGACCTCGCAGGCCGACTGCAAGGCGACCATCACCTCCAACTACACCGCCGAGCGTCTGACCCAGCCCAACCAGCCGGGCCAGAACGACCAGATCGGTGAACCGCACGGTCTGGTGACCGCGCCGGACGGGCGGGTCCTCTACATCGGGCGCGGCGGGGCCGACAGCTCCGCCCCCGTCGTCATCGACTGGAACGACCCGGACATCGGCAAGGGCAAGGGCGAGATCCACGTCTACGACCCGAAGACCAAGAAGGTCACCCTTGCGGGCGCGCTGGACGTCTTCGGCAACAAGGGCGGCGGCGACGAACTGGTCAAGGTCGAGGAGGGGCTGCTCGGTATCGAGCTGGACCCGGACTTCGCCTCCAACGGATGGGTGTACCTGCACTACACCCCGCACGCGAAGATCGACCGCGACAAGCGCATGGCGACCCGGCAGGTCTCCCGGTTCACCTTCGACTCCGCGACCAACAAGCTGGACCTGGCCTCGGAGAAGGTGCTGCTCGGCTGGCCGGTGCAGATCAACAGCTGCTGCCACGCGGGCGGCGGCATGGCCTGGGACTCGCAGGACAACCTGTACATCGCGACCGGTGACAACAACTCCTCCGGATTCAGCGACGGTTACTCCGGCAACAACCCGCAGCCGAACTACAAGGGCGTCGCCTTCGCCGACGCGCGGCGCACCGCGGGCAACACCAACAACCTCAACGGGAAGATCCTGCGGATCCACCCGGAGGACGACGGCACGTACACCCTGCCCGAAGGCAACCTCTTCACCGGCAAGGAGCCGGACGAGGGCGGCGGGAAGACCCGTGGCGAGATCTACGTGATGGGCGTGCGCAACCCCGCCCGGATCTCGATCGACACCTCGACGGACACGCTGTACGCGGGCTGGGTCGGCCCCGACGCGGGTTCCCCGTCCACCACCTGGGGTCCGGCGAAGTACGACACGTTCGCCGCGATCACCAAGGCGGGCAACCACGGCTGGCCGTACTGCATGGGCAACAACCAGCCCTACCGGGACCGTAATCTGCCCGACCCGACCAAGCCGCTGGGCTGGTACGACTGCGACGCCCCGAAGAACGAGTCGCCGCACAACGACGGCCTGGTCAAGCTGCCGCCGGTGACCCCGAACACGATCTGGTACTCCCCGCAGGGCGGCGGGGTCGACTACCCGCGCGACGAGAACGGCGTACCGAGCTACAAGACGGAGGAGGGCACGGAACTGCTCCCCTGGCTCAAGGGCGGCGGGCAGGCCACGATGAACGGCCCGGTCTACCGCTACGACGCGCAGAGCGAGTCCACCGCCAAGTGGCCCGCCTACTGGGACGGCAAGTGGTTCGTCGGCGACTTCTACGACGCCACCCAGCCCCGGCACGCGGTGCTCACCGACCCGAAGACGGTCGGCAAGGGCGGACTGCCCACGCACGCCGAGTCGTTGAAGAAGATCATCCCGGTCGGGGCGGACGGCATCCGCAACCTGATGGACTGGAAGTTCGCGCCGGACGGTTCGCTGTACGTCCTGGACTACGGGCGAGGCTTCTTCACCTCCGACTCCAAGTCGGCGCTGTGGCGCGTGACGTACAAGGGCGGCGCCGCGACCCCGGCCGCCAAGGATCTCGTCGGAAAGGCGGCGGCGAAGTGAGACACCACTCGCTCCTGACACGCGGGCGGCACCGTCCGCCGAGCTTCTGGGTGGCCCTGCTGGCCTCCCTCCTGATGGTCCTCGGCCTGACCTCGACGGCCGCGTACGGCAAGGGGGACGACGCTCCCGCCGCTGCCGCCGACCAGGTGCTGACCTGGACCGCGGGCGACCCGATCGACCGCTACCTGTCCGCGCCGAAGACGGCGGTGGCCGGCCGGGCGACCATCGTCTTCGAGAACAGCACGGCCACCGGGAACACGACGAGCATGCCGCACACGCTGACGTTCGGCGTGTCGGACCCGGAGTTCAACAACGACGTCCAGCTGAACATCCTGGCCAACCCCGGCGACGCCGAGGGCGGCAAGCACAGCGTGGAGGTCACGCTGTCGCCCGGCCGGTACTTCTACCACTGCACGATCCCGGGCCACGGCATGATGCAGGGCATCCTGACCGTCACCGAGGGCAGCGGCGAGGACACCGAGGCCCCCGCGACCTCGGCGAAGGTCGACGGCGACCAGAACGGCGACGGCGCCTACATCGGCCAGGCCACCGTCGCCGTCGAGGCCACCGACACGGGCTCCGGCGTCGACACCGTCGAGTTCGCCCTCGGGGCGGACGGCGCGTGGCAGCCCTACACCACGCCCGTCGTGGTGAACGAGGTCGGCGACCACACGGTCCGCTACCGGGCCACCGACAAGGCGGGCAATGTGGCGGCGGAGAAGTCCGTCGACTTCGCGGTCGCCGCGCCGCCGACCGACGACACGACGCCGCCGGAGACCTCGGCGACCGTCTCGGGCGAGAAGGACGACGCGGGCGCGTACCTGGGGATGGCCACGGTCACCGTGACCGCGTCCGACACCGGGTCCGGCGTCAACACCATCGAGTACGCGCTCGGCGCGGACGGCGCCTGGCAGCCGTACACCGCACCGGTGATGGTCCACGAGCTCGGCGAGCACCAGGTCCGCTACCGGGCCACCGACCGGTCGGGCAACGTGGCGGACGGGAAGGCCGTCGACTTCACCGTGGTCGAGCCGCCGTCCCAGGACCGGACGGCTCCGGAGACCTCGGTGAAGGTGGAGGGCGACAAGAACAGCGACGGGGCGTTCATCACCAGCGCCAAGGCCGCCGTCTCGGCGACCGATGACGACTCGGGCGTGGACAAGGTCGAGTACTCCCTCGACGGCGGTCCCTATCTGGCGTACACCGCTCCGGTGATCGTCGACCGGGTCGGCTACCACTCCATCGCCCACCGGGCGACGGACAAGGCGGGCAACACCTCCGAGGCGAAGAAGGTGTCGTTCACCATCGCCCAGGGCGGTGGGGTTCCCGCGCCGAACTGCGCGGAGTTCGACGAGCGGCACACCGTCTTCGTCGGCACGGTCGACACGGGCGTCCCGAACCGGATCACCCGTAACCGCTGCACGATCAACGAACTGATCGAGGACGAGAAGGACTGGTCCTCGCACGCGCTGTTCCTCAAGCACGTGACGACGGTGCTCGACAAGTTGAGGACCGACGGCGTCATCGACCGGCGTGAGCGCCGGGCGATCTACCAGGCCGCCAAGGAGTCGGGCATCGGGAAGCCGGGCCAGGTCGAGGGCTACACCAAGCTCTTCGACGGCACGGCGGCCTCGCTCGCCAAATGGAGCCACGTGGGCGGCGGCAAGTTCGAGCTGAACGAGGAGGAGGGCTCCATCACCAGCTCCACCACGGTGGACGGGATGGGCATGCTGTGGCTGCCGAACCGGGCCTACGGCGACTACTCGCTCAAGCTCCAGTGGCGGGACGACGCCCCGGGCTCGGGCAACGCCAACGGCGGGGTCTTCGTCCGCTTCCCGAAGGTCCACGACCACCCGGAGGAGTCACGTCCGGAGTGGGTCGCCATCAAGTACGGCCATGAGATCCAGATCAACGACCGGCCGGACGGCGACATGTACAAGACCGGTTCGGTGTACGGCTTCGACCGGGTGGGGCTCGGCGGCGCCGGGGTCACACCGAAGGGAACCTGGAACGACTACGAGATCAAGGTGGTGGACCAGCACTACGAGATCTACCGCAACGGTGTCCTGATCAACGAGTTCGACAACACCCGGGGCCAGCTCTTCGAGCCGCCGCGGGGCGACGACCCGGGCACCGACGGCCGGCGGTTCGCCTCCGGTTACATCGGGCTCCAGGTGCACGGCGTCACCGACGTCATCTCGTACCGCGACATCCGGATCAAGGAGCTGTAGACCGCGGGGCCCGCTCAGGTGGCCGCGTCCGCATGCTCCGGCGTGCGGGCGCGGCCACCGGGGTGCCGGTGGCGCCACACCCAGAACACCGTGCAGGAGACCAGCGCCCAGCCGGCGAGGACCAGGTACGGGAAGACGAACTGGTGGCCCTGGTAGTACACGGCGGTGTGCTGGGCGTTGACGGAGGCTCCCGGCGGCAGCCAGCGGCCGATGTGCCCGAGCGCCGAGGGCAGCAGCGGCCAGGACACCGCGCCGCCGGATGACGGGTTGCCGAGCAGCACCATGACGCCCCAGGTGGGGATCATCGCCCAGCGGCCCATCAACGTGTTGAACATGGTGAAGACCATGCCGGAGGTGAACATCGTGAACGCCAGGATCAGCCAGGACTGGACGAACGGCAGGTTCACCGCCCCGAGCCACCAGTCCACCGCCGCCGCGATGGCGAACCCCCCGAGCAGGGCGTAGGCGACGGTGAAGGCGATCCGCTCGGCCGGATTGAGGCCGTGGGCGTGCACGCTGAGCTGGATCGCGCCGAGGAAGCCCATGATCACGGCGGCCAGCGAGATGTAGAACAGGGCGAGTCCGCGCGGGTCGCCCCGCTGGAGCGGCTTGATGTCACGGACCGTGACCTCGACGCCGGTGGCCTCCCCCACCTCCAGACCCGCCCTGCCGAGCAGTTCGGCCACGGACGCGCCGGAGGCTCCGGCCACGTCGAGCGCCACTCCCCCGTCCGACGCGCGCACGATGGCGAAGACCTTCTGCTCGTTCAGGGCGCGGCGGGCGTCGGCGACGTCGGGATACTCGCGCAGTTCGAGGGAGGCGTCCAGGGCCTTCTCCATGCCCGCGACGAACGTCTCGCCGCGCGCCGCCTCCGGCCGGGTGACCAGGGCGGCGGGGATGCGGTGCGGGGTCGGGTCGGCCATCGCGTACGTGTAGGAGCCGGCGAAGAGGCCGGCCGCGGCGGCGACGATCAGGACGAGGACGGTCGCGGGGAGGAACGGGCCGTTCTTGTACGCCTCCCAGCGCTCGCGGAGAGTCGGGGTCCGACCGTGCGCGCCGTGCTCGCCGCTCCCGCTCACGCCATCTCGCCGTCATCGTCGTCGTGGCGGGCGCGGCTGGGCTGGACGCGCTTGGGCTCGCCGGGCATCTTCGGATACTCCGGCGGATAGGGCATGTCACCGAGCCCGCGCTCCTTCCCGTCCCGGTCGGCCAGCTCCAGCAGGGCGTCGAGCCGGAACGCCTCCTGGTCCATGTCGGCGTGGACGTCGCCGAGTTCGGCGTAGCGCGCCGGGAGCGTGACGATGTCGAAGTCGCGCGGTTCGGCGTCGTCGATCTCCTCCCACCGCAGCGGCGCGGAGACCGGGGCGTGCGGGAAGGGGCGTACGGAGTAGGCGGAGGCGATGGTGCGGTCGCGGGCGGTCTGGTTGTAGTCGACGAAGATGCGCTCGCCGCGCTCCTCCTTCCACCAGGCGGTCGTCACCCGCTCGGGCATCCGCCGCTCCAGCTCGCGCCCGGCGGCGATGGCCGCGCGGCGCACCTCGGTGAAGGTCCGGACGGGCTCGATGGGCACGAAGATGTGGATGCCCCGGCCTCCGGAGGTCTTGGGCCAGCCGCGTACGCCGTGGTCCTCCAGGACGGAGCGCATTTCGTGGGCGGCGGTGACGGCGTCGGCGTAGTCGGTGCCGGGCTGCGGGTCCAGGTCGATGCGGAGTTCGTCCGGGTGGTCGGTGTCCCCGCCACGGACGGGCCAGGGGTGGAAGGTGAGGGTGCCGAGGTTGGCGGCCCAGATGACGGCGGCGAGTTCGGTCGGGCAGATCTCGTCGGCGGAACGGCCGCTCGGGAAGGCGATGTGGGCGGTGGGGATCCACTCGGGAAGGTTCTTCGGGGCCCGCTTCTGGTAGAAGAATTCGCCCTCCACCCCGTCCACGAAGCGTTGGAGCGTGGTCGGCCGGTTGTTCAGGGCCCGGGTGATCCCCGGCCCCACCGCCAGGAAGTACTCGGCCACGTCCCTCTTGGTGTAGCCCTTCTCGGGGAAGTACACCTTGTCCGGGTTGGACAGCCTCACGGCCCGTCCGCCCGCGTCCAGCTCCACCGCTGCTCCCATGACGGCCACCGTAGGCCGGTCGCACATATGCCGCACATCGGGAGACATGGGCGGGCGGGCGGGCCAGAATCGGCGCATGGACCTGCCGGTGATGCCGCCCGTGAAGCCGATGCTCGCCAAGTCGGTCTCCAAGATCCCGCCGGGCATGAGCTACGAGGCGAAGTGGGACGGCTTCCGGGCGATCGTGTACCGGGACGGCGACGAGGTGGAGATCGGCAGCCGCACGGGCAAGTCGCTGACCCGCTACTTCCCCGACCTGGTCGACGTCGTACGGGAGAACCTGCCGCCGCGCTGTGTGATCGACGGGGAGATCGTCATCGCCCACGAGGGGCGCCTCGACTTCGAGCGGCTCAGCGAGCGCATCCATCCGGCGGACTCCCGGGTGCGGCTGCTCGCCGAGCAGACCCCGGCGAGCCTGATCGCCTTCGACGTCCTCGCCGTCGACGACACCTCCCTTCTCCCCACCCGGCAGGCGGACCGGCGGGAGGTGCTGGGGGCAGCGCTCTCGGAAGCGTCCGCGCCCGTCTTCCTCGCCCCGGCCACCACGGACATCGAGGTCGCCCGGGAGTGGTTCGACCGGTACGAGGGGGCCGGGCTCGACGGGATCGTGGCCAAACCGCTCGATCTCCCCTACCGGCCGGATGCCCGGGCGATGTACAAGATCAAGCACGAGCGGACCGCCGACGTCGTGGTGGCGGGCTATCGCGAGCACAAGAGTGGCCCGGTCGTCGGCTCGCTCCTGCTCGGCCTGTACAACGCCGACGGCGTGCTCCAGCACGTCGGTGTCTGCGCCGCCTTCCCGATGAAGCGGCGCGCCGAGCTGGCCGAGGAACTCGTGCCGCTGCGCGTCGGGTCCGCCGAACATCCGTGGGCCGCCTGGGCGGACGCGGCGGCGCACGAGCAGTCCCGGCTGCCGGGGACGCAGAACCGCTGGTCGGGCAAGAAGGACCAGTCCTGGGTGCCGCTGCGCCCGGAGCGGGTGTGCGAGGTGGCCTACGACCACATGGAGGGCGACCGGTTCCGGCACACCACCCAGTTCCGTCGGTGGCGGCCGGACCGGTCCCCCGCCGACTGTACGTACGCACAGTTGGAGGAGGTCGTCTCCTTCGACCTGTCCGAGGTGTTGTCAGGCGGCTGATCCCGGCCACCGCGGCGGCTCGGACATGCCGGGCGGCTGCGGGGGCACACGCCCGTGCGGGAGAGGCCTCATCCGCGGCGGGCCGGGGCCTCTCCCGCCGCACCGGACCGTGAAGCGAACGGGGACACGACCATGACCGACGACGGCCGGAACACCGACCCCGCGGAGCTGCTGAAGGGACTGACCGTCGACGGCCGGCGCCCCGAGCAGCCCGTGCTCCTCGACGAGCAGGGCCGTCCTCTTGAGACATGGCGGGAGAACTACCCGTACGACCGGAAGGTGCGCCGCGGGGAGTACGAACGGGAGAAACGTTTCCTCCAGATCGAGCTCCTGAAGCTCCAGCGGTGGGTCCGCGAGAGCGGGCAGCGGCTGGTGGTCCTGTGCGAGGGCCGCGACGCGGCGGGCAAGGGCGGCACGATCCAGCGGTTCACCGAGCGGCTCAACCCGCGTGGGGCGCGCGTGGTCGCCCTGGAGAAGCCCACCGAGCGCGAGAGCGGGCAGTGGTACTTCCAGCGGTACGTGGCTCATCTGCCGACCGCCGGCGAGATCGTCTTCTTCGACCGCTCCTGGTACAACCGGGCCGGGGTGGAACGGGTGATGGGCTTCTGCACGCCGGAGCAGTACGAGCACTTCCTGAGGCAGGCCCCGCAGTTCGAGCGGATGCTCGTCGACGACGGTGTCCTGCTGGTGAAGTTCTGGTTCTCGGTCTCCCGCGGTGAGCAGCGGACCCGCTTCGCGATCCGGCAGGTCGACCCGGTGCGCCAGTGGAAGCTGTCGCCGACCGACCTGGCTTCCTTGGATCTCTGGGACGAGTACACCACCGCGAAGGTCGAGATGTTCCGGGCCACGGACACCGAGTACGCGCCGTGGACCGTGGTGAAGAGCAACGACAAGAAGCGCGGCAGGCTGGAGGCGATGCGCAGTCTTCTGTGGCGTTTCGACTACGACAGCAAGGACGAGAAGGCCGTAGGCACACCGGACCCGCTCATCCTCGGCCCGGCGGACACCCTGCTGGAACCCGGCGAGGAACGGACCGACCTCTCGCCCACTCCTCTGGCAGGCCGGGCACACGGGCCGGGCGACCATCCCGGGCGGGCGTGACCCCGGCGCGTTCCCGCCTCCGGCACCGTCCGCTCTCCCTCGGGGAGAGCAGTTCCGTGCCGGAGGCGAGAACGCACCGCGCGAAGGGCCTCATGGGTCATGCGTCACGCACACAAACGCTTCCCCGGTCAGGCGGTGATTTCCTTCGGGTCGACCAGGTCGGCGTCGGCCGGCGCCTGCGCTTCGACCTTCTTGTTGTAATCGCTCAGCACGACCTCACCCGGGGCGTCTCCGCCCTCCGTGACCGCCTTGAGGATAAAGGGCTCACCCTCGGTGGCGACGTACATGGTGATCTTCTCACCACCCGACTGCTTCTTCTCCAGGGCCAGTACCGACTGCCCGTCGATCTCCGTGGTGTCCCCCTTCTTCAATCCCTTCCGCTCGGACTTGTCGCTGTCCAGCGAGGCCAGAAACGCCTGCTTGTCACACATTCCCTCGGTGCCGGACTGGCCCGGTTCGGACTTCACCCACTTGCCCTGCAGTTGCTCGACCGCCCCGTCGGTACCGGGCTTGCCCTGGAGCGAGTTCTGCCAGAACTTCTCGTCACCGCGCACATAGACCTGCTGCCCGATCTGCAGGACATCGGCCTTGGCACCCTGGCCGGTCATCGTGCCCTTGCACCGGTCCTGATTGTCGACATGGAAATCGAGACCTATCTCGCCCCCACCCTGTTGCCGCGCGTTCCCCTCGATCCGTACGGATTTCGCGTCACGCGTCGCCTTGACCGCGTCCGCCGCGATGGTATCCGCGCTTTTTCCGCCGAACGCCTCCTCGCTGCTTTTCTCCCCGCCGCATCCGACGAGCACGGTCGCACCCAGAGAAACCGAAACCACAGCCAGAAACGCCTTCTTCGCCACTGTTTCCTCCCAGGAATAGTGAAGGACCGCTGCGGGCCTTCACCTGCCCGGCTACCCGACGAAATCGGAATCGCACCTATGCGTCTCCCGCACACGTGCATTTCCGGCCCCGGAGAGCGCCTGGGCCGGGCACAGGAGCGAAACGCGCGGACCGAACCGGGCTCAGCCGCCGGACCCTTCGCCCGGCACACACGGATCGCCGGGTTCGTCCTGGCTCCCCGGGGGCTCCTCGCTCGGAGAGGAATCCGAGGGCGAAGGTGACGGGGTGTCGTCGGGGCAGCCCGGGCCGGGGTCGGGCGGTGTGGTGGGGCCGGGGTCTGTCGGGTCGGGGCTGGGGCTCGGGCCCGGATCGGTGGGGCCGGGGTCGGTCGGGTCGGGACTGGGGCTCGGGCCCGGGTCGGTCGGGTCGGGGCTGGGGCTCGGGCCGGGGTCGGTGGGGCCGGGGTCCGTCGGGTCGGGGCTCGGGCTCGGTGAGCCGGGGCCGGTGGGACGGGGGGTGGGCGTCGGACCCGGCGGGCGGGTGGGCTGCGGGCCGACGACGACGCCTCCGTCGCCCTTGCCGGGACGTTCCGGCGCGCCGGGCCCGCCGACCGGGGCCTTGGGCGGGGTCTTCCCGCCGGGGCCGGGACTGACCGGGAGGACGCCCTTGCCGTCGGCGACCGGGTGGCTGCCGTTGCGGTAGAACTCCAGCCACGACAGCACGGTCCGCAGATACGTGTCGGAGCGGTTGTAGCTGAGGATCGCCCGGTCCAGGTCGGCGCGGCGGGTCAGATCGCGGGACCCGGCACAGAGGTAGCGCCCGGCCGCGAGCGCCGCGTCGTAGATGTTGTTCGGGTCCCGGCGGCCGTCACCGTTGCCGTCCGCGCCCCAGGCGGCCCAGGTCGAGGGGATGAACTGCATCGGCCCGACGGCCCGGTCGTAGGCGCGGTCCCCGTCGTACGCCCCGTCGTCGGTGTCCCGGATCAACGCGAAGCCGTTCCCGTCGAGCGCGGGGCCGAGGATCGGGGTGAGCGTCGTCCCGCGCGCGTCGACCCTGCCGCCGGACGCCTGGCCGGACTCGACCTTGCCGATCGCCGCGAGCAGCTGCCACGGCAGCCCGCAGCCCGGGTCGCCGCGGTCCATCGCGCTCTCGGCCTTGCGGTAGGCGGCCAGCACGGTCGCCGGAATGCCCGCCTCGGACCAGGCGCGGGCCACGAGCGGGTCGGTTTTCGCCCCGGGCTTCAGGGGCGCGGGCGGCTCCGGGGACCGCAGCGGAGGTAACTCGGTGTGATAGGCGTCGTCGCCCGGCACCTCGCTCCACACGACGTCGTCGGAGGTCGCCGCCTTGCCCGGCCGGGGCTCGGGCACCGCGAACCCCGGGGCCTGGGACGTGGTGAGCGCGGTCATCGCGGCGACGGCGGTGGCCGTGGCGCCGATCCTGCGGCGCACCGTGCGGTTGATGCTCATCCGGACTCCACTCCCTCTCCGGGGCTCAGCGGGTGAACGTGTCGATGGCGGCGATCAGCCAGGTGTCCCCCCGGCGGACGGCGTCCACGGCGAACATGGCCGCCGCGTACGTCGTCTCCTCGTCCTTGCCGGTACGGGTGTTGCTCTGGTCGGCGAAGATCAGCAGCCGGGCGCGGTCGCCGTCGAGGAACTCGACCCCGCTCTCGGTCACGGTGGTGGTCAGGACGAGCTTCTGCTTCGGGGCCTGCTCCCGGACGTCGGCGAGCATGTCCTTGTGCTGCCGCACGGCCCGGCCGGTCAGATACGTGCTCGCGGCGCGGTCGGACCGGGCGGGCGAGGCGTAGTCGTACGAGAACACCGCGCCGACCGCCTCGCTGATCCGGCCCTTCACCTCGCTGGTCCGGCCGATGTCGGTGAGCGCGGAGTTCTGCCGGGCCGGTTCGTCACGGAGGCCGTCGGCCGAGGCGAACGCCCAGGCGGCGAAGGCCCCGAGGAGGACCGTGAGGGCGCACAGCGCGGCGAGGACGACGACGCGCCGGCGGGACGCCCGGCCACGGGGGTCGGCCGCCGGCGCGTCCGGAGCGGTGTCGGGCCGGGCGGCACCGAGGTCGGTGTCGGCATCGCCATCGGCTGCCGCGCTTGCCGTCGCCTGCGGTCCGGTATCAGCGGCGGCGGTGGTATCAGCGGTGACCTGCTCGGGTGCCGGCTCCGTCTCGGCCCCCGCCGTACGCGGTGGTGCCGTGGCCAGCCGGCGGCGGCGGTTCACGAGGTGACGGGTCGTCGACATGGGCGGGGTCCTCTCCGGGGCGTGCGGGGCGGGGCGGGTGCGGGCGGAGGTCAGCCGCCGGTGCCGCCGACGGGTGCCTGGCCCAGCGCGCTGAGCTTCCACCCATCGGCGGTGCGGGTGAGACTCCCGAGCAACCGGCTCTCCTTCACCGCCGGTTCACCCTTGGGCGCGGTCACGGTGACCCGTAGCGCCACCATCACCCCCGCCCGGCCGGCCCGTTGGTCCAGCTCGGTCACCGCGCCCGAGAGGACCTCGGCCGTGCTCACCGTCTTCGCCTCGGCGATCTGCCCGGCGAACGCATCGCGGCCGTCCACAAGTTGGCGGTGCAGGTCGCCGGTGGTGGACTGCTCCCAGCTGTCGAGCCCCTTCTCCAGCGACCGGTGGTCCAGGGTGTTCATGTTCTGCACCGCCTGTTCTCCCGCCGCCAGCGCGTCGTCCCGCGTCCGCGCGAAGGACGCCGCGTCGTCGTGCGTGGCCTCGTAGCGCAGCCAGCCGCCCCAGCCCGCCGCTCCGGCCGCGCATATCGCCAGGGCCAGCGCGACGATCACCAGCGGGTTCCTCGCCGGCGTCCGTACCGCCTCTGCGGGCACCGTGCTCTCCTGTGCCGTGCCCTGCCGCGCCGAGTCCTGCCGTGCCGTGTCCTCCTGTGCCATGTCCTGCCGTGCCGAGTCCTGTCGTCCCGTTTCCTGCCGTGCCATGTGCTGCCTCTCCCCTGCCTGCCGAACCGGACCGGTGCGCCATCGCCTCCGGCCCGCCCTCACGTGGAGCCGATCCCGACGATCCACCAGCGCCCGTCGCGCAGTTCCGCGACCACCGTGAGCTGCGCGGAGGCGGTGGTGGGGGCGCGGCCCCGGCGCTCGTAGACCTGGTCGAGGAAGACCAGGAGGTGGGCACTGCTGTCGGTCAGCCGGGTCACCCCGGCCCGGACGACCTCGGTGGTGAGCGTCAGCTTCTGGTCGGCGGACTGCCGCTCGACCTGGCCGAACAGCGCCGCGTACTGCTGGAGCGCCTTGCCCGCCAGGACCTCCTTCGCCGCCGCCCTGGTCACGGCGGTGGCCCCGGGGCCGTACGAGAAGATCTTCCCGAGCGCGCTGCTGACGTCGCCGGTGACCCGGGCCGTCGCCTCCGCGTCGGTGAGCGCGAGGTTCGCCGTGGCCGGGGTGTCCCGCAGGTGGCGGCCCTCGGCGTACAGGGCCCCGCCGGTGGCGATCAGGGCGACCGTCAGCAGTGTGCCGAGGACGCGTGGCCACCGGCGGCGGGACACGTCCGTCGCATCCGTCGCGTCCTTCGTGTCCACCGCGGTCGCTTCCGGCACGTCCGTCGTGTCCACCGCGGCCGTCTCGGCCGTCTCCGCCGTGGCGTCCGTGGCGTCCGTCGGGTCCGATACGTTCGTTACGTCCGTAGCCGTGTCGTCCACCGTGGTCGTTCCTCCCCGCTGCTTCATCGGCCACCGCCCGTCCCGATCGCTGTGAGCGCCTTGACCTTCCAGCCGTCGGCCGTACGCGCGAGGGTCGCCTCGAACCGTTTGCGCTGGGTGCCGGCCGCGCCGGAGCGCGGGGTGACCTCGACGTCCACGGTGGCGATCAGCTCCGCCGTGCCCGTGCGCTCGTCCAGTGCCGTCAGCGCCGCCGACGTGACCTTGCCCCGGGCCGAGTCACCCGCGGTCGTCAGGGACTTCGCGTCGGCCTTCCGGGTCCGCTCCAGCTGGTCGCGCAGCGGCCCCGTGGAGGAGTCCAGCCAGCCCCGCAGACCGTCGTCGACCCGCTGCGCGCTCTCGCCGTCCAGGCTGTTCAGCGTCGCGAGGTGCCGCTTGCCGTCGGCCAGGGCCGCGTCGCGGGCCTTCGCGTAGGACAGGGAGCGGTCCCCGCGCGCCTGCCCGTACGACCAGGCGCCCAGGCCGCAGAGCAGGGCGGCGACGAGCAGGACGGCCCAGCCGGTCCGGCGGCGGGTGCGGGGGGTCATGAGCCGCCTTCCAGACCCAGCAGCCCGGCCATGCCTTCGGTCGGCGGCTGCGCGGGCGCGGAACCGGAGTTGGTCGTTCCGGGCAGCTTCATCCTGCCCGGAACGGCTGGTTCCGGCACCGGGCCGCCCTTGGGGGCGTTGGCGCTGCCCCGGACGTTGATGCCGGTGCCGGGCGAGGACGTGCAGCGGGCGGCGGTGTTCACGGCGGGTCCGTCCGAGGTGTTGAGGCCGTTGCGGTAGACCGTGCCGCCGTAGCCCGCGGTGCACGGGAGCGGTTCGAAGAAGGTGACGGACATCCCGAACCGGGCGCCGTCGTCGTCGACCGCGCTCGCTCCGGCGGCGGCGACGGCGGGCAGCTTCACGAGGAGTTCCTCCAGGCCTCGCTGACGGGTGACGGCGACCTCCGATGTGGTGAGGAGGTTGGCGACGACGACACCGAAGGCGGGGTCCAGGTCGCGCAGCAGCCCGCTGATCTGGACGGCGGCGTCCGGGGTGGTCGCGATGAGGCGGCGCAGGTCGGCGTCGGAGCCCTTGAGTTCGGCGGCCAGTTCCTTGGCCCCCGAGGCGAAGCCCTTGAGCGCCTGTCCCTGTTCGGCCTGGGTGCGCAGGACGCGCTCGCCGTCGGCCATCAGCCGGGTGGTGACCGGCAGGGCCTTGTCCGCGGCCTCGATGAAGTCACCGCTGGTGTCCAGCAGGACCTGGAGGTCGTCGCCGCGCCCCTCGAAGGCTGCCCCGAACTCCTCGACGACGGTCCGCAGGCTCTCCAGGTCCACGGAGCTCGCCAGGTCGTCGACGCTGGTGAGGACATCGGTGGGGGGCGCGGGGGTGGTGGTGTCGGCCTCGTCGATCACCGAGCCGTTGCCCAGGAAGGGGCCGTCCTCGCGGGTGGGCCGCAGATCGACGTACTGCTCGCCGACCGCCGAGAGGTTCGCGACGACGGCGGTGAGGCTGTCCGGGATCGGCGGCGCGTCTTTCTCGATCCGCAGCTCGGCCTCGACACCGTCGTCGGTCAGCTCAATGGGGCCGACGCGGCCCACGGAGACGCCCCGGTAGGTGACGTTGGAATGGGTGTACAGGCCGCCCGTCTGCGGGAGCTGGACCGTGACGGTGTAGTAGCTGCGCAGTCCGACGTAGTGGCCGAGATCGGCGTACCGCACACCCAGGTAGCCGAGGACCAGAACGGCGATGACGAGGAAGGCGAGGTTCTTCAGCCGGATGGAGAGGGTGATCACGGTGTCGCCTCCTTCTCCGGCCTCGACGCCTCGGGCGCGGCCGTCCTCGAGGTTCCGGAGGCGTCGGGCTTCGGCGTTCCCGCCACGGTGGGCAGCGGCAGGGGCAGCGCGCCCCGGGCGACCGCGCCCCCTCCCTCGGCCGGCGGCAGCGGGATCCCGGGAGGATCCGGGGTCAGGGCGGGGATGATCTGCGTACCGGGCAGGGCCGTCACGTCCAGGTAGACGTTGAGGTAGTCGCCCTTGACGCCGCGCAGCACCTCGTCCGTGAACGGGTAGGTCAACAGCACCTGGAGGGAGTCGGGGAGGTCCTGGCCGGAGTCGGCGAGCGCCTTGAGAGTGGGGGCGAGCGCCTTGAGGTCCGCGATCATGTCGGCTTTGCTCCGGTTGATCGTGTCGACGGCCACGGTGGAGAGGGTGTCGAGGGAGCGCAGCATGGTCAGCAGCGAGCCGCGCTGTTTCTCCAGGACCTTGAGTCCGGGGCTGAGCCCGGTGAGGACCGTGCCGACGTCCTGCTTGCGGGTGGCGAGGGTGGCGGCGAGGCGGTTGACGCCGTCCAGGGCCTTGGTGATGTCGCCCTTGTTCTCGTCCAGGTCGGTCACGAGGGTGTCGACCCGGTTGAGCATGGAGCGGATCTGCGGCTCCTGCCCGGCGAGCGCCTTGTTGAGTTCGGTGGTGATGGTCTTGAGCTGCTGGACGCCGCCCCCGTTGAGGAGCAGGGACAGGGCGCCGAAGACCTCTTCGACCTCCGGGTTCCGGTTGGTGCGGGAGTGCGGGATGCGGCCGCCGGAGGCGAGCGACCCGCGTGCGGTGCCCTCGGGGGGCGGGGCGAGCTGGATGAACTTCTCGCCGAGCAGGCTGGACTGTTCGAGGCGGGCGTAGGAGTTCGCGGGGAGTTCGATCTTCCCGTTCACCCGCATGGTGACCCGGGCCCGCCAGCCGTCCGGGGCCAGTGCGATCTTCGTGACGCGTCCCACGGCCACGTCGTTGACCTTGACCGAGGACTGCGGTGCGAGGCTGAGGACGTCGCCGAACTCGGCGGTGACCTCGTACGGCCGGTCGCCGAGGTCGGCGCCGCCGGGCAGGGGTATCTGTTCGATGCCGGTGAAGGAGGGGCCGTCGGGGCGGACCACGACCAGGGCGATCAGCGCTCCGGTGGCGAGCAGGGCCACGGCTCCGAGGGCCGCCCGTGCGACGGGTCTGCGCCGGTCGTCGTCGTTCATCCTCGCGCCCCCTTCTCCTGGCCGGGCTGCTTGCCGGGCTGCTTCTTCGGGGTGCCGTAGACCGTGCCGACCTCCGGGAGCGGCAGGACGGGCAGGGCCTCGCGGCGGATCGCGTCGACGGGTGCGAGCCCGGTGAGCCGGCCGGCGGCGGAGGCGGCCCCGGGGTCGACGAGCGGCCCGCCCATGGACAGTTCGTTGAGGTTGGTGCGCCCGTTGAGGGTGCGGTTGGCGGGGTCGTAGGCGTTCAGGACGTTGCCCGCGGCGAGCGGGAGGGTGTCCATCGCCTCGGCGAGCGAGGCGCGCTGGTCGACGAGCGCCTGGGTGACGGGCACCAGCGCCTCGACGTTCTTCTTGAGCGCGCCGCGGTTCTTGGCGATGAACGTCTTGACCTGGCCGAGAGCGGTGCCGAGTTCCTTGAGGGCCGCGCTGAGGTTCTTCTTGTCGTCGGCGAGGAAGGAGGTGACCGTGTTCAGCTGCTGCTCGGCGCTGCGGACGTTGCCGTCGTTCTCCTTGAGCATGGTGGTGAAGGACTGGAGGTGGGCCAGGGTGTCGAACAGGTCGCCGCTGGACTTGTCGAGCGTCTTGGTGGCCTTGCCGAACTGCTCGATGGAGTCCCCGATGGCCTTGCCGTTGCCGTCGAGGTTCTTCGCCCCGGTGTCCAGGAGCCGGGCGAGCGCCCCGTCGGCGTTGGCTCCGTTCGGGCCGAGCGCGGTGGAGAGTTCGGTGATGGAGGCGTACAGCTCGTCGACCTCGACGGGGGTGGCGTTGCGGGCGGCGGGCAGGACCGCGTCGTCGGCGAGCCGGGGGCCGCCGTCGTAGGCCGGGGCGAGCTGGACGTAGCGGTCGGCGACGAGGCTGGGGGCGACGACGACGGCGTGGGCGTCCTGGGGGACGTCGATGCCACGGTCGAGGCGCAGCACGACTTTCACCTCCTTGCCGCGGGGTTCGACGGATGCGACGGTCCCGACCTTGACGCCGAGGATCCGCAGGTCGGATCCGGCGTAGACGCCGGTGGCGCGTTCGAAGTAGGCGGTGACGGTGGTCTTCCCGTCCTCCTCCAGGGCGCTCACGCCGGTGGCGGCCGCGACGGCGACGAGGGCGAGGCCCGCGGTGATGCCGATGATGCGGGTGCGTCTCATGTCAGCGTCCCCCTTGCTGCCGGGGTGGCATGCATCCGGTCGCCGGAGGTGTGCCGGCGGGGAGGTAGTTCTTGGGCACGACGCCGCAGACGTAGTTGTCGAACCAGCGCCCGCTGCCGAGGGTGTTGCCGACGAGCCGGCTGTAGGAGCCAGTCATGGCGAGGACCTTGTCGAGGCTCTTGCGGTTCTTGACCAGGACGGCGGTGACCCGCCCGAGGGACTCCAGGGTCGGCCCGAGCTGTTTGTCGTTGTCCCGGACGAGCCCGGTGAGCTGGGTGCCGAGGTCGCGGGTGCCGGTGAGCAGCAGGTGGATGGAGTCGCGGCGGGCCCGGATCTCGCCGAGCAGCAGGTTCCCGTCCTCCAGGAGCGTTTCGAAGCTGCTCTTCTTCCCGGCGAGGGTCTTGGTGAGCTTCTTGCTGCTGCGGAGCAGGGTGGCGAGCTGGGCGTCGCGTTGGGAGACCGTACGGGAGAGGGCGGAGAGCCCGTCCGCGGCGCTGCGGACGTGGGGCGGGGAGTCCTTGAAGGTGGCGGAGATCGTCTCGAAGCTCTTGGCGAGCTGCTCGGTGTCGATCTCCCCGATGGTCTCCCCGAGCCCGTTGAACGCCTGGGTGACGTCGTACGGGGAGGTGGTGCGGCTCGCGGTGATGCGGGAGCCGGGATCCTGCGGGGCGTCGCCGAGGGGGTCGACGGCGAGGTACTTGTCGCCGAGCAGGGTCTTGACGGCGATGCCCACGGTGGAGGAGTCGCCGATCCAGGCGTTCTTCACCCGGAAGTCGACCCGGACCTTCGCGCCGTCGAGAGAGACGCCGGTGACCTGGCCGACCTTCACTCCGGCGATGCGCACCTCGTCGCCGTCGGCGAGTCCGGCGGATTCGGTGAAGTCGGCGCTGTAGGAGGTGCCGCCCTCGACGAAGGGCAGGGAGTCGGCGCGCCAGGCGGCGAGCCCGAGCAGGGTCAGGACGAGGAGCCCGACGAGGGCGACGGCGACCGGGTTGCGTTCCCGGATGGGGGTGATTCTCATGCCAGGCACCTCGGTTGGGTGATCGCGATGCCGCCCGGCGGCTTGCTGCCGTCGTCGTGGGTGACGCCGCTGACCTTCGCTTCGCAGAGGTAGAGGTTGAGCCACGATCCGTAGGACGTCAGTCGGCTGATGGCCGCCATCTTGGCCGGTGTCTTCTGCAGGAAGTTCTCGATCTGCGGGGTGCCCTTCTCCAACTGTCCGCTGAGTCGCCCGAGTTGGCGGATGTCGTCCTTGAGCGGCTTCCTGCCGTCCTGGAAGAGGTCGGCGGTGACGGTGGTGAGCGCGCCCATCGCGGTGACGGCCTCCCCGAGGGGTTTGCGGTCGCCGGAGAATCCGGTGACGAGCTTCTGGAGGGTGACGACCAGGTCGTCGAAGCCCGCCTCCCGGTCGTTGACCGTCTTGAGGACCGTGTTGAGGTTCTTGATCACCTCACCGATCACCTTGTCCTTCGCGGCGACGGTGGTGGTGAGCGATCCGACGTGCCGCAGGATGCTGTCGACGGTGCCGCCCTCGCCCTGGAGGACCTGGACGATGGAGCCGGCGAGCTGGTTGACGTCGGGCGGGGACAGCCCTTCGAAGAGGGGCTGGAAGCCGTTGAAGAGCTGGGTGAGGTCGAGGGCCGGGGTCGTGCGGGCGAGCGGGATGGTGTCCCCGGGCGCGAAGGCCCGGCCCACGGGTCCTGGGCCCCGGTCGAGGTCGACGTACCGCTGGCCGACCATGTTGAGGTACTTGATGGACGCCGTCACCGAGGCGGGAAGGGTGCGTCCCCTGCGTACGGCGAAGGCGACCTCGGCAACCCGCCGGTCGGCGACCTTCACGGATTCGACCTGGCCGACCTTCACTCCGGCGATCCGGACGCTGTCGCCGGGGATGAGGCCGGTGGCGTCGGTGAAGCGGGCCTTGTACGTGGTGGTGTCCCCGACGCCCGTGTTGGCGATGGAGAGCCCGAGGACGGTGGTGGCCAGCACGGTGACGACGATGAAGACGAGGGACTTGGTGACCGGTCCCGCGAGCGAGCGGCGTTTCACTTGAGCTTCACCTCCGCGCCTCGGAAGGCCGGGCCGATCAGCACGCTGCTCCAGTCGGCCAGGTCTCCCGGCCGGGCCTTCAGCGAGGGGGCGACCAGTTCGTTGACGAGCCGGGATTCCTGGGGCGAGTTGGGCAGCCCGAGCCCGGCGTCCGCCTCGTCGCCCCGGTCCGCCGGGGGTGCGGTGACGTCGGCGGCCCGGCGGGTGTCGGCGGTCGGGGCGTGCTTGCCGACGTACGGCACCGAGTAGCAGGCGGGCCCACCGCTCGCGCTGTAGACCGGCGCGTCCTTACCGGGAACGTATTTCCCCTTGGAGGGAACGGACTTGATCGACACGTGGAGCCCCGGTTCGTCGGTCCCCTTGCCCAGCGCCTTGTCCATGGCGGGCACGAAGCCGGCCATGGTGCGCAGGGTGCAGGGGAACGACTCGGCGTATTCGGCGAGGAGTTCGAGGGAGGGCCGGCCGGCGGCGGAGAGCCGGATGAGGTTGTTCCTGTTCTCCCGGAGGAAGGAGGTGACGTCCCGCGCGGCGGCCGTGGTGGTGCCGTAGAGCCCGGCGAGCCGCGCCTCCTGGTCGGCGAGGGTGGAGCTGGTGACCGTGGCGTCGGTCAGCGCGTCGAGGACGTCCGGCGCGGCGTCCGCGTAGAGCGTGCTCACCTTGACGAGTTCCTTGATGTCGGCGTTGAGGGTGGGGAGTTGGGGGTTGAACTTCTTCAGGTGGCCGTCCAGCGTGGTCAGCGTCTCGCCGAGGCGTTCCCCGCGCCCCTCCAGCGCCTGGGAGACGGCGTTGAGGGTGGCGGAGAGCTTCTCGGGCTTCACGGCGGTCAGCAGCGGCAGGACGTTGTCCAGGACCTGTTCCAGCTCGATGGCGTTGCTGGAGCGGTCCTGCGGGACGACCGCCCCGGCCCGCAGGGTGGAGCCCGTGGGGATGCGGGGCGGTACGAGCGCGACGAACCGCGCGCCGAAGAGGGTGGTGGGCAGCATCTGGGCGGTGACGTCGGCGGGCACCTGATCGAGCTTGTCCCGGTCGATGGCCAGGGTGAGGCGGGCGCCGTCGCCGTCGGTGGCGATGGAGCGGACCTGCCCGATGACGACGCCCCGCAGTTTCACGTCGGCGTGTGTGTGCATCTCGTTGCCGACCGCTCCGGTGCGGACCGTGACGGTGGCGTCGTCGGTGAAGTCCTTCTCGTACACGGAGACCGAGACCCACACCAGGACGGCGGGCACCACCAGGAAGGCGACTCCGGCCAGCCGCCGGCGGACCGTGCGTGTGCGGGATGCGCTCATCAGCCGGCCACCTTCACCGTCGTCGTGGCGCCCCAGATGGCGAGCGAGAGGAAGAAGTCGGTGACGCTGATGAGGACGATGGCGTTGCGCACCGACCGGCCGACCGCCACGCCCACGCCGGCCGGTCCCCCGGTGGCGTGGAAGCCGTAGTAGCAGTGGGCGAGGATCACCAGCACGCTGAAGATCAGCACCTTGAGCACCGACAGCAGCACGTCCTCGGGGGAGAGGAAGAGGTTGAAGTAGTGGTCGTAGGTGCCCGCCGACTGTCCGTTGAAGAAGATGGTGATCCAGCGGGAGGCGACGTACGAGGAGAGCAGCCCGATCGCGTAGAGCGGGATGATCGCGACGACTCCGGCGATGATCCGGGTGGTGACGAGGTAGGGCATGGAGCGGACGCCCATCGCCTCCAGGGCGTCGACCTCCTCGTTGATCCGCATCGCGCCGAGCTGGGCGGTGAAGCCCGCGCCGACGGTGGCGGAGAGGGCGAGGCCGGCGACCAGGGGGGCGATCTCCCGGGTGTTGAAGTAGGCGGAGATGAACCCGGTGAACGCCGAGGTGCCGATCTGGTTGAGGGCCGCGTACCCCTGGAGTCCGACGACGGTGCCGGTGAACAGGGTCATGGCGACCATCACGCCGATGGTGCCGCCGATGACGCCGAGTCCGCCGCTGCCGAAGGCGACCTCCGCCAGCAGCCGCTGCACCTCGCGCAGATAGCGGCGCAGGGTGCGCGGGATCCAGACGAGCGCCTTGACGTAGAAGGTGAGTTGGTCGCCCGATCGGTCGAGCCAGCTGAGCATCGCCATCGGTCAGCTCCCCTTCGCGGGGACGATCTGGAGGTAGATCGCCGTGAGGACCATGTTCACGAAGAACAGCAGCATGAAGGTGATGACGACGGACTGGTTCACCGCGTCACCGACGCCCTTGGGGCCGCCGCGCGGGTTGAGGCCCCGGTAGGCGGCGACGATGCCCGCGATGAAGCCGAAGATCAGGGCCTTGAACTCGCTGATGTAGAGGTCGGGCAGCTGGGCGAGGGCGGAGAAGCTCGCGAGGTACGCGCCCGGGGTGCCGTCCTGCATGATCACGTTGAAGAAGTAGCCGCCGAGGGTGCCGACCACGGAGATCAGGCCGTTGAGCAGGACGGCGACGAGCATGGTGGCGAGCACCCGGGGGACGACGAGGCGCTGGATGGGCGAGACGCCCATGACCTCCATCGCGTCCAGCTCCTCGCGGATCTTGCGGGAGCCGAGGTCGGCGCAGATCGCGGATCCGGCGGCTCCGGAGATCAGCAGCGCGACGATGATCGGGCTCGCCTGCTGGATGACCGCGAGGACGCTGGCGCCGCCGGTGAAGGACTGGGCGCCGAGCTGCTGGGTGAGGGAGCCGACCTGGAGGGCGATGACCGCGCCGAACGGGATGGAGACGAGGGCGGCGGGCAGGATCGTGACGCTCGCGACGAACCAGAACTGCTCGATGAACTCACGTACCTGGAACGGTCTGCGGAAGATCGCACGGGCCACCGCGACGGCGAGTGCGAACAGCTTCCCGGTCTCGCGGAGCGGGGCGAGCAGCCGGGAGGGGCGGCGCTGTCCGGGCGCGGCCGGGGCGGTCGCCGCCGGGCCGGCGGCGGGCGGGGGTCTCTCGGGCGGCTCGGGCGGCCGCACCGGCATCGGGGCGGTCACGCGCGCGCACCTCCCGCGGCCGGGGCGTAACTGTTGAGGATCGCCGTACGGGCGGCCTCCGGCAGCTGGCCCATCATCGACATGACCCGCTCCCGGCGGCGCAGCGCGCCCTGGCGTACGGGCATCCCGGGCGAGGGCTCCAGCTGGGGGACGACGCTGCGGGGCCCGGTGCGCGGCGGGGCGGTGTCGGCCAGCTGCTCGGCGGCGAGGGTGGCGGCGTCCTTCTCCTCGGACATGCCGATGGGCCCTTCGCGCCGTCCGGCGAGGAACTGGGAGACGACCGGGGTGTCGCTGGTGAGCAGTACCTCGCGCGGGCCGAAGGTGACGAGGTTGCGGCAGAACAGCATGCCCATGTTGTCGGGGACGGTCGCCGCGATGTCGAGGTTGTGGGTGACGATGAGCATCGTCGCGTCGATCTGCGCGTTGAGATCGATGAGGAGCTGCGACAGATAGGCGGTGCGGACCGGGTCGAGGCCGGAGTCCGGCTCGTCGCAGAGGATGATCTGCGGGTCCAGGACCAGGGCCCGGGCGAGGCCGGCGCGCTTGCGCATACCGCCGGATATCTCGCCCGGCAGCTTTCCCTCGGCGCCCAGGAGCCCGACGATGTCGATGCGCTCCATGACGATACGGCGGATCTCGGATTCCCTCTTGCGGGTGTGCTCCCGCAGCGGGAAGGCGATGTTGTCGAAGAGCGACATCGAGCCGAAAAGGGCCCCGTCCTGGAACATGAGGCCGAAGAGCTTCCGGGTCTCCATGATGGCGCGCTCGGAGCTGTTCACCATGTCGACGCCGTTGATGAGGACACGTCCCTGTTCGGGCTTGAGCAGCCCGATGATGGATTTCAGGAAAACGGTCTTTCCGGTTCCGGAAGGACCGAGCATGACGCTCACTTCACCGGCGGGCAGAGTGAGGCTGACGTCCTGCCAGATGTTCTGCTTGCCGAAGGACTTCGTGAGGCCCTCCACGACTACTTCGATTCCCATCGGCCCTCCCTCGAAGTGGCGGTGAACGTGTTCATCGATTGGCGCTCCGGCTCTGAGAAAAGCGATGGCGGCTCGTCACACATGCACCAGGGGGCGCACGTTATGTCCGCCGAAACCGCCAGGGCAAGCCGTTGAACAGCGGAGATCGACGAACGCTGGGCAGCGAATGGATCACTTGTCATTCGGTGACAAGGCCGGTTCCGGTCCTTGTCGAAATCTGCGCAAGCAGTGGGCGTCTGATCCGTGGCGTCCCTGGACCGGAGCGGAGCGAACCGGGCCCGGGTGTGCCCCCCGAGCAGGTGAGCAGGCGATTTCGATCGGCACCTCTGGGACGCTACGGGCCGGTAACCTGACTTCGCAATACTGGGTACAGATTTTCCTCGGCGAGAATTCACCCGGGGCGCGGGATTGTTCACGGGTGAGTAGTCCGCGATCCAAACCTGTCGGATGATGAGGAATCACACGGCGGCCGGTGGGCAGGAAAGAGCCCCTCCGGTCGTCAAACCGGAAGGGCTCGGGGGGTGTGTTCGGGTCAGCGCTCGGGGTCGGGCACCTTCGGCGGGCAGTCCGGTCCTTCCGGGTTCGTGGCCACGCACAGGGGCGCCTGCGTCATCTTGGTGTAGTTGTCGGCCTTCTTCCCCGGGCTGGAGATGGCCGAGGTGAAGATCGGGTCGAGGTCCTCATCCACACCGCATCCCTCGAACGGCGGGATGTGCGCGTAGCCGGTCAGGGTGCCGCCGTACGCCACGAGGTAGCCGGCCGGCGGATAGCTCTGGCCGTACCCCCTCAGCACCTGCTCGAAGGGGCGCTCGGTGCGGCAGTCGGGGCCCACGTCCAGGGGCACGCCGTTCACCTCGACGTCGGAGAGCCGCATCACCAGCTGGGCCGTGACGGTCGTCTCCTCCGGGTAGGTGGGCGTGTTGGTGACCGTGTGGGTGTGGATCGCGGCCGGCGGGCCGACCTGCTCCAGCGTCATGGTCGCGGTCGTCGGCATGAAGCCGTAGCTGAGGAACGTGGCCTTCGTCGGGGGCAGTTGTCGGCGGCCCTGGTAGTCGAAGTTCACCTCCGAGCTGACGTCGACGGTCGAGGCGCAGGAGTCGTTGATGTAGCGCTTGTTGAGCACCACCTTCATGAACGCGGGCCCCAGCGCCGCCGCGCCGTCCAGTTTGGCGGCGTTGGCGAAGCCGGCCGCGTACGTCTCGGCGGTGGTCATCACCCACTCGGGCGGGATCTCGATCGGGCAGCTGCCCGGGTCCTCGCCGTCGAGGGCTTCGAGCCGTTCGTCGGTGAGGGCGTCGATCTTCTCCCGGGCGCTGGGCGGCAGGTCCTCGGCCGGGCGGGTGGGGCTCGGGTCCGGTGCGGGATCGCTCTCCCCCGGCTGAGGAGCGGGCGCCGTGGGGTCGCCGTCGCCGCGGACCGTGATCGCGGCGAGTTCGGGTTCCTGGCCCGGGGCCGGTTCGCAGGTGACGTCGAGCCCGGGGGGCGTGGTCGGCTCGCCCGCGCCGGTGAGCGAGGACAGCGAGAGGGCGAGTTCGGCGGGGGCCAGCGTCGCGCGCCCGGGGCTGCCGAAGGAGACCGTCGGCACGTCACCGGTGGCCGTCAGGGCCAGGCCGCCCCCGTCGGGCCCCGGCAGGGCGACGGGCTGAGCGGTCAGGTCCTGCCAGGAGGCGTCGGCGGACCGGTCGCCGACGGTGTTGCGGACGGTGAGCCGGGCGACGGCCGACAGGGTGGCGGCGTCCAGTTCCCCGAACCGGGCGAGCGCTGTGGGCTCCAGGTTCACCTCGACGGATACCTGGGACGGGCGGACCTCCTCGCCGGTGCGGACCGAGGTGGGCAGCACCGCCGAGACGACGACGTCCAGTTCCTCGGGCCCGGAGGGGAACGGGCAGGCGTAGCGGAGGGCGACCTCCGAGGTCTGTTCCGCGGCGGCCGATTCGGCACTGGGTACGAGCGCGGTGGCGACGACGAGCGCCCCGCCCACGGCCCAGTGGATCGGTCGTCTCGCCGCGGCGCGTGCATCGACGGTCATACGGATGTGTCCTTCCGGCGCGCGTGGGCCCAGGGATGGCTGCGGAAAGCGGGTCCACTTCTCGGCAACGGCCCCTGCGGGCGGACGTCGAGCGGACTTCGAACGGACGTCGGGCGGGCTTGGCTGTACGGGGACCGGGCTCCGCCGTCCGCCGACGGGACGGCGTACGGCCCCTACCGACGGGTACGGTACGCACGCCGACGACGCCTGGGAAGGGCAGGGTTTCCGATCGGATCGACGGTGCCCGGACTTTGGCAGCCGGTGACAACGCACGGCCGCGCCCTTGTCGGCAAGTGCGCGAGAACGGGGTGTGTGCGGTCGGCGCGGCGGGGCGGTGCGAGTGGCTCCGGCCGACGCGTCCCGGAGCCCCCAACTCGCCGTCGTGCCCGGCCGCCGGGTGCACACGGCCGGGCACGACGTTCAGGTACGGGACGTCATCGGCGGTGGGTCACCCGCTGATGACCGGGGACTTGCCCGTCGCCTGGTTCACGATGGTGTACAGCCCCTGGAAGCTGGCGCTGGTGCCGACGATGCCGCAGCCGCCGCCGGTCTTGTTGGTGATGGACAGGGTGAGCCCGCCGCCCGCGGTGTTCAGCGTGCCGTTGCTTCCGCCCGTGCTCGGGTTGTTGTACTTGGCCGCGACCTTGCCGGTCACGTCGAAGGTGCACGGGCCGAGGATGCTGCTCCCGGACACCTTCGCCTTGATCGCTCTGATCTCACCGGTCACCTGGCCCGTGGAGTTGGTGCCGGCGCCCGCCGCGTAGTCCAGGCCCCAGATCTCCCACGGCGGCGTGGTGGCCACCGTCCACTGGGAGCTGAACGGCCCGGTGCACGGTGAGTTGAACGAGATCGCGGAGATCGACGCGAGCTTGGCCGGGCTCCCTGCGACCGGGGAGGTCGGCGCCGAGCCCGAGGCGGCGGAGGTCGCACACTGGATCTTGTTTCCGTTGTTGTCGGTCAGGACGGTCACTCCGGCACTGCCGTTGAAGGCGCCGGTCGGGCTGATCGTCCAGCTGGTCGGCGCGGCGACGGCCGACGGGGCGGCCAGGACGACGGATGCCGCGGCGGCACCGATCGCGGTCAGGACTCCGGTTCGCTTGAACATGGGGGTACTCCCTCTTCTCGTTCCGTTGGGGATGCGACTGAACGTGACTGGAGAGGCGCTTGTTCGGTTGCTCGCCGGGCCGGACGGTGCGGCACTCGGCGGGGCCACGACACCGGCTCGTGCCGGGGTGCGCGGACAGGGGCGTGGGGGCGGTTGCGCTTCACCTCCTGTTGCTGGGGGTCGGGGCGGGTCCGGCGGATCGGAACCGGGGCCTACCGCTTCGCGGAGTGCCAGAATTCGGCCAGCTTCCTGCCCTCGTTCGGCGCGAGGCCGGCGGGGTCGTAGGGGCTGCCGAAGTACGTCGTGGTGGCGTCGAGCGTCACGCTGTTCTTTCCGGCGGCGGACGGGAGGCCGGTCTTGAGATTCACCGCCCAGTCCAGGAGGCCGGCACCGCAGCCGCTGGCCCCGGGAACGGCGAACGTGGCGTCCCCCTGGTCGGCGCCGTCGAAGGTGTAGCGCCCCATCTCGCCCTCGTCGTCGTTCGGAGTCCCGTCGGCCGAGAACCGCTGCAGCGAGAGGCTCGGCGCCGTCACGTTCTGCGGCTTCAGGAGCACCGGGTTGGAAGCGGTCCCGATGTAGCACTTGTCACCGAGGAACGGATTCTTGAGGTGGATGCGGACCGGGATGGTGAGAATGGGCTCACCGGTGGAGAACGCCGCGTTCATATGGAAGTCGCGTGGCGCTCCGGCCGGTTCGATGGTGGCCGTCACGCGGTTGAGATTGTTGTCCGTCAGCTGGCGGCAGATTCCCGATACGATCGGAATTCCGCTGGGACACATGAGCCCGATGAGTCCGCCGGGGATCTCCGCCGGGTCCGCGGTCAGCGCCCCCTCGGGCGGGGCCACGAGGGAGGCGGAGCCGTCGGGGCGCTGGATGACCCCGAGTTGCAGATCGGTATGGCCGGTGGAGACCTTCGTCTTGCCCAGCGTGATGGTTCCGGTGGCCGAGCTCGACGCTATGCAGGTGGCGATGGTGCTGAGGCCGTCCGCGGCCAGCATGGCGGGCGCGTCGACCGGGCAGCGGTCGAAGGGCGCCCAGTCACCGTTGAGCTGGGTGGCGGCGGTGGCCGAGCCCGTGGAGAGCAGAGCGCTGAATGCCGTGAACGCCGCGAGCAGACCTACGCGGGTTCGATTGGAAACGGATCTCATGTCGTCCCCTCTGTCGGCCGCCGTGGCGCGGCCTCGTGCACGAAGTTGACCGGTTCTGCAACGCGAGCCCGTACCGCGACACCTTCTCGACGGTGATGGATCCTCGGGTGGGCCCGGGGGCGGAGGATCGGAGCATCAAATTTCGGGCAGATTTCGTGACCGAATTGATCGAGGCGTGATGTTACTCGCGGGAAACAGGGCGACACAATCCGTCCGTCTAAGATTCTTTGCACCGCACTCTTTTTGATCCGGAAATGAGCATCGGGGCACCGCCTCCTTATCAAGGAATGCGCACCCGAGGGCATGGAATTGCGCACCGGCGACCGGAACCCCGCATGCTGTGCTTACGCGGCGGCGCACGGACGGGGGGGGCCGCGGAAGTACCGCCTCCGCTCCCTCACGGATGGCGTGCGATTCAGCCAGTCGGCCGAAAACACCCGTCACCGGAGGGCCACCCGCGCACATTCGCCGTGGTGAGCCGCCCGCACGCCCTGTCGCCACCAGGATCGACCGGGCCCACGTACCCCACGCCGGGAACACGACGGGGCAGCGGAACGGTTTTGTTGTCATCGTCGGAGCACACGGCCGAAATTCATTGTCCGAAAGCGCGTAGCCCGCCCGACCTGCACAGAAGTCGCACAGTGCGGCCGGGATGTGTGCCCCCTGCACTTCGATCTTGTCCAAGTGGTGTGCAGTGCCAGTTCGTTGGTCTATCTTCGTCGCGAACTTGGTACGCACCTGTCGGTTCGTGGGAGCGCTTTCCCCCCACCGCCTCACCCCACCACCGGGCGCCGAGAGCAAGGGGACATGTCATGCCACATCTCATACAACCGTTGGACACCGAAGACCCCCTGGGGCCGCTCCCCCAGGAATTCGCGGCGATCATGCGGCCCGAACTGCCCAGCCTCATCAAGGAAATCGGCATCGAGGTCACCCGGGCCTATCCGGAATACGCCCGACTGCTCGACGGCCCGAACGGCCAGGCCATCCGGGTCGGCGTGGAGCAGAGCCTCTCCTCCTTCGTCGATCTGGTGGCCGAGCCCTCCTCCCCCACCACACTCCGGGACGACATGTGCCGGCGCTTCGGACGGTTCGAGGCGTACGAGGGCCGGAGCATGGACACCCTCCAGGGGGCCTACCGGCTGGGCGCACGGGTGGCCCTGCGGCGGGCGAAGAAGGTCGGGCAGAGCTACCACCTCTCCCCCTCGCTGATGCTGAGCTTCGCCGACGCGCTCTTCGCCTACATCGACGAGCTGGAATCGCTTTCCCGGGAGGGATTCCTGGAGGTGCGGTCCCAGTCGGGCGAGCACAGTGAGGCGTTGCGCCGCCGGCTGCTCCACCTCATCCTCGCTGGACGCCCGGCCCCCGGCACCGCCATCGCCGATCTGTGCGAGCAGGTCGGGTGGACGCTGCCGAAGGAGGTCACGCTGATCGCCTTCCGCGCCCCGGCGGAACTGGACCGGCTCAGCGTGGACCGCGACCTTCTCGTCGATCTCAGCGCCCCGCAGCCGCACCTGCTGATCCCCGGAGCACTGAACGAGGCACGAAGATCGATGCTGGAACTGGCCCTGCCGGCCGGCCGCGCGGCGATCGGGCTGACCGTCCCCACGGCGCAGGCCTGCGAGTCGATCCGCTGGGCCCGCCGGGTTCTGGAGCTCGTCGACTCCGGCGTGATCGACGACGCTCCGCTGATCCACTGCGAGGACCACCTCACCACCCTGTGGCTGCTGTCCGACCCCGCCCTGCTGGACCAGCTCGCCCAGCGCGAGCTGGCCGCCGTGGCGCGGATCAGCGCCGGCCGCCGTGAACGGCTGGTCGAGACGCTGCGGATCTGGCTCGACACCCGGGGAACCGCGGCCCAGATGGGCGCCCTGCTGGATGTCCACCCGCAGACCGTGCGTTACCGCATGCGGAGCCTGGAAACCATCTTCGGCGACCAACTCGTCGACCCCGAGAGACGCTTCGCCACCGAGGCCGTGCTGCGCGCGCTGCGGCTGCGCTCCCGGTCCACGGACACACCCCCCTGATCCGCGGATCACGTTCGGCGCGGCGGGTCAACTTACCGACGCGTAAGGCGAAAAAGACGGTCAGTCCCCAACGGTTGCGACACGGAGACGTATCCGACGAGAAACGCGGAACCGCGTCCCGTACACAGGAAGGAACCTGCCGCCCATCAGGCGACAGGCTCCGTGCACCGCCTCCTGGCCAACCATCCGAGAGGGAACGCTCCATGACCGCCTCGCACCTCCTCGTCCCCGTGCCGATCCCGGACCGGGTCGCCGCGCTGATCGGTTCGTGCGTTCCGCCGCACATCCTCCAGGCGGAGCTCCTCGCCGACTGCGCCGCCCGCGAGGTACGCAGGTTCCGCGGCCCCCGGCTCGGCGTCGAGGACCAGGCCGACCGCGAACAGGCCCTGTCCGATCTGGCGCGCGCCAACAAGGTGCTGGCCGCGCACCACCCCGGGCTGGCCGTAAGGCCGCACTCGCCCTGACCGGCCCCCGCCTGTCACCTCCCGCCTGTCACCTCCCGCCTGTCGCATGTCGCCTCTCGCCTGCCGAATGGCGCATGGCGCCTCAACTCGGCTCGACGGGCGGTGGTTCGGCCTTGCGGGGCGCCCCCACCCCCGCTTACCTTACTCAAAAGTAAGTTTACTTTGGAGTAAGGAACTGGCGTGGACGGAACCAGTAGCGGCAACCTCACCGACGACCTGTCCGGGCTTGACCTCGCGGCGGTCGCGCCCGAGGAGTTCGCCCGGATCGTCAAGAGCCTGTCCGCCAAGCAGCTCGCCGAGGTCATGCGGGGCGAGCTGCGCACCCGGATACTCGGAGAGGTCTTCGGCCGGATGAAGCAGCGGTTCCGGCCCGAGGCGGCCGCCGGCCTCACCGCACTGATCCGCTGGAAGATCACCGGGGAGAGCGACGTCGTCTACGAGACGGCGATAGCCGACGGCGTCTGCCGGGTCACCCCCGGCCGTTCGGACGCCGAGCCACGTACCACGCTGGTGATGGGCGACGCCGAGTTCCTCAAGCTCGTCTCCGGCAACGGCAATCCGGTCACCATGTTCATGACGCGCAAGCTCAAGGTCGCCGGTGATGTCGCCCTCGCCTCCGGCCTGACCCGCTACTTCGACATCCCGAAGGTGTGAGCGCGTGAGCTTCTTCTCCCTCGCCCTGACCGAGGAGCAACAGGACCTGCGCAACTGGGTGCACGGCTTCGCCGCCCAGGTGGTCCGCCCGGCCGCCGCCGAGTGGGACGCCCGGGAGGAGACCCCCTGGCCCGTGATCCAGGAGGCCGCGCGGATCGGGCTGTACGGATTCGAGTCGCTCGCCGACCTGTACGGGGACCCCACCGGGCTCTCCCTCCAGATCGCCAACGAGGAGCTGTTCTGGGGCGACGCGGGCATCGGCATGGCCCTGTTCGGCACCTCGCTCGCGGTCGCCGGAATCTTCGCCGCCGGCACCCCCGACCAGCTCGCCGAGTGGGTACCGCAGTGCTACGGGGACGAGGACGACCCGAAGGTCGCCGCCTTCTGCGTCTCCGAGCCGGGGGCCGGTTCGGACGTCTCCGCGATGACGACGAGGGCCCGCTACGTCGAGGCGAGCGACGCATGGGTGATCTCCGGTCAGAAGGCGTGGATCACCAACGGCGGCATCGCCGAGGTCCACGTCGTCGTCGCCTCCGTCGATCCGGCGCTAGGGGCCCGCGGACAGGCCGCGTTCATCGTGCCGCCCGGCACGGAGGGCCTGACGGCCGGCCGCACGGTCAAGAAGCTGGGACTGCGCGCCTCGCACACCGCGGATCTCTTTCTCGACGAGGTGACCGTGCCGGGCCACTGCCTGCTGGGCGGGAAGGAGAAGCTGGACGCCCGCCTGGCCAGGGCGCGTGAGGGCGGCGCCGGCAAGGGCAGGGGCCAGGCGGCGATGGCGACTTTCGAGGTCAGCCGCCCGACCGTCGCGGCGCAGGCGCTCGGCATCGCCCGGGCCGCCTACGAATACGCCCTGGAATACGCCGGTGAGCGCGAGGCGTTCGGCAGGCCGATCATCGACAACCAGTCGATCGCCTTCGCCCTGGCCGATATGCGGACGGAGATCGAAGCCGTACGGCTGCTGATCTGGCAGGCCGCCTGGATGGCCCGCAACGACCGGACCTTCGACGCCGGGCAGGGCTCCATGGCGAAGCTGCGGGCCGGCGAACTCGCGGTCTCGGCGACGGAGAAGGCGGTCCAGATCCTCGGTGGCGCGGGCTACAGCCGGGAGCACCCGGTGGAGCGGATGTACCGCGACGCCAAGATCTACACCATCTTCGAGGGCACCAGCGAGATCCAGCGCCTCGTCATCGCGCGGGCGATCTCGGGTCGGCACATCCGCTGACGGGGAGGCGGCGCCGCGGGGCGGGTCCGGCGTCGCGGCGGGCGGGAGGGGGAAGGAGGTCGTTCCGCCGATCGCTCAGCCGCCCGCCGGGACGCCCTTCCCTCCTGCCGGTCCGGTCCCTGATCCGGGCCGGAACCGACCCGCATCCGTGTGATTCTCGTCGCCCCGAACGGGTGCGCCGACGGGGAACGGACCCGTGGAAATCTTCGTCGGGCCAGGCCGGAGGGAGATCGTCACCGAGCGCGTCGGGACGCGTAAGCAACAACGCCGAAGACCCTCCACACCCCGCCGACGTGCGGCAACAGGGCTCGGATCGCCCGGTCATGACGATCCGCGGCGATCCGTGACGACGGTGTGGAGAGGGTCGCGGCACGGTGCGAGGACGGGTCGGCGACGCTTCGGGGCCGGGGGCGAACGGTGCCCGTGGTGGGCCCCACACGTTTACCCGGTGCCTCTCCGGGTCGCCTGCCACTAGCCTCTTCACATGACCTCCACTTCGACCGAGCCGACGCCTGCCCGCCCGATGGTTGAGCTGAACGCGGAGATCCGCGCCCTGGTCGCCGACGGCGGTGTGGTGTCGCCCGAGGGCCGGCGGGAGTACGAGCGGCTCCTCGTCGAGTGGGTGGCGGCCGTACGGGGCGGGTCCCCGGAAGCTGTCTGACCGCGGGACGGCGGGCGCAGGCCGGGAGCGGCGAGGGCCCGGGCACCACGGGAACCACCCGCTCCGCGAGGCCGCCCGGGCGTCGGCGATAGTGATCGTCCGTCCGCGTCCTCATCCCGGGAGAACCTCATGACCGCCGCGTCACCCGTCGGCGCCCGCCGCTCGTCCCTGCTGCTCGTCACCGATCTCGCGTACGAGGCCCGCGGCCGCCGCTACTGCGAAGAGGACATCTTCCTCGGCTCCCGGCTGCGCGAGACGTTCGACGTCGCGCTCTGTCATCCCCGGGACGCGGCCGCGCTGCTGGCGGGCTTCGATACCGTGCTGATCCGCAACAGCGGGCCCGTGCTGCACTACCGGGAGGCGTACGACGCGTTCCGCTCGCGGGCCCGGGAACTGCGGACGCCGGTCTACAACCCGCTGTGCGGCCGTGGCGACATGGCGGGCAAGGACTACCTGGTCAAGCTGGACCGGGCCGGCTTCCCGGTCATCCCCACGGTCGACCGGGCGGCGGATCTGGCGCGGCTGCCCGACGCCCCCCGGTACGTCGTCAAGCCGAAGCTGGGGGCGGACTCGGTCGGGCTGCGTTTCGTCACGGCGGCCGAGGCGGCCACCGCACTGGAGCGGGCGGCCGAGGGCTCGCTTCTCGTCCAGCCGCGGATCGACTTCCGCCACGAGGTGTCCTTCTACTTCGTCGACCACGACTTCCAGTACGCGCTGTACGCCCCGGACCCGGAGCGGCGCTGGGTGCTGGAGCCGTACGCGGCGAGCCCGGAGGACCTGGAGTTCGCCCGGCGCTTCATCGCCTGGAACTCCCTCACGCACGGGATCCAGCGGGTCGACGCCTGCCGTGCGGCGGACGGCGCGCTGCTGCTCGTGGAGCTGGAGGACCTCAATCCGTATCTGTCGCTCGACCGGGTCGGCGAGGACGTCCGCGAGGCGTTCGTGGCGCGGTTGACGGCCTCGGTCGCCTCGCTGCCACGCCAGGTGGATTGATCACGAGCGTTGTCAACGCTCGTGATCAATACACCTGGGGCGTGCTTCGGACGTCCCGACGCCTCCGGGCGGACGTCGCTCCTTTCGCGACACGACCCCGCCCCCGTCCGGCCCGTCCCCGCATGCGGGGGCGGGGGGCCGGTGTGAGGGTGCAGAGGTGACCACTGCCAGCGAGCAAGCCCCCGCCGCGCAGAGTGCCGCCGCGCCGCCGCCCGTCCTCGACCGGCGGCGGCGGAACATCGTCTTCGCGACGATCGTGCTGGGCATGCTGCTCGCGGCGCTGGACCAGACGATCGTGGGCACGGCCCTGCCGACGATCGTCTCGGAGCTGGGCGGCGCCGCGCACATGTCGTGGGTGGTCACCGCCTATCTGCTGGCCGAGACGGTGGCCACCGTCCTGGTCGGCAAGTTCGGTGACCTGTTCGGGCGGAAACTGGTCTTCCAGGTCTCGGCGATCATCTTCATCACGGGCTCGTTCCTGTGCGGCCTCGCCTCCGACATGCTCCTGCTGATCATCTGGCGCGGTATGCAGGGCATCGGCGCGGGCGGCCTCATGGTCACGTCGATGGCCCTGATCGCGGATGTCATCCCGCTGCGCGAACGGGGTAAGTACCAGGGCGCGATCGGGGCGGTCTTCGGCATCTCGACCGTGATCGGGCCGCTGCTCGGCGGGCTCTTCACCGATCATCTGACCTGGCGGTGGGCGTTCTACGTCAATGTGCCGATCGCCATCGTGGTGGTGATCGCCGCGGCCCGGAACATTCCGTCGGTGAAGGCGGCCGGCCGGCCGGTCATCGACTACGCCGGGATCGCGCTGGTCACCGTCGGGGCGAGCGCGCTGATCCTGGCGACGAGCTGGGGCGGGAACGAGTACGCCTGGGGCTCACCCATGATCATCGGGCTGTTCGTCGGCGGGCTGATCGCCCTGGCGCTGTTCTGCCTGGTGGAGACGCGGGCGAAGGAACCGATGCTGCCGATGCGGCTGTTCCGGAACCCCGTGTTCACGGTCTGCTCGATCCTCAGCTTCATCGTGGGCTTCGCGATGCTCGGCTCGATGATCTTCCTGCCGACCTATCTCCAGTACGTTGACGGGGACTCGGCGACCCTCTCGGGGGTGCGGACGCTGCCGCTGGTCGCCGGTCTGCTGGCCGCCTCGATCTTCAGCGGCAACGTGGTGAGCAAGACCGGCCGCTACCGGGTGTTCCCCATCGTGGGAACCCTGGTCATGGCGGCCGGCCTGTTCCTGCTGTCCCGGATGGGGCCGGGGACCGGCCTCTGGCTGGAGTCGCTCTACATGGTGGTGCTGGGGCTCGGCATCGGTCTGGCCATGCAGGTGCTGACGATCGCCGTGCAGAACACCGTCGACTACGCGGACCTGGGCACCGCCACGTCGGGCGTGACGTTCTTCCGCACCCTGGGCAGCGCCTTCGGCACGGCGGTGTTCGGCACCATCTACGCCAACGCGCTGAAGCCCAACCTCACCGACGGCGTCGCGCGGGCGGTGGCGGCGGGCGGCGACCCGGCGGCCCTGGCCCGTGCCTCGCAGAACCCGCAGGACCTGCACGCACTGCCCGCCGCCCAGTCGGAGCCGCTGGCGCTGGCGTACGCGGACACCCTGCACACCGTGTTCCTGTGGACGGTGCCCGTCGCGTTGATCGGCTTCGTCGTCGCGCTGTTCCTGAAGGAGGTGAAGCTGCGGGACTCGGCGCGGCTCGGGTCGACGGACATGGGCGAGGGCTTCGCCCAGCCGGGCAGCGGGGACTCGGCGAAGGTCCTGGAGTACTCCGTGGCCACGATCCTGCACGGCGCGGGCCCGGACACCGCCCGGCGGATCACCGCCGAGTCCGACACCCGCCTCGACATGGCGGGGGCCTGGGCGGTGATGCAGGTCGACCTCTTCACCAGGATGGTCGGTCACGCGGGCCTCGGGCTGATCGCGGCCCGGCACCGCATCCCGCCGGAGGTGCTGGTGCCCGTCTTCGACCGGATGATCGAGGAGGGCTATCTGACGGGCGACGGCCGGATCTTCTCGCACACGGCGGCGGGCCGCCGTGAAGCCTCGGTGATCTCCGACGCCTGGGGCCGCTGGCTCAACGAACGCCTGGCCGAGGACGGCGCCCGCCCCGACGACCGTGAGCTCCGGGCCACCGTGGATGTGATCGCCAAACGGCTGCTGGCGGAGGACCTGGCCCAGGAGCTGTCCCCCGCGGCCGGTCCCGGTGGATCGAGGCGGGTGGGGGCCCCGGTCTGAGGCGGCGACCCGGACCCCGGCTCAGTCGACGAAGACCGCCGTCGTGTAGACCCAGGCGCCCTCGTGCCGGACGAAGCGGCTCTTCTCGTGGAGGGAGTCGGGACGCCCGTCGTCGGTGTAGTGGGCGCGGAAGGTGACCGTTCCGGTGGAGTGGAACGCGCTGCCCTCGGTGGTGTCCAGGATGTCCAGCCCCGCCCAGCGCATCGCGGGGTCGAAGTCGACGCCGGGCGGCCGGGTCCCGGGGTGCCAGGTGCGCAGCAGGTACGCCGCGTCCCGGACGACGAAGGCCGCGTAACGGGAACGCATCAGGGCCTCGCAGGTCGGCGCGGCGGCACTGCCGGAATGGAACCGGCCGCAGCACTGCCCGTAGGCGGCGGGCAGGCCGCAGGGGCACGGGGAGGCGGAGGTGATCCGCGCGGCGGCCGGCCCCCGGGGCCGGGAGGTGCGTCGTGACATGGCTCCATTGTGACGCGTGGGGCGGGCTCGACGAGCCTCGCCCGCCCGCCCGGTCCGGGGGAGGCGGGCCGGAGGTCAGGGTTTGCGGGCCACGCCGGCATAGCCGGGGATCGGCTCGTCGCCCGGGACGTCGATGACCTCACCCAGCTCCGGGTGCCAGTCGGCGGAGAGCGAGACACCCGGCTCGACCAGTTCGAGGCCGTCGAAGAACGCCGTGAGTTCCGCGTGGCTTCGGGGCCGCAGCGTCATCCCGCGCGCCTTGTACATGGCCCGCGCCTGCGCGGCGCCCTCGGGGTTGAAGTCGCCCGTGGTGTGCGAGAGCACCAGATAGCTGCCGGAGGGCAGCCGCTCGACCAGCTGGTCGACCAGCTCGCCCGCACCGTCCTCGTCGTCGATGAAATGCAGCAGGGCCAGCAGCGACAGGGCGATCGGCTCGTCGAAGTCCAGGACCTTGCCGGCCTCCGCCAGAATGGTCTCCGGCTTGCGGGCGTCGGCCTGGATGTACTCGGTGGCTCCTTCGGGCGTGGAGCGCAGCAGCGCCGCCGCGTGGGCGAGCACGATCGGGTCGTTGTCGCAGTAGACGACGCGCGCGTCGGGGACGGCCCGCTGGGCGATCTGGTGGAGGTTCGGCTCGGTGGGAATGCCGGTGCCGATGTCCAGGAACTGGCGCACGCCGCTCTCGGCGAGCCAGCGGGTGGCCCGGTGCATGAACGCCCGGTTGACCCGCGCCATGTCACGGCCCCGCGCGTCCAGGGCGAGCAGCTGTCGCGCCATCTGTTCGTCGACCGGGTAGTTGTCCTTGCCGCCGAGGAACCAGTCGTACATCCGCGCCGGGTGCGGCTTGCTGGTGTCGATCTCGATGGAGTGGTGGTCTTGCCCGGTCATGGCGCGCTCCGTGGTCAGGGGTCCGTACGTCGACGATGGGGAACAAGCGAAGGAAGGGGGTGTGCTCAAGCGCTGTGCCGGGCCGGGCTCTTCGCCGGCCCCCGTGCCGGACCCCGCGCCGGGCCCTTCGTCGCCCGGACAGGAGGGGGAGGATGGTCTCAGGTGAGAAGGAAATCGGCCTGGCCGGCCTTGGCGCCCTGGATGAACGCGGCGATCTCGCCGTTGGAGTAGATGAGAGCGGGACCGTCCGGGTCGGCGGACTGGCGTACGGCGACCCGCCCGTCGGCGAGTTTCATGGCCTCGACGCAGTTGCCGCCGTTCCCTCCGCTCCACGGCTTGTACCAGCCTTCGGAGCCGAGGTCACCGGCAGGCATGCCGTTGTATATGTGGTTCATCACAGCTCCTTGCGGAAGTCCCGGAGGATTTCCTTCGTGCGTTGTGCAGTCGCGGCCTGAGCCGCCATGCGGTCCATGACTTCGAGGTAGGAGGCCACCTCGGGGCGGGCGTCGAAGTAGACGGCTCCGGTCAGGTACTCGCTGTAGACCATGTCGGGGAGTTCGGGAACGGCGAACCGGAAGAGGACGAACGGCCCGTAGGTTCCCGGGTGGTGGCCGGTGGCGAACTCCGCGATCTGGAGCGTGACGTGGGGGAGGTCGGTGAACTCGAGCAGCTTGTCGATCTGCCCGCGCATCACCTGCGCACTGCCGACGGGCCGCCGCAGCACGGTCTCGTCCATGATCGCCCACAGTCGGGGGGCGTCGTCCTTGGCCAGCAGGGACTGGCGCTCCATCCGCAGCGCCACATGGCGCTCGATGTCCTCGGGCCGGGTCTGGCCGACCGCCCCGGTCCGCATCACGGAACGTGCGTAGTCCTCGGTCTGGAGGAGTCCGGGCACGAAGTGCGGCTCGTACATGCGCAGCAGGCTCGCCGCGCCCTCCAGGCTGACGTACATGCTGAACCAGTCGGGCAGGACATCGTGGAAACGCTGCCACCAGCCCGGCTTGTTCGCCTCCTCGGCCAGGTCGACGAAGGCGTCGGCCTCCTGGTCGGCGATGCCGTACGCCTTCAGCAGCAGCTGAACGTAGGGGATCTTCAGCCCGACCTCGGCCGTCTCCATTCTGCGTATCGTCGCCGGTGCGACCCTGAGCACCTTCGCCGCCTGGTCACGGGTCAGGCCGACACGCTCGCGCAGATCCTGCAGGCGTTTGCCGAGAACGACCTGGCCCACGGTCGGGGCGGACCGCGGTTCGCTCACTTCAGACCTCCCCATGCGCTGTTTTGCGAGCAGTGTGCCATGCGCGCGCTCCCAACGACACAGTCACTCTGGAAATTTCAGAGTGCCTCTTGCCAAGTGTCATCGTCAGGGGGAGAGTTGACTCCCGAACCAGTTCGCTCAGTCATGCCCGCCCCCGATCACCCGGGGAACGACGTGTGACGCAGCCCCCACTGTGAGGAATCGGTCGTGGCACCTGGCAGTGCGCTCATCCCCCGGCTCATGGATCTCAGCCCCGGGACGGATACGCTCCGTCACTGCTTCGCGCTGCCGGCGCACCCCGAGTCGGTGGCCCGCGCGCGCGAGCTGACGCGCACCCGGCTGGACGCCTGGAAGCTGGGGCGCGACGCCTGTGACGCGGCCGTCCTCATCGTCTCCGAGCTGGTGACCAACGCCGTCGTGCACACCGCGAGCACCCAGGTGGTGTGCGAGCTGAGCCGGTTGGGCAGACGACTGCGGATAGCCGTGCAGGACCAAGGGCACCAGCCCGGCGGCCCGCGGCTGCGCCGCTCGTCCGACGACGAGCACGGCCGTGGTCTGCTCCTCGTCGACGCGATGAGCAGCGCCTGGGGTTCGTACGACGCCGGGTACGCCTCCGGGCGCATCGTCTGGGCGGAGCTGCCGCACGACGCCGAGCAGCTGTCCGGCCCGGAGCAGCCATGCTGAAGAACGCGCTGGCCAGGCTGCGCGCGGCACACCGGGCCCGGACGCCCGAGCAGGCCCGTGGCGGCAGGGTGCGGCTGGTCCTGCCGGCCTCGATGTCGGCCACGCTGGGATGCGACGCGGTCGGGGTGCCCGCCCGGCACGGCTTCCATCTCATGTCCCATCTGCCCCGCACCGGATGTGTCTTCGCCGACGCGGACCGGTGGTGGTGGATCGTCCCGGCCGACTCCGACCTGGATCTGGCCTGGCCCGAGCAGGTGACGTACGCGCGGGACGCGGACGTGCCCGCCGGGCGGCCCCGGCTGATCCACTCACCGGACGGCCTCACGCCGTACACCCCGCCCATTCCGCTCTTCCTGATGGTCTGCCAGGTGACCGGGGTGGCGCCGACCTGGGCCACCGCCGGTGCGCCGAGCGTCGTGTCAGCGCCTTAGGGCGACACTCTCCCTTGGCCATGCGCCCGCGGTTGACCTCCTTCGGCATGCGCCCGCGGTCGGCGTCGGGGGCCGTCGCCGTGACGCTGACGCCGGCTTCGGCGGCGCGTGCCGGCTGGTGGGCGAGCCGGTCCGGCCGCACCGTGCTGTCGGGGTCCGTGGAAGACCAGGTCGAAGCGGCCGGGCCGACTTTTCGTCCTGACCGGTGTCGGACGGAGGTACTCGGGTACGCGGCGTTGCGTCACCATCCGATTCCGATTGCCACAGGGAGTGAGCATGTCGAAGATCGAGGAGTCCGTAGAGGTCGCCGTTCCGGTGCGCACGGCCTATGACCAGTGGACGCAGTTCGAGGAGTTCCCGCAGTTCATGGACGCGGTGGAACGCATCGAACAACGCACGCCCACCCTGACCCACTGGGAGACCAAGGTCGACGGGGTGACCCGGAAGTTCGACGCGGAGATCACCGAGCAGATCCCCGACGAACGGGTCGCCTGGTCCACGGTGGCGGGCGAGGTCCGCCAGGCCGGAGTCGTCACCTTCCACCGCCTGGACGACACGCACACCAAGGTCATGCTGCAGCTCGACCACGACCCGCAGGGCATCGCCGACACGGTGGGCGACAAACTCGGATTCGTCCGCCGCCAGGCCAAGGGCGACCTGAAGAACTTCAAGGAGTTCATCGAGGCCCGCGGCACCGCGACCGGCGCCTGGCGGGGCACGGCCTGACAGCGGCCTCGCCTTCCGGAGGCGGCGCCCTCGCGGCGCCGCCCCGGAGTGACGGGGTGGCGGGACCGGCCCGGCGTGGATCGGGTCAGGGCCCGGCGAGGTAGGCGAGCCCCGGGTGGACTTCGGTGTACCTGTCGAGCAGCCGCCGGGCCACTGCCACGGAGTCGATCAGCGGGTGCAGCGCGAACGCCCGGGCGGCAGCCGCGCGGCACCGGCCCTCCACCGCCTCCAGCACCGCCCGCTCCACGGCCTTCACCGCGCTGACGAGGCCGACCGCGTGGTCCGGGAGGGGCGAGACGGCCACCGGGTGGGCCCCGTTGGCATCGACGAGACAGGGCACCTCGACGACGGCGTCCGCGTCCAGCGCCGAAAGGGCGGTGCGGTTGCGGACGTTGAGGATCAGACAGGTGCGCTCGTTGCGGGCGACGGCCCGCATCAGGGCGAGCGCGACCTGTTCGTAGCCGCCGGACTCCAGGTCGCTCTCCTCCCGCTCCCCCGCCCCGGCTACATCGCGGTTCTCCGCCATGTACGTCGCCTCACGTTCGGCGCGGGTGCGGTCCCAGGTGGCCAGGGCGGGGGTTCCGGGCTCCCGCATCCGGGCGTAGAAGCCCTCCTGCTGATCCCGGAGGAAGGCGCCCCGGGTCTGTTCGGCCTCCTGGTAGGCGGCGACGGCTTCCCGGTTGAAGTAGTAGTAGTGCAGGTATTCGTTGGGGATCGCGCCCAGCGACCGGAGCAGTTCCGCGCCGAAGAGGCGGCCTTCCTCGAAGGACTCCAGCAGCTTCGGGTCGGCGAGCAGCCGGGGCAGTTCGTCCCGCCCGTCCACGTACAGCCCCCGTACCCACCCGAGGTGGTTGAGCCCGGCGTAGTCGATCCAGGCCCGGTCCGGGTCGGCGCCCAGGACGCGGGCGACGCGCCGCCCCAGTCCGACCGGCGAGTCGCAGATCCCGATGACCCGGTCGCCCAGGTGCCGGGACATCGCCTCGGTGACGAGGCCCGCGGGGTTGGTGAAGTTGATGACCCAGGCCTGCGGGGCGAGCCGGGCGATGCGGCGGGCGAGGTCGAGGGCGACGGGAACGGTGCGCAGTCCGTACGCGATGCCGCCGGCGCCGACGGTCTCCTGGCCGAGGACGCCTTCGTCGAGGGCCACCCGCTCGTCGGCGGCGCGTCCGGCCAGCCCGCCGACCCGGATGGCGGAGAAGACGAAGTCGGCTCCGCGCAACGCCTCGTCGAGTTCCGTGGTGGCGACGACGGCGGGGGCGTCCGCGATGCCCCTCCCCTGTTCCGCGAGGACGCGGGCGACGGCGGTGAGCCGGTCGGCGTCGGTGTCGTACAGCGTGACCCGGGAGACGCGGCCCTCGGCGTGATCGCCGAGGAGGGCCCCGTACACGAGAGGCACCCGGAATCCGCCACCGCCAAGAATTGTCAGCTTCACGCTGCTCGATGGTACGGGCAGGTCCGGGCTTCCCGGCGTCGGCGGCGCGGGACGGGCCTCCCCGGCGCCGCCCGCGCCCGCCCCGGAACACGGTGCGGCGGCCCCGGGCCGTGGGCGGGATCCGGGGCCGCCGCGGCCGGATGGCCGACGGTGTGTCAGTAGCCGCTCCACCAGCGGGCGACCGCCTGCCAGAGCCGGGCGGGAGCGGTCGGCCGGCGCTGCTGCGGGACCGTCGCCACCGGAGCGGGTTCGGGGGCAGGGGCCGGTTCGGCGGCGGGGGGAGCGGCCGGGGCGGGGGTGGGGGGTGCGGTCGGGGCGGGAGCGGGTGTGGCGCCCGGGGCGTGCGCGGGCTGCGCCACAGCCTCGTGCCGGGGCTCGGGGACGGGCGTGGCCGGGGAGGAGATCTCCCAGGCGTCGGCGGGGCGGGCGGCGCGGGCCATCACCGAGAGCGGATCCGCGTCCAGTTTCTGCTGGGGGCTGGGGGCGAACTTCACCGGCAGCTCGACGAGGTGGCGGGACATGATGTTGCCGACCCAGCGCAGCTCGCTCTCCGCGACGCCGAGCTCCAGGTCCGGCAGGCGCATCAGGAGCGCGTCGACCCCGACGTCGGCGATGGCCCGGCCGATGTCCTGTCCCGGGCACTCGTGGGGGCCGCCGCTGAAGGCGAGGTGGGCGCGGTTCCCGCTCATGTCGGCGGTCAGATCCGGGCGGACCGTGGGGTCGGTGTTGGCCGGGGCGATGCCGACGAGCAGGGCGTCGCCCGCCTTGATCTGCTGGCCGCCCAGCTCCGTGTCGCCGACCGCCCAGCGGCCGAAGACGGCGGTGAACGGCGGCTCGTCCCAGAGGGTCTGCTCGACCGCCTCGGGGACGGTCATGTGCCCGCCGCTGAGCCGGGCACGGAAGCGCGGGTCGATCAGGACCATGCGCAGCACGTTGGCGATCAGGTTGGCGGTGGACTCGTAGGCGGCGATCATGACGAGGCGCAGATGCTCGATGACCTCGGTGTCGGTCATCTTCGCGGGGTGCTCGACGAGCCAGGAGGCCAGGTCCGGCGCGGTTTCGGCGCGGCGGCGCTCGACCAGGCGCGTCAGCACGGACACGACGTGGGCGTTGCTGGCCACGGCGGTCTCGGTGCCGCGTGTCATGTCCCGGGCCGCCTGGACGAGACGCTCGTCGTACTCCTCCGGCATGCCGAAGATCGCGCACACCACCATCATCGGCAGGTGCTCCGCGAACTGGCCGACCAGGTCGGCGGAGCCCTTCTCGCAGAAGTCGTTGACGAGGCGGTTACTGAAGCGGTTGATGTGGCGGCGCACCCCGCGGGTGTCGATGCGCTCCATGCTGTCGGTGACCGCGCCGCGCTGCCGCTCGTGCTTGGCACCGTCGGCGAACACGCAGACGGGCTGCCAGGTGAAGATCGGGGCGAGCGGGTGGTCCGGGGCGACGCTGCCGTCATGGAGGGCCCGCCAGCGCCGCGAGTCCCGGGAGAACTGGGAGGGCGTACGGGTGACGTGCAGGTTCTCGCTGTGGCCGAGCACGAGCCAGGCGGGCACGTCGCCGTGGAGCAGGATCGGGGCGACCGTGCCGTGTTCGGCGCGGAGTTTGTCGTAGAGACCGGCCGGGTCGTTCTCCGCCTCGGGGCCGTAGAGCCGGCGCAGTCCGCCGGGGCCGATGTCGAGGTTGTGGGCCGGGCACTGGGGCGGGGGCACGGCGCCGGGTTCGTGGTGGAAGGGGGTTGTCACAGGGTCTCCAGGGATCAGGATTCCAGGGCTGGTGCACAGGCGGGCGGGACGGCCCGCGGGGCTTGGACCGGGCCGGGGGCAGGCGCCGCGGGATGGCGCGCGCCCCCGGTCGTGGATCCGGTCGTGGACCCGGTGGACCGGGGTGTCGCGAAGGACGGTTCGGCGTCAGGCGAGGGGGACGGCCAGGCTGTGCAGATAGCGCATCAGGGTCATCAGCACATCGCGGCTGGAGACCCGCAGCCGGGCGTCGCAGTCGATCATCGGGACCTCGTCCGGCAGGTCGAGGGCTGTGCGCAGGGCCTCGACCGGGTGGTGCGGCGCGTCGGGGAAGGTGTTCACGGCCACCACGAAGGGCACTCCGCGCTCCTCCAGCCGGCCGATGACGTCGAAGCTGACCTCCAGCCGTCTCGTGTCGATGAGGACGACCGCGCCGAGGGCGCCCTCGAAGAGGCCGTTCCAGAGGAACCAGAAGCGTTCCTGGCCGGGGGTGCCGAACAGATAGAGAATCAGTTCCTCACTGAGACTGATCCGTCCGAAGTCCATGGCGACCGTGGTGGCGGTCTTCGTCTCCACCCCGGCGTTGTCGTCCACGCCGACGCCGGCCTGGGTCATGGTCTCTTCGGTCGTCAACGGCCGGATCTCGCTCACCGAGCCGACCATGGTCGTCTTGCCGACGCCGAACCCGCCGACGATCACGACCTTCACCGCGGCGGTGGCCGTGGTGGGAAGGACGTCCTCGCTACGGGGTCCGGTGATCGTGTCAGAGCTTCTGAAGTCCATGCATCACCGCTTCGAGAAGGGACCTGTCGGGGAGCGTGGCGCGGACGATCGGCGCCCGCGACTGGATGAGATCGGTCGCGAGGAGATCGCTCAGGAGCGAGGTGACCACGCTGAACGGCAGGCTGAGGTAGGCCGAGATCTCGGCGACGGACAACGGCGCCTGGCAGAGCCGCAGGATGGCTGCCTGCTCGGGCTGGAAGGTCGGCGAGGGCTCCGCCTTCGCGACGACCATCGTGACCAGGTCGAGCGCGGACCGTTCGCTGTCGTCGAGATCACCGGTGATCACGTACAGCCGTTCCGGGTCGTGCAGGTCCGGATCGGCCTTGCGGCGTTCTCGTCGAGGTCCACTCATCCGGACTGCCCGCCGTGGCGGGGCGGGCTGGTCAGGTGGGCTCCGATCCGCACGACCATGTCCCGCATCCGGGCTCCGACGAGTCCGGCGTCGACGGTCTCGCCGGCCAGGACCGCGAGATAGGCGCCGGTCCCGGCCGCCATCAGGTAGAAGAACCCGCCCGTCACCTCGATGACCACGAGCTTCATGAGGCCGTCGCTGTACGGGATCTCGGTGGCCACCGCGGCGGCCAGGCTCTGCAGTCCGGCGCAGGCCGCCGCGAGCCGGTCGGCGACGTCGGGGTCGCCGCCGTGCATCGCGATGCGCAGGCCGTCCGACGAGAGCACCACGATCTGGTGAATGCTCGGAACGTCGTCGGCCAGTTCCTTGAGCATCCAGTCCATGTTTCCCCGCTGCTGGATCACTTCAGGTCTCCCTTGTCCCACGCGTCATCGGAGTCTTCGCCGTGCTTTCGTTCCTGCGGTACGCCGTTGACGGCCTTGGTGAAGGCCTCCAGCCAGAGGCCGGGGGGCTTCTCCTCGCCGCGTCCGTCGTCCGCGCCCCCGTCCGCGCCGGGCCGGAACCCGTTGGCGGGTGCGGGGGTCGGTGGGGGCTGCTGCGGGAGGTTGTGCGAGCCGAGCGGGGCGCGGCCCCGGCTGCGGCGCTGCGGCAGCCCGTTCTCGGTCCACTCGGTGACCACGGGAAGGTCGTCCTCCATGGCTGCCGCGGGAGGGGCCGGGTGCGACGTGGCCGCGGGGGCTCCGGTGGAGACCGGTGCGGCCACGGACGGCACGGGGCCGGTGGCGGCGGGCTTGGGCTTGCGCTTGCCGGGCGGCGGCACCACGTGCTGGAGCTGCGACATGTCCAGGGAGCTGGTGGGCCGCGAGGTGGCGCCGATGCCGTGGGCGATGCCCGGGGCGGGCCCGGTGGTGATCATGTCGCGCGGCACGATGAGGACGGCGCGGACGCCGCCGTAGGCCGACTGACGCAGCGACACCTGGAGCTGGTACATCCGGGAGAGCCGGCCGACGACGGCCATGCCGAGGCGCGGGGACTCCCCGAGGTCGTTCATGTTGATGCCGGCCTGCGCCTGGGCGAGCATGTTCTCGGCGCGGGCGCGGGCCTCCTCGCTGAGGCTGACGCCGCCGTCCTCGATCTCGATGGCGATGCCGGTCTGCACCTCGACCGCGGTGACGTGCACCCGGGTCTGGGGCGGCGAGTAGCGGGTCGCGTTGTCGAGGAGTTCGGCGCAGGCGTGGATGAGCGGTTCGACCGAGGTGCCGACGATGGCGACCTTGGCGATCGAGTGGAGGTCGACGCGCTGGTACTCCAGGATGCGGGACATCGCACCGCGCAACACGCTGAACAGCGGTACGGGCTTGGGCCACTGGCGGCTCGGGCGGGCACCGCCGAGCACGGCGATGGAGTCGGCGAGGCGGCCGATCAGCGCGGTGCCGTGGTCGATGCGCAGCAGGTCGTCGAAGACCTCGGGGTTGCGCCCGTAGTGGTTCTCCATCTCCCGCAGTTCACTGGCCTGGCGGTTCACGATCGCCTGGACGCGGCGGGCGACGCTGACGAAGGCGCGCTGAGCGGAGTCACGCCGCGCCTCCTCGTTGTCGATGACTTCGAGGACCTGGTAGATCTGCTCGCGCAGCGCCTTGGGCAGATGGCGGTTGGCCGCGTCCGCGTCGACGACGTCGCGCATCACCTCTTCGGGTGAATTGCCCACGCGCAGCCGTCGGATGGCGGCGGGCATGACGTCCTTGGTGAGCCGTACCGTCTCGGCGTCGTGCGAGAGGATGCGGTGTTCCAGGTAGGCGACGCGCTGTTCGTACTCCGCGCGCTGGACGCGCATGGCGCGCCGACGGCGGTGCAGCGCCACGGTGAGTACGGCGACCACGAGCGTGGCGATCGCGCCGCACACGGCGACTGGTATCCGCGCGGCCGGTACGACCAGGGCCGAGCCGGCGGCGGTGGCGCCGAGGACCAGGGCCACGGGCAGCAGGACTACGCGGACGACGGGAATTTCTCTGTCGGTCGGCGGTGATTCAACACGGACCATCTAAAACCCTCTGGCGGTTGATTCCGGGATGTATGCGCACGTGAGCGGAGACTTGTGAACAAGCGCTCGAATTCATCTCAACTCGACTTCACTGCGCGTGAGCTTAGCCAGATCAGATCAGTGCTTCGGCATATTCACCCAACCCTCTGCGGAAGCTCGCCGAGAGGAATACACTCACCAGTTTTTGCACGCTGCGCGATGGAGCATGCGCAGTGAGTGAACGTGGCGAGAAAGCGCCGCTACCGCACTCCCCAGCAGCGGACGCCCGGAACAACCGATCTCAGTAAGTGACTCTTTCCGGGGCAAATCGCCCTCGCGTCAACGACTTTCACCCTGCAGAACAGGACAACGGCACAGATGATCGAACCGGATCGAAAGGTGCAGATTCCTGACCGACGCGCGAGTGACGCGCGGAAGCGCCACACTGACGCGCCCGTGGAAACGCACCGCCGGACCGCTGGATCAGCGCCTGGCTCCGCCGAGCCGCCCCTCAAGCTGCACGAGCAACTCACCCAGTCCGGCGGCGAGTTCGTCGCGCTCACCGTCGCCCATCCCGGCGAGCACCGCGCGTTCGTAGGCGAGCTGTTCGGGCAGCAGCCGGTCGACGAGGGCCCGGCCCTCCTCGGTGAGCCGGACATGGGCGACCCTCCGGTCGCGGGCGTCGCCACGGCGCTCGACCAGGGCGCGGTCCTGGAGCGCGCGCAACCGCTTGGTGACGGCGGCTCCGGAGGAGAAGGTCTCGCGGGCCAGCTCACCGGGGGTCAGCTCCCGGCCCGTCCTGCGTACGGCGCCGAGGAGGTCGAACTCGGCGCGGGTCAGCCCGGCGGAACGCAAGGGGGCGTCCTCCGCCTGCTGGAGCAGGGCGGCGCAGCGGTTGATCCGGCCGATGATCTCCATCGGCCCGGTGTCGAGCCCCGGGTTGACGGCCTGCCACTGCCGGACCACCGAGGCAACGATGTCGTCGGTCACTCCGCTCCGATCGAAGGGGCGTGGACCGCGGGAGGTGCAGCGCCCCCGGACCCCCGCCGTTGTGCTGTCGCGGCGAGCGTACGGTGTCCGGCCCGCTCGGCCGCGAGAAGGCGCTGCTCGGGCAGGGCCCGCTGCCACCATTCGCCCGCCGCGGCGTCACCGGCCTCGCGCAGTTCGACGAGGCTCGCGGTGAGCTTCCGGCGCGCCCGGTCCCGTGTCGCGGGCGCGGCCCCGGGGTCGGCGCCGGTCCGTCTCGCGTCGGCGCGGGCCCGGCCGGTGGCGTCGAGCGCCCGCTCGACGCGCCCCGCCGCCCGCCGGTTGGTGACGAGCGTCGCGGCCAGGAAGCCGGCGACCGCGCCGAGGACGGTGTCCAGCACCCGGTCGCCGATCAGCTCCCCGGCCGGATGGGCGCCGCCGAACTCCAGGACCAGCAGGGCCATCGGGGTCACCGCGACGGAGCCGAGCCAGTAGTTGCGGGTGATCAGGGCCTCGGCGGCGAAGCTGAAGAAGAGGCAGCAGCAGACGAGGGCGAGCGGGCTGATCCTGGAGACCGGCAGGACGGCGGCGAAGACGAGCACGCCCAGGAGGTTGCCGAGGGTGCGCTGGAGCGCCCGGTTCCACGACAGGGTCAGGTTGGCCTGACAGAGAGAGGCGGCGGTGACGATCGCCCAGTAGGGGCGGCCGACGCCGAGTACGGCGCAGAGGTGACCGGCGAGCGCACAGCCCGCCAGGGTGCGGAGGGCGACCGGCAGCAGCGGCGATCCGGGGCCGAGCCGGCGCAGCAGGGCTCGGCGGGCCGCGCGGCGCCCCTCGGGGGCCCGCAGGGCGGCGCGTTCGGCGTCGATGCCGTACAGCTCGTCGGGGGTGCCGGGGGCCGGCGGCGGCGTGGGCACGGGGCCCCGGGCCCGGGTCAGGGCGGCCCAGTCGCGCAGCCGGTCCGGATCAGCCGCCCCGCCCCCGGGGCCCGGGGCCACGAAGGCCGCTTCGGCGTGCACCACCAGGCGTTCCAGCGACCGGCGTACGGGGGTGGGGCGGCCGGAGGCCAGCAGGCACTGCCAGGCGGCGTGCACGGCGGCGGCCGCCGCGTTGCGGGTCCGGGGGCCGGGGTCGGCGGCGCACGCGGCCGCTGCCGCCAGTGCGCGGGCGACGGCCCGGCGTTCGGGTCCCTCGCGGCGGACCAGTGCGGGCGCGACGGCGACCAGCCAGGCGAACGCGCCCGCGCCGAGGGTCAGGGCGAGGTGGCCGGGAATCTGCTCCGGGCGCTGCGGGGCGAAGAGCGCGGCGGAGCTGACGAAGGTGAAGATCACATGACCGGGCGGTCCGATCCGGGTGGCGTCGCACAGCACCTTCTGGGCGGCGGCGAGCAGCGCCCCGACCGCGACGAGCACGGCGGTCGATCCGGTGAGCGACGCGGTGACCAGCGCGACGGCGAGCGAGGCCGCCATGCCGAGCACCACGCCCGCGACGGCCCCGGCCCGTCGGGCGTACGGCAGTCCGTGCCCGTAGAGCGCGCAGAGCGAACCGGCCATGGTGTACATCACGAGGTCCAACCGGCCGATGGCCAGGAGCGTCAGCTGCGGTACGGCGGAGGCGACGACCACGCTGAGGGCGGGCTTGAACCAGGTGTCCGAGGGTCGCGAGAGCCGGAAGGCCGAGGCCCACGGGAGACCGCGGGCGGGAGGCTTCCCCCGGGAGATAGGTGTATCGGTCACGCATATACGTTAACAGGTATTACACCTGTAAATCATGTGGACTCTGTTCGAGCGGCGACGACTCGGGCACACTGTCCCGCGGACAGCGCGACCCATATTCTTTGAACTTTCATGCACCCACTACGATGGCGGGCGATGACCAGGGTGAGCACGCGGACCGACCGGCAGCGGGGCCGCTCCCGCACGCCCCTCGCCCTGGGCTGGGCACTCTCCCTGCTGGCCATGGTCTTCTGCTGCTCGGTCACCACCTCGTCCGCCGTCGCCCCGGTCGCGGCGGGCCCTGCCGGGACGGGCGCCGTCCGGGCCTTCACCCCGACGCCCGACGCCGCCTTCGAGCCGGTCGTCATGGCCTCCCCGGCGGACCGCGGGCTCGGGACGTCGTGCCACGGCGGCTCGGCGCACACGGCGGCCGTCGTGCTTCCGGCCGCGTCCGCCCCCGTCACCGTTCCCTCGCCCGTGGCCTTCGTCGCCGCCACGCCGCTCACCGGCGCGGCGGCCATCCGGGGTCCCGCACACGACGGTGTGCGTTCCGTCGATCAACTACGCCTTCAGGTCCAGCGGATCTAGAGGCCGGATCCCGCTCTCCCGCCGCGCCCCGGCGCCGGTTCACCGGGAGCGGTCCTTCGCCTGCCCGCATCCCTTCCCCCTTCATGCATCGCCTGTATGCATCGGTTGAACGACGAGGACTCCCATGGCTTCCGCCAAGAACCAGAACAACCCGGCCTCCGCGCGCCGCGCCAAGCTCGAAGAAGCCCGCCGCAAGGAACGCGCCCGCGAGCGGCGGGTCCGCATCATCACCATCAGCGCCTCGGTGGCCGTGGTCGCCGCCCTGGTCGCCGGCGGCGGCTACCTGATGGCGCAGGCGAACGAGAAGGACAAGAAGGAGGAGCAGGCCAAGACCTCGCCGGTCACCGGCGAGCGCAGCTGGGACGAGCTGGGGCGGGAGCACGTGACGACCAAGGTCGACTACCCGATGAACCCGCCCGTCGGCGGCGACCACAACCAGGTCTGGATGAACTGCAACGCCGACGTCTACACCGACGAGATACCGAAGGAGAACGCCGTGCACTCGCTGGAGCACGGCGCGGTCTGGGTCACGTACAACGACAAGGCCTCGGACGCCGACATCGAGGCGCTCACCAAGAAGGTCAAGTCGACCCCCTACTCCCTGATGAGCCCGGTCAAGGACCAGAAGGACCCGCTGATGCTCAGCGCGTGGGGCAAGCAGGTGACGGTCAAGAGCGCCACGGACGACCGGGTCGCACAGTTCTTCACCAAGTACGTGCAGGGTCCGCAGACCCCCGAGCCGGGGGCCGCCTGCACCGGCGGGCTGGACAAGTGACCGCCCTGGCGCCTTCCGGCTCCACCCGCCGGATGGTCCTCGCGGGGGCCGCCGTGCTGCTCGTGGCGCTGGGGCTGGTGGCACTGATGGTCGTACGCCCCTCCGCGGCCTCCCCGTCCGGGGCGTCCCCGGCGGCGCGGTCCGCCCCGGCGGATGACTCCGTGGACGCGGGCTTCGCCCGCGACATGGCGATCCACCACCAGCAGGCGGTCGAGATGTCGTTCATCGTGCGGGACCGCACCGACGACGAGGACGTGCGGCGTCTCGCGTACGACATCATCAACACCCAGGCCAACCAGCGCGGCATGATGCTGGGCTGGCTGGAGCTGTGGGGGCTGCCGAAGAGCGCGGCCGGGCCGCCCATGGAGTGGATGGGCCACACCGTCACACCGACCGACGACGGTTCGCTGATGCCGGGCATGGCCACCGACGCGGAGCTGGCGGCCCTCACGGCCGCGAAGGGCGAGAAGGCCGAGGTGCTGTTCCTGCGCCTGATGACCGTGCACCACCGCGCCGGCGCGGACATGGCGCAGGCGGCCGCCGGTGCGGCGAAGACGGACGCCATCCGGGATCTGGCGGCGGGCATGGTCAGCGGCCAGCAGTCGGAGATCGGCCTGATGACCACCATGCTGAAGGACCGGGGCGCCAAGCCCTGAGCGGAGCCCGATCGGAGGGGGGTGGTTCCGGCCGGACGGCCGGAACCACCCCCCTCCCCCGCCTCCCCGATACCGCACGTTCCCGCACCCCCGGCGGGAGCCCCGCATCACATAGGCTCGGCGACGATATGAAGAGCATCCTCACTCCGCTGGGGCCCAAGGCCGACAAGGACACCGTGCGACGGCACAATCTGAGCCTGGTACTCCGCGCCGTACGGGACGAGGGCGAGCGCGGCGAGGCGACCCGGGCCGGGGTGGCCGCCCGGGTCGGCCTGACCCGGGCCGCCGTGTCCTCGCTCGTCGAGCAGCTGATGGAGTGCGGGTTTCTCACGGAGTCGGGCAAGACGTTCAGCGGGCAGGCCGGCCGCCCCGGCACCGCGCTGAAGGTGGCCCGGACCGGCCCGGCCGGGCTCGGCGTGGAGATCAACATCGATTACGTCTCGGTGTGCGTGGTGGACCTGGCGGGCACCGGCCGGGTCCGGCAGACCGAACACCTCGACAACCGGGGCGCGCCCGCGGCCGAGGCCCTTGCCCGGGCGGCCCGGATCGCCGCGCGGACCCTGGAGTCGGCGTACGAGCAGGAGTTGCGCCCGGTGGGTGCGACACTGGCGCTGCCGGGTCTCGTCTCCGGCGGATCGGTGCGGCAGGCCCCCAACCTCGGCTGGAACGAGGTCCCGGCGCAGGAGCTGTTCGCCGAGGCGCTGGCTTCCCTGCGCCCCGGCCACCCGGTGCTGCCGGTCGCGTCGGAGAACGAGGCCAATCTCGCGGCGCTGGCCGAGCTGTGGTTCGGCGGCCTCGGGGACGTGCGGAGTTTCCTCTATCTGACCGGGGAGATCGGGGTCGGCGGCGCCCTCGTCCTGGGCGGCGAACTGCTGCGCGGTGCCCACGGTTTCGCCGGGGAGATCGGGCACGTGGTGGTGGATCCGGCGGGGCCGGAGTGCCGGTGCGGTTCGCGGGGGTGCCTGGAGCAGTACGCCGGGCAGGCGGCGCTGCTGCGGGCGGCCGGGATCGAGGGCCTCGGCGGCGCCTCCGGGGTGCTGGAGCTGGAGCGGCGCGCCGGAGCCGGGGACGCGCGCGCGGTGGCCGCGGCCGGTGAGGCGGGCCGGATGCTGGGCCGGGTGCTGTCGGGGGCGGTGAACCTGATCGACCCGGACGCGGTGGTGCTCGGCGGGATCTACCGGGGACTGATGCCGTGGCTCGCGCCGCCCGCCGACGAGGAGCTGACCGGCCGGGTGGTGTCGGGGCTCTGGTCCCCGGGCAGCGGGCGGCTCCGGGCGTCGTCGGTGGCGGGCGACGCGGCGCGGGGCGCGGCGGCGCTCGTGGTGCAGGACGTGCTGGACGATCCGGTGGCGTACGCGGAGCCGTCCGGCGGCTGAGCCGGGCCGGACGGCTCCGGCTCAGCCGGTGGGCGGGCCCGGTGGGCCGGGCCGGCGGGCGGGCGGCCCGGTGGGCCGACCCGGCCGGTCGGCCCGGTGGGTCAGCGCACGGCGAGGAGGTGGTCCATGGCGAGCTGGTCCAGCGCCTCGAAGGCCATGCCGCGGGCCGCGGCGGCGTCCACGTCGAAGTCCTCGTACGCGCCGCGGTCGGCGAGCAGGCCCGCCAGGCCGTCGCCGGCGGTGGGGCGCGCCAGTTCGTCCAGGCGGGACGCGCGCAGGGCTTCCCGGACCTCGGGGTCGGCGCGGAAGGCGGCGGCCCGCTCCTTGAGGATGAGGTAGTTGCGCATGCAGCCCGCGGCCGAGGCCCAGACACCGTCGTAGTCCTCGGTGCGCGGGGGCTTGAAGTCGAAGTGGCGGGGTCCTTCGTAGCCGCTCTCCAGCAGGTCGACGAGCCAGAACGCCTGGCGCAGGTCGCCCGCGCCGAAGCGGAGGTCCTGGTCGTACTTGATGCCGGACTGGCCGTTGAGGTCGATGTGGAAGAGCTTGTCCGCCCACATGGCCTGGGCGATGCCGTGCGGGAAGTTGAGCCCGGCCATCTGCTCGTGACCGGTCTCCGGGTTGACGCCGACCAGCTCGGGGCGCTCCAGGCGCTCGATGAAGGCCAGGGCGTGGCCGATGGTGGGCAGCAGGATGTCGCCGCGCGGCTCGTTCGGCTTGGGCTCGATGGCGAAGCGGAGGTCGTAGCCCTGCTCGACGACGTACTCGCCCAGCAGGTCGAAGGCCTCCTTCATCCGGTGGAGGGCGACGCGGACGTCCTTCGCCCCGCCGGACTCGGCCCCCTCACGGCCGCCCCACGCCACGAAGGTGCTCGCGCCGAGCTCGACGGCGAGGTCGATGTTGCGCAGGGTCTTGCGGAGCGCGTACCGGCGTACGCCCCGGTCGTTGGCGGTGAATCCGCCGTCCTTGAAGACGGGGTGGGTGAAGAGGTTCGTCGTCACCATGGGCACGACGAGCCCACTGTCGTCGACCGCCGTGCGGAAGCGCTTGACGATCCGTTCGCGCTCGGTCTCCGGCGCCCCGAAGGGGATCAGGTCGTCGTCGTGGAAGGTCACCCCCCAGGCGCCCAGCTCCGCGAGCCGCCGCACCGACTCGACGGGGTCGATGGCCGCGCGGGTCGCGTCGCCGAAGGGGTCCCGGCCCTGCCAGCCCACGGTCCACAGGCCGAAGCTGAACTTGTCCTCGGGGGTGGGGGTGAAGCGTTCCGTCATGGTCGTCCGACCGCCTTCGCCTGCTGTCGGGACGCCCGGCCAGCAGCCCGGCACCCCTATTTGTTCAATGTCATGACTAATCAAGCACACCGCACCCCGGGCATGGAACCCCCCTGCCGGGCGCAGCCGGTCCCACCCCCTGTGCAGGGCGGCGCTCATCCCGTAATTTGTTCATGCTCCAGCCAAATGATCGGACCGTCCCGTGCGAAAGAGGCTCCCCATGCCGTCACCCGCCGTCGTCATCGGCGTGGACAGCTCGACCCAGTCCACCAAGGCCGCCTTCGTCGACGCCGCGACCGGCGAGCAGCTCGCCGTGGGGCGCGCCCCGCACGTGGTCACCGGGGAGGCCGGGGCCCGGGAGAGCGATCCGGAGATCTGGTGGCGGGCCCTGTGTGAGGCGGTGGCCGCCGGGCTGAAGGAGTCCGGGCTCCCCGCCCGCGCGGTCACCGGCATCGCGGTCGCCGGACAGCAGCACGGACTCGTCGTGCTGGACGGGGCGGGCCGGCCGCTGCGTCCCGCGCTGCTGTGGAACGACACCCGCTCCGCGCCGCAGGCCGCCGCCCTCACCGCGGCGCTCGGCGGGCCCCGGGCCTGGACGGAGCGGACCGGGTCCGTACCGGTGGCGGCCATCACCGCCTCCAAGTGGCAGTGGCTGCGGGAGAACGACCCGGCGAGCGCCGCGCGGGCGGCGGCGGTCCGGCTCCCGCACGACTTCCTGACCGAGCGCCTCGCGGGCGTCGCCGCCACCGACCCCGGGGACGCCTCGGGCAGCGGCTGGTACTCCACCGCCACCGGCGCCTACGACCCCGGCCTGCTGGAACTGCTCGGCCTGGACGCGGCGCTGCTCCCGGAGGTCGCGCCCACCGGGGCGGCCCGGGTCGGCTCGCTCACCGCGTCGGCGGCGCAGGCGCTCGGGCTGCCCGCGGGCATCGCGGTGGCGGCCGGCACCGGCGACAACATGAGCGCCGCCGTGGGGCTCGGTCTCGGTGGCGGCGGGCTGCTGGACCACCCCGCCCTCAGCCTCGGCACCTCCGGCACGGTGTTCGCCGCCTCCCGCACCCGGCCCGCCTCCACCGCGCTGAGCGGGTTCGCCGCCGCGGACGGTACGTACCTGCCGCTGGCCTGCACCCTCAACTGCACGCTCGCCGTCGACAAGGTGGCCGCCCTGCTCGGCCTGGACCGCGAGGACGCGGTGCCCGGCGGCGAGGCCGTCCTGCTCCCCTACCTCGACGGCGAACGGACCCCCGACCTGCCGACCGCCGCCGGGCTGCTGACCGGGCTGCGCCACGACACGACCCGGCAGCAGCTGCTGGGCGCCGCCTACGAGGGCGCGGCCGTCACCGTGCTGCGTGCCCTGGACGGCCTGCTGTCGGCCTGCGGTCTCGATCCCGAGGCGCCGGAGGTCGCCGACCGCCCGCTGCGCCTGATCGGCGGCGGGGCGCAGGGGCGCATGTGGGTGGAGACGGTGCGCCGGCTCTCCGGCCGGCCGCTCGTCATCCCGGGCAGCGGGGAGCTGGTCGCCCTCGGCGCGGCGGCGCTCGCCGCGTCGGCCGCGGGCGGCGGTGATCCGGTGGCGCTGGCGACGGCCTGGCAGCGGTCCGGGACGGACCGCCGGCTTCCGCCGGTGGAACGGGACAGGGAGACCTGGGAGCGGGTCACCTCGGTCCTGGAGCGCGCCTCCGGGCCCCTGCTCACCGGTCCCTGACGCCTGCGGACCGCTCCCGGTCCGCAGATGTCCGCCCACGCCGCGACCACGACGACCCGGCCGCCGCCGCCGGGGAGTTCACCCGCCCCGCGCCGGGAAGCCCCGGCCCCGAGTGGCCCGGTTGGGAATACGAACTGATTTTCCATAAGATCCGGCGATGATCACTAGTAAACGGCTGACGACCGGGGTGGGCATAGCGCTCGCCACCCTGGCCGCCGGGCTCGGCACCGCGATCCCCGCCGCCGCCGACGAAGCCCCCGCCACCCCCTCCCCCAAGGTCGAGCTGGTGCTCGATGTCAGCGGCTCGATGCGGACCCGCGACATCGACGGCCAGTCCCGGATGGCCGCCGCCAAGCAGGCGTTCAACGACGTCCTGGACGCGGCGCCGCAGGAGGTGCACCTGGGCATCCGGACGCTCGGCGCCGACTATCCGGGCGAGGACCGCAAGGTCGGCTGCAAGGACACCCGGCAGCTCTACCCGGTCGGCCCGCTGGACCGCACCGAGGCCAAGGCGGCCGTCGCCACCCTCGCTCCGACCGGCTTCACCCCGATCGGCCCGGCCCTGCTCGGCGCGGCCGACGACCTGGAGGGCGGGGACGGTTCGCGCCGGATCGTGCTCATCACGGACGGCGAGGACACCTGCGGGCCGCTCGACCCGTGCGAGGTGGCCCGGGAGATCGCCGCACGCGGCACCCACCTGGTCGTGGACACGCTGGGCCTGGTGCCCAACGCCAAGATCCGCCAGCAGCTGACCTGTATCGCGGAGGCCACCGGCGGCACGTACACCGCCGTGCAGCACAAGGAAGAACTCTCCGGCCGGGTCAAGCAGTTGGTGGACCGGGCCGCCGAGCCCGTCGTCACCCCGGTGGCGACGGAAGGGGCCGGGAGCTGTTCCGCGGCGCCCAAACTGGAGCCGGGGCTCTACACCGACCGCGAGAAGATCGGCGAGCACCGCTGGTACCGCGTCGACGTGCTGCCCGGTCAGGAGCTGCGCGCCTCGGCGAGCGTGGCGGCCGACCGTGCCGTGGACAACGACTACGGCGTACTGCTGCGCGCGGTGACCGTGCACGGACGGGAGATCGTCCGGGGTTCCGAGGCCGGGACCGGCCGCACCAACGTGATCTCGTCCGGGCTGCGGTATCCGAAGCCCGAGGTGGAGGACGGCGACGACGGCGACGGCAAGCCCGCCGCCGAGACCGTCTGCCTCCAGCTCGCCCACTCCTTCTCCGCGCCCGCCTCGGTGAAGAGGTCACCCGGTCTGCCGGTCGAACTGACCGTGGACCTGGTGGACGGGCCGGACAACGCCTCGGACGTGGCGGCCTTCGGGCTCGGCCGCGGCTGGTGGCTGCTCGGCGCACTCGTCCTGACCGGACTGGTCGCGGGCCTGCTGACCGGCTGGATCTCGCGCTGGCGCGTCGCCGTATGGAGGACCAACTGATGCGCACGACCACTCGCCGTACCCACGGCGCCCGACGCGCGCTCACCGGCGCGCTGCTCGCCGGACTGACCCTGCTCACCTCCGCGGGTGCGGCCGTGGCGGACGACCCGTCGGCGAGCGCGAGCCCCGCCGACGACGAGGCGGGCCCCACCGAGGCCGGAACCACGTTCCGTACGGCCACCGCGCTCGAACAGGGGCGGACGGGCACCGCCCGGGCCTCGGCGGGCGACTACCTGTACTGGGTGTTCCCGGCCGACGCCGGTCAGCGGCCCACCGTCGAGGCCACCGTGAAGCTGCCTTCGAGCGCCCGGAGCTCCACGTCCACCTGGCAGATCGATGTGTACGACGGGCTGCGCCGCCGCCAGGCCTGCATGTACGGGCACCAGACCAGGAAGGCGGCGGCCGACGCGGCCTCCGTCGAGCTGTCCTGCGTGCTGCGGACCGTGCGGTCCTGGTCCGAACCGTGGGCGGACGACCCGCTGCCCGGCAGCTACTACATCCGCCTCACCGTGGTGGACCTGCCCGCCGCCGACCTCGGGCTGCCGGTCGGCGTCGAGGTGAAGGCGGTCTCGAAGGAGCAGGACGGCGCCCATGACGTGGACGGCTCGCTCTCCGAGCCGCTGGTGCCGGGCGTGTCGGTCGCCTCGGCGGGCGACGCGGGGGCCTCGGCCGCTCCGCCTGCGCCGAAGGCCGGTGAGCCGGAGGACGGCTGGGCCTCGGGCTGGTGGACCGACCGCTGGCTGTGGACCGTGGGCGGCGGTGTGCTCGCCGCTCTGGCGGCCGTGTTCGGCTACTCGCTGACGCGGGGCAGGGGCCGGCCGGCCCACGTTCCGCCCGGCGTCTGAGGTTCGCGCCGCCCGCTCCCCCCCCCGGGGGGGGCGGCGCCCCGGAGCCGGTCACGATCGTCCGTGGCCGCCGGTCGTCGTCGCGGGCTCCCACATCGTGCGGCCCGGGCCTACGCTGAACCCCGCACCGGCAGCGGCGGAGGGAGCGGGATGGGCGGGACGACGGCGTACGTACGGTTCCAGAGCACCGAACGGAGCCCCCGGGGCCACTTCCCCGGGATCTTCGCCCTGGCCAACGGCCTGGCCCGGGAGGGTCGCCTGACCGAGGAGCAGCACCGGTTCTGGCGGGCGGCGAACGACTGGTACGACGCCGCCTACACCGACCCCTCGCGGGTCGATCCGGCGGTGTACGACCCTGGGGTGAATCCGGGGGCGGTGGCCTGGTTCAAAGGGACGGCGACCCACCTGCTGGACCGGATCCCCGGCTATCTCGCGCTGCTGGACGCGCACGGGGTGCCGTGCGAGCGGCTGGAGTCCACGGACCCCGGGCAGGTCGTGTACGAGGACGAACACCAGGTCGTCGTGGTGCCCCGCGCCAGGAGCGGGGCCCCGGCGCCTGCCCACAACTGGCGTGCTCCGCACGGTGCCTGACGGAATCCGGCCACGCCTGTCGTCGCCCTGGTGGAGCGCCGCCCCCATCCTGTTCGATGGGGTTCGAACGGTTGCGCGCCGGCAGTGGCGCGCCCCAGGGAGCGGAGTTCCTCGATGTCCACGCAGACCGGTCCGGCGCCCGACACCCAGCCTCGCGGCCACGCGTTCGTGCCGGGGCCCAAGGGGCTGCCGCTCGTGGGGAATCTGCCGCGGTTCGGGAAGAACCCGCTCGCCTTCTTCGAACTGCTGCGCGGCCACGGGGACATGGTGCGCTGGAGGTTCGGCCGCAAACGGTGCGTCTTCCTCTCCGACCCCGGCTGCATAGGCGAGTTGCTCACGAAGACGGAGCACACCTTCGACCAGCCGGAGCTCGGCATCGCGTTCCGCACGGTGCTGGGCAACGGGATGCTCGTGGCGCGCGGCCGGGACTGGCGGCGCAAGCGCTCGCTGGTGCAGCCCTCCGTGCGGCCCAAGCAGGTCCAGTCGTACGCGACCACCATGGCGGACTGCGCGGTGGAGCTGGCGGACCGCCTGGCGGACGGGCAACGGGTGGACGTCAAGCGGGAGATGTCCGCGCTGACCCAGAAGATCGCGGTACGCACGATCTTCGGGGTGGACACCCCCGCGGACTCCGAGGCGATGGGGCGGGCGATGGACATCGCCCAGATGGAGATCGGCAAGGAGTTCGCCGGGCTCGGCGCACTGCTGCCGGACTGGGTGCCGACACCGGGCCGGGCACGGATCAGGAAGGCCGCCGCCGTCATCGACGCCGAGGTGCGCCGGGTCGTCGCCCGGCACCGGGACGGTGAGGAGGAACGCCCCGACCTGCTCAGCCGGTTGCTCACCGCCGTCGACGACAGCGGGGCACACCTCACCGACGAGGAGATCCGGGACGAGGCGGTCACGCTGTACATCGGCGGTCACGAGACGACGAGTACGACCCTGGTGTGGGCGTGGTACCTGCTCGCCCGCAACCCCCGCGTCCGCGACGCGCTCGCCGGGGAACTGGACCGGGTGCTCGGCGACCGGGAGCCCGGCTTCGAGGACTACGCGCGGCTGACGTACACCCAGGCCGTGGTGAAGGAGACCCTGCGGCTGTTCCCGGCGGTCTGGCTGATCACCGGGATCGCGAAGGAGGGGGCGACGATCGGCGGCCTGCCGGTCGAGGAGGGCACCCGGGTGTGGAGCAGCCAGTGGGCCACGCACCGCGACGCGCGATGGTTCCCCGAGCCGGAGGAGTTCCGGCCCGAGCGCTGGGACGAGAGGGACGGCGAGGAGATCCCGGAGTACGCGTGGTTCCCGTTCGGCGGCGGGCCCCGGGTCTGCATCGGCACGCGCTTCGCGATGGTGGAGTCCGTCCTCCTCCTCGCCGTGCTGGCCCGCCGTTTCACCCTGGACGTCGACCCGGGCGAGATCACGCCGCTGACCGGTCTGACCCTCCAGCCGGACCGGGACGTGCTGGCGACGGTCCGGGCGCGGTGACGGACCGGGAGCAGAGCGGTCGGTGCCCGGCTTCCCCGGAGGGAGCCGGGCACCGGGCTCAGTCCCGCGGAAGCCACTTCTTCCAGACGTCCGGATGGCGCTCGATCCAGCGCTCCGCCGCCTCCTGGGGCGTGAGCTTCTGCTGGGCGATCATCTCGGAGACCTCGTTCTGGTCCTTCTCCGACCACTGGAACTTCTTCAGGAACGCGGACGCCTCGCCGCCGCGCTCGGCGAAGTCGGCGTTGAGGAACTTCTGCAGCGGTGTCGTCGGGTACGCGCAGTCGATGTCCGCCGGATCCTTGGCCGCGCACGCGTCGGTGTAGGCGGGGAGTTTCACCTCGACCATCGGCACCTCGTTGAAGAGCCACTGCGGCTGGTACCAGTAGCTGAGGAAGGGCTTCTTCTCCTTGGCGAACTGCTGGATCTGGGTGATCTGGGCGGCCTCCGAACCGGCGAAGACCACCTTGTAGTCCAGGTCCAGGTTCTTCACCAGCGCCACGTCGTTGGTGACGTAGGAGGGCGAGCCGTCCATGAGCTGGCCCTTGCCGCCGCTCTCGGCGGTCCTCAGCTGGTCCGCGTACTTGTTGAGGTTCTTCCAGTCCGTGACGTCCGGGTTCTCGTCGGCCCAGTATTTCGGCACGTACCAGCCGATGTGGCCGGTGACCCCGAGGTCGCCGCCCCGGACGATGGTCTTCTTCTCCTCGACGTACAGCTTCTCCTGGTCCGGGTGGCCCCAGTCCTCCAGGATCGCGTCGACCCGGCCCTGGCTGAGGGCGTCCCAGGCGGGGACCTCGTCGGTCTGGACGAGGTCGACGCGGTAGCCGAGCTCCTCCTTGAGGAGCTGCTCCGCCACGGCGACGTTCGCCTGCGCCCCGACCCAGGACTGGACGGAGAGCGTGACCGTCTTGACCCCGGCGGGGGCCGCGAAGGGGGAGGCCTGCTTGGTCATGTCGGCGGCGCCGCAGCCGGCCGTGGCCAGCAGGACCCCGGCCGAGGCGAGCGCCACGGGCAGGCGGGTGCGGGAGCGGTTCATCTCAGCTCTCCTGTCGCTGGCGGCGGGCGGTGGGCTGGGTGACCCGGTCGAGCATCAGGCCGAGGCAGACGATCGCCGCTCCGGCGACGAGGCCGGTGGCCAGGTCGCCCTGGGCGAGGCCGAGGACCACCTCGTAACCGAGCGCGCCCGATCCGACGAGTCCGCCGATGATGACGACGGCGAGGACCAGGACGACCGCCTGGTTGACGGCGAGCAGCAGGGAGGGCCTGGCCAGCGGGATCTGGACCTGGCGCAGTTGCTGGCCCGGGGTGGCGCCGAGCGAGCGGGCGCACTCCATCGCCGCCGGGTCGACACCCCGCAGTCCCTGGGTGGTGATGCGGATGACGGCGGGCAGCGCGTAGATCACCGCGGCAGCGGCGGCGGGGGCGCGGCCGACGCCGAAGAGGGCGACGACGGGGATCAGGTAGACGAACTGCGGCATCGTCTGGAAGACGTCCAGGACCGGTCGCAGCAGCCTCTCCAGGCGCTCGCTGCGAGCGGCTCCGACGGCGATGCCGAAGCCGATGACCAGGGTGACGGCGACGGCGGCGAGCACCTGGCTGAGGGTGTCCATGGACGGCTCCCACACGCCGAGTACGCCGATCGCGGCCATGGCGAGGACGGCGGTGGCGGCGGTGCGCCAGGTGCCGATGGTCCAGGCGAGGGCGGCGACGATCAGCAGCACCGACCACCAGGGCAGGCCGGTGAGCCCGCCGCGCAGCGGGTTGAGGACGCCGCTGGTGAAGTGGGAGGCGAGGTCGGCGGTGCCGCCGATGACGGGCACCCCGGTGTAGAGGTGGTCGACCATCCAGTCCTTGGCGGTGTTGACCGGTCCGGCGATGGCCACGGTCACGTCCTCGGGCCAGACCCGGCCGTCGGTGGCCCGTCCGGCGACGGCGACGGCCGCGGTGACCGCGGCGGCCAGGGACCAGCCGCGCAGGCCGCGCAGCAGGGCCGGGCCGGTGGGCTCGGCGCCGATGCGGCGGCCGGCCGCCTCCGTCGTACGGTCCAGCACGACGGCAAGCAGCACGATCGGGATGCCCGCGGCGAGCGCGGCGCCGACGTCCACGGAGGACAGTGCCTGGTAGACCCGGTCGCCGAGGCCGCCCGCGCCGATCACGGAGGCGATGACGGCCATGGAGAGCGCCATCATGATGGTCTGGTTGAGGCCGAGGAGCAGTTCCTTGCGGGCCAGCGGCAGCCGGGCGCTCAGCAGCCGCTGCCGGCCGGTCGCGCCGAGCGAGGCGACGGCCTCCATGACGCCGCTGTCCGCGCCGCGCAGGCCGAGCGCGGTGAGCCGGGCCATCGGCGGAGCCGCGTACACGACGGTGGCGAGGACGGCACCGGGGACGCCGATGCCGAAGACCAGTACCACCGGGAGCAGATACGCGAAGGCGGGCAGCACCTGCATGGTGTCGAGCACCGGGCGCAGAAGGCGGAACGTGCGGTCGGACAGCCCGGCCGCCAGGCCGAGGAGCAGCCCGAGCACGACGGAGGCGAGGACGGCGACGACCATCAGCGCGAGTGTCTGCATCGTCGGCACCCACATGCCGAGCAGCCCGCAGACCAGGAACGACGCGGCCGCGGTGAGCGCGAGCCGGATCCCCGCGACGCGCCAGGCGACGGCGGCGGCGAACACGGTGACGCCGGCCCAGCCGAGGGCCAGGAGAACCAGGTAGACACCGCGTACGGACAGCACGACGGCGTTACTGATGTGGCCGAAGAAGTAGAGGAACAGCGGGTGGCTGTCGCGGTTGGAGACGATCCAGTCCGTCACGTCGCCGAGCGGCCCGGAGAGGTCGGCGGTCAGCGCGTCGGGCCAGACGCCACCGCCCCAGCGGCCGTGCACGAGAGGGACGGCCACGACGGCGACGAGCGCGAGCAGCAGGAGCTTCGCGGCGGCCGGGCGGTCGCGGAGCGGGGCCAGCGGTCCCCGGCGCGCGCTCCCTCGCACGGGGCGGGCCGGGGTGGCCTGTGCGGTGGCCATCAGAGGGTCACCTCGCGGGAGCCGTCCGGCGCGTCCGGCACGGCAGGGGTGTCCGGGGCGCCGGTCGTTCCGGCGACGACGTCGAGCAGGCACGCGTGGTCGACGACGCCGACGAGCCGGCCGCCGTCCATCACGCGGGCGGCGGGGTCGCCGGAGCGGGAGACCGCTTCGATGGCCTCGTACACGGTGGCGTCGGGGCGCACCGCCGGGCCGCGCTCGCTCTCCCCCGCGAGCGCGGGCCGCATGGCCGTGGCGACGGTGAGGACCTGCTCGCGCGGCACGTCGCGGACGAACTCGCGCACGTAGTCGTCGGCGGGCGAGCCCACGATCTCCTCGGGGGTGCCGAGCTGGACGATGCCGCCGTCACGCATCAGCGCGATCCGGGTGCCCAGGCGCAGTGCCTCGCTGAGGTCGTGGGTGATGAAGACCATGGTGCGGCCCTCCTCGCGGTGCAGCCGGACCACTTCGTCCTGCATCTCGCGGCGGATCAGCGGGTCCAGGGCGCTGAACGGCTCGTCGAAGAGGAGGACGGACGGGTCGACGGCGAGCGCGCGGGCGAGCCCGACGCGCTGCTGCTGGCCCCCGGAGAGCTGGGACGGACGGCGGTCCTCCAGACCCGCGAGGCCGACCTTCGCCACCAACTCGGCCGCCTTCACGCGGCGTTCGGCCTTGCTCAGCCCCTGGATCTCCAGGCCGTAGGCGACGTTGTCCACCACCGTGCGGTGCGGCAGCAGTCCGAAGTGCTGGAAGACCATCGCGGCGCGGTGGCGGCGCAGTTCGCGCAGCCGGGAGCGGTCCATCGCGAGGACGTCCTCGCCGTCGATGGCGAGGGTGCCGCTGGTGGGCTCGATCAGCCGGGTGAGACAGCGCACGAGGGTCGACTTGCCGGAGCCCGACAGGCCCATGACGACGAAGACCTCGCCCTTGCGGACGTCGAAGGAGACGTCGCGGACGGCGGCGGTGCAGCCGGTGGCCTCACGCAGTTCGGCGGGCGGGAGCGCCGCGTGCTCGCCGCCGGGGATCCGGTCGGCCTTGGGGCCGAAGACCTTCCACAGGTTGCGGACGGAGAACACGGGGTTCTCGTCGGCCTCGGCGTCCCCGGCCTTCCCGGTGGCCTTGAGGGTCTCGGTTCCGGTCATCGGACATCGCCTCCGGTGCTGGTGCTGGTGCTGGTGCTGGTGACCGGGGCGGTGACACGCGCCTGGTCCGCGAGGAGTTCGGCGCACTTCTCTCCGACCATCAGGACGCCGATCATCGGGTTGACGGCGGGCATCGTCGGGAAGACGGAGGCGTCGGCGATCCGGATGCCCTCCAGGCCCCGGATGCGCAACTGCGGGTCCACGACGGCCTGCTGGTCGTCGGCCGCGCCCATCCGGCACGTGCCGGCCGGGTGGTAGACGGTGTGGGCGACCTTGCGGGCGTACTCGCTGATGTCCTCGTCCGAGGTGACCTCGGGGCCCGGACAGACCTCGCGCTTGAGCCAGTGGGCCAGCGGTTCGGTGGCCGCGATCTCACGGGCGAGCTTGATGCCGTCGACCAGGGTCCGGCCGTCGTGGTCGTCCTCGTCGGTGAAGTAGCGGAAGTCCAGGGCCGGCTTGACCTCGGGGTCGGCGCTCGTGAGGTAGAGGCGGCCCCGGCTGCGCGGCTTGGGGATGTTCGGGGTCATCGACACCCCGTGCTCGGGCTTCTCGTAGCCGAGCCGCTCCGGGTTGTCGGTGAACGGGATCTGGTAGAAGTGGAACATCAGGTCCGGGCCCCGGGATTCGGGGTCGCGGCGGACGAAGAGGCCCGCGTCGGAGTCCATCGCGGAGTTCTCCGGGATGGGCCCGTCGGTCTCCCAGACGATGACGGACTCGGGGTGGTCGAGCAGGTTCTCGCCGACGCCCGGCAGATCGTGGCGTACGTCGATGCCCAGCGCGGCCAGGTCCTCGCGCGGACCGATCCCCGAGTGCAGCAGCAGCCGGGGCGTGTCCACCGCTCCCGCGCAGACGATGACTTCGCGGGCGGCGCGCAGCAGGATCTCCTCGCCGTCCTTCGTCCGCACGTGTACGCCGGTGGCGCGGGCGCCGTCGAACTCCAGCCGGTACGCCCACGTCTCCAGCATGATCCGCAGGTTGGGCCGGTCGCCGGCCTCGATGTGCGGGTGGAGGTAGGCCACCGAGGCGGAGGAGCGCTTGTTGTTCTCGGGGTGGTAGGCGAGGTCGAAGAACCCGACGCCCTCGTGGAACGGCTTGCGGTTGAAGCTGTCCACGCGCGGGACCCCGGCCGCCTGCTGGGCGGCGTCGACGAAGTCGCGGGCTATCGCGTTGCGGTCCTTCTCGTCGACCGGGACGATGTTGTTGCGCAGCCTGGCGAAGTACGGGTCCATCGCGGCCGCGCCCCAGCCCTCGGCGCCGGCCTCGGCCCACTCGTCCCAGTCGCCGGGCAGCGGCTTGAAGCTGATCAGCGTGTTGTGCGAGGAGCAGCCGCCGAGTACCCGGGCCCGGCTGTGCCGGATGTGGGAGTTGCCGCGCGGCTGCTCGGTGGTCGGGTAGTCGTAGTCGAGGTCCCCGCCGAGGAGGCCGAGCCAGCGGCGCAGGGTCAGCACGTCGTCGCGGTCGATGTCGGTGGGGCCGCCCTCGATGACCGTGACGGTGACGTCCGGGTCCTCGGTGAGCCGGGAGGCGATGACCGATCCGGCGGTGCCGCCGCCGACGATCACGTAGTCGGCCACGGGGCCGTCGGGGACTGCGGTGCTGCGGGGGGTGGAGGGCATCGGTCACTGCTCCTTCTGCAAGGTTCGTGCGTGTACGTGGTGCTGCGAACAGCCGGACGGGCCGGGCGGCTTCCGTGGAGGGCGCCCGGCCCCCGCAGGCGTCAGCCGGCGAACCAGCGCTGGGGGCGCGGGTTGAGGTTCTGGTAGATGTGCTTGGACTCGCGGTACTCGGCGAGCCCCGTCGGGCCGAGCTCGCGGCCCGTGCCGGACTTCCCGAAGCCGCCCCACTCGGCCTGCGGCAGGTAGGGGTGGTAGTCGTTGATCCAGACGGTGCCGTGGCGCAGCCGTCCGGCGACCCGGCGGGCCCGGCCCGCGTCGGTCGTCCAGACGGCGCCGGCGAGTCCGTAGTCGGTGTCGTTGGCCAGCGTGATGGCCTCTTCCTCGGTGCGGAAGGTCTCGACGGTGAGAATCGGGCCGAAGGTCTCCTCGCGGACCACCCGCATCTCGCGGTGGCAGCCGTCGAGGACGGTCGGCCGGTAGAAGTAGCCGCCCTCGGGCCGTACGTCGCTGGGGGCCGGGCGTTCGCCGCCGGCCCGGACGATCGCGCCCTCCTCGCGGGCGGAGGCGACGTACGCCTCGACCTTGGCGAGCTGCTGGGCGGAGACGAGGGGGCCGCACTCGACGCCCTCCAGGGTGCCCCGGCCGAGGCGGATGGCGTCGGCGCGGCGGGCCAGCTCGGTGACGAACCGCTCACTGACCGAGTCCTGGACGATCAGGCGGGCCCCGGCGGAGCAGACCTGGCCGCTGTGGAAGAACGCGGCGTTCAGTGCCTGGTCGACGGCGGTGTCGAAGCCCTCCTCGGTGGCGCAGGCGTCGGCGAAGACCACGTTGGGGTTCTTGCCGCCCAGCTCCAGGGCGACCTTCTTCACGGTCGGCGCGGCGGCCCGGGCCACCTTCGTACCGCTGGCGAGGCCGCCGGTGAAGGAGACCAGGTCGACGTCGGGGTGTTCGGAGAGCCGGGCGCCCACCGGGTCGCCCGCGCCGGTGACGAGGTTGGCCGCGCCGTCGGGAAGGCCCGCTTCGGAGAGGAGCCGGATCAGGTGGACGGTGGAGAGCGGGGTGACCTCGCTCGGCTTGAGCACGAAGGTGTTGCCCGCGGCGAGGGCCGGGGCGATCTTCCAGCTGGCCTGGAGGAGGGGGTAGTTCCAGGGGGCGATCAGGGCGCAGACGCCGACGGGCTCGTGGACGACGATGCTGTGGACCTCGGGGTCGCCCGCGTCGACGACCCGGCCACCGCTCTCGTTCATCACGAGGTCGGCGAAGTAGCGGAAGGCTCCTGTGACGTCGTCGACGTCGACCCGGCCCTCTTCGAGGGTCTTGCCGGTGTCGCGGCTCTCGGTGATCGCGATCTCCTCGCGGTCCCGCTGGAGCAGCTCGGCCACCCGGCGCAGCAGCCCGGCCCGCTCGGCGACGGGCTTGTGCGGCCAGGGGCCGTCGTCGAAGGCGCGCCGCGCCGCCGCGATCGCCGCATCGGCGTCCTCGGCCCCGCCCTCCGCGACGACGGCCAGGACCGTGGCGTCGGCGGGGTCGATGACCTCGCGCGTCGCGCCGGATCCGGCGGCCCGCCAGGTGCCGTCGATGTGGATGGTTTTGAGCGCCGACATGTCGATTTTCGCCTTCCGTGCCTGAAATGCCCCCTCCGGATCGGTCGGGGCGTGCTGCGTGGTGAACCGGGGTACCGCCGCACCAGCGGCCTGGACCCCTCCCCGGTCCGGCGGAATGTATGCCGAGAAATTCACGCAGAGTGATGCTCCTCACGCGAGGAGGACTCCCCTGGCTGCTCGCCCAGGGCTCGCCACAGGTGACCCGGTGCTGGTCAGGCGCGCGGTTGGGGGGCGGCCAGCCGGTGGGCGGCGCGCTCCCACACCTCCGGCCCCTCCCCCGCGACAGCGGCGGCGAACCGCTCCGGGCGGGCGAGGAGCCGCCGGTGGCCGGGGTGGAGCGCGGTGTGCGCCAGCAGCCAGCCCGCCAGCGGATGCGGATCCCCCGGGGCCTCGGCCCCGCGCTCCTGGTACGCCACCCGCGCCGCCGCGGCCTCCCCCCGGACCAGCAGCACATCGGCGCGGACCGGTTCCATGGCCCCTGGACGCGCGCCGCGGCCGACGGCGACCGACGCGGCGTCCGACGCGGCGTCCGAAACCACGTCCGTCGCGATGTCCGTGGCGATGTCCGGAGCGGTGACGGCCGGCATGCTGTCCGGCGCGATGTCCGGGCGGAGGTAGAGCGCGCCCCGCACGTCCTGCCAGTGCGTGCGTTCGAGGGCGGGGAGGAGCAGGGGCTGCCGTACGGGCGGCAAGGCCCCCGTTCGCAGCGCCGCCGCCAGCCCGGCACGCTCCTCGTCCGCGCACCGCAGATTGCGCAGCCGCCATTCGACCCGGTGACCGGTGGCCGCCGCACGGGCCCGCGCCACGGCCCGCCCGTCCACCGGTTCGCGCAGCCAGCCGTCGACGGTGCGCGTGAGCCCGGCGACCAGCCGGCGGCCGGGCCCGGTGAGTGCGGCGCGGGTGGCCAGGGTCCGCAGGACCGTACGGGTCTGGATGCGGCGGAGCGCGAACCGGAAGGGCGCGAGGTCCAGCGGATCGGCCGCCCGGTCCCCGATCCGGTCCCGCCAGAATCCGGCGACGCCGACGAACGCGTACGCCCCGTGGAGGAGCCCCGGCAGATGACGCGGGTCCGGGCGCCACGGGGCGTAGTGCTCCTCCTCGCGATCGTCGTCGAGCATCGCGAAGAGGTGCAGCAGCGCCCCCAGTTTGCTGTGCTGGAACTCGTGGACCATCGTCTCCGCGAGCGCCGCGCCGTCCGGGGGCCGGGCCACCACCATGGAGCCGAACGCGTCGGCGGTGGAGGCGCTGAGCCCCGCGACGGGTCCGGGGCCTGACGGTCCGGGCCAGGGAACGATGCGCCTGATCTCCTCGGGTCGCACCGTGCCCGGCCCGGTGCCGGGGGAACGCGGGCCGGAGACGGAGCCAGGGGCGAGCAGGGCGACCGCCTCGGCGAAGAGGCTCCGCCAGGTGCCGAGTTCGCGTGGTGTGAGTCGGCGGGGCGGGATCGGGTGGCCGAGGTCGCGGTACGGGTCGGTGTCGTCGAGGGCGACCTCGGGCCCGCCCGGCCGCACCGGCAGCCGGTGCGTCGGCCACCACAGGGCGCTCGGCGGCGCGGTGAGCGGCCGTACGGTCAGCGCCGTCGCCCCGCTGCCCCGTCCGGTCGGCGCGAGCAGCAACTCCCCCTCCCGGACACGCGCGTGGACCGGCTGGAAGCCCAGCAGCGGGATGCCCGGCAGCCGGGCGAGGCCGAGCGTCGGCAGGGCCACCGCGCCCTCCCTCGCGGGCACGACCAGCTCGGTGGCCGTCCCGGACCTCAGCGCGGCCACCAGGGCGACGCCGGCCAGGTGTCCGGCGTCCACCCACAGCGGAGGGCCGGCCGCGGTACCGTGCAAGCGGCGCAGTGTGTGGGCGAGCCAGCTCCCCACCTGCGGGCTGACGAGCAACTCCTCGACACAGCCGGGCCTTCGGGCCTCGGCCCGTTCGACGGCCCGCCAGGTGACGCCCAGGTCGACGGGGCCGAGCAGAGCCGGCCGCTCCTCCAGCCGGCACAGCAACTCGCGGAGCAGGACCAGACGTCGGGACCGCTCACCCTCCGCGAGGAAGCCGACGGCCTCCACCGACCCACCGCCCGAGGCGAGTTCGTCGAACCAGTGGCCGGGCATCCGCATCGGTCCGTGCACACCCGCGCTCCTTCGTCGTGGTCCCGACGCGGCCCGCCGGGGCCGTTTCCGGGAGAGCCGCACAGCGCTCAGTCGGCGAGACCGCCAGGAGGGCCGCTGCCGGACAGCGTGCTGGTACGCGCTCTTCGGATCTCCTCCAGCAGACGCCGGCCGGGAGCGGGAGCGAGGGCGCGCACGGTGGCGACGCCCATCTCCGCGAGATCCGCCACATCGGACTCCAGGTAGTCGGCCGGATCACCGGCCGATGCCGTCTGCTGCAAGGCCTTCTCCCCCTTTTCGGTCCGGCGGCACACCATGCCACCCGTCCCTTCCCATCATGACGAACGGGTGGCCTTCCGGAAACCCGTGCGATCACGCCGTACGATCACGGGCCCGGCGGACCGGTCCGACCCTCGGCCAGGAACTCCCGCAGGGCTTCCTCCAGTTCGGCGGCCCTGCCGGGATCGTCGTCCAGCAGCGTGACGGCCCGGTAGAGGTCCCAGGGCCCCTCCGGCCGCCCCCGCAGCGTCCGCAGAATGCCCAGGACGTCCGTACGGGGCACCGCGTGCCGCGGCATGCGCGCCACCAGGACCGGGTCCAGCTCCGCGACCATCGTCTGGCGTTCGTCCCGGTCGCTCATCAGCGGATAGGCGAGGAGCGCTTCGACCACCCGGAGCAGCCCGCCGCCCGTCCGCTCGGGTCCGGAGCGGACTCCGTTCGCCCGCGCCGGTGCCGCCGGGCGGTCGGGGAGGTACTCCGCGTGTCCGGGGCGGTGCAGCTGGAGTGTGGGGAGCTGGGAGTGGCCGCCCTCGGCGCGCAGCCGGTCGAACCGGTTCCGGACGGCCGCGAAGAGCGCCTCCGGGTCGGGAGCCGGACCGCCGGGCAGGGCGGTCAGCTCGCGCAGGACGATGTCCGAGAACACGCCCAGGCGGCGCACGGGATCGTTGGCCGCGCGCTGCCCCCGGTCGGCGGCCAGCAGCACGTTCTGCCGGTGTATCCGCAGCCGTTGCCCCGCGGGGAGGCTTCCGTCCGGGATCGTGACGGCCGGGCGGTGGCGCTCCTCGAAGGTCCGGCAGGCGTCCACCACCCAGTTCTGCTCCGCGAACCCGGGCAGGACATCGCTGCTCAGACGGCGGCGGGCGGACTCCAGGTCGATGTTGCGCCGGTCGGCGTCCGTGGCGTCGGCACAGTAGAGCCGCAGGTGTTCGTCCCGGTCCAGGACACCGTGCCCGCCCCACCAGACCCACAGCACGTCCCCCTGGCGGGCGGGCAGTTCGTGGACCAGCACCCGCCGCAGGGTCTCGTGGTCGGCGGCGCGATGGCCGGCGACCGCGTCCGTCCCCTCCGCCGGGGCGAGGTGCAGCAGGATGTTGGCGTCCGGCACGCCGGTGGACCGCAGCCAGTCCCGGAAGCGCAGTGCGTCGTGGACCGGACCCGGCAGCGTCCAGCGCGGGCCCGCCGCATAGGCCTCGACGCCGACGACGAGCGCCACCACGCGTGCCGGGTCGACACCGCCCGCGCTCACGGCAGCCGCTCCGCGATGGCGCGGTAGACGGCCGGGTCGGTCCAGTAGGCGCTGTGGGCCGCGGGGAACGGCTGCCGGTTGTCGGTCGCCACGTCCACGGCCCGGCCGGGGAACAGCGGTGCGGCGGCGAAGCCGAGCAGGTCGCGGCGGTCGTGGATGTTCAGCCAGGCGGGGACATGGACGGGCAGCGGTTCCGGGTGGTCGAGGTGGGGCAACGCCCCCGTCTCGTACAGGAACGGCCCCTGTGAGCCCACCGTGACCAGCAGCCGGACGCCGGGCAGCGGGGCCTCGATCAGGGTGTCCAGGGCGATGATCCCGCCGAGGCTGTGTCCGAGCAGGACGACCGGGGGCTCCACGGCGGCGACCAGCTCGCGCAGGGCGGCGCGCAGGGGGCCGCCGCGGACGAGGAATCTGAGCACGTCGCCGGCCGCCGGGTGGGCGGCCCCGGTGAGGGCGCGGCGGCGGCGCACCGCGTAGCGGGAGCCGAGCCGCGTCACGGGCCGGCCGAGCAGACGGCCCACCGGCCCCCTGCCGGTGCCGGGCGCGGGGGCGCCGAGCTGCCGGGCGATCCGGTCCACGGCGGCGTCGCGGGTGGCGCCGTCGAGGATCACCGGCGCGTCCTCGTCCAGGGCCGCGCCGGTCACGGCGGCGGCCAGCGCACGGGCCAGCAGCGTCGCCAGGGCTTCGGGGCCGAGGGTTTCGGCGGCCGGGGTGAGCAGCGGGCTGCGGGCCAGGGCGACGGCCTGCGCGCCGAGTCCGGGGCCCAGCTCCGGGGCGGCCTCCTCGCCCCGGGCGGCCAGTGCCGCCAGCCGTTCCCGGATCTCCTCGTCGGGGAAGGCCGCGCCCGGCGGGAGCTCGTCCGAGGGGCCGCGTGCGGCGGCGAGGGCCAGCTCCGCCTCCGGGTCGCGGTAGAGGCGCGCCCACGCGGCGGTCTCGTCGTCCTCCTCGCTCCCCGCGTCCCGTCCGGTGGCTCCGGCCCCGTCGTACGGGATGCTGGCCCCGCCCGCGGCGAGCCGGGCACCGTACCGCCGGCCCCAGTCGAGCGGCACGACCCGCGCGCCCGGGGCGGCCTCGGCGAGCGAGGCCGTGACCCGTGCGTACAGGGCCTCGGTGTGCGGCGGTCGCACGCCCGTGCCGTGGATGAATATGACCGTGGTCAAGCGTCGCCCCCGTCCGTGGTCTCCCTGCCCTCCGGGCCGGGAGCGTGGTCCGTCCGGACCGGCGCTCGGAGCCCCGGCCCGGTCCGTCGCCTCACAACGGAATCACCGTCACGTCGTACTCGATGCGCTGATGCAGCCGGGCCGAGGTCCGCCACGGATGCTGGTCCCCCAGGACCCGCGTCAGGCCCTCCACCGCTTGGGCGTTGAGCCGGTCCGCCTCCGCGGGGCGGCCGAGTCCACGCTGGTCCAGGGAGAGGTTCGCGACACAGACGAGGGTGCAGGGATGGTCCGCGCCGGCCATCTCGGTGAGCAGCGGCAGCGTGGCGCTGTCCACCTCCAGGGCGCCCGCGAAGTCCAGCCGGGCGTAGTGGTCGTTGGCCCGGCCCAGTGCGGCGGCCAGGGTGTAGATGTGGCGCTGGCCCAGGTCCGCCCGCAGCCGTGTCCCGGCGACCGTGTCCAGCCGCTCGGCCTCCTCCACCTCGCCCATGGCGCGCAGGGTGGCGGCCACGTTGACCATGGCGCACAGGGTGTACGGGTGGTGCTCGCCGAAGATGTCCCGGTAGCGGTCGAGGATCTGCCGGCCGAGGCGCCGGGAGTCCTCCAGCCTGCCCGCGATCCTGCGGTCGACGACCGCCGCCAGGGCGGCCCCCAGGGTCTCCGGGTACTCGGCGCCGTACCGGTTGGTGAAGCGCTCCAGGATCTCCTCGACCAGTTCGGCCGCCCCCTCCAGGAATCCGGCCCGGCGCCGGCAGATCGCGAGATTCAGGGCGGCCCGGATCGTCGCCGCGTTGGTGGGGCCGAAATGGGTCCGGTAGGTCTGGTACGTGGACTCCTGCAGGATCCGGGCCCCCAGGAAGTCGCCCGCCTCGCGGGTGTCCGCCGCTACGGCGCTCAGCGTGTTGAGGGTGAGGCCGCTGGTCGGACCGTAGAGCAACTGGCGTTGCCTGGCGGTCTCCTCGTCGATCTCCTTCGCCAGTCGGAACTCGCCGTTCACGCGGAGCGAGACGCCGTAGTTGTGGGCCGCGTTCAGGGTTGTCGGGTCCTCCGGACCGTAGAGGTCGCCCGACCGCTCGAAGGCCTCGGCGCTCAGCTCGCGGGCGGCGTGGAAGTCGCCCCGGTAGCGCAGCGAACCGGCCATCTGGAGCATGGAGTCGATGAGCTCCTCCTCCGGGATCGGCGCGCTGCGCGAGACCTCCATGGCCTGTTCGCCCAACGCCACGGCCTCCGGGATCCGGCCGAGGTGCTGGAGGTAGAAGCCGAGCATCTTGGTGATCCGGATGACATGCAGGTCGTCCTGGGCCGACTGCTCGCTCCAGGCCTCCCACGCCCGGCGGGTCAGGTCCGCGCCCGCCTCGTGGGCGCCCCAGTAGTAGAGGAAGGTGACCATGTCGAACAGCAGGTCGCGCACCCAGCCGTCGGAGCTGTCGACGGCGTCGGAGGCGATCACGTGGGGCAGCAGTCCGAGGTAGGCGGGCCACTGTTCCGGTGAGGCGGGCAGCCCGGGTTTGGCGGTGGTCAGGAGCAGGTGGGCGGCGTTGCGCATCGTCTCCCGCTCCTCCGGATCCAGCCGGGCGACGATCACGTTCTGCATCAGCCGGTGCATCTGGAGCGTGCCGGCCTTGTGGTCGAGGCGCACCAGCGAGAGCTTGCTCAGGTCACGGGTGGCGCGGGCGAGCAGCAGCGGGTCGCGCAGCACGCGGTCCAGCTCCGGGGTGATCTGGACGTTGCGGCCGCCGCGGAGCATGCTGAGCGGGATGGGTTCGGGTGCCATGCAGGCGCAGATCTGCAGCAGTTGGCGGGCGGCCGGGTTCTCGGCGGACAGCCGGCCGAGCGAGATGTCCCAGACCGCGGCGACGGGCAGGGGGTAGTCCGGGGACGGGGTCAGTTCGAGGATCTCGGGGCGCCGTTCGGCCAGCAGCTGGAGGTACTCGTCGACCGGCATGCCGGTGGCGGCGTGCCAGGCGCCGGCCTGTTCGACGGCCAGCGGCAGATCGCCGAGCGCCTCGGCGAGGCGGCCGGCGTCATGGGTGCTCAGGCCCCGGGCCCGGCGCTGGAGCAGGGAGATGCTCTCCTCACGGGAGAAGACGTCGACGCTGAGAGGGGTGGCGACGCGTTCCCACTCCCGGTTGCGCGAGGTGACGATGATCTTTCCCGGTCCGCCGTTGGGGAAGTACGAGCGCACCGACTCGATGTCCTCGGCGTTGTCGAAGACCAGCAGCCAGTTGTCGAAGGGCTTGCCGGTGCGCAGGGCCTCGCGGACGGCGGGCACGGCGGTGTTCGCCTGCGGTCCGACCTCCAGGCCGAGGGCGGTCGCCAGCTCGGCGAGCGCGGCCAGGATCAGACTCTCCTGCTCGGCGGGGATCCACCAGATGACGTTGTACTCGCCGCTGTGGCGGTAGACGTACTCCACCGCGATCTGTGATTTGCCCACGCCGCCGAGGCCGTGCAGCGCGTGCGGGAGGACGGCCGTCGTCTCGTCCTCGGTCAGCTGCCGCTCCACGGCCGCGAGAAGGGACTCGCGGCCGGTGAAGTTGGGGTTCTTGGGCGGCACGTTGCCCATGATCCTCGGCTGGCCCGAACGGACGACGCGTGCTTCCGGCGCTTTGACTTCCATCTCCTCGTGAGCCCTCCGGGCGGTGTTGTCAGCTGGTGCCGAGGGGTCAGCTGCTGGTGGTGTCGTGGGCGGCACGGGTCCTCCTGGTGTAACGACGCTGTCCGGTGCCAGCTTTTCCCAGCTCGGGGCATTTTTCATCGATTCCTCGGCGATCTCACCCGGCCGGGCAGGGGGCTGGTCCGGCGAACGCACCAGGCGGGTGGCCACCCTGGCGGCCCGGCCGGCGTAGGGGCCTGCCAGCGCTCGCAGGACCGCCAGTTCGATCCGGAGCCAGGGGCGGGCGCCGGGTTCCGCTCCGGGCAGGGCGGTGCGCACCGGGTCGTGGATGGCCGCGCGGAGCCGGGCGCCGTGCCCCTGCCCGGTACGCAGCTCCGCCAGCAGCCCGACCGTGCGGGCGAGTTGGGTTCTGGTGCTGGTGGCGAGCAGCGCTTCGCGTACGTCGTCGGCGAAGTCCGGACCGCTCCCGGCGTCGGCGTCCCAGTCGATCAGCCCGCCCATCATGACCTCGGCGAGGTGCTCGGGCCCGGCGTCCGGCAGGGCCAGGTCGCGCAGCTCGTCGATGACGGCGAAGTCCATCGGGGCGAGGGCCAGCAGCACGGCGAGCTGCCGGGCCAGCGGGCTGGCGAGCGAGCGGAACCTGCGTACGGCGGCGGCCGCCGCCCTGGGGCCGTCGACGACGGGGGCGCGCAGCCCCGGGGCGGAGGCTCCCTTGGCCATCGCGCCCGCCAGGACGACCGGCAGGATCCGCCGCACCCCTCGTTCGCCGGTCACCAGGTCGGCCCAGGCGCGGAAGGACCCGGCGCGCACGCTGAGCACCGGTACGGGCACGGTGTCGTCGTCCGGTTCGGGCAGCGGCCGGACGGGGTCGTGCGCGCCGAGCGGCGGGCGGAAGCGGTAGCGCCGGTTCGGTGCGCCGAAGCCTCCGGCGTCCAGTTGGGCGCGGAAGGGGAACAGGGAGGAGCGGTGGCGCAGGTAGGGCGGCAGGAGGTGGACGAGCGCGGTGGGCCCGCCGGACGCGAGCCGTTCCAGTAACCGGTCGGCTCCGGGGCCCGCCCAGCCGTGGGCGAGCCCGTCGGTGACGACGAGGAAGAGCCGCGAGCCGCGGCCGTCGAGCAGTTCGGCGGGGTCGCCGTCGCGGCCGCCGGGCCAGCGCAGCGCGGGCTCCCCGCACCCGGCGGGCGGGGCCACCCCGACCGTGCGGACATCGCGGAAGGCTCCGCTGCGGGCGGCCTCCTCGGCGATCCGCCGGACGGTGGCGCCCCACGGCGGCATGGTGGGGGCCCGGTCGACGAGGAGCACCAGGTCGAACGCCCGCTCGCGTTCGGGGAGGAAATAGGGAACCCACAGCCCGTCGGTGAGCCCGTGCTCGGCCGTGCTCTCCTCGTCGAGGGCGCTCCGGCCGCCGGTGGGCACCCTGCGGCCCAGCCCGCGCAGGGACCTGGCCAGCCGCGGCGGGGCCGTCCGCCCGTCCCGGGGGCGGGGGCCCGGCAGCCGGTCGGGGCCGGTGCGTGTGCGCTCCTGGACGGTCCGGACCTCCCGTTCGTACGCCGGTGGCCCGGGCAGCCCGGAGACCCCGGGCACGGCGTCGGGCGCGGGGTCGGCCGGTGTGCCGGGGACGGGGCCGAGCAGCGGGCCGGGCTCCCGGTCGGGCGGAGGGTCGCGGGGCGGCAGGTGGCCGGGGTCGGGCGTGTCGGGACCGGGTGCGCCGGGGTGCCGTTCGGCGGGGGCCGGGCGGCCCGGGGTGGGGCCGGGGGTGCGCTCGGCCTCGATGCGGGCGGCGGCGAGCCAGGCGGCGTCGGCGAGCCCCGTCCAGTCGGCCTCGCCCGGGTCCAACGGACTGTCGTCCTCGTGCCGGTCGCCGGTGGTGGGATCGGGGGAGCCGGCCCGCACGGACTCGGTGTCCGGAGCACGCTCCCTGGGCAAGCCGTTCATCAGCGGCCCTTCGAGAGGTCTCGGAGGAGCATCTCGACGAGCTTACGCCCGTCGGCATCCGCTTGAAAACCGCCCGCGGTCGTCAGCTGGACGGCGTTGAGCAACTGGTCGATCGACTGGGTGCCGCCACCGCGCAGACGCTTCTCGAACTCGTCCACCAGCGCCTCGACGCCTTCGGGGCGTTGCCGCAGATGACTGACGACGATGCCGATCAGCTGCTCGCGTCCCGGCGGCAGCATCTCCAGCGGCAGGCAGCGGCGGCGGAAGGCGGCGGGGAACTCCCGTTCGCCGTTGCTCGTGATGACCACGACGGGGAACTGCGCGCATTCCACCCGGCCGCCCTCGACCCTCGCCGAGCCGCGCGGGTCGTCGGTGAACACGGTCGCCGACTCCTCGTTGCTGCGTACGAGTTCAGGAATCTCGTAACTGCCGTTCTCCAGGACGTGCAGGAGGTCGTTGGGCAGGTCGATATCGCTCTTGTCCAGCTCGTCGACGAGCAGCACCCGGGGGCGCCCGTAGGCGAGCAGGGCGGTGCCGAGCGGGCCCAGGGTGACGAAGTCCCCCAGTGCGGGCGGCCCTTCGGTGGCCGGGCCGCGTTCGCCCGGTGCTCCGTCGGCCGTGTCGGGAGCGCACCCGGCGGCGGGGCCGTGCGCGCCGGCATCGGCCGCCCGCCAGGCCGCGATGGCCTGGGCGCGGCCGATCGCGTCGTACGCGTACAGGCCGTCCCTGAGCGTGCTGCGGCTGACGACGCTCCAGGGCAGGACCCGGCCGAGTCCCAGCTCACGGGCGATCAGATAGGCGAGGGTGGACTTGCCGACGCCGGGCGGGCCGGTGATGAGCAGGGGGCGGCGCAGCAGCAGGGCCGCGTTGACCGCGTCGATCTCCTCGCGCCGCAGTTGCGGACCGTCCTGGATCCGGCCGAGGCGGCGCTCCGCGGCGCGGTCGTCCTCGGGCGGTGGCGGCTGGAGCGGTCCGCCGGGGAACGTCCGCCAGGGCGGTGGCGCCGGCAGCTCCGGCGGCTCGCCCCCGGGCGCCCTTCCGGTCGCGTGGAAGACCCACCACGCGGGCGGCGGCGGTACGGCAGAGGCCTCTGCGGTCATGCCGACAACAACTCCTCACGATCGACCAGTCGGTACGGGTCGTCCCAGAAGAACGCGATGTGCCTGCCCACCCACAGGGGGCCGTCCTCCTCGATCTCCGCTCCCGCCCTCAGCCTGTGCACTTTTTCCGGCAGTTGTGCGTACGTGTGCCCCAGAAGCAGCGTGAGCAGTTCGCTGGACGGGGAAGGGCTGTCGGCCCTGCGGTCCCAGGCGGCGAGACCCACGCCCTCGACGACGGCGGCCTGCAACGCCTCCAGGCCGTGCCCCTGGACGGCGGGCGCGTCGAGGATGACCGCGGTGAGCGACTCGTCCCCGGCGAGGTGGGCGCGCCAGCGTTCGAGCCCGTCGCGGTCGGCGGCCCTCCAGCGGTGGGCGGCCGGGGCGGTCGCGGTCCGCAGCTGATCCCAGCGGGCCTGCCAGCGGCGCAGTTGCCCGGCGTCGCCGCGCATCCGGTCCAGGCTGCGCAGATGGACCCGGTAGTGCATGCCGATCGGCCGGGGCCTCGGGTCTCCGGTGCCCAGTTCCAGGCGGGCCATGTCATGGTTGAGCAGGTCGAAGGGGAGCAGGAACTCGACGTGGACCGGTCCTCCGCGGGCCCCCGCCCCCTCCGTCGGTCCCGGTGCCTCCGTCCGCCCCGCCGTCCCCTTCCGCGCATCGGCCCACAGCGCCTCACCTCGGTCGACGGCTCGTTCGACCGCCGCGGCCAGGGTGTCCAGGGTGACGGTCTCCACGGGGCTCGGCTCCGGCCGCCAGTAGCCGGGGACCTTGTTGACCCAGTGGCGGACGAAGACGTCCGGTGAACCGTCCCGGGCCGGTTCGACCATCACGACCAGACACCGGGGGACCGTCGGGTCGGGGGCGGCGGGCCGCTTAAGGCGCCGCCGGCAGTCGGCGAGCGCCTCCGCCGCCCCGGAGACCCACGCCCGGGGGTCGTCGGGCGGCGCGGCGGGGTCCCCGGCCGCCCAGCGGTCCGCCCACCGGCGCAGCGGTGCGCCCCACCCGTCCGACAGGGCGGCGGCGGCCTCGACGAGGACCACCGCGGCGGGGAGGCCGTCGGCGAGCGCGGTCATGTCCAGTGCGTGGTCGAAGAGTTCGGCCGGTGTTCCGCTGTCCGGCAGGTCCCCGGGCAGTTCCTCGCCGAGGAGTGCGGTCAGGCGCCCGCCGTCGATGTCCTTCGCCTCGGCGAGCAGTCGGCGCGCCTGCCGGGCGACGTCCTCGGCGAAGACGGGCGCGGGCCCGGGGCCCGGCCGGTCGGCGTCGATCCGGACGCCCGCCTCGGCGGCTATCCGTTCGGCCTCGTCCTTGCCGGACACGGTGCGGACCGCGTAGACGAGCGCCTCGGGGCCGCCGGGCCGGTGGATCACCTTGCGGACCAGATGCGTCATGTCGATCCGGGGCGTGCTGTCCGGGTAGGTCAGCTCGACGCCGAGCCTGTAGGCCACCGTCTCCACGAACTCGACGCGCTGGGTCCGGTCCCTGACACATTCGAGCAGGGTCAGCGCGTCGACCATGGCCTGCACCAGATCCGGTCCCGGGTGCCCGTGCGGGACAGCATCCATCGGGCCACCCCCCGCCGAGTCGGTCCAACTCACATGGCTGAACGCGAAGTTACCATGATTGAATCTTCGGCAACCAGGATCTTCACGTGCCCCCGCGGCCCTGCTCGGCGCACCGCCTCAGCCCTCTGGCGCGGGCCGGGTGGAACGGTCCCGCCGGAACGCCAGGTCCCGCTCCCGGGCCAGGGCGCCGGGGCCCGCCGACCGGAGCACCACGTCCAGGGCGCGGTCGGGGTCGGCGGCGTAGACGGTGCTGAACCAGGCCATGTTGGCCTCGACGACGGCCCATTCGGTGTCCCGGCCCGGGCGGCGCATCCGCCCGACGTCCACGACGACGGCTCCCGGCAGGGTGTCCCCGCACTCCTCGGTGAGCCGGTCGGCGAAGGCGTGTACGGCTGCCTCCTGCGGGTGGCCGGCCAGAGGGGCCGCTTCGAGCCGACCGTGCACGGCGTAGCGCGATCCGGTGCGGATCTCACCGTCGAGCAGGAAGAGTCTGAACTCGTCCTCCCAGACCACGACTTCGCTGATCTGGACGAGTGGGTCACCGGAGCCCGGCGGGGGCTGCGGGAGCGATGCGCCGTCCGGGTGGACGGCGGCGGGAAAGCTCTTGTCGGTGGGCGGTTTGACGAAGATCGGGCCGGTGCGCCTGCGGGCCTCGGAGAGGGGCACCCGGCTGACGCTCCGGCCGGTGAAGGCGCCCGGGAGGGTGTCCAGCCAGCCGTCGTGCGGCTCCAGGAGCGCGACCCCGAGCGGGTCCGCGACCCGGGCGCCGAAGCGCGGGCCTCCGTAGTAGTGCCCGTCCCCCCTCCCCCGGTACCGCTCGGGGACTCCGTCGGCGGGCAGCACGGTCACCTCCATGCCGCGTCGGCGTGCCGCGTCGGACAGGAGGGAGGCCGTGCCGGAGCGGTGCGGCGCGAGCGCCAGGAACCCCGGTCCCGACGGCATACGGCACCTCCCCTGTCCGCCGGTTTCGTCGTCAGCCCAGGAGGACCGGGAAGGCGGTCATGTCGTTCTGCGTCATCACCGGAAGCTTGGTGATCTCCTCGTCCGGGACGGCGAGGCGGAGCCCGGGGAAGCGTCTGAACAGAGCGGGCAGCGCGATGCCCGCCTCGACGCGCGACAGGGCCGCTCCGGGGCAGATGTGCGGGCCGTGGCCGAAGGTCATGTGGCGGTTTCGCGTGGGGCGGGTGATGTCGAAGGCGTCGGCGTCGGGGCCGTGCTGCTCGAGGTCGCGCCCGATGGCCCGGTAGGAGACGACGACTCCCTCGCCCCGGCGGATCACGTCGTCGCCGACGGGGATGTCCTCGGTGGCGAACCGCATGAGCAGGTGGGTGGTGGGCGTGTCCCAGCGCAGCGTCTCCTCGATCACCGCGTCCCAGCCGACCTCCCCGGCGAGCACCATGCGCAGCTGGTCCGGGTGGGAGAGGAGGGCGCGCACGGCGTTGAGGACGAGGCCGATGGTGGTCTCGTGCCCGGCGGCGACCATGGCCTTGAGGTTGCCCACCACCTCCTGTTCGGTGAGCGGCTCGCCGCCCTCATCGGCCAGGATCAGCGCGCTGGTGAGGTCGTCCGTGGGCCGGGCGGTCTTCTCCCGTACGAGGCCGGTGTAGAAGACGTCCAACTCGGCGAGCAGCGCGAGGCGTTCGTCCTGGGGGGTGAGCATGGAGAAGAACGCCTTGTACTGCCTGGTCAGCATGGCGTGCTGGGACTCGTCCACGCCCATCAGCATGCCCACCACCCGCATCGGCAGGGGCTGGGCGAACACCGCCTTCAGATCGACGACCCCGTCGTCCCCCTGTGCGGCGTCGAGGGCGTCCAGCAGCTCCTGCGTGAACTTCTCGATCTCCGGGCGGATCGCCTCCAGGCGGCGGGGGGTGAGCGCCTGCGAGGTCTTGGTGCGCAGCCGCCGGTGTTCGGCCCCGTCGACGGTGAACATGGAGCGCCCGGCGTCGATCATGCCGATCAGCGGCCACGCGTGGGTCACCGCGCCGCTCTGCCAGAGTCCCCAGGCGTCGATGTCCTTCACCAGCCGCGGGTCGAGCAGGAGTTGGCGTGCCTCGGCGTGCCGGGTGACCGCCCAGGCCGGGACGCCGAGCAGGTCGATCCGGGCGAGGACCCCGGCGTCGCGCAGCCGCGCGGTCTCGCCGTCCAGGTCCTGGACCATGGGGTCGATGACGACGGTCCCGGCGTCCCGGTCGGCCGCGGCGCCGGTGTGCGGACAGTTCACAACGCGTCTCCTGTCGTGCGTACGGGAGTGAAGCGGACGGGCAGGGCGGTCGTCCCGCGCAGGAAGGCGGACGGCCGGCGGACCAGTTCGGTCGCGGGGACGGCCAGTTCGAGGTCGGGCAGCCGGTCCAGCAGCACCTCGATGCCGGTACGGGCGATGATCTCCGCGATCTCCTGGGCGGGGAAGGGGCAGCGGTACTCGCCGTGGCTGAACGCCAGGTGCGCGCTGTTGCCGCCCTGCCCGGAGCGGACGGCGGCGGCGGTGACCTGCTGGCGGATGTGCGGGTCGGCGTTGGCCGCGCCGAGCCCGAGGAGCAGCATGTCGCCGCGGGCGATGTTCCGCCCGCCGAGCCGGGCGTCGCGCGCGGCCCAGCGACCGGCGAGGATCTGGGTGGGGCCGTCCTCCCAGAGCACCTCGTTCATGGCCTCGGCGACACTGTGCCGGCCGCCGGACAGGGCGTCGGCGAACTGGTCTTCGGTGAGCATCAGCCGGGTGGAGTTGCTGATCCAGTCGGCGGTGGTGAGGTGTCCGGCGGCCGTGATGGCCATCAGGTCGAGCGCGTACTCCTCGTCCGTGAAGGGTTCGGGGTGGGCGAGCATCCGGGAGGTCACGTCGTCGCCGGGCCTCGCCCGCTTGGCCTCGACCAGGCGCCGCATGTGCTCGCCGAAGCTCAGGTGCGCCTTCTGCGCGCCGGGGCCGCCGTCGGCGAGGTCCTTGAGCACCCGCGCGATGTCGGCGCCCTCGTCGTCGGGGAAGCCGACGAGCCGGGCGAGCACGAGGACGGGCAGCGGCTCCGCGAACTCGGCGACGAGATCGGCGGTTCCCCGGCTGCACACGGCGTCGATGAGCCGGTCGGCCAACTCCTCGCAGTGCTGCCGGATCTCGAAGGGATCCGCCCCTTCGAGCGCCGGTACGACCATGTCGACGTGCCGGCGGTGCTCGGCTCCGGCGGTGAAGTAGATGGACGGCATGGGGGTGCCCACCATGGGCAGCAGCGGCCAGTCGGCGGGGACCTGTCCCCACTGGTTCCAGAGGGAGACGTCCCGGGGGAACAGCTCCCCGTCGCTGGTGACCTGGTGGAGTTCCCGGTAGCCGATCACCAGCCAGGCGGGGAAGCCGCCGGGCAGCTCGACCGGGACGACCGGCCCGTGGTCGCGCCGCATGGACCGGTAGAGCACCTGCGGTTCGGTGGAGAAGCCGGCCCCACCGAGCGGGACGGCCCCCGCACCGGCGCCCGCCGGGCAGCCTCCGCCGGCACCGGCCGTGGACGCGGGCGTGGCGGAGGAGGGGTTCGTCATCGTACGGACTCCAGGGGCGGCGGCTTCACGCGTTGCGACCATACGATCAACGCGTCACCACTATAAGGAGGTTGCGTGAACCACCGAAGCTGTTCGCGTTCATTTTCGAACGGCCTCCGACCGATTCGGCCTCACCTTCCGCCCTTTCTCCCCTGACATCTGCATACCTTTGATCACAAGGTCGGCATCGGCGCGGAGGCCGCGTCGGGCGCCGGCTGCCGTCGGACCCGGCCGGGGTCACGTCCGGGGCGCGGGCGGCCTGGTGGCCGCCCCGGTCCCGCACCGCGATCCCGCGCTCTACGATCGGGGGCGTGTGCGCAGACGTCATGGTTGCCGAGGACGACGAGAAGCAGGCCGAGCTCGTACGCCGCTATCTGGAACGGGAAGGACACGCCGTACGGATCGTGGGCGACGGCCTCGCCGCGCTCGACGCCGTCCGGCACCAGGAACCCGACCTGCTCGTTCTCGATGTCATGATGCCCCGGGCCGACGGCCTCGACGTGGTGCGGGTACTGCGGTCCGAGAACCGCGAACTGCCGGTGCTGATGCTGACCGCCCGCTCCACCGAGGACGATCTCCTGCTCGGTCTCGACCTCGGCGCCGACGACTACATGACCAAGCCCTACAGCCCTCGGGAGCTGATGGCCCGCGTCCGTACCCTGCTGCGGCGTACCCGGCGGACCGCCGCGCCGGAGCCGGTCGCCGAGGACTCCGTCCTGCGCGTCGGCGCCCTCGTGGTCGACCCCGCGCGGCACGAGGTGTCCGTGGACGGCGGGAGGGTGGAGTGCACCCCGGGCGAATTCCGGATCCTGGCGGCCCTGGCGGCGGGACCGGACCGGGTCTTCAGCCGTCAGCGGCTGCTGGAGGAACTCCACGGGTTCGACCGCTACATCAGCGCCCGGACCGTCGACGTGCACGTCATGAACCTGCGCAAGAAGATCGAGCGCGCCCCGCGGCGGCCGGAACGCCTGCTCACGGTGTTCGGCGTCGGCTACAAGCTCACCGACCCGGCGAAGGCGGCCCGGGGTGCGTAGGGCGCGCGGCGGGGACGGCGGGGCGGGTGGCCGGAGCCGGGGGCGCGAGGGCCGGCAAAAGCCGCCCGGGCGGGCGCGGCTGCCGCTGCGCCGTAGCCTGCTGGGGCGGCTGCTCGCCGTCTCGGCGCTGGTGGCCGCGTGTTCGGTGGCGGCCACGGCCTGGATCGCCGTGCAGACCACCTCGGGCGCGATCAAGCAGGAGCAGGGACAGAACCTCACCGCGGACGCCCGCATCTACGACACCCTGCTGGACTACGCCGCCCGCAACCCGACCTGGGACGGGGTCGGTGCGACGGTGCGGAAGCTGGCCCGGGAGTCGGGCCGCCGGGTCGCCCTGACCACCCAGGCCAGGCAGCCGCTCGCCGATTCGGCCACCTCGGCGTCCGCCCCGGCACTCCCGCCGCAGGCGTCCGCCGTGGTCGACCCGTTGTCCGTGGACACCGTCCTGGCGGCGCGGGGCGCCGATGGGCAGGGCACGGCCGCCGACCGGATCGATCCCCGGGCGGTGGGGCCGTTCCTGCTGTCCGCGGCCGACAGCAGGGCGTTGCGGCGGACCGCCGACGCCAAGGTGGAGTGTCTGAACCGGGCGGGGATCGCCTCGGACGTGGTGGTCGGCGCGAGCGGCCGGCCCCGGGTGCAGATCGTGGGCAACGATCCCGACCGCGTACTGGGCACCCGTTGCGATCTCGCCGCCCTGGACGCCCCCACCCCCTCGGAACGGAAGGCGCTCGACGCGCTCACCGAGCTGGCCGACGCCTGTCTGGAGCGCCAGGGCCTTGAGGGCGTACGGCTGAACAGCGATCTCTCCTGGGACGGTCCGCGTACCTCGCCCCTGCCGGTGGAGCTCGGACAGCTGGTGCCACGGGTGCCGCTGCCGTCTCCGGCACCGCGCGACGCCCCTTCGGAGGCCACGAAGCCGTCCGTCGTGACGCCCGAGCGCACCGGGGAGAACGACCGGGCGATCGCGTCCTGTGTGGGCACGGCCCGGAGCGAACAGCTCAGCTCGTACGTGGCCTCCCCCGCCCTTCTCTTCATCGGCGACGAGGGCGGCGCGACGCTGCCCGGCTTCGACCTCTCCCCCGCGAACACGGCCAGGATCGCCGGCGCGGCGGCGCTCGTACTGGCCCTCACCGTGGGCGCTTCGGTGTTCGCGGGAGCCCGGCTGGTGCGTCCGCTGCACGCGCTGACCGGCGCCGCGCAGCGTATGCGCGACGGGGAGCGGCCGGAGTCGGTGCCCGTCTCGGGGGACGACGAGGTCGGCCGGCTGGCCGCGGCGTTCAACGACATGTCCGCGCACCGGGCGCGGCTGGAGGAGCAGCGCAAGGCCATGGTGAGCGACGTCGCCCATGAGCTGCGCACCCCGCTGAGCAACATCCGGGGCTGGCTGGAGGCCGCGCAGGACGGACTCGCCGACCCCGACCCGGCGTTCGTCTCCTCGTTGCTGGAGGAGGCCGTGCTGCTCCAGCACATCATCGACGACCTCCAGGACCTGGCCGCCGCCGACGCCGGGGAGCTGCGCCTGCGTCCCGAACCCGTCGGGGCCGGGGAGCTGCTGAGCCAGGTCGCCGCCGCCCACCAGGCGCGGGCGGAGAACGCGGGCGTCACACTCGCGGTCGAGGCCACCGCCCCGGACCTGGCCCTGCGCGCGGACCCGGTCAGACTCCGGCAGGCGGTGGGCAACCTGGTGTCCAACGCCGTACGGCACACACCGGAGGGCGGGCGGGTGACGCTGCGCGCGTCCACCTCCGAGGAGGGTGGGGGGACGGTGCTGGTGGAGGTGGCGGACACCGGATCCGGCATCCCGCCCGAGGACCTTCCCCATGTCTTCGACCGGTTCTGGCGTGCGGAGAAGTCCCGCAGCCGCCGTACGGGCGGCAGCGGCCTGGGCCTCGCCATCGTCCGCAAACTGGTCGAGGCCCACGGCGGCACGGTGGACGCGACGAGCGTCGAGGGCGAGGGATCGGCCTTCGTCCTGCGGCTGCCCGGAACCGCACCGTCCGGCCCTGATGGGATGACCACAACGTTCTGACAGCTTCTTCATATCTCCACGCAAGCCTGGCGGCATGCCCCGTCCCCGGCACGAACCCGTGTCCGGGACCGTCACGGGGCCGCGTATGAAATGGAGCCATCCGTATGACCGCTTTCACCGCACGCTTCTCCCTGCGTGCCGCCGTGCTCACCGCTGTCGCGGCCGGCGCGGTGCTGGTCCCGTCCGCCGCCGCCTTCGCCGACTCCTCCCCGAAGCCGTCGGAGCCCGCCGCCGTCGACCTGTCCAAGAGCAAGACCCCCGTGGTCGACCTGTCCGAGAGCAAGCCCCCCGTGGTCGACCTGTCCGAGCGCAAGGCCGCCGATGACGCCGCGAAGGAGGCCACCCGGCCGGCGGTGAAGCCGCGCGGCGGAGTGGCCGCGGGTGAGGGCCCCGCGCCGAAGGAGGCCGCCCCGGTGGTCGCGCCGCGCGGCGGTGTCGCCGCCGGTGAACGTCCCGCCGGCAGCGGCGACAACAGCACCGCGGTGCTGGCCGGTTCGGTGGCCGGGACCGTGCTGCTCGCGGGCGTGGGCACGATCGTGCTGCGCCGCCGCTCGGCGGCCGGCCTCAACGGCTGACCCGCACCGCTCACCACCGCTGACCGTGGCGCCGCCCCGCACCGGGGCGGCGCCACGCCTGCTCACCGCCATCCCCGCACCGCACCGATTCCGGAGTCCTCTGTGCCGTCCCGTACACCCCGCCGCGTCCGGCGGACCGCCGCCCTGTTGACCGCCCTCGCGACCTGCGCCGCCCTGGCCGCGTGCTCGTCCGCCGAGCCCTCCGCGTCCTCCCCCGCCGCTTCGTCCGCCGCGCCCTCCGCCTCCTCCGCGCACGGTGGGTCGGCGTCCGGGGCGAGCGGATCGACCGGGGCCGATGAGGCGGACCGGCAGGCTCCCACGGAGGTCTCCATTCCCTCGATCGGCATACGGAGCACTCTCATGGAGCTGGGGCTCAACACGGACGGCACGGTCGAGGTCCCGCCGCCGGACAAGGGCATGACGGTCGGCTGGTACACCGGCGGGTCCGTGCCCGGGGCGCCGGGTCCCGCCGTGCTGATCGGCCACAACGAAACCCGCTTCGGCCGGGCCGTCTTCCACGACCTCAAGAACATCCGCAAGGGTGCCGAGGTACTGGTCCGCGACGGGGAGGGGAAGACCCTGCGCTTCACGGTCACGGGCAAGGAAGCGGTCAGCAAGAAGGCGTTCCCCACCGAGAAGGTCTACGGCGCGACGAAGGGCAGCACCCTGCGGCTCGTCACCTGCGACGGGGAGTTCGACTCCCAGGGTCATACGGTCGACAACCTCATCGTGTACGGCGCACTCGCCTGAGACCGGTGTGCTCGGCGGCGAAGCGGCATCCCCGTCCGGGAGGCAGTGCCCGTCCGGGAGGCAGTGCCTGTCCGGGGAGCGGCGCCCCCGTCCGGGAACCCGGATGGCAGCCGGCCTGACAGACTCGTGCCACCCGATGTCTACCCGCGGGTAACTGCCGCTGCTTGGATGGGGGTCGCCCGGTACGCCCCCCACTCGACCCCAGGAGACCTCGTGCCGAACACCGCGTTCCGCCGCCTGACCGGCGTGGCCCTGTCCGCCACCCTCGCCACCGTCACCCTCGCCGTGAACGCTCCGCAGGCGGCGGCTGCCGAGACCCCGTCCCTGCGCGTGCTCTCGTACAACGCGTTCCTCTTCAGCAAGTCCCTCTACCCCAACTGGGGTCAGGACCACCGAGCGGCCGAGATCCCGAAGACGTCGTTCTTCCAGGGCAATGACGTCGTGGTGATCCAGGAGGCCTTCGACAACGGGGCCTCCGACGCGCTGCTGCGGAACTCCGCGTCCCCGTACCCGTACCAGACCCCGGTGGTCGGCCGGAGCAAGAGCGGCTGGGACGCGACGGGCGGCTCGTACGCGGCGGCGACGCCGGAGGACGGCGGCGTCACGATCCTGAGCAAGTGGCCGATCGTGCGCAAGGAACAGTTCGTCTTCAAGGACGCGTGCGGCGGCGACTGGTTCTCGAACAAGGGCTTCGCCTACACGGTGCTGAACGTCAACGGCGCCCGGGTCCACGTCGTCGGAACCCACGCCCAGTCGACCGACCCGGGCTGCTCGGCGGGCGAGGCCGCACAGATGCGCAGCCGGCAGTTCCGGCAGATGGACGCGTTCCTCGACGCGAAGAACATCCCGGCCTCCGAACAGGTTGTCGTGGCGGGCGACTTCAACGTCGACAGGCATTCGGCCGAGTACGCGTCGTTCCTCGCCGACGCCGGCCTGACCGCGCCGGAGACCCGGACGGGCCACCCGTACTCCTTCGACACCCGTGACAACTCCATAGCCTCCGAGCGCTACCCCGACGACCCGCGCGAGGACCTGGACCACGTCCTGCACCGTACGGGGCACGCCAAGCCGTCGGGCTGGAGGAACGACGTGGTCAAGGAGCGGAGCGCCCCCTGGACGGTCTCCAGTTGGGGCAGGAGCTACACCTACACGAACCTCTCCGACCACTACCCGGTGATCGGCTCCGGCCAGTAGCCGTACCATCCGGCCCGCCGTCCCCCTCCGCTCGCCTTCCCGTCCGCCCGGGCCGCTCCGACGGACCGCCCGTGCTCGGCGATCCGTCGGCCGACGGGAAGGCGGCCGGGGGCCGCTCCTCGCCGCCGCCCCGGCCGGCCACCGGGACTGCGCCCCCCGCGCCCACGGCCGCCGACGCCTGCGGCTCGGGCGTCGTGCCGTCAGCGGGTGCGGGAGCGAGCCCCGCCTTGCGCAGCGCGGTGCGGGCGAGGGCTTGCGCGACCGTGGCGACTCGTTCCCGGTCCGCGTGCTCCTCCGTGTAGCGAACGGTCAGTACCGCGTTGTCCTTGCGCACTTCCACCACAGCGGCCATGAGGATCTGTCGGCCGATGTCGTCGACCAGGTGGCGTCCCGTGTGCAGGCGTGCCTCGTCCCCGAGCCCCTCCAGGCTCCGCGGATCCCCCTCGGTGACCAGCCCGAACCGGAAGGAGGAACTCCGCCAGGACGCGAACTGACGTGCCGCGAGGGTCACCGCGCTCTGGTCGAAGAGGGGCTCGAACAGCCGCGTGCCGGCCTCGACGCGCACCACTCGCGAGAACGTCGGCTGTTCAGTCACCACGCAGTCCGGCTCCCACGGGCTCAGCACGGACGCCGATGCCGGCGTCGACGGGGAGGCGTCCGGACCGCCGGTGAGTTCGGCGACGAGCCCACCGTCGAGGAGACGGCACGCGGCGGGCAGTGAGCGTACCGGCCCGGAGCCGGGCACGGCCTGCGCGGCTCCCTGGAGTGTCACCGCGTAGGTTCCCGCGATGAGCGCGAGGGCGAACGCTCCCGCCAGAAGCTGCCGCCCCGGCAGCTGCCGCCGGACGTCTCTCCGCGTCTCCTCGGCCACCGCTTGCGCCAGACGGTCGCGCAGTTCGATGTGGCGGAAGGTGTAGGCGCCTCCGGACTGACGGAGCACACCGCGCTGGTGTGCGTCCTTCAGGAACGCCATGAGCCCCAAAGGCAGGCTGCCGGTAGCCGCAAGGTACAGGCGGGCCAGCTGGAACCGGCCCCATGCGGAGACGGCCGTTCCGTGGAGCAGCCAGCAGACCAGCGTCGCCAGCACGGTGAAGGCCCAGTCGCCGGTGGTGACAGCGCCCCGCGCCGCCGGGGTGGCGGCATACAGGGCCAGCATGATCAACGGCAGCACGAGCGTGAGCGGGACCAGCCGGTCGCGGTGGGACGAGGCTGCGTTCAACATGACGAGCACGACGATGAACGGAGACTCCGTCAGCACATCGACGAAAAACCCCACCGCGGTCTCGTCGGCGCTGGATCCGGCGGAAGCGTTCACGGCCCTGGCCGCGAACCAGAACCCCAGCAGGAGAAGAGGCAGGCCGCACAGGACGGTCAGAGCCGGTGGCCCGGCGGTGAAGAGCCAGCCGAGGGCGAACGTGGAGCGCCGGTCCGACCGCAGCAGCGCCCCCGGCGAACGCGCCAGGAACGGGTCGTCGGCGGCGAGGAACAGCCGTCGGCCGCACCATCGCACCGTCACCCAGCTGATCGCCGTCAAGGCCCACAGCCACAGTCCGGAGCGTGTGGAGACCGCTGTTGACCAACCCGCCGCGAGACCGACCGCGGTGAGGACTGCCAGGGTCGTGCCGCGCCACCCCCTCACCGCCTCGCGCAGACGCGCACCGGTGGGGCGGACGATCTGCTGGGGCTGACGGTGCTCCTCGTCCGCCGCCGAGAGCGCCGTCTGAAGGAGAGCGAGCGCGCACACGATCGCGTACGCCTGCCACAGCGAGAGGCCGATCCCGCCCGGCCAGCCCCACGACCCCAGATCGAGCCGTACCAGGAGCGCGACGCTCAGCGTGAAGGCCGGAACGAGAGCGAGGACGCGGATGTGCCGGGGCACGTGCTCGTCGAGGCGCCACCAGGCGAGGTACTCCAGGGTGTCGGCTTTCATCCGGGCGGCCAGAAAGCCCGCCCAGCCGCGCGCGGTCCGGGGATCCCAGCCCGTCCGTTCCTCGTGGGACGGGCTGTAGATGGCGTCGAGATAGGCGTCGTAGAAGCGACGTTCGATGGCGGTGGTGTCGGCGAAGGCACCCGGGGCGAGCAGTTCGCGAGGGTCCGCGCCCTCCTCGCTGAACGCCTCGCGGGCCAGGTTCGCCATCAGCGGCACCTGGAGCACGCTCCGCAAACGGTCCTCCGGAGAACCGTCGGCGGCCTCCGCCAACCGGGAGAGCACCTCGGTCCAGCGCGCCCCCGGCCGTGCGCCGGGATTCAGATACGCGGCCACGGCGCTGTCCGCCAGGGGACACAGGGTGATCTCCGTACGCGAGAACACGTTCTGTTCAGGAACGTGTTCGTGGTATTCGTCCCGGCGGCTCGTGAGCACGAACGGGAAGCCGCCCTTCGTGCCTTCCCTGAGCCGGCGCATGGCGCGCTTGCGCACATCCGCGGGGATCTCGTCGAAGCCGTCCAGGATGGGCAGGACCCGCCTCGTCCGCAGGAGGACCAGGGCGACCGCCACCGGTGGGGCGCCCGTCACGGGAGTGCAGGCGCGGGCGTGCTCGGCCGCCACGTGCCGCGCGATCCACGGGTACAGGCCCTCCCGGGGGTCCCAGGACGCGAGGGGGACGATGACCGGTACGGGCCCTTCCCGCCCCTCTCGGGTCTGCCGCTCCTGGAGCAGTTCGGTCGCCAGGCGCAGGGCCAGAACCGATTTGCCCGCACCCGGGCCCCCCGTGATCACCAGGCGACGGGCGGGCGTCGCGCGGAAGTACGCGGCGACCGAGCCGCTGCCGGGCGCACCGGAGCCCCCTCCCTCCTCCTCCCGCCACGGGACCTCGATGGGCTCCGGGTTGCGGATCAGCTCCCAACGCTCGTCCCCGCCGTAGCGGAGTGACAGGTCCTCGGTGAGATCCTCGACAGCGCGCGCCAGATAGGGGTCCGACATCCACCGGCGCATACGGCGCTCACGGGCGCGCAGGAGGGCCCAGCGGCCCGTGGACAGCACGAGGACGCCTGTCAGGACCAGCCAGCCCGCCGCCACGGGGCCGGGATCGATCCCACGCGGGAGCGGCAGGTCCGGCCGGGCGAGGAGCAGCATCACGGCGAACGCGGCTCCCGTGAACCCGGCGGCCCTGCCGAACCAGGCGCCCGTCCCGGGTCGGCGGCGCCCGTCGGACGGGCCATCCGTCACCGCCGCCAGTTCGAGCCGGTCGACGTGGGCGATCTGGATCACGTTCCGCTGACGCCCGCCCGAGACCTCGAAGCGGGGTCCGTCGCCGGCCGGATGGCGCGGCGCCGTGTCTCCGCTCTCAGTTGAAGGTGATGTCACCGTGCACGTTCTGAGCCTGGACGACGGAGTGCTGGGTCCCTCCACTGATCTCGAACCTCGCGGCCCCCGGTGTCCCGTGCGCGCGTTCGCCCTGTTCCCGCAGGCCTGCGAGAGCGGCGGCGAAGGCGGGATCCCGCTCGGCCCGCTCACTGAGGGCTCCTGCCAGAGAACGAGCCCGCTCGGTGTCGTGCGGGCGCTGTTCGAGCAGCGTCAGCTCGCCCTCGATCGAACTCCGCGGCGGTTCAACCCCCGTGGTCGCTTCCCTCCGTGCGACCAGGTCGCGCAGCGCATGCCAGACCTGCTGGCCGGCGCTTCCCGCCGCCCCGCCGGCCAGCGCCATCAGCAGTCCCTCCGAAATCGGCTCCACAGGTGCTCCTCCCGCGTCGACGACCGATGACACAGCCGCTCCATCGGTTACCTGCCCTCCATCGTGATGGAAGACCACTGCCGCCGTCCCGCGGTTCGGTGAGTACGGCCCGGCCGCAGGCGGGATCGGAGCGAGCCGGGCATCGGAGCGAGCCGGGACCGGAGCGGGTCAGGGGCGCGGCACGATCGCGCTCACGCTTCGATGGGCCCCGGGGGCGGCGTCGCGCGCTACCCGATCTCCACCACCCGCGCCCACGCCGGCGGCCGGCGAGGGACGTGGTCGGGGTTGTTCTCGTCCCAGGAGCGGCGCCTGTGGTCCCTCGGGAACAGGCCGACGACCGTCCGGCACGCCGGTTGCGCGGCCGGCCAGGGGGTCTGCCCGTCGGTCAGGATCACGATGGCGTCGGGGCGGGGATGCCCCCGCAGCGCCTTGGCGAAGCCCGTACGCAGGTCCGTGCCGCCGCCTCCCACCAGCGGGATGCCCTCGGCCTGGCACAGCGGGTGCACGACCCGGGTCGCCGCGTCGCACGCGAGGACGGTGACCAGGTCGCGGCGGCCGCCCACCGCGCGCGAGATGGCGGCGACCTCCAGGAGGGCACTGCCCAGTTCGGCGTCGCTGACCGAGCCGGAGGTGTCGATGACGACGGAGACCCGGGGTGGTCTGCGCCGCAGGCTGGGCAGGACGACACCGGGCAGTCCGGTGGCTCGTCGCGACGGGCGGCCGTAGGTGTAGTCCTCCCCCGCGCCGGGCCCCGAGGCGGCCGAACGGACGGCGGCGCCCAGCAGATCCCGCCAGGGCTGCGGAGGATGGAACGCCTCCTCCGCCCACCGCTTCCACCCCTTCGACGCGTTTCCCGGCCGGCCGGTGATGCCCTGCGCCACACGGAAGCGGACCGCGTCCTGTTCGTGCGCGCTGAGCCCGTGCGCGCCGTCGGGCCCCAGGTCCCATTCCCGCTCCAGCCCGTCGGCGCCGCTTCCGCAGTCCAGCCAGGCGAGGTTCTGGGTGCGCGTGCCGAGGCGGAACTGGTACAGGTAGTCCTCCATCAGCTCGCCGGGGCGCAGGTGCAGCGTCGACGGGTAGACGATGCCCTTCGGCCGGGCCAGTCCGTCGCCGTACACGTCGTCGTTGATCTCGCAGTCGGCGGCGATGTTCATCCGCAGCCGCTCCCCCGGTCCGGTCAGCCCGCGCTGGCGGGCGACCCGGTCGCTGCGGCCGTGGTGGTCGCGCAGCAGGTGCGACACCTCGTGGACCCAGACCCCGGCCAACTCCTCGACCGGGGTACGGGCCACGAAGGACGGCGAGACGTAAACCCGCCAGTGCCGGTCGACCGCCATGGTCGGGACCTGCCGTGACTCCACGGTGTGCAGGGCGAACAGCGCGGTCGCCAGGTAGGGGCGGACCCGGGCCGCCTGCAGGCGGGCGGCGAAGAGTTTGTCGAGGTCGAGCGCGCTCGACGTGTCCGTCGTCGTCATCGGCCCGCCGTCGCCTTCGCCTTCGCCGTGACCCGGGCGGCCGCCCGGTCCGCGCGCCCGGACAGGGAGACGACGCCCGCGAGCTGTTCGATGGAGGCCGGTACGTCCCAGTCCTCCTGGCGCAACGCTGCGAGGGTGGTCGCCGGGACGACCACCAGATCCGGGGCTCCGGACTCCAGCGCCCGGACGAGCAACGCCCACGCCGCGTCCCAGCGGGTTCGGTCCGGGCGGGTACGGACCGCCGCGACGACCCCATCCAGCGCGGCCTGGCGGAGATCGCCGCGCTCGGGCAGGACGGCTCCCGCCGGGTCGGCGAGGAGGTCCTCGGGGTCCGGAAGGTCCATCCGGTCCAGGCTCGCCAGCAGTTCCAGCCCCGGGCCGTCCCCCACCGTCCCCCGGACCAGCAAGGACAGCACGTCCCGGGAGGATCCGGCGGCGGTCGCGAACGCGATCAGGTTCAGCGTCATGTCCCAGCTGCGCGGCGACGGCCACGGCCCGCCCCGGCGGGTCTCCGTGGTGGGCAGCCGGTGCACGAGCGTGGGGCGGGCGGAGAGGAGCCCGCACACCGCGCGGCGGGCGAAGTCCACGGCCTCGGGCAGCTTTCCGGGGTCGAGGCGGGGCAGCGTCGCGCGGGGCCAGGTGCCGGCGAGTCCCCGTACGACCACCTCGTGGTCGTGGGTCCACTGGAGGTGGACGAAACGGTTGGCGAGCGGCGGGCTCAGCTCCCAGCCGTCGGCCGCCGAGGAGCGCGGGTTGGCGGCGGCCACGATCCGTACGCCGGGCGGAAGCCGCAGCGCTCCGATCCGCCGCTCCAGTACGAGACGGAGGAGCGCGGCCTGCACGGCGGGCGGTGCGGTGGAGAGTTCGTCGAGGAACAGCAGCCCGCGCCCCGCCCGTACGAGGCGGACGGCCCAGTCCGGCGGGGCCATCGGCACTCCCTGTTCGGCGGGGTCGTCGCCGACGACGGGCAGCCCGGAGAAGTCGGACGGCTCGTGCACGCTGGCGATGACCGTGGTGAGCGGCAGGTCCAGGGAGGCGGCGAGCTGGGTGAGGGCCGCGGTCTTGCCGATGCCCGGCTCGCCCCAGAGCAGCACGGGCAGGTCGGCGGAGACTGCCAGGGTCAGCGCCTCCAGCTGGACGTCGGGGCGCGGCTCGGTGGTGGTGTCGCGGAGCAGACTCATCAGCGCTTCGGCGACGGCGAGTTGGGCGCCGGGAGCGGCTTCCGATGGCACGGCGGACGGAGTGTTCATCAGCATGGGTGATCACCTGAAGGGTGTGCGAGGGCGAATGAGCATGGGTGAGGACGGGGCGGGCGGGGGCGGTCACGGTTCGGGGACCGCCCGGCCGCCCGGCGGCCCCGGGGTCAGCGGGCGGCTGTGCGGCGCGGGCGCCGGGCCCGCCGGGGACGGGGGTCGACGGGACGGCGGGGGTCGGAGCGGTGGCGGACGGGTCCGGGACCGAGCAGGTCGGCCCGGAACAGCCCGTAGGTGATCCGCCGTTGCGCGGCGGCCTCCAGTTCGTCCCGCAGAGGACCGTCGCGCAGCACCGCCCCGGGACCGAGCAGCCCTTCGACGACGGCCAGCGCACCGGCGATGTCCCCGTGGTCGAGGCGTTCGCGGACGCCGGTGAGGCAGTCCGGGCGTCGGTGCGCCTCGTCGATGGCCTGGAGACAGGGCAGCGGCGTGCCGGTCAGGGCGACCAGCAGTTCTTCGCGGCGGACCTCGTCCGGATCGTGGTCCAGGGGAGCGAGGGCCCCTTCGACGAGGCCGATCCGGTGCCGCGCTCCCCGGCACGCCACGAGGCGTGGTGCTCCCGCCCCGTCGCCGGTACGTGAGGGGGCCGACGCCGGAGCGGGCGGCGGGAGATCCGGCACGAGGGCCCGCGCGACCAGCGGGTGCAGCTGACCGGCCCCGATCGCCCCGGTACGGAGCAGATCGAGGTCGGGCAGGATCCAGGTGGCCGCGTCCGGGAGCACCGGTGATGCTGACGGAGCCGGGACCGGAGCCGCCGCGACCCGCGCGACAGGCGTTCCCCGGCCGTCCGTGCCGGCGTCCAGTTCCAGCAGAAGCCGGCGCCGGCCGCCCAGCCGCACGCTCACCGTGCCGCCCGGCCCCTGTCCCTCGGCGCGGAGCAGGATCGCGGCCTCCGCCGCCCAGCGGTCGACGGCGCAGGGGAGGTCCGGCGGAACGGCGCCCCACGGGTCCGGGGCGGCGGCCTCGGTTTCCCGGCAGGCGGGCCGGTCGGCGAGGCCGGAGCGGATCCGGAGCTCGTCGGTCCTGTCCGCGTCCCACAGGTGGCGGTGCAGATCGAGGCGGAAGCGCCGGCTCGGACGCGGGTGAGGATGACGGCGGGCGGCGGGCTCGGCAGGGGAACCGTCCCAGAGCGCGAGGCTGATCCGCTGCCCGGCGTCCGCCCAGGCGGGCGGGGTCCGGACGACCAGGTGCAGAGGGCCCGGCCCGTCGCGTTCCGGTGGGTCGTAGCGGGCCAGGGCGATCGTCAGTCCCGGGCGCAGCAGCCCGTTCGGGGCGATTCTCGGCAGGTGCCAGCGCAGCAGGTCAGGAGCCAGCCGGCGCAGGTCCGCCCGGATGCGGGCGGTGAGTTCGCGGCCGTGGCCGCGCGCCACGGACCGGAGGCGGAAATCGATGTCGACGCCTGCTGCGGCGCACGCTCCGGCCCAGTCCCCGGCCTCACGGCGGGCGGTCGCGGTCTCGATCATCGGGGCCGGCACGGCGAACTCGCGTACGCGCGGCCAGAAGGACGGGAGGGTTGGGTGGGTATCCCGGTTCGCGGTCGAAGTGAGCATCAGCACTCACCTTGCGCGGACGGGTCCCCCAATCTGTTCATGGAGTGAGTCATCGCGGGGAGCCTAGCTCGCCTCGGCGGGATGCGCCAGGAATATCCTCGCGGCCCGAACTGCTCCTCTCCGCCGCGCACTTCACCTCGCGTGGACCAGATCGCCTCTCGGCGGGGGCGACCGCTGGACGAACGGGGCGTTCAGCCCGGCGGAACGTGCGGCCCACGGCACGCTCCACCGGGCCGGTCCGAGGTCTCGTACCGTCGTCGCGACCGGTCGGGAGAGCGCACCCGCTCAGAAGAAGACCCCGCACCTCAGCAGCACGTTCGCGTAGGGCCGGGCTTCCCCCGTCCGTACGACCAGGCGGGCCGCCGGCGTGAGCGCCTTGAGGTCGTCGTGCGGGATCAGTTCGAGCCAGGGGAAATGGCCGTCCAGCAGCGCCGCGGCCTCCGCGTTGGCTTCACGGATCTCCCGGGCGGCGGTCGCTCCTTCCACGACAAGCTCGTCGAGCAGGCCGTCCAGCACCTCCGCGAACGACGGAGTTCCGGCGCGGAAGGCCAGGTCGATCACGCGGGGGCCGGGCGGGATCGGCATGCCGGCGTCGCAGACCAGGACGGTGTCGCCGTGGCCGAGTTCGGCTATCGCGCCCGCCAGGTGGCGGTTGAGGATGCCCGACTTCTTCACAGCGCGTCGACCTCCTCCAGCGTCGGGAAGGACTCCTGCGCCCCTCGTGCCGTGACCGCCGCCGCGCCCACCCGGACGGCGAAGGCCGCCGCCTCCCGCAGCTCGTCGCCCCGGCCGAGACGCCAGGCCAGGGCAGCCGTGAACGCGTCCCCGGCGCCGGTCGTGTCGAGGGCCTCGACCTTCGGGCTGACGAGGTGGTCCAGGGATTCCGTACGGCTGTCCGCCACCAGGGCCCCGGCCGCGCCGAGGGTGACGACGACCGAGCGCGGGCCGAGCGCGAGGAGCGCCGGGGCCCAGTCGTGCGGCCCCTCCCCTGCGTCGTCGCCGAGGATGTACCGCGCCTCGTGCTCGTTGACCACCAGCGGATCGCAGGCGGCGAGCACCTCCTCGGGGAGCGGGGCGGGCGGGGACGGGTTGAGGACGAGCCGGGCGCCCGGCCCCCGGCCGCGTACCGTCTCGGCCACCGTGTCGAGCGGGATCTCCAGCTGTACGGAGATCACCCGGGCGGCGGCCAGCAGCGGGGCCGCCGCCCGGACGTCCTCGGGCGTGAGGCGGCCGTTGGCGCCCGGGGAGACCACGATGCTGTTGTCGCCCGAGGGGTCGACGGTGATCAGGGCGACACCGGTGGGGGCCCCGCCCACCAGGACGCCGTCCGTGTCCACGCCCGCCGCGCGCTGGGTCTCCAGCAGGAGGCGTCCGTGGTCGTCGTCGCCGACCCGGGCGAGCAGAGCCGTCCTGGCGCCGAGACGGGCGGCGGCCAGCGACTGGTTGGCGCCCTTGCCACCGGGGTGGACGGCCAGGTCGGAGCCGAGGACCGTCTCACCGGGCGCGGGGCGGCGCTCGACGCCGATCACCAGGTCGGCGTTGGCCGACCCGACGACCAGCAGGTCGTACCGGTCGTCGGGGGCGTTGTCGTGCATGGGCGTGCTTCCTGCTTTCGTCGGTCCGGGTCAACAAGCCTGGTTGCGAGGCGGGTTCAGGAGAAGTCGGCGACATTCTCCCGGGTGACCACCTTGACCGGCACCTTCACCGTGCTCGCGACCTTCTCGTCCTTCGCGGCCTTGACCGCGTTCCGCACGGCGATCTTTCCGAGTTCGGCGGGCTGCTGGGCGACCGACGCGTAGAGCGTGCCCGCCTCGACCGCCTTGAGACCGTCCGGGGTGCCGTCGAAGCCGACGACCGAGACGGACTTCCCTGCCTTGCTGCCGAGCGCCTTGGCCGCGCCGAGCGCCATCTCGTCGTTCTCGGCGAAGACACCGGTGACGCCGGGGTGCGACTGGATGAGGTTGGTCATGACGTCCAGGCCCTTGGTGCGGTCGAAGTCCGCGGGCTGCTTGGCGACCACCTTGATGCCGGGGTACGCCTTCAGCCCTTCGGCGAAGCCGGCCCCGCGCTCCCGGCTGGCGGAGGTGCCCGCCGTGCCCTGGAGGATGACGATGCTGCCCTTGCCGCCGAGCTGGTCGGCCAGTGCGTCGGCGGCGAGCTTGCCGCCCGCCACGTTGTCCGAGGCGACGAGCGTCGCGGTGTCCGCCTTGTTGACGCCCCGGTCGGCGGCGATCACGGGGATGTCCGCCTTGTTGGCGCTGCGGACGCCCGGCCCGACGGCGTCCGAGTCCACCGGGTTGACGATGATCGAGGAGACGCCGGAACTGGTGAAGTTCTGGAGCTGGTTGGCCTGTTGGGAGGCGTCGTTCTGGGCGTCGGTGACGGTGAGGTCGATGCCCGCCTTCTCCGCCTCGGCCTGTGCGCCTTCCTTCATCTGCACGAAGAAGGGGTTGTTGAGGGTGGAGAGGGACATGCCGACCTTCGTCGTGCCGCCGGAGGAGCCGGAGTTGAAGAAGGAGACCGCGCCGACGACGAGGGCGACGCAGAGTGCGGCACCGGCCAGCTTGAGCGCTCCCTTGCGGCCGGCCCCGGGTGCGCCGGGGGCGGCGCCCGCGGAGGAGGCCGCACCCGCACCGGCCTTGCGGCGCAGCGTGTCCAGCAGGACGGCGAGCGCGATGACGACGCCGATGACGACCTGCTGCCAGAAGGCGGACACGGAGAGGAGGTTGAGGCCGTTGCGGAGGACGGCGAGGATGAGCGCGCCGATCAGGGTGCCGGACGCCTTGCCGACGCCCCCGGCCAGGCTCGCCCCGCCGATGACGACGGCGGCGATGGCGTCGAGTTCGTACCCCTGGGCGGCCTGCGGCTGGGCGGAGACGAGGCGCGAGGCCAGGACGATGCCGGCGACGGCGGCGAAGAGGCCGGACAGCGCGTAGATGACGATCTTCTGGCGCTTGACGCGGAGCCCGGAGAGCCGGGCCGCCTCCTCGTTGCCGCCGATCGCGTACATCGAGCGGCCGATGAAGGTGCGGCCGAGGATCAGTGCGGTGATCAGGCCCATCGCGATCATCACGAGGACCGGCACGGGGAGCCACCCGCCGAGCGTGTCGCCGAGCACCGAGACGGAGTCGGGGAAGGCGATCGGGCTGCCCTGCGAGATGACGAGGGAGAGGCCTCGGGCGATCGAGAGCATGGCCAGCGTGGCGATGAACGGCGGGAGTTTGCCGTACGAGACGAGGGCGCCGTTCACGAAACCGCAGGCGATGCCCGTAACGATGGCGAGCACGACGGCGAGGACGACCGGCACGCCTGCCGACGTGGCGGACCAGGCGAGGACCGTCGCGGACAGGGCCGCCACCGAACCGACGGACAGGTCGATGCCCGCCGAGACGATGACGAAGGTGACGCCGAACGCGAGAATGGCGGTGACGGCCGCCTGGACGCCGACGTTCAGCAGGTTCTGGGTCGTCAGGAAGTCGCCGGAGAGCAGCGACATCGCCACCACCAGGACAACCAGGGCGCTCAGCGCGCCGTTGTCGAGCAGGACGCGGCGTATCACGGAGACTCCGCCGCCCGTTCCCGCGTCACTCTTGGCTGTCTCAGTGGCCACGGGGGCCCTCCTCTTCCTTCTTCGGTGCGGGGTGTTCGGTGGGGGTGTGGCCCTGGGCCACGGCCGGGGTGCCGACCGCGAGGGCCATGACGGCGTCCTGGGTGGCCTCGTCGGCGGGGAGCTCCCCGGCGATCCGGCCCTGGGCCATGACCAGGACCCGGTCGCTCATGCCGAGGACCTCCGGCAGATCGCTGGAGATCATCAGGACGGCGTGGCCGGAGGCGGTCAGCTCGTTGATGAGCTGGTAGATCTCGACCTTGGCCCCGACGTCGATGCCCCGGGTGGGTTCGTCGAGGATGAGCACCCGGGTGTCGGCCAGCAGCCATTTGCCGATGACGACCTTCTGCTGGTTGCCACCGGAGAGGGTGCGGACATGCTGGCCGAGGCCGGACATGCGGACGCCGAGCTGCTTCGCGATGCGGGCGGCGGCCGTGCGCTGGCCCTTGAGGTCCACGAGCCCGGAGCGGGTCGCGGACCGCAGGGTGACCAGGCCCAGGTTCTCCTGCACGGAGGCGTCGAGCACCAGCCCCTGGCCCTTGCGGTCCTCGGGTACGAGGCCTATCCCGGCGCCCATCGCGGCGGGGACGTCGTGCCGGGCGAGGCGTACGCCGCGCACGTCGACGGTGCCCGCGTCGTACGGGTCGGCCCCGAAGACCGCGCGCGCCACCTCCGTACGCCCGGCGCCGACGAGTCCGGCGAGGCCGACGACCTCACCGGCGTGCACGTCGAAGCTGATGTCGTGGAAGACGCCGTTACGGGTCAGCCCCCGCACGGACAGCAACGCGTCGCCCGCATCGGGGCGTTCGCGCGGGTACTGCTGCTCGATGCTGCGGCCCACCATGAGCTGGACGAGTTCGTCCTCGGGGGTGGAGGCCGGGACCTGGTCGATGCTGCGGCCGTCGCGGAGGACGGTGACGCGGTCGCCGAGTGCGGCGATCTCCTCCAGGTGGTGGGTGATGAAGACGATTCCGACGCCGTCCTCGCGGAGTTGGCGGACGATGGCGAAGAGCTTGTCGACCTCCTCGGAGGTGAGCACGGCGGTCGGCTCGTCCATGATCAGGACGCGGGCCTCCAGGCTGAGCGCCTTGGCGATCTCCACCATCTGGAGCCGGGCGATGCCCAGTTCACGCACCTTGGCGTCGGGGCGCACATCGACGCCGACCCGGCGCAACAGCTCTGCCGCGTCCTGGCGCATCCGGCGGTGGTCGACGAGTCCGTACCGGCGCGGCTGGCGGCCGAGATAGATGTTCTCCGCCACCGTCAGGTCGGGGACGAGGTTGAACTCCTGGTAGATGGTGGCGATCCCGAGCCGTTCGGCGTCCTGCGCACCCTCGATGCGCACCTCACGCCCTTCGGCCAGGATGCGGCCGCGGTCGGGGCGGTAGGCGCCGGAGAGCATCTTGATGAGGGTGCTCTTTCCCGCGCCGTTCTCGCCGAGCAGGACATGCACTTCGCCTCTGCGGAGGTCGAAGTCGACGTTGTCGAGCGCCACCACGCCGGGGAAGGTCTTGCGCAGACCCTCGATGCGCAGCAACTCGTCCGGTGCGGTCACCCGTGGCTTTTCCGGTGCGGTCACCGGTCGCTCCTCTGGTTCGGTGCGGCCCCGCCGCACGAGCGGCGTACGACGAGGCGGGCGGGCAGGGTGACGGACTGCGGGGTCCGTCCTTCGATGCGGTCGGCCAGCGCGCGCACGGCGGCGCGCGCCAGGTCCGCGGTCGGCTGTGCGATGGCGGTGATCGGTGGGTCCGTGTGGACGAACCACGGGATGTCGTCGAAGGCCGCGAGCGCGATGTCCTCGGGGACCCGCAGTCCTCGGGACCGGATCGCGTCCAGGGCGCCGAGGGCCATCAGGTTGTCCGCGGCGAACACGACCTCGGGGGGCTCGGCCAGGGCGAGGAAGCGCTCGGTGGCCCGGCGGCCGCTGGCCGCCTGGAAGTCCCCCTGCCCGATGTAGGCCTCGGGCAGGGCCAGCCCGCGTTCACGCATCGCGTCCCGGAAGGCCTCGACGCGCTCGTTGCCGGTGGTGGTGGCGGCGGGCCCGGCGATGATGGCGAGCCGGCGGTGACCGAGGCCGTGCAGATGCGCGACGAGCTCCCCGACCGCGCCCGTACCGTCGGCCCGGACGACGGGGACGTCGATGCCGGGGATCCAGCGGTCGACGAAGACCATCGGGGTGCCGCTCAGGGCGACGTCCCGCATCAGCGGGGAGCCCCCGTCGGCGGGCGAGACGAGGAGCCCGTCGATCCTGCGGTCGATGAGCGTGCGGATGTGGTGGTCCTGGAGTTCGGGCCGCTCGTCGGCGTTGCCGATGATGACGCTGTAGCCGAGCGCGCGGGCCTCCTCCTCGACGAAGCGGGCCAGCTCGGTGAAGTACGGGTTGAGCACATCACTGATGACCAGGCCGAGGGTGCGGGTCTGCGCGGTGCGCAGCGAGCGGGCGACCGCGTTGGGCCGGTAGCCGAGGGCCTCGACGGCGGCGAGGACGCGGGTGCGCGCCTCTTCGCTGACGGACGGATGGCTGTTCAGCACGCGCGACACCGTGGCGACGGACACACCCGCCTCGGCCGCGACATCCTTGATGCCCGCCATGTCCGGACCACCTCCTTGTGGTTTCCGTACACCTCGAAACTCGTGCGCCGACCGGTGGTGGATCGGTGGACCGACGCCATGGAATCGATTACACGGATGATTGGAATCGATTCCATGGCCAAAAACAAGCCCCCCTCCCGCGTCCGAGACCGGATCGTGACGGGAGGGGGGCGGAGGGGCCAATCAGTCTTTCCCGCGCGTCAGCCGCTCTCACCCCCTTGCTGCGCGTCACGGCCTCGGCGCCCGGTGGCCCCGAGGTCGAGGTGGTCCGCGGACCGCCGTTCCTCCTCGGTCCACTTCCGCGTGTCGCGAGGCTCGACGTACGGTTCCTCGTCGACGGGCCGGCCGCTCAGGACCGACCGCTCCCGGGCCGTCTCCGCGTCGAACTCGAGGCCCAGCAGGATCGCCAGGTTCGTGATCCACAGCCAGACGAGAAAGATGATGACCCCGGCGAGAGTTCCGTAGGTCTTGTTGTACGAGCCGAAGTTGGCCACGTAGAACGCGAAGGCCGCCGATGCGGCCATCCAGATCAGCAGGGCCAGCAGGCTGCCCAGGGACACGAACCTGAAACCGCGCCCCTTGGCGTTCGGGGCGGCCCAGTACAGGAGCGCCAGCATGGCGGCCACCAGCACCACGAGGACGGGCCACTTGGCGATGGACCAGACCGTCATCGCGGTGTCGCCCACCCCCAGCGCCGTTCCGATCTGCCGGGCGATGCCACCGGAGAGCACGACGATCAGCGCGGCGGCACAGGCGAGGACCATCAGCACCAGGGTCAGCCCCACGCGCACCGGCAGCACCTTCCAGGCCGGGCGGCCCTCCGGCATGTCGTAGACGGCGTTGGAGGAGCGGATGAACGCGGCGATGTATCCGGAGGCGGACCAGAGAGCGCCCAGCAGGCCGACGACGGCCAGCACCGAACTGGTCCCACCGCTGGACTGGAGCTGCGTCACCGCGTCGGTCAGCACATCACGGGCCGAACCGGGCGCGAGCTTCTGGATGTTCTCCAGGACGGCGCGGGTGGCCGCATCGCCCGCGATGCCGAGCAGGGCCACGAGCACCAGCAGGGCGGGAAAGAGGGCGAGGATGCCGTAGTAGGTCAGTCCCGCGGCCCTGTCGGCCAGTTCGTCCCGTTTGAACCCCTTGGCCGTGCGTTTCAGCACCTGGACCCAGGACTTTCGGGAAACGTCTGCGGGGGAATCGGGAGGGTTGCCGGTCTGTTTCATCGAGGTGCACCCCACTCATGCGGAGGAGCGCCGCGCGACGATCACGCGTGCGCGGCGCGCGGACTGTCCGGGAACGGGCGGCTTCGCACGACGGGTGGGCCACGTTCGGGTGAAGGCGCGGCGAACGCCCCTCCCCCGGCGTGGGCACTCAGCCCGGCCGGCGGCCCGACTGGTCGCGCACGTCCCGGGCGGAGGCCTCGCCGGCCTTCTCGCCCGCGTGCTGCCCGGCGGTGCCGACGACGTCCGTCGCCTTCTCACCCACCGGCTCGGCGCCCTCGCCGGCTCTCGCTCGCGCCGTCCGCTGCACGGCCGCGGCCGCATCATCGTGCGGACGGTTTCCACCGTCGAAGTCACTCAGTGTTCCTCCTCGGTCGTCCCGTACGGGTCGGTGGATGCGAGTACCCCCTTTTCCGCGATGAACCATGTTCCAGTGCGCTGACACCGACAAGTCCTGTCGAGTGTGTGGATGGGCGCCGAGAAGGACCCGGTCAGCCACGGGCAGTGATCACGCACCGCACACACGCGCCCACCGTTACGTCAGACCGGCGTGGCGGGGACACGGGATGCGCAGGGGCACAACGCAAAAGACCCCAGATGAACTGGGGTCTTCGCTGGTGTCCGAGGGGGGACTTGAACCCCCACGCCCGATAAAGGGCACTAGCACCTCAAGCTAGCGCGTCTGCCATTCCGCCACCCGGACAAGGTGTCTGCCGTTCGCGGTGTGTTTCCCGCGGCGACATGGAAAACAATACCAGGGGTTCGGCGCGCCCTTCACCCGCATATCCGGTGGTCAGTGCGGTGCGGCGTGCCGGTGGGACCTCGGCCTCCCCGGTCCTCGGACGTGCCGGGGCTACCTTCGCGTCCATGAGTGATCGCGGCTATCGCCGGCCCCGCCCGCTGTCCCCTCTGCGCGAGCACCTGCGCGACACCTTCTGGTCCGCTCCGATCATGGGGTTCGTCTGCGTGTTCGTGCTGTGGCTGCTCGCCACCGAACTGGACGACGCGATCGTCGCGCTGCTCCAGCGGGAGGGGGCGTACGACGAGCTGGGCCGGCTGATGGCGTTCTCCCAGGACGCGAAGACGATCGTCACCACGATCAGCTCGGCGATGATGACCTTCATCGGCGTCGTGTTCAGCATCTCGCTGGTCGCGGTGCAGATGGCGAGCGGCCAGCTGACGCCCCGGGTGGTGCGGATCTTCGTCAGGAGCCGGATCAGCAAGCTCACACTGACGGTGTTCCTGGCGACGTTCCTCTTCTCGCTGCTGGTGCTCTCCTCGTACGAGAGCGAGAGCGATCCGCGCCGGGTGGTCTCGGTCCCGTTGGTGCAGAGCCTGCTCATCCTGGTGATGCTCGGGCTGAGCCTGCTGCTCTTCGTCGTCTATGTGAGCGCGACACTGCGGCTGATGCAGGTGGGGCCGGTCGTGGACAGGATCGCGCGCGACTCGTTCCGGGTGCTGGACCGGATGCCGAGGGGGCCGCGGGAGGAGGGCGGGCCGGGGCCGGAGACCGCGCGGGTGCTGCACGAGGGGCGGGCCGGGGTGCTGCGGGACGTCAACACCGCGCGGCTGGTCCGGGCCGCGCGGCGGCAGGACGTCGTGCTGCGGCTCATTCCACGCATCGGGGACTTCGTGGTGCCGGGGACGCCGGTGCTCGCCGTCCACGGCGGGTCCGCGCCCCCTCCGCGCCGCCTGCGGTACACGGTCTCCGTCTCGGTGGAGCGGACCCTGCACCAGGATCTGGCGTTCGGGTTGCGTCAGCTCGCGGACATCGCCCTGCGGGCCCTGTCGGCGTCCGTGAACGATCCGACCACCGCCGTGCAGTGCCTGGACCGGATCGTGCAGTTCCTGGCGGCCGTGGCGCACCTGCCGCTCGGCGCCGTCCACCACCGGGACCGGGACGGGCGGGTCCGCCTGGTGCAGGACGGCCCGGGGTGGGACGACCTGGTCGACCTCGCCTTCGAGGAGATCCGGTGGTGTGTCGCCGGCAGCCCCCAGGTGACGCGCCGGCTCATGGCGGCACTGGACGACCTGCTGCTGCTCGCCCCGGAGGACCGGAGGAAGGCGCTGCTCAGGCACCGTGAGCTGCTCGTGCAGACCGTGGAGCGGAACGTGCCGGTGGCCGCCGACCGGGAGTTCGCCCTGCTTCCGGACCGGCAGGGCATCGGGTAGTGGCCCTGGAGCCGTGAGCAGGGCGGAGGCCGGGCCCGCCGGAGTGGTTCCGGCGGGCCCGGCCCCGTACCTCGGTCGCCGCGGCGGCCCTCGGGTCAGTCGCCGCAGCGGCCCTCACGCAGCGCGTGCAGGTGCTCGCTCGACTTGCGGGCGAACGCGAGCGAATCGACCGGGTTGTCGTGCTCCGCCTGCCAGTGGTGGTAGCTCCGGCCGTGGTGGGTGCGCTGGGTGACCTTGGACAGGAACGTCCTGTAGTCGATGTCCCCGTCGCCCACGTCCGACATGCGGTAACCGTCGCGGGTCGTCTCGTCGCGGACCCCGTCCTTGACGTGGAAGAGCGGGTAGCGGTTCGGGTGCTTCAGGACGTACTTCAGCGGGTCGAGCGGGGCCGGGCTGCCGTCCGCGCGCTTGCTGAAGCGGAACTGGGCGCAGTAGGCCCAGTAGATGTCCAGCTCCAGGTAGACGAGGTCCGGGTCGGTCTCGGCGAGCAGGACGTCGTAGAGGCGCACGTTCGGCTTGTCGGTCGCGAAGGAGAACTCCTCGGCGTGGTTGTGCTGGTAGAACTTCATGCCGCGCTTGCGGGCGGCCGCCCCGTAGGTGTTGAAGTCCTCGGCCGCCCGCTTCCAGCCGTCCACCGTGGAGCCGTAGCGGAACGGGCCCGATGCCGTGCCGATGTGCTTGAGGCCGAGGGCCTGGGCGTCGTCCAGGACCTTTTCCAGGTTCTGGGCGAAGGTGTAGGCGCCGGGGTTGTTGTCGTCGTAGTAGCCGACGTGGCTGCCGATCGGGTTGAGGCCGTGGTCCCGGGCCAGCCGCTTGAGCCGGGCCAGGGTGATGGGGCCGGCCGAGCCCTGGGTGTAGCCCGCGAGCTCGATCTCGTCGTAGCCGTACTTCTCCAGTTCGGCGAAGACGGGGGCGAAGCCGAGGGTGGAGATCTGGTCGCGGAGGCTGTAGAGCTGGATGCCGAGGCGGCCGGGCGGCAGGACGGGCTTGCCCTTGCCGTGGCCGTGGCCGTGACCGTGGCCCTTGCCGTGTCCCTGGCCGCGGTCGCGGCTGTCGGCCTGGGCGCTCGCCGTGCCGATGATCGTGGCGGCGGTGGCTCCGGCGGCGACACCGAGGATGTTGCGGCGGCTCAGTCTGCGGGCGAGTTCGGTGTCCTTGGAGGTGCGGCTCATGTTCGCGTGACTCCCTTGGTGACCTGACGGGGTGGGTTACGGGGTGGAGTGGTGCGGTGCCGGGTGCGTGACGGGGAATGTCAGTGCAGTCCGGCAAGCTGGAGGAGCAGGGACTTCACTTCGGTGGCCCTGACCCGTTCGGTGAATGCGTGGGGGGTGGAGCAGAGGATGAGCGGACCTTCGTCGTCGCTCTCGGGGAGGCGGCCGTGGCTGCCGCGAACAGGTGAGGGGTCCAGGGGGACGACCGCCATGCGGTAGCGCAGGCCGAGCTTCTTGCGGGCGACCGCCGAGACGGCCTTGACCCGGACGTAGGGGTCCTGGGGGTCCATGAACAGCTCGACGGGGTCGTAGCCGGGTTTGCGGTGGATCTCGACGAGCTGGGCGAAGTCGGGGGCGCGGGCGTCGTCGAGCCAGTAGTAGTACGTGAACCAGGCGTCCTTCTCCGCGACGGCGACCAGTTCGCCGGAGCGGGGGTGGTCCAGGTGGTGCGCCTTCTTGCCCTCGTCGTCGAGGAGCTGCTCGATGCCCGGCAGGTCCGCGAGGGCCGCCCGGGTCGCCTCCAGGTCCTCGGGGCGGCGTACGTAGATGTGCGCGATCTGGTGGTCGGCGACGGCGAAGGCCCGGGAGGTCATCGGGTCCAGGTATTCCATGCCGTCCTGGGTGTGGACCTCCAGGAGGCCCGCCCGGCGCAGGGCGCGGTTGATGTCGACGGGGCGGTCGACGCGGGTGATGCCGTATTCGGAGAGCGCGACGACGGTACGCCCCTCGGCGCGGGCGTCGGCCAGCAGCGGGGCCATGGCCCGGTCGAGGTCGGCGGCGGCCCGATGGGAGCGGGGGTCGTCGGGGCCGTAGCGCTGGAGGTCGTAGTCGAGGTGGGGCAGGTAGCAGAGGGCGAGGTCGGGGGTGCGGGTGGCGATGATGTGCCGGGTGGCGTCGATGATCCACTGGGAGGAGACGAGGTCGGCGCCGGGCCCCCAGAAGTGGAAGAGGGGGAACGTGCCGAGCTTGTCGGTCAGTTCGTCGTGCAGGGCGGGGGGCCGGGTGTAGCAGTCGGGTTCCTTGCGGCCGTCGGCGTAGTAGACGGGGCGCGGGGTGACCGTCCAGTCGGTGTCGGCTCCCATCGCGTACCACCAGCAGATGTTGGCGACGGTGTAGCCGGGGTGGGCGCGGCGGGCCGCGTCCCAGAGTCTGTCGCCCGCGACGAGCCCGTTGTGCTGGCGCCACAGCAGGACGTCGCCGAGCTCGCGGAAGTACCAGCCGTTGGCGACGATGCCGTGTTCGGCGGGCATGGCGCCGGTGAGGAAGGTGGACTGGGCGGCGCAGGTGACGGCCGGCAGGACGGTGGAGAGCGGTGCTTTCGCCCCCTGCTCCCCCATGGCCCGGAGGTTCGGCATGTGGGCCAGGAGCTGCGGGGTGAGGCCGACGACGTCGAGGACCAGGAGGGGGGTGGGGCCGGGGGCGGCTTCGTCGGTCATGGCAGTTCCTTGAGGCCGAGGTCGACCAGGAGGTCGCGGGCGAGCGTGAGTTCGGCGGCGATGCCGTCGGCGAGCTGGGTGCGGGTGCGGGGGCGCAGTTCGGCGGGCAGCGCCTGCCAGGTGTACGTCTCGACCTCCAGGTGGCGGGTCAGGGGCACGGGTCCGCCGACGAGCCGGGTGAGCGTGTCGCGGAGCACGGGGAGCGTCGAGGTCAGCGGGGGCGCCGGGGGTGCGTGGAGCGGTACGTGGAAGTGGGCGCGCCAGGGCGTGCTGTCGGGGAGCGCCCGGCCGGCGACGGCTTCGTCCAGGTCGTCGGTGCCGCGCAGCCCGGCGGCGGTGCTCGTGCGGGTCTGGTGCAGGAAGCGGGGTTCGGCGAAGGCCGCGAGCGCGGTGCGGACCTCGGGCAGGTGGGGGTGGTCGGCGTGCAGGGCGGCGGAGAGCTGGGACTTGACGACGCGGATGCCGGCGGCGGTCAGCGCGTCGAGTGCGGTGCCGGGGTCCTCGAAGGAGGTGGCGAGGTGGCAGGTGTCGACGCAGATGCCGATCCGGTCGTGGGCCACGTCCCTGAGCGGGGCGATGGCGTCGGCGGTGGTCTCGACCGTGCAGCCCGGTTCCGGTTCGAGGCCGACGCGGATGGACTTGCCGGTCAGTTCGGCCAGTGCGTCGAGGCGCTGGGCGAGCGTGGTGAGGGCGGCGCGGGCGGCGCGGGCCGCCTCGGGGTCGGCGTCGTAGGGGGTGCGCCAGGCGAGCGGCAGGGTGGAGATGGTGCCCTCGGTGGTGTCGTCCGGGAGCAGGGCGGCCAGGAGGCGGGCGAGGTCGGTGGTGTGGGCGAGGCGGTCGGGTTCGGTCCAGTCCGGCCGGTAGACCCGGTACTTGACCTCGTCGGCGCCGAATCCTTCGTACGGGAAGCCGTTGAGGGTGACCACTTCAAGGCCGCGGCTGTCGAGTTCGGCGCGCAGCGCGCGGAGTTCGGCGGGGTCGTTGATCAGGGCGCGGGCCGCGTCCCGGGCGAGCCAGAGGCCGATGCCGAGCCGGTCCCGGCCGAGTCGGCGGCGGACGGGTTCGCAGTGGTCGCGGAGCTGGGCGCGGACGCCGCCGAGGGTTTCGGCGGGGTGGACGTTGGTGCAGTAGGCGAGGTGGACGGTGGAGCCGTCCGGGTGGCGGAAGCGCATGCCCGCCTCACTCCCCGCCGCGCAGGATGGAGTTGCCCTCGTGGAGTGGATCGGGGGCGGCGACGTCCAGCTGGAGGCGGCCGCTCTGACCGTAGAACGCGACCGGGTTGCGCCACAGGACCTGGTCGACGTCGTCCTCGGTGAAGCCGGCCTTCAGCATGGCGTCGGCGACCTTGCGGGTCTTGAGGGGGTCGCTCTTTCCCCAGTCGGCGGCCGAGTTGACGATCATCTTCTCGGTGCCGTGGTTCCGGAGGATGGTGACCATCCGGTCCTCGTCCATCTTGGTGTCCGGGTAGATGGAGAATCCGGCCCAGCAGCCGCTGTCGGTGGCGGCCTTTACCGTTGTCTCGTTGAGGTGGTCGAGGAGGACGTGCTCCGGGGGGAGGTTCGATTCGCGGATGACGTCGATGGTGCGGTGCAGACCGGCGAGCTTGTCGCGGTGCGGGGTGTGGACGAGGGCGGGCAGCCCGTGGTCGGCGGCGAGCTGGAGCTGGGCCGCCAGGGCGTGGTCCTCGGCGGGGGTCATGGAGTCGTAGCCGATCTCGCCGACGGCGACGACCCCGTCCTTTTCGAGGTAGCGGGGCAGCGCGTCCAGGACTGGGGTGCAGCGGGGGTCGTTCGCCTCCTTGGGGTTGAGGGCGAGCGTGCAGTGGTGCGCGATGCCGTACTGGGAGGCGCGGAAGGGCTCCCAGCCGAGGAGCGCGTCGAAGTAGTCGAAGAAGCTGGCGGGTGAGGTGCGGGGCTGGCCGAGCCAGAAGGAGGGTTCGACGAGCGCGCGGACGCCCGCGTCGTACATCGCCTGGTAGTCGTCGGTGGTGCGGGAGGTCATGTGGATGTGGGGGTCGAAGATGCGCATCAGGACTCCTCCGTGGGGGCGGGGGCTGCGGGAGCTGCGGTCGGCGGGGCCTGGTTCTCGCCCTCGCCGGCCGGGGCGGTGAGAGCGAGAACCGTGCGCAGGTCTTCGGGGACATCGCGGCCGGCGGCGGTGCGTTCGGCGGCGAAGTCGCTGAGCATGCGCGCCAGTTCGGCGTCCCCGCGGGCCCGGTCGCCGAGCCGGGCGACGGCCGCGACCGGCACGTGGGTGAACAGGCACTTCAGTACGGCGTGCCGCCAGGCATGGGCGTCCAGGTGCTCGGCGGCGTAGGGGCCGACGGCGGCGGCGACCAGCCGGGTGTCGTTGGCGCGCAGCGCGTCCTCGACGAGCGGGAGCGCGGTGGAGCCGAGGTCGAGGCGGTGCAGGGTGAGCAGGACGGCGCGGCGTTCGGCGGCGGTGCCCTGTTCGTAGAGCCGGGTGACGGAGGGCGGCGTGGCGCGTGCCTCGACGAGCAGGAGGGAGCGTACGGAGTCGGCGTGCTCCGGTCCGCAGTGCCGGCCGGCGGCGGCGTAGCGCAGCTCCCACGGCGGGGAGGTGTACGGGCCGGTCGCCGCCCGGCCGGGGGCGTGGGGCGTGGCCGCGTCGTGGGCGGCCTCGGCCAGGGCCTCGTCGAGCCAGGCCCTGGCGGCCCCGCCGAGTTCGGCGTCGAGTTCCTCGCGGGACTTCAGCACGAGGCGGCTCCCTGGGGCGCGGTGCCGCGTGTCATGGCGTCGCGCAGGAAGTCGATCGACGTGCGGGCCAGCTCGGGCCCCGCGTGGGAGTGGCGGGGCAGCTCGACGACGGTGAGGCCCCGGTAGTCCGATGCGGCCAGGGCGGCGAGCACGGGCGGGAAGTCGATCTCCCCCTCGCCGAACGGGAGGTGCTCGTGGACTCCGCGCCGCATGTCCTCGATCTGGACGTGCCGGAGCCAGGGGGCGGACTCCTTGACGCACTCCAGGGGCGTCGCGTCCTCCAGACACTGGCAGTGGCCGATGTCGAGGGTGAGGCCGAGCGGTCCCGGGTCGCCGAGGAGGCCGCGCAGGTGGTGGAAGTCGGCGAGGGTGGCGAGGAGGTGACCGGGTTCGGGCTCGATGGCGAGAGGGATGCCGGACCGGTCGGCGGCTTCGAGGACGGGGGCGATCGCTTCGGTGAGCCGCTGCCACGCGGTGTCCGGCGAGGTGCCGGGCGGGGTGATGCCGCTGAAGCAGTGGACGGCGTGCGCGCCGAGTTCGGCGGCGACGTCGACGGCGCGGACCAGCAGGGCGGTGCGGGCGGCCCGGGCGTCGGGGTCCGGGTCGAGGAGGGAGGGGCCGTGTTTGCGGCGGGGGTCGAGGACGTAGCGGGCGCCGGTCTCCATGGTGACCCGGAGCCCGAGGGAGGTGAGCCTGCGCCGGACCTGCCGGGTGCGCTCGGCGAGGTCCGGGGCCATGGGGTCGAGATGCATGTGGTCGAGGGTCAGGCCGACGCCCTCGTAGCCGAGGTCGGCGAGCAGGCCGAGGGCGTCGTCGATGCGCAGGTCGGTGAGCCCGTTGGTGCCGTATCCGAGGTGGAGGGTCATGTGAGGCTCACCTTCCGGGCGAGGCTGCGGGCGAGGGGGACGAGCCCCATGACGGCGAGACCGGTGACGGGTGCCCCGGCGCGGGCGGCGAGCGCGGCCTGGAGCGGGATCATGGCCCGGATGCCTCCGCCGACCGCGCGTTGGGTGAGGGGCGGGGACGGGTTGAGCGCGGCGTGCAGGAGGGGCGGGCCCGCGGTACGGAGGTAGGCGCCGGCGAGCGCGATGACCAGGAGCCGGACGGGGTCGGTGACCTTCCCGAGCGGGCCTGCGTCGAGGCGCGGCGCGACGGTGCCGCCGTCGGCCTCGGCCCTTCTCGCGCCGGGCCGGTCGGGGGCCTGTCCCCGGGGCTGCCTCAGCACCGCTGCCGCGAGTCCCGTCGTCGTGGCCAGCACCGCGAGCGGGGTGGCGGTGGAGCCGCCCTGCGCCTCGTGGCGCGATACGGCGGTGACGCCGTAGGTGTGGGCCCCGAGCACCAGGGCGGCGGGCAGGGCGGGCAGGGATGCGGTCAGGCCGCCGCGGGCCGGTCCCGACACCGCCGTGCCGCGGGCCGCCGCCGGGGTCGCGAGGGCCGGTACGGCCCCTGCCGGGGCCGCCGCTGCGGCAACGTTGTCGGGGCGGCCTCCCCCGGTCGGCGCTCCGGGCCCCGTCGCCGTCGCCGTCGCGCCCAGCAGCAGGTCGAGCGAGCGGGCCGCTGCCATGGCCGCGGGGCCCGCCTTCGTGTGCTTCAGGTGCAGGTCGTAGGCCCAGACCGTGGCGGCCAGGCCCGTGGCGACGGTCAGCGCGGGGCGGCCGGCCCGGGCCGCCAGGGCGAGGCCCGCCGCGGTCAGCACTCCGGCCGCGCCCAGGGCCGCCGCCGGGCTGATCCGGCCCGAGGGGATCGGGCGGTGCGGCCGGTCCACGGCGTCCTCGTCGCGGTCGGCCCAGTCGTTGAGGGCCATCCCCGCCTCGTACAGGCACAGCGAGGCGCCCATCGCCAGGGCGGTGCCCCGGCCGGGGCGGCGGCCCACCGCCGCCGCGCCCGCCAGGGCGTCCCCGGGCACGGAGAACAGGGCGGAGACCCGCAGCAGTTCCGCCCAGGCCCGCAGCCGGTCCCGGGGCACGCCCCGGGCGGGTCCCGCGTCGGGCCGGGCCGGGCCGGGGCCCGCGCCCGGCTCCCCGCTCCGGCCGGTGCGGGGTGGTTCGGGCCTGTCCGGTGCGGGCGCAGTCCCACCCGCACCGGACAGACGATCATCGGCCGCGGCGGTCGTTCGCCCGCCGTGTGCGAAGCCGTTCCGTCGCCCGGCCGGGAGCACCGACAGGGCCGCCGCGAGCACGGCCGGGAGGGCTCGCCGTCGCCGCCTCATGCCTGGGCCCGCAGCCGCTCGGCGAAGGTGAGCAACGTCGTGTACTGCTCGGCGAGCGCCGCCGAGGTGCCGCCGTCCGGGTCCTTGAAGTAGAAGCCCAGCTCCGGCAGGGGGCCGCTGATCCCGGCCTCGTGGGCGCGGGCGAGCAGCCGGGCCAGGTCCAGGACGAGCGGGGCCGCGAGGGCCGAGTCGCAGCCCTGCCAGATGGTCTGGAGGATCATGCGGGAGCCGAGGAAGCCGTCGAAGGCGATGTGGTCCCAGGCGGTCTTCCAGTCCCCCATCGCGGGCACGTCGTCGATGTGCACCTCGCCCTCGGGGGCGGTGCCGAAGGTGTCGGCCAGGACGCGTTCCTTGCCGGCGTTCTTGGCTGCGGCGGCGGCCGGATCGGCCAGCGCCGCCCCGTCCCCGCCGCCCAGCAGGTTCGACCCGGACCACGCCCGTACGGCGAGGGCGCGCTGGAGGAACATCGGGGCGAGCACGGAACGGAGCAGCGTCTGGCCGGTCTTGCCGTCGCGTCCGGCGTGGGGAAGTCCGCTGGAGGCGACGGTGTCGGTGAGCGCGGGGGCGCGCAGGCCGGTGGACGGGGTGAAGTTGGCGTAGGAGCAGCCGGCGCGCAGGGCGGCGGCCGCGTAGAGCGAGCTGGCGGGCAGCCGGGTGTCGTCGGGTCCTGGCGCGGGTTCGGTGGAGGCGACGTTGACGACGACGGTGCGGGCCAGGGCGTGGCGGTGGGCGAAGTCGGTGAGGTCGGCGGCGAACGCGGCGATGAGTTCCTGGTCGGTGCGGGTGTCGCCGGGGAGCGGTCCGCCGGGGCGGATCTCGGCGTCGGCGGCGTCGAGGTCGGCGCGTACGGCGGAGGGCAGTCCGTGGGGCAGTACACCGCCGTCGGCCAGGGCCTCGGCCCGCTTGGCGAGCGGGCAGTCGAGGGTGTCGTGGCCGCCGAAGACCAGGCTGGTCAGGGCGGGCAGGCCGCTGTCGGTGAAGGGGGGCGTCTCGGTGACCATGCCGGTCGGCGGGTGCAGGCCCGCGGCGATGGCGGCGCAGCCCGCGGTGGCGGTGGTCGCCACGGAGCCGCGTGCTCCGATGAACCAGACGCCGGTGCGGCCCGCGGCGCTCACGGGGCCGGTGGCCTCCGAGGGGCTCGGGGTGTCGATGCGGCCTGGGGCGTCGGTTCGGCCTTCACGATCGGCGCGTGCGGTCACGGGCTGCCTCCCTGGGGCGATGTCGGGGGTGGGGGACGGCGGGCGGGGGAAGGTGGGTGCTTCCCCCGCCCGTCGTCGGCAGAGGCGGCCGCCCTACTTCGAGGGCAGCTCCTTCAGTTGGATGTCGCGGAACGACACCTGGTCGTCGGCTCCGTGGTTCTGGAGGCCGATGTAGCCGTCCTTCAGACTGCGGGCCGGGTCGGTGTTGGTGAAGTCGTTGATCTTCGCTCCGTTGAGGAAGACCTGCAGACGTTCGCCCTGGACCTTGATCTCGTAGCTGTTCCACTGGCCCGGTGGCCGCAGGACGCGGTCGCGGGCCTTGATGTTGGCGGATTTGAAGGTGTAGACGGCGCCAGTGGTGCGGTCGGCGGCGTCGGTGGCGTCGATCTGGATCTCATACCCGTTGTTGACCGCCGACCACGGGTCGTCGGACTCCGGGAAGCCCACGAAGACGCCGGAGTTGTCGTCGCCGCTCATCTTCCAGTCGAGCTTCAGCGAGTACGACTTCAGCTCCTTGGCCTGGTAGGTGAGCAGACCCATGCCGCCCTCGGAGTGCAGGGCGCCGTCACTGACGGAGAACTTCCCCGGGCCCGCCTGCTTCCACCCTTCCAGCGTCTTGCCGTTGAAGATGGGCCGGTAGTCCTTGTCCGGCTTGCAGTCGGCCTTGACCTGGCCGGTGGCGTAGCGCAGGCCGCCCAGCACGTGGCTGCGGAAGGCCGGCTCGGCGTAGGACTCCTTGGTGTGGCCGAGGCCGGTGTAGAAGGAACGGCCGCCCTCGTAGGTCTGGCACCAGGAGATCGGGTGATCGCCCTTCATGTTCCCGCCGGTGTAGGTGGTCTCGTCGAGTGTGGCGAGGACCTTGGCCTTGTCGCGGGGGTTGGTGCCGTAGTTGTACCACTCGTCGGTGCGCTCCCACTCCTCGTCCAGGTGGGCGGTGGCGGGATGGTCGTGGTCCTCGACGCGGACGGTGGCGGGCTGGATCTGCGGGTGGGAGTCGAAGTAGGCGCCGACGAGGCCGCCGTAGAACTCCCAGTCGTACTCGGTGTCGGCGGCCGCGTGGATGCCGACGTAGCCGCCGCCGGTGGCGACGTAGTTCTCGAACGCCTTCTGCTGCTCGGCGTTGAGGACGTCACCGGTGGTGGAGAGGAACGCGACGGCGTCGTAGCGGGCCAGGTTGCTGGTGGTGAACTGGGCGGCGGACTCGGTGGAGTCGACCGTGATGTTGGTGTCCTTGCCGATCTCCTTCAGGGCCGCGATGCCCGTGGGGATCGAGTCGTGGCGGAAGCCGGCGGTCTTGGAGAAGACCAGGACGCGCTTGGCGGTCCTGTCGGCGGGGGTGTTGGACAGTTCGAAGTCGTCGACGTCGTAGAGCGCTCCGTCGCCGCCCTTGAAGACCAGGAAGAGGTCGGTCTGCTTCTTGGGCGCGCCGCGCAGCGGGATGTCGATGTCCTGGAAGGTGTCCCAGCTGCCGGTCACGGGGACGGGTCCGGAGCCGAGGATCTTGCCGGTGGGCGATCCGGTGCGCACTTCGAGGAAGCCGCCCGAACCGGCGGACGAGACGCGGGCGGTGAGTTTGGTGGTACCGCCCAGGACGTACGTCTTGAAGGAGATCCAGTCGTCGTTGTGGATGTCGCCGACCGTCTTGCCGCCGTGCGCGCTGGACTTGCTCGGCGTGGTGACGCCGGAGGAGGCGTCGAAGTGCTCGGCCTGGCGGTGCTTGGGCTGGAGCCGGGAGGCGTCCTTGCCGGTCAGCTTGGCCTGGCCTCCGCCGCCGTTGTCGGTGTAGGAGGCCGAGATGCCGCCGTAGATGTTGGCGTTGGGGTCGTGGCCGCCTTCCATGGCGGTCTTGATGGTGCCCTCGCAGCCGTGCTCGGTGGTGATGTCGTGGCCGTGGCTGTCGTGGCCCAGGGTGAACTTGACCTCGACCTTGGTGCAGTCGATGGTCCCGTCCTCCGGGTCGCTGACGTTCACCTTGAACGGCACGGCGTCGCCGAACTCGAAGAGCTGTCCGTCCTCGGGGAGTTCCAGCTCCACGGTGGGGGCGGTGTTGCCGACGGTGACGTGGACGCTGGCCGAGCCGGTGCGGCCGGTCGGGTCCTCGGCGGTGAGCGTGGCGGTGTAGGTGCCGTTCTTCTTGTACGTGTACGTGGGGTTGGCGGCGGTGGACTTTCCGCCGTCCCCGAAGTCCCAGGCGTAGGTGAGCGGGTCGTCGTCGCCGTCGGCGGTGCCGGCCGAGGAGAACCTCACCTTGAGGGGCGCGGTGCCGGAGGTCTTGTCGGCCGAGGCCTCGGCGATGGGTGAGCGGCCTCCGGTGGCGTTCTCGATGCGGTAGAGCGCGGAGTTCTCGTCGCCGCCGAACCAGGCGAGGCCGTAGTCGAGGACGTACAGGGCCCCGTCCGGGCCGAAGGCCATGTCCATGATCTGCGTGCCGGACCACGGCACGTCGTTGATGGACTGGACAGCGCCGCCGGCGTCCTGCTCGATGCGCTTGATCCACTGGCGGCCGAACTCACCGGCGAAGAAGTCGCCGTCGTAGGCCTCGGGGAACTTGACCGGGGAGTCCAGGTCCGCGTCGTAGCGGTAGACGGGTCCGCCCATCGGGGACTCGGAGCCGGTGCCGAACTCGGGCAGCGAACCGCCGTCGTACGGGATCCACGCGGCCTGGGCCGGCGGCAGGTCGACGAGCCCGGTGTTGTGCGGGGACTCGTTCTTCGGGGCGGCGCAGTCGAAGGCGGCGCCCGATGCCTTGGTGGCGAAGTCGTAGTCGATGTAGGGCTCGTTGTCGCCGACGCAGAAGGGCCAGCCGAAGTTGGCGGCCTTCGTCACCTTGGCGAACTCGACCTTCCCGGCGGGTCCGCGCTTGGGGTCGGCAGCGCCCGCGTCGGGGCCGTAGTCGCCGACGTACACGGTGCCGGTGGCCTGGTCGACGGAGAAGCGGAAGGGGTTGCGGAAGCCCATCGCGTAGATCTCGGGGCGCGTCTTGTCCGTCCCGGGAGCGAAGAGGTTCCCTTCCGGGATCGTGTACGAGCCGTCGTCGGCGACCTTGATGCGCAGGATCTTGCCGCGCAGGTCGTTGGTGTTGCCCGAGGTGCGCCGGGCGTCGAACGCCGGGTTGCGGTCGGGGCGTTCGTCGATCGGGGTGAAGCCGTCGGAGGCGAACGGGTTGGTGTCGTCACCGGTGGAGAGGTAGAGGTTGCCCTCGGCGTCGAAGTCGATGTCGCCGCCGACGTGGCAGCAGGTGCCGCGCGAGGTGGCGACGTCCAGGACCTTCTTCTCGCTGGCGGTGTCGAGGGTGCCGTCCTCGTTGAGGACGAAGCGGGAGAGCCGGTTGACGCCCTCGAACTTCGCGAAGTCGGCGGGGGTGCCGGTCTCCGGGGCGTCGCCCGCGGGGGTGTCCATCGGCGGTGCGTAGAAGAGGTAGATCGCCCGGTTCTCGGCGAAGTCGGGGTCGACGCCGACGCCCTGGAGGCCTTCCTCGTCGTGCGTGTACACGGGGAGGGTGCCGGAGATCTTGGTGTTGCCGGCGCTGTCGGTGATCCGCAGCTCGCCGCCCCGCGAAGTGTGCAGCACGCTGCGGTCGGGGAGGACGGCGAGCGACATGGGCTCGCCGGTCTCCTCGGCGCCCTTGGCCAGGGTGACTTGCTGGAAGTCCTCCGCCAGGGACTCGTCGTGTCCGGGGTGGGCGGTGGCGCCGGGGGCGGAGCCGAGGGTCAGGGTGGCGGCGGCGAGTAGGCCGCCGGTGAACAGCGCGAGCGATTTGCGGACGCGGGTCCGGGCCAGGAGCCGCTTTCTGGTTCTGTGCACGTAGGTCCTCCGGAGAGTGCCGGTTGTACGGGCGGGTGTAGCCGTGCCGTGCCGCGCGGGGACTGCCGCGCATGCGTCACCGGGGACGGGAGCGACCCCGGTGACGCGAGTCATGTCGTGTACACGAAATGGACGGTAGACCTGTTCGTCCTCGACGGAAAGCCCTTGTGCGACAGGTAAGTCGAACTTCTGCTTCCGCCAGGACAAAGCGGTTTTCGGGCAGCGCGAGGCAGCCCCGGGGGCTGGGGGCCGTGGACCGGGTCATGCCCCCGGGGCTTGATCGTCCGTGCCTACTCGCCGCCGCCGAAGGCCGCGTCGAAGGAGGCCGACGGCGGGTCGAAGTCGAACCGCTTGAGGCTGGCAAGCGCTTCCGGGGCGCCGGTCAGCCGGTCCATGCCGGCGTCCTCCCACTCCACGGAGACCGGGCCCTGGTAGCCGATGGACCGGAGCATCCGGAAGACGTCCTCCCAGGGCACGTCTCCGTGGCCGGCGGAGACGAAGTCCCAGCCGCGCCGGGGGTCGCCCCACGGCAGGTGCGAGCCGAGGCGGCCGTTGCGGCCGTCGAGGCGCTTGCGGGCCTCCTTGCAGTCAACGTGGTAGATCCGGTCGCGGAAGTCGTAGAGGAAGCCCACCGGGTCCAGGTCCTGCCAGACGAAGTGGCTCGGGTCGAAGTTCAGGCCGAACGCGGGCCGGTGGTCCACCGCTTCGAGCGCGCGCTGGGTGGTCCAGTAGTCGTACGCGATCTCGCTCGGGTGCACCTCGTGGGCGAAGCGCACCCCCTCGGCGTCGAACACGTCCAGGATCGGGTTCCAGCGCTCGGCGAAGTCCTCGTAGCCCCGCTCGATCATGTGCGGCGGGACGGGCGGGAACATCGCGACGAGGTGCCAGATCGAGGAGCCGGTGAACCCGATGACCGTGTCCACCCCGAAGGCGGCGGCCGCCCGGGCGGTGTCCGCGATCTCGGCGGCGGCCCGTCGCCGTACGCCTTCGGGCTCGCCGTCGCCCCAGATGCGGGCAGGCAGGATGCCCTGGTGGCGTTCGTCGATCGGGTTGTCGCAGACGGCCTGGCCGACCAGGTGGTTGGAGATCGCGAAGCACTTCAGCCCGTACTTGTCGAGCAGTTGGTGCCGGGTGTCCAGGTACCCGGGGTCGGCCAGCGCCTTGTCGACCTCGAAGTGGTCTCCCCAGCAGGCGAGTTCGAGACCGTCGTAGCCGAAGTCCCGGGCGTGCTTGCAGACCTCCTCCAGCGGGAGGTCGGCCCACTGGCCGGTGAACAGGGTGAAGGGGCGGGGCATGGGCGGCTACCTCCTGATGTCCGAGGACGGGACCGGGGTGTGCACGGAGTTCTTGGCGGCGCTCTCCTCCACGGCGGCGAGCACCCGCTGCACCTGGAGCCCGTCCGCGAACGACGGTACGGGCGCGGCGCCGTCGGCGATCGTGTGGACCACGTCGCGGGCCTGGTGGACGAAGGTGTGCTCGTAGCCGAGTCCGTGGCCCGGCGGCCACCAGGCCTCCAGGTAGGGGTGGTCGGGTTCGGTGACGAGGATGCGCCGGAAGCCCGCGGTGGCGGCGGGCTCGGTGTGGTCGTGGAAGGACAGCTCGTTGAGCCGTTCCAGGTCGAACGCGAGCGAGCCCCGCTCCCCGTTGATCTCCAGGCGCAGGGCGTTCTTGCGTCCCGCCGCCATCCGGGTCGCCTCGAAGGAGGCCAGGGCGCCGGATGCGAGGCGGCCGGTGAAGATCGCCGCGTCGTCGACGGTCACCTCGCCCCGCTCCACCGCATCGGCGCTGCCGGAGAGCCCGGCGGACGCCCCGGCGAGCAGGGGCCTCTCCCGTACGAAGGTCTCGGCCACCGCGGACACCCCGGTGAGCAGTTCACCCGAAAGGTACTGGGCGAGGTCGACGATGTGGGCGCCGAGGTCCCCGAGCGCGCCGGACCCGGCGTGCTCGCGCTTGAGCCGCCAGGTGAGCGGTGAGGCCGGGTCCACCAGCCAGTCCTGGAGGTAGGTGGCGCGCACATGGCGCAGGGGCCCGAGCCGGCCCTCGGCGATGAGCTGCCGGGCGAAGGAGATCGCGGGCACCTTGCGGTAGTTGAAGCCCACCATCGCCACCTGTCCGCGGGCGGAGGCCGCCTCGGCGGCGCGGACCATCGCCTCCGCCTCGGCGACGGTGTTGGCGAGCGGCTTCTCGCACAGGACGTGCTTGCCCGCCTCCAGGGCGGCGATGGCGATCTCCGCGTGGCTGTCGCCGGGGGTGCAGATGTCGATCAGCTGGACATCGTCGCGGGCGATCAGTGCCCGCCAGTCGGTCTCCGCCGCCGCCCAGCCGTGCCGGGCGGCGGCGTCCTCGACCGCCGCACGGTCGCGTCCGCAGATCGCGGCGAGAGCGGGCCGCAGGGGCAGGTCGAAGACGTGTCCCGCGGTGCGCCACCCCTGCGAGTGGGCGGCGCCCATGAACGCGTATCCGACCATGCCGACCCCGAGCGTTCCTGGCGCCTCCCGCGGCGAGGGTGCTGGGGCTTGCGTTTCCGTCTCTTGACTACGGGCCATGCGGACTTCCTCCTCATCGGTGTGCGGTAACGGGCCGGGGGATGCGCTCTGAGCACCCCCCGGAGTCCCGGTCAGTTGAAGCCCGTCGGCAGGTACTGGTCGATGTTGTCCTTCGTCACGACCGCGGAGTACAGGGTCAGGGAGGTCGGGATCTCCATCTCGGAGAGCCCGCTGATGCCCTTGGACTGGCCGAGGGCCCGGGCCAGGTCGATCGCGGACGCGGCCATCGTCGGCGGGTAGAGGACGGTCGCCTTGATGACCGAGTCGTCGGCCTTGATGGCGTCCATCGCGGACTTGGCGCCGGCGCCGCCGACCATGATGAACTCGTCGCGGCCCGCCTGCTTGATGGCACGGAGCGCGCCGACGCCCTGGTCGTCGTCGTGGTTCCACAGGGCGTCGAACTGCTTCTGTGCCTGCAGGAGTTGGGCCATCTTGGCCTGGCCGGACTCGACGGTGAAGTCGGCGGCCTGGCGGGCCACCAGCTTGATGTTGGAGTAGTTCTTGAGCGCGTCGGCGAAGCCCTGGCTGCGCTGCTTGGTCAGCTCCAGGTTGTCGATCCCGGCGAGTTCGACGACCTTGGCGTTCGGCTTGTCCTTGAGCTGCTCGCCGATGTAGTGCCCGGCGTTGAGCCCCATACCGTAGTTGTCGCCGCCCACCCAGCAGCGGTAGGCCTGCGGAGAGGCGAAGATGCGGTCCAGGTTGACGACGGGGATGCCCGCCCTCATGGCTTCCAGGCCGACCTGGGTGAGGGCCTTGCCATCGGCGGGGAGGACGACGAGGACGTCGACCTTCTTGTTGATGAGGGTCTTGACCTGGCCGATCTGGGCGGCGGTGTCGTTGGAGCCCTCGGTGATCTCCAGGGTGACGTCGGAGTACGTCTCCGCCCGGGACTTGGCGTTCACGTTGATCGCGTTGAGCCAGCCGTGGTCGGCCTGCGGTCCGGCGAAGCCGATGGTGACGGCCTTGCCCGGCTTGTCGTCGGCGGGGGCGCTCTTGGCGGCGGGCTCGGTCTTCTTCGGCTCGTTGCTGGTGCAGGCGGTGAGGAGCGCGCCCGCGGAGACGGCGGCGGTTCCGAACAGCAGCCCTCTGCGGCTGGTTTCTGGCATGACGGTCTGACCCTTCATCCGGTGGGTGCGTACGAGGTGCGGGGGTGCGGGGCGTTCAGGGGCCGGGGCGCGCGGGGTGCTCAGGTCTCCCTGCCGCGCATGGTGCGGCGCTGGACGAGGACGGCGGCGACGATGATGGCGCCCTTCGCGATCTGCTGGACGTCGCTCTGGAGGTTGTTGAGAGCGAAGATGTTGGTGATCGTGGTGAAGATCAGGACGCCGAGGACGGAGCCGACGATGGTGCCCCGGCCGCCGCTGAGCAGGGTCCCGCCGATGATCGCGGCGGCGATGGCGTCGAGCTCGTACAGGTTGCCGTTGGTGTTCTGGCCGGAGCCGGCGAGCACGATCAGCATGAAGGCGGCGATGCCGCAGCACAGCCCGGACAGCAGGTAGAGGTAGAGGCGCTGGCGGCGGACGTCGATCCCGGCGAGCCGGGCGGCCTCCGCGTTGCCGCCGACGGCGACGGTGCGGCGGCCGAAGGTGGTCCGGTTCAGGATCAGCCAGCCGACGACGGTGACCACGGCGAACATGATGACCAGTGGCGGGATGCCCAGGATGTAGGAGTCGGGCAGGCCGAGGTCCAGGACCGAGTCCACGGTGACGATCTGGGTCTTGCCGTCGGTGATCTGGAGGGCGAGCCCGCGGGCCGACGCGAGCATGGCCAGCGTCGCGATGAAGGGGACCATTCCCCCGTACGCGATGAGGACGCCGTTCACGAGTCCGGCGGCGAGGCCGACGATGACCGCGGTGAACGCGATGCCGGCGAACCCGTACTCCTGCGTGGCCAGGGTCGTCGCCCACACCGAGGCGAGGGCGACCATCGCGCCGACGGACAGGTCGATGCCGCCGCTGATGATGACAAAGGTCATGCCGACGGTGACGACGCCGATGACGGAGGCCTGGGTCAGGATCAGCTGGAGGTTCCCGGTGTCCAGGAAGGCGTCCGGTTCGGTGATGCCGCCGACCAGGATCAGGGCGGCGAGGACGCCGAGCAGGGACAGGATCCGGACGTCGAGCCGCAGACCGAGGGCCGGCCTGCCGCCGCCCGACTTCGCGGGCGGCGTGTCGGAGGGTCCGGTGAGGGACCCCTTGTCCGGCCCGTTGTGCTGCGCCGACGGGGCGGGCTGTGTCATGGCGTCGGGCTCCCTTCCATCACGAGGTCGAGTACGCGGTGCTCGTCGAGCTCCTGGGCGGGGGCCGTGTGGACCACTTCGCCCTCGCGGAGGACCAGCACCCGGTCGGCGAGGCCCAGGACTTCGGGCACTTCGCTGGAGACGAGCAGAACGGCGAGGCCTTCGTCGGCCAGCCGGCGGATCACGGCGTAGAGCTCGGCGCGCGCGCCGACGTCGACGCCACGGGTGGGTTCGTCCAGCAGCAGGACCCGGCAGCCGCGCAGCAGCCAGCGGGCGAGGACGGCCTTCTGCTGGTTGCCGCCGGAGAGGGTGCGGACGGCGGCATCCGGATTGTCGGGCCGCATCTGCAGCTCACGGGTGGCGTTCCGCGCGGCCTTCCGCTCCCCGCCCCGGTCGATCCAGCCGACCCGGGCGAAGCGGGAGAGGGAGGAGACCGAGACGTTACGGGTGACCGACTCGGTCATCAGCAGGGCCTGCGCCTTGCGTTCCTCTGGCGCGAGACCGATGCCGGCGGCGACGGCGGCGCGGACGCTGCCGGGGCGGAGCTGCTTTCCGGCGACGGTGACGGTCCCGGTGGACGCCTTACGGGCTCCGTAGATGGTTTCGAGGATCTCGGAGCGTCCTGAGCCGACGAGTCCGGCGAGGCCGACGATCTCGCCGGGCCGCAGTTCCAGGTCGACGGGGGCGAACTCGCCCTTGCGGGAGAGACCTTGGACGCGGAGCACGGGTTCGGTGGCGGCGGGGGCCGGCTCTTCCGGGCGCGGCGGGAAGACATAGGCGACGTCCCGGCCGGTCATCATGGCAACGATGTCGCGGGTGGGTGTGCCGGCGGCGGGCAGCCCGACGGCCACGGTCCTGCCGTCCTTGATGACGGTGACCCGGTCGCCGATGCGGCGGATCTCCTCCAGGCGGTGCGAGATGTAGACGACGGCCACCCCGTCGGCGGTGAGGCCGTCGACGATCCGGAAGAGGTTGTCGACCTCGTCGGGGTCGAGGGCGGCGGAGGGCTCGTCCATCACGATGAGCCGGACGTCGTGGGAGAGCGCCCTGGCCATGGAGACGATCTGCTGCTGGGCGGCGGAGAGGTCCCCGACCTGCCGGGCGGGGTCGATCTCCGGGTGCCCGAGTCGCGCCAGGAGCGCTTTCGCTGCGGAACGCCCCTCCCCCGTACGGACGATGAAGCCGGCGCTGGTCGGCTCGTGGCCGAGGAAGACGTTCTCGGCGACCGACAGGCCCTCGACCAGGTCGAGTTCCTGGTAGATGGTCGCGATGCCCAGGCGCATGGCCGCGATCGGCGACTTGAGCTGGACGGTTTCGCCGCGCCAGGTGATCTCGCCATCGTTGGGCTGGTGGGCTCCGGCGAGCACCTTGATGAGGGTGGACTTGCCCGCACCGTTCTGGCCGAGGAGGCAGTGGACCTCGCCGGCCTGGACCTCCAGGTCGACGCCGTCCAGGGCGCGGACGCCCGGGAAGAGCTTGGTGATGCCGGACATGGTGAGCAGGGGTGGTTCTGGTGCCATGACGAATCCCCTCGGCGAATGGGGTCTCCCCTGCTCGGGCGGTGCCGAGGGGCCGGGGAGGGCCGGTGAGCGGACAGGGCGCAGGGCTGGAGGTGCCGTGGAGCCGGCGGCACCGCGAACGGCTGCTGACTGGTACCTGATGAGCGAGTACCTGACTGGTACCGGACGGACGTCGGATACCTGACCAAGACGGTGATGCTACGGCCCTGTGGTCAGGCCGGTGAGAAGAGGTGGTCGCTGATGAGCCGGGCCGCGCCGATCACTCCGGCGGTGGGCCCCAACTCGCCCAGCACGATGGGGAGATTGCCGGTGGCCAGGGGGAGGGACTGCTTGTAGACCTGGGTGCGGACACTGGCGAGGAGGTTGTGACCGAGGCCGGTGACCCCGCCGCCGATCACCACCAGACCGGGATTGAAGAAGCTGACCAGGCTCGCGATCACCTGGCCGAGCCGGTTGCCGCCCTCGCGGATCAGGTCGAGCGCGGCGGCGTCCCCGGCAGCGGCGGCGGTCGCCACGTCGGCGGCGGTGAGGCTGCCCGCCGCCTCCAGCCGGGCGGCGAGCTCGGGCGAGTGGCCCTCCCGGGCCGCGTACTCCGCGTCCCGCGCGAGGGCGGCGCCGCTGAAGTGGGCTTCCAGGCAACCCTTGTTGCCGCAGGCGCAGGCCCGGCCGTCCGGGGCCACCTGGATGTGCCCGATGTCCCCCGCGCTGCCGGTCGTACCGCGGTAGACCTCGCCGCCCACCACGATGCCGCAGCCGATGCCCGTACCGATCTTGACGCAGAGGAAGTCGCCCACGGAACGGGCCACGCCCGCGTGCTGCTCCCCCATCGCCATGAGGTTCACGTCGTTGTCGACCATGACGGGGCAGCCCAGCTCCTGGCTGAGCGCCTCGCGGACCGGGAACCCGTCCCAGCCGGGCATGATCGGCGGCGCGACCGGCACGCCCTCGGGAAACCGGACGGGGCCGGGGACCCCGATGCCCGCGCCGTCGAAGCCCTCGGCGAGCCCGGAGGCCCGCAGTTTGGCGGCCAACGACAGGACCTGCTCGAAGACGGCGACGGGGCCCTCGCGCACGTCCATCGGGTGGTTGAGGTGTCCCAGGACCTCCAGCTCCGCGTTGGTGACGGCCACGTCTATCGAGGTGGCGCCGATGTCGACCCCGAGGAAACGCAGTTCGGGAGCGAGCCGGATGTTGTGCGAGCGGCGCCCGCCGCGCGATGCGGCGAGTCCGTCGGCCACCACCAGGCCGGTGTCCAGCAGCCGGTCCACCTCGACGGCGAGCTTCGAGCGCGACAGCTCGACCTGATCACCCAGTTGCGCACGGGAGTTGGGGCCCCCGTCGCGCAGCAGTCGGAGCAGCCGTGCCTGATGCGCGTTCGCGGGTCGTGCCGTCATGCGTCTCACGCGTCCCTCCCCGCCACATCGGCCAGTCCGTCGGGCTTTCGAGGGGAACGTAGCAGCGCTTTCCCGGAGTGGGAAGAAGTTGCGCAGGAATCCATGCCAACTTTCTCCACACCCAGGACAAAGGTTCTCGGCCGGAGGTCACCGGGACGCCCGGGAAACGGTCAGGGGCAGCGGATGACCTGGCCGGCGTAGGAGAGGTTTCCGCCGAATCCGAAGAGCAGGACGGGCGCGCCGGAGGCGACCTCGCCGCGCTCGACCAGCTTGGACAGGGCCATCGGGATGGAGGCGGCCGAGGTGTTGCCGGAGTCCACCACGTCCCGGGCGATGACGGCGTTGACCGCGCCGATCTTGCGGGCGACCGGCTCGATGATCCGCAGGTTGGCCTGGTGCAGGACGACGGCGGCCAGGTCCTCCGGGGCGATCCCCGCCTTCTCACAGACCCGGCGGGCGATCGGGGGGAGCTGAGTGGTGGCCCAGCGGTAGACGGACTGACCCTCCTGCGCGAAGCGCGGCGGCGTCCCCTCGATCCGGACCGCGTTGCCCATCTCCGGCACGGAGCCCCACAGCACCGGTCCGATGCCGGGCCCGTCCGGGGCGTTGGGGGCCGTCGGGTCGGCGGTGACGACGGCGGCGCCCGCGCCGTCGCCGAGCAGGACGCAGGTGGAGCGGTCGGTCCAGTCCGCGATGTCGGCCATCTTGTCGGCGCCGATGACCAGGGCCCGGGTCGCCGCGCCGGCCCGGATCGCGTGGTCGGCGGTGGCCAGCGCGTGCGTGAAGCCGGAGCACACCACGTTGATGTCCATCACGGCGGGCGAGCCCATGCCGAGCCGGGCCGCGACCCGCGCCGCCATGCTCGGGGACCGGTCGATCGCGGTGGAGGTGGCGACGAGGACCAGATCGATCTCCGAGGGCACCAGCCCGGCCGTGGCCAGCGCCTTGGCTCCCGCGTGCGCGGCCATCTCGTCCACCGGCTCGTCGGGGCCACCCACGTGGCGGGTCTTGATACCGACCCGGCTGGTGATCCACTCGTCGCTCGTGTCGACCATGGCCGCCAGATCATCGTTCGTGAGCACCTTGGCGGGCTGGTAGTGGCCGAGCGCCACGACACGTGAGCCGGTCATACGGGTTCCCATCGTCGGGTGGGGCAGGAGCCATCCCAGTCTTGGTCGCTACCGCCGGGTACAGGGGCACGTGATCCCACAGGAATCCGGCCCACACGTTGGAGCATTGACAACAGCCTGGTCGGCATGTAGAAGCCGTGCCTGCGACGCGCCGGTGCGGGTGCGGGTGCCGGACAATGACGGTCAGGTCCCGGCTTCCGACCATACGGACAGAAGCCATCGCACACGAACAGAATCGGGGTTCACTTCCATGGGACGGGCCACCGAACGCCGCCGCACCCTCCGTATCCGGGACGGTGCCGTCTCCTCCCGCGCGGACACCCTGGTGGCGGAGGAACCTCTGGAGATCCGCCTGAACGGCCGTCCGCTGGCCATCACGATGCGTACGCCGGGCGACGATTTCGCGCTGGCGGCGGGCTTCCTCGTCAGCGAAGGGGTGATCGCGGAGGGGGACGAAGTGCAGTCGATCGTCTACTGCGCCGGGGCGACGGCGGACGGTGTGAACAGCTACAACGTGGTGGACGTGAGGCTCGCGCCCGGAGTCCGCGTCCCCGACATCACGCTGGAGCGCAACGTCTACACCACCTCCTCGTGCGGTCTGTGCGGCAAGGCGAGCCTTGACGCGGTACGCACCGCGACCCGGCACCCCGTGGCCGACGCGCCCCCGGTGCGGGTCACCCCGGAGCTGCTGTCCGCCCTCCCGGACCGGTTGCGGGCCGCACAGCGGGTCTTCGACCGGACGGGCGGCCTGCACGCCGCCGCGCTGTTCTCCGAGGAGGGCGAACTCCTGGACGTCCGCGAGGACGTCGGCCGCCACAACGCGGTCGACAAGCTGGTGGGGCGGGCGCTGACGGACCACCGGCTGCCGCTGTCACGGGCCGTCCTGCTGGTGTCGGGGCGGGCCTCCTTCGAGCTGGCGCAGAAGGCCGTGATGGCGGGGATCCCGGTGCTCGCGGCGGTTTCGGCGCCATCGTCGCTGGCCGTGGACCTGGCGGCGGAGAGCGGCCTCACACTGGTCGGCTTCCTGCGCGGCCCGTCGATGAACGTGTACGCCGGTGAGCACCGGATCGCGCTGGAGGCGGGGGCCCACCAGGGCTGAGGCGCGGAGCGGCTGAGATCCGGAGCGGGAGGGCCCGAGCGGGAGATCCGGCCAGAGAGCCCGGAGCGGGAGATCCGGGCTCGTCAGTCATGGCGCTTCCTCCCTGCTCATGGCGCTTCGTCGCTACCGGCTACCGTAACCGCCGGGTTCTGGGAGGGCTCGGGGTCGCGGGAGCGGCGCTTGGCGATCACCGCGCAGACCATCAGCTGCATCTGATGGAAGAGCATCAGCGGCAGCACCGCCAGGCTCGCGTGCGCCCCGAAGATCACGCTCGCCATCGGCAGCCCGGCCGCCAGGCTCTTCTTCGACCCGGCGAACTGGATGGCGATCCGGTCCGCCCGGCCGAACCCGAGCCGCCGCGCCCCGTACCAGCTCAGGGTGAGCATCAGCGCCAGCAGGACCGCCTCGGCGGCGAGCAGCCCGCCGAGGCGGGCCGGGGTGACCCGGTGCCAGATGCCGGCGACCATGCCTTCGCTGAACGCGCTGTAGACGACGAGCAGGATCGCCCCCCGGTCGACCAGGCCGAGAATTCTCTTGTGCCGGGCGAGGAAGACGGCGACCCATCGGCGCAGCAGCTGTCCGGCGAGGAACGGGACGAGCAGCTGGAGCACGATCTTCAGCAGGGAGTCCGCCGAGAACCCGCCCCCGGCCGAACCGAGGAGCAGCGCGGCGAGCAGCGGGGTCACGAGGATCCCGGCGAGGCTGGAGAAGGACCCGGCGCAGATCGCGGCGGGCACGTTCCCCCGGGCGATCGAGGTGAAGGCGATGGATGACTGGATCGTCGAGGGGACCAGGCAGAGGAAGAGGAAGCCCGCCTGGAGCTCGGGCGTCAGCACGTACGGCACCAGCCCGCCGCTCGCCAGCCCCAGCAGCGGGAAGAGGACGAAGGTGCAGGCCAGGACGGTGAGGTGGAGGCGCCAGTGCTTGAGCCCGTCGAGCGCCTCGGCCGTGGACAGCCGCGCCCCGTAGAGGAAGAACAGCAGGGAGACCGCGGCGGTGGAGGCCCCGCCCGCCACGTCGGCGGCGGTTCCCCGGGCGGGCAGCAGCGCCGCGAGGGCCACGGTCCCGGCCAGCGCCAGGACGTAGGGGTCGACGGGCGGCCAGGACGGCGGTCTCGGGATGCGGCGCGTCATCTGCTCGGGTCTCCAGGGGTCGGCCGGACGCCGGACGGACGTCCCGGATCTCCCGGGCGTCCCGGACCTCCCGTGCGTCCCGGGCATCTCGGGTGTGCCGGGCGTACCGGGCGTGCCGGACGGACGGGCCGGATATGCCGGGCGTCGCGTGCCGCTGCCTGCGGGCGGCCTCGGGTGCGGGCGGTCGTGCGGGCGTGCGGGCGGCGGTCATGCCGGCGGGCGGGCGAGGGGGGCGGTCGGTCGTGCGGGCGAGCGGTCGGGCAGCGGGTCGTGTCGGCATCCATCCTGCTCCCGCACCCTCTCATCGGGAATCACACATACCGCTCTGACTGTCATCACGGATCCCGATAACGTGGCGCCATGGACGCCACGTACGACCCCACCCAGTTGCGTACCTTCCTCGCCGTGGCCCAGACGCTGAGCTTCACCCGGCCGCGCGCAGACTGGGGATCCGCCAGTCCACGGTCAGCCAGCATGTGCGGCGGCTGGAGGGGGCGGCCGGGCGGCAGCTGTTCACCCGCGACACCCATCGCGTCGACCTCACCGAGGACGGCGAGGCGATGCTCGGCTTCGCCCGGACGATCCTGTCGGCGCACGAGCGGGCCGCGGCGTTCTTCACGGGCACCCGGCTGCGCGGCCGGCTGCGGTTCGGGGCCTCCGAGGACTTCGTGCTGACCCGGCTCCCCGAGATCCTGGAGTCCTTCCGCCGTGACCATCCGGAGGTCGAGCTCCAGCTCACCGTGGAACTGTCCGGGACGCTGCACCGGCAGCTCGCGGCGGGCCGGCTGGATCTGGTGCTGGCGAAGCGGCGGACCGGCGACACCCACGGGGAGCTGATGTGGCAGGACGCGCTGGACTGGATCGGCGCGCCACAGCTGCGCGTCGATCCGGAGCGCCCCGTGCCGCTGGTCGTCTTCCCGCCACCCGCCATCACCCGGGCCCGCGCCCTGGAGGTACTGGAGGAGCACGGGCGGGCGTGGCGGATCGCCTGTACGAGTACGAGCCTGAGCGGTCTGGTCGCGGCGGCGCGGGCGGGCCTGGGGGTGATGGCGCACTCCCGGGGGATGGTCCCGCCGGGGCTGGCGCCGGTTCCGGCCAGGGCAGGTCTGCCGGAGCTCGGCGGCGTCGACTTCGTACTGCTGTACGGGAACCGCCGGGGTGCGGCCCAGGATGCGGCAGACGCGCTGGCGTCCGCGATCCTGGCGGGCGGCGACCGGCTGCACCGCGGGACCGGCGGCGGGGAGGGCCGGTAGCCACACTCCCACCGGCCGCACAGCGGAACCGGCGGCGGGGAGAGTCCGTGCCACTCCGCGGACCGGCCGCGGTCGCGGTCGCGGCGATCGGAGCGGTCGCAGTGGCCGCGGCGGTCGGATTCGGTGGAGATTCCGGCGCGAGCCGCTTACCCCTCCGTCAGAACTGGGCCGGCCGGGCGCCCGAGCCTTGCCCATCTGGCCGGATTTCGACGGTCGATCCGGGCGGACGGCACAGTGCGCGGAGCGTCCGGTCCCCTCCCGCCGGGCCCCCGCTTGGGGTAGCGTCGCGGCGCTGTGCGGAGCGCCACGAGGAGCATGTCATTGCGCGATTTCACTGTCCCACCCCTGCCGGCGGCACCTCTGGTCGGCGGTCTGGCCGATGTGGTCTTCGACTACGCGGAGGACGATCCGCACCGGGTCGCGCTCGGCCGCAAGGACGCCGGTGGCCAGTGGCGTGATGTGACCTCCGGGGACTTCCGCGATCAGGTGCTGGCTCTGGCCAAGGGGCTGATCGCGCACGGGGTGCGGTTCGGCGACCGGGTCGCGCTGATGTCCCGCACGCGCTACGAGTGGACGCTCTTCGACTTCGCGCTCTGGACCGTCGGGGCCCAGTCGGTGCCGATCTACCCGACCTCTTCCGCCGAGCAGGTCCTGTGGATGCTGCACGACGCCGAGGTGGTGGCGGTGATGGTCGAGCACGAGGACCACGCGATGACCGTCGGCTCGGTGATCGACCGGCTGCCGCGTCTCCAGCGGCTGTGGCAGCTGGACGCCGGAGCGGTGGACGAGCTGTACGGGGCGGGCGCGGGCATCGACGAGGAGGTGGTGCAGCGGCACCGGCGCGCGGTGACGCCCGATTCCGTGGCGACCGTCATCTACACCTCGGGGACGACGGGCCGCCCCAAGGGGTGTGTGATCACCCACGCGAACTTCATGTTCGAGAGCGACACGATGGTCACGCGCTGGGAGCCGGTGTTCCACTCCAGGCCCGGCGACGAGGCGGCCACGCTCCTCTTCCTGCCGCTGGCCCACGTCTTCGGGCGGATGGTCGAGATCGCCGCGGTCCGCGGCCGGGTCAAGCTCGGCCATCAGCCGGAGCTGTCCGCGAACGCGCTGATGCCGGACCTGGTGACGTTCCGGCCGACGTTCATCCTGGCGGTGCCGTACATCTTCGAGAAGGTGTTCAACGGGGCCCGGCGCAAGGCCGAGGCGGAGGACCGGGCCGGGCCGTTCGACAAGGCCGTCGACATCGCGGTGAAGTACGCCGAGGCCATGGAGCAGAAGGCGTTCGGGGACGGGCCGGGGCCTTCGGCCGGGCTGCGGATGCAGCACCAGTTCTTCGACAAGGTCGTCTACAAGAAGGTCCGCGACGCGATGGGCGGCCGGATGCGGCACGCGATGTCGGGCGGCTCGGGCATGGACCGCCGGCTCGGGCTGTTCTTCGCGGGCGCCGGGGTGAGCGTCTTCGAGGGGTACGGGCTGACCGAGTCGACCGCGGCGGCGACGGCGAACCCTCCCGAGCGCACCCGGTACGGGACGGTCGGGCAGCCGATTCCGGGGACGTCGGTGCACATCGCGGACGACGGCGAGGTGTGGCTGCACGGGCCGAACGTGTTCTCCGGCTATCTGAGCGACCCCGGGGCCAGCCGGACGGTGCTGCGGGACGGCTGGCTCGCCACCGGGGACCTCGGCGCGCTGGACGCGGACGGCTATCTGACGATCACCGGGCGGAAGAAGGAGATCCTGGTGACGTCCGGCGGCAAGAGCGTCTCCCCCGCCGGTCTGGAGGAACGTGTACGGGCGCATCCGCTGGTGGCGCAGTGCATCGTCGTCGGCAACGACCGCCCGTACATCGCGGCGCTCGTCACGGTCGACCAGGAGTCCGTGGACCACTGGCTGTCGATGCGGGGCCGCAGCCCGCTCGGCCCGGCCGACCTGGTGCGCGACCCGGACCTGGAGATGGAGGTCCGCCGGGCGGTGGTGGCCGCCAACACGGCAGTGTCCCAGGCCGAGTCGATCCGTACGTTCCGGATCCTGGCCCATCCGTTCACCGAGGAGCTGGGGCTGCTGACGCCCTCGCTGAAGCTGAAGCGCAAGGCAATCGAAACGGCGTACGCGGTCGAGGTCGACGCGCTCTACCACTGACCCGGGGACGGGGCGGACCGCGTACCACCGACCCCGGGGGGGGCGGGGCGGACCGCAGTCCTGCGGGACCCCGGGGCGGGCCGCTGTCCTGCGGAACCCCGGGGCGGGAATGCCTGGACCCGGACGGTCGTTGTCGTGGGGAGTATCCACCGACGACGTTAGGATCGACCGCTCGTGAGCCAGGTCCCCTCCATCACCCTCAACAACGGCCTCGACATGCCGCAGCTCGGTTTCGGTGTCTGGCAGGTGCCGGACGACGAGGCGGAGAGGGCGGTCGCCACGGCCATCGAGACCGGGTACCGGAGCATCGACACCGCCGCGATCTACGAGAACGAGACCGGCACCGGCAAGGCCATCGCCGCCTCCGGCGTCGCCCGCGACGAGCTCTTCGTCACCACGAAGCTGTGGAACGGCGAGCAGGGCCACGACCGTGCCCTGCGGGCCTTCGACGCCTCGCTGGACAAGCTCGGCCTGGACTACGTCGACCTGTACCTGATCCACTGGCCGGTCCCGGCGAAGGACGCGTACACCGAGACGTACAAGGCGCTGGAGAAGATCCTCGCCGACGGCCGCGCGAAGGCCATCGGTGTGTCGAACTTCCACCCCGAGCACCTGAAGCGGCTGCTCGCCGAGACCTCCGTGGTTCCGGCCGTCAACCAGATCGAGCTGCACCCGCAGCTCCAGCAGGCCGAGCTCCGCGCCTTCCACGCCGATCACGGCATCGCCACCGAGGCGTGGTCGCCGCTGGGTCAGGGCAAGGGCCTGCTGGAGGTGCCGACGGTCGTCGCCATCGCCCGGAAGCACGGCCGTACGCCCGCCCAGGCGGTGCTGCGCTGGCATCTGCAGACCGGCAACATCGCGATCCCGAAGTCCGTGACACCGTCGCGGATCGAGGAGAACCTCGATGTGTTCGGCTTCGAGCTGGACACCGACGACCTCGCCGCCTTCGCGGCCCTGGACGAGGGCAAGCGGCTCGGCCCCGACCCGGCGGAGTTCAGCGCCGGCGCCTGAGCGTCCGGCGACGGCGCCCCCACCGTGATCCCGGTGGGGGCGCCGTCGTCAGCCGGTGTGCCGGCCCGTGCCGGCCCGCAGTACACACGTCGAACCGGGGAGACAGGAAAACATGAGCGGCGAACTCGCGCCCGTCGTCGAGGCGGGCCCGTACCGCCTGCGCAACGTCGGCAGCCGGCTGGTGCTGGAGGTGTACGGCGCGGCCAAGGGCAGCGGGGCGCTGGTCCAGCAGGGCAAGGACGACGGGACCGCCGCGCAGGTGTGGCGGCTGGCCCCGGTGCACGAGGGCGCGGCCCTCTTCCACCTGGTCAACGAACACAGCGGGAAGCGGCTGGACGTGGCGAACGCCGACACGGAGAACGGCACCCGGATCCAGCAGTGGAAGGCCAACAACTTCGGCGCCCAGGAGTGGCTGATCGAGCAGCACCCGGAGGCGCCCGGGACGGTGACCCTGGTGAGCTTCATCAGCGGCCTCGTCATGGAGGTCGCGGACCGTTCCACCGAGGCCGGGGGCACGGTTCAGCAGTGGGAGGACACCGACTCCCCCTTCCAGTGGTGGCGGTTGGAGCCGGTGTCGCGGGCAACGTCTGTCAGCTGATCCTCACCGGATCGGCCGCGTCAACAACGCGGCGGGCCAATACATCTAGGGCCTTCGGCCCAGATGCACCGTGCGGGCGGAGAGCAGGTGGACGTCGGGGCGGTGGTAGAGGCCTTCGGGGTCCTCGGGGTCCAGCAGACGGTCCAGTACCGCGCTGTCCTCGGCCGTCACCAGCTCGCCGAGCACCTCCCGCTCGCGGGTGATGCTCGCGACGACATGGTCGCGGGCGGGGCGGGAAAGCGGGGCGGGCAGGTCGAGGAGGAAGCTTCGGGTGCCCTGCGGGACGAGGCCGACCGCGGTGAAGAGCGCGCTCCAGTCCTCGGTCTCCCGCTTCGCGGCCGGGAGTTCGGACCGCATGTGCTCGAAGCGCGTGGCGGCGGCCGCGCCCATACGGGCCTCCAGGCCGGGCTGTCCGATGCCGATGTCGCGGGGCAGCCGCCGGGTGGGCAGACCGCCCTCGACGAGCGCGACCGTGCCGCCGGACCGCAGGAGCCCGGCGAAGCCCGCCAGGGCGGCGCGCTGGTCGCCCAAGTGGTGCAGGGAGTTGCCCGCCCAGATCAGATCGGCCTCGCCCAAACGGTCGAAGTCATCGGGGAGTTCGGCCTCCAGGGTCTGGAAGCGGTCGATCACGCCGAGGCGCCGCGCGCGGTTCCTCGCGCGTTCCAGGAGAGCGGGAGTGGCGTCCACCGCGACCACCTCGGCCTCCGGGAAGACCTCGGCCAGCAGGCAGGAGACGACTCCGGGGCCGCTGCCGACGTCCAGGACCCGGCGGACCTTCGGCGCGGTGGGCAGGGCGGCGATCCAGCGGGCCGCCTCCTCGTACTGCGCGCCGTTGAGTTCGGCCTCCTGCTCCAGGAGGGGGCCCAGGACGTCCCAGTCGATGTCCGTCGCCGGACCGCCACCCGATCCGTGGGCATGAGCGTGGGCGTGAGCGTGGGCATGAGCATGGGCGTGTACGGGCGGGGCGGGTGCGTACGCGTCGTGGTGGCCGTGACCGGCGTGGCTGTTCATGGACGCAGCCTCCCCAACGGAAGCCCCCTCGGCAAACCACGTTGCCGATCCGGCAAGTCGCGGCGCTCGCCCGGCGGGCCGCCGCGGTACTCCTGCGGGCTGACGCCCCTGACCCTCTTGAACGCGGCGCTGAAGGCGAAGGGGGTGCTGTAGCCGACCTTCCGGGCCACGGCCTCCACCGTGGCGTCGCTCTCGCGCAGCAGGTCGGCCGCGACGGCGAGCCGCCAGCCGGTCAGGTACGCCATCGGCGGCTCACCGACCAGCTCGGTGAACCGCCGGGCGAGACCGGCCCGGGACACCCCAGCGCGGGCGGCGAGCGCGGCGACGGTCCAGGGGTGCGCGGGCTCGTGCTGGAGCAGCCGCAGTGCCGTGCCCACGACGGGGTCGCCCATCGCGCGGTACCAGGCGGGAGCGTCCGCCCCGGGCCGGGCGAACCAGGCGCGGAGCACGGCGATGAGCAGCAGGTCCAGCAGACGGTCCAGGACCACGCGCTGGCCCGGCTCGTCCTGGGCGATCTCCGCGTCGAGCAGGTCCAGCAGCGGCCGGGTCCGCGTGTCGGCGGGCACCGTGAGCAGCGGGGGAACGGCGTCCAGCAGACGGCGGCTGATCTCGCCCTCCAGCAGATAGGTCCCGACGAGGACCGCCGTAGCGCCATCGGCCGCCTTTCCCCAGGTCCGTACGTTCAGCACCATGTCCTGGGCGAGCGGCCGGCCGTGCAGCGTGGTGCAGACGCCGCCGGGACCGATGAGGGCGTGGGGTGTGGTCCCGGGTGCGTCGGCGACGGTGTACGGATCGGGGCCGCGGACCACCGCGATGTCACCGGGGCCGAGCCGGACCGGTTCGCCCCCGTCGGACGGGACGATGACGGCCGTGCCGCGCCGGACCGACATGAGGCAGATCGGTGCCCGGTCCTCGACCCGTATCGCCCAGGGCGGCTCCATCACCATGCGGAGCAGGAACGCGCCCCGGGCCCGTGGTCCGTCAAGGAGTCCGGCGAGAGCGTCCATGGCGCCAGCCTAGACGCGTGGACGTGCGGAGCTGACGAGATGACGAGGTGACGAGATGACGAGGTGGGACGTGGGGACGCGTGGACGGAGGAGTAGGCGGCTGAGTCTCTGGAGCATGTCCGGACGGTCGCGGGCCCGGGAGTCTGGAGCCATGACGGAGAACGCGTTCACACGACGAGACGACGACAGCGACGGCCAGGACGGCGGACGGGGTGCGGGACGGATGACGGGGAAGGGAGCGGCAGTGGCCGCGGGCACGGTTCTGGTGACGAGCGGCACCGGCAAGACCGGCCGTCGGGTGGTGGAGCGGCTGACGGCCCTCGGGGTGCCGGTCCGCTCGGGTTCACGCACGGGCGAGGTCCGGTTCGACTGGCAGGACGCATCGGGCTGGGCTGCGGCGCTGCGCGGTGCCCGGGCCGCCTATGTGGCGTACTACCCGGACCTGGCGGTGCCCGGAGCGGCGGAGGCCATGGCCGCCTTCGGGCGGACCGCCGCGGCGTGCGGGGTGCGCAGGGTGGTGCTGCTGTCGGGTCGCGGCGAACCGCGGGCGGCCGTCGCCGAGGAGGCGCTGCGCGGGGCGGCCGGGACGGTGGAGATCACCGTCGTACGGTCGGCGTTCTTCGCGCAGAACTTCAGCGAGGGCGCGCTGCTGGACGGCGTGCTCGGCGGTGAGGTGGCGTTCCCCGCGGGCACGACGGCGGAACCGCTCGTGGACCTCGACGACCTGGCCGATGTCGTGGTGGCCGCGCTGACCGGGGACGGGCACGCGGGGGCGGTGTACGAGCTGACGGGCCCCCGGAGCCTGACGTTCGCGGAGGCGGCCGAGGAGCTGGGCCGGGCGGCGGGCCGGGCGGTGCGGTACGTGCCGGTGACGGGGCCCGCGTACGCGTCGCTGCTGGAGGAGTTCGGGGTGCCGGGTCCGGAGGCGGAATTCCTGGCCGAGCTGTTCGCGCAGCTGCTGGACGGCCACAACACGGCGACGTCGGACGATGTGAAGCGGGTCCTGGGGCGGGAGCCGAAGGACTTCTCCGTCTTCGTCCGCGAGGCCGCCGGGGACGGCGCCTGGCACGGCTGAAACGGAACGCCGTGCCCCGTCGGCCGGCCCGGCGGGGTACCCCCGGTATACACCGACCGAACGGTAGGCGGAGCACACATATTGCCGGGGTGCTTTCCGGGCCCATAACTTGCCCTTATGGAGCTGGAGTTGCGCCATCTACGAACGGTCCGTGCCATTGCCGACACGGGCAGCCTCACCAAGGCCGCCGCCACACTGGGGCTTGCCCAGCCTGCTCTCAGCGCTCAGCTGCGGCGGATCGAGAAGGCCCTGGGGGGCGCTCTCTTCAACCGCGACCACACCGGAGCCCGCGCCACCCCGCTCGGCGAACTGGTGCTGGAACGGGCCCGGGTGGTACTGCCCGCGGTCAGTGAACTGCAGGCGGAGGCGGTGCGGTTCGCCAATGCCACGGGGTCGCTGGACCGGTTCCGGCTGGGCGGCACGCACGGTCCGCTGCTCGGCGGTCTGGTGGACCGGATGGCCGCCGCGCACCCGTCGGTGCCGGTGTCGACGTACACCGCGTGGTCGGTGGACGAGATCGCCTCCCTGGTGATCGACGGCCGGCTGGACTTCGCGCTGATCGGGACGTGTGGCGAGAGTTCGCCGCCGCTGGCGGACCGGCTGGTCTGGGAGGTCGTCGGCGTGGACCCGGTCTTCGTGATGCTGCCGGAGGATCACTCCCTGGCCGGTGAAGCGGAGTTGGAGCTCGCGGCGCTCGCGGACGAGCGCTGGGCGGACGTGCCCGGCGACGGCTGCTTCGCCGACTGCTTCACCGCGGCCTGCGCGCGGTCGGGCTTCACCCCGGCGTCGGTGTACGAGACGGACACCTCTTCCGTCGTCCATCTGGTGCAGGTGGGGCGGGCGATAGGGCTGTGCCGGGCGACGTTCCCGCCGACGCCCGGCCTGGTGACCAGACCGCTGGCCGGCGCGCCCCTCAGCTGGCGTCATCTGGTGGGCTGGCACCCGCACTCCCCCGCCGCGGACGCCGCGGCGACAACGGTGGCCGGGGCGACCCGCGCCGCCTACGCGGAGGCGGTGTCACGCAGCCCGGGCTACGCGCGGTGGCTCGGCGCGCACCCGAGGTTCGGCACGGTGGCCTGAGGCCGGACCGACCGGGGCCGGGACGGCCCTTGGCCCACCGCGGCGCGGCCCGGCGGTGGGCTGCTCGGCCCCGCCGGACTATTCGGCTCCGTGGGCCGGGGCGGCGGACGCCACACGGGCGGCGAGCGCGAGGTCCTTCTCGGTGACCGCGCCTCCCGCGTCGTGCGTGTGGACCGAGAGGGCCACCGTGTTGTATCCGAGCGTCAGGTCGGAGTGATGGTTCAGCTCGTCCTGGATCCGTGCGATGTGGACCGTCAGCGCGGCGGCGGCGACGTGGGAGGGCAGCCGGAAGGTCCGGGTGATCCGGTCTCCTTCCAACGCCCAGCCGGGCAGGTTCTCCAGCCGGCGGTCGATCTCGCTCGGCGACAGCGGTTCTGCGCTCATGGAACGGCTCCCGTGGGTCTCGGTGGATCGGCGCATGCGTCACAGCGGGCCGGGGCGGCCCGTACCGGCCCCGGCCCGCCGGTGACGTTACGGTCTTGGCATGACGACTGTCTTGCCCGACACGGGAGTAGGGCCGCTGCTGCGGGACTGGCGGGAACAACGGCGCATCAGCCAGTTGGAGCTGGCTCTTCGCGCGGACTCCTCGGCCCGCCACATCTCGTTCATCGAGACGGGCCGCGCCCGGCCCAGCGAGGACATGGTCCTGCGGCTGGCCGAACAGCTGGACGTCCCGGTCCGTGAACGCAACGCCCTCCTGGTGGTCGCCGGTTACGCGCCCCGCTACGCGCAGACGCCGCTCGACGCCCCCGCGATGGCCTCCCTCCGGGAGAGCCTCGACCGGCTGCTCGCGGCGTACGAGCCGTATCCGGCGCTCGTGGTGGACGGCACCTACGGGGTGGTGGCGGCCAATCGGGGGATCGCGCTGCTGCTGGAGGGGGTGCCGGAGAAGCTGCTGGCCCCGCCGGTCAACGCCATGCGGCTCACCCTCCACCCGGAGGGGCTCGCCCCGCGCATCGTGAACCTCCCGGAGTGGCGGGCGGACCTGCTGGCACAGATGGACCGCCAGATCGCCCTCGTACGCTCGCCGGAGTTGCGTGAGCTGTACGACGAGGTGGCCGCCTATCCGGCCCCCGCGCGGGCGGGCGGCGCGGGCCGTCGCACCGACGGTCCGGGCGGTGCGGGGCGGGAGCGCTCCGCCGCGTTCGCGCTGCCGATGCTGCTCGAACACGGGGGCCGGGTCCTGTCGTTCGTGTCGTCGATCGCGACGTTCAACACGCCGATGGACGTGACGGTGGCCGAGCTGGCCATCGAGACGTTCCTGCCCGCCGACCGGGAGACGGCCGCCTATCTGCACGCCCACGTCCCGTCCTGACCTCTTCCCCTGGCCGCTTCCCTCCTGGACCGCTGTCCCACTGCCCCGGCCCCCGGCCCCCGGCCTCCGGCCCCCGGGCGCCACGACCGGCCGGGGCGGCTGGTCGTGGCGCCGGAGCGCGGGATCACCTCAGACGCGTGCCCCGTTGTCGAGCGGGTCGCGCCGGGTCGCCCCCGGCCGTCCGCGTGCCGAGCCCTTCCGCTTCCCGGGGGCGGGCGGCGGGGTCTCGGCGTTCCGCTCCAGGACGATGGCACCGGGTACGGCGGTGAACACCGAGGACCAGGTGCCGGCGCAGATGCCGATGAGCAGGGCGAGCGCGAAGCCGGCGAGCGAGTCACCGCCCAGCACCGCGAGGGCGGACAGGATGAACAGGGCGCCCATCCCGGTGTTCACCGTGCGCGGAACGGTCTGGAGGATGGCCCGGCGGGCGATGGTGTCCAGCGGTGTCCGCCGGTTCGCCCCCCACAGCTCCCGTACCCGGTCGAAGACCACCACCGAGTCGTTGACCGAGTAGCCGATGACGGTGAGCAGGGCGGCCAGGAAGATGCCGTCCACCGGCCGCCCCAGCCAGGCGAAGGCCCCCACCACGAGGATCACGTCGTGCACCATGGCCCCGACGGTGGCCACGGCGAACGTCCAGCGGAACCGGAACGCCAGGTAGGCCAGCTGAACGGCCACCGCGACCCCCAGGGCGATCAGGGCGTTGCGCCGCAGTTCGTCGCCGAGGCTCGGGCCGATCAGCTCGTCCCGCACCTTCGTCGTCTCCCCGCCCTCCTCGGAGAGCGCCGTCCGCAGGGCGTGTTCGCCGTCGTTGTCGAGCTTCCCGGTGCGTACGGACAGGTCGCCCTCCCCGGCCGTGGTGACCTCGGCGTCACCGAAACCCGCGGCGGCGAGCGTGTCCCGGGCCGTCTCGACGTCGACCGGGCGGCTGGTGCTGTACTCCACCAGCCGGCCCCCGGTGAACTCGACGCCCAGATCGACCCCGCGGACCACGATCCCGGCCACCGCGACGGCGACCAGTGCCGCCGAGACGACAAGCCAGCGGACCGGCTTCCGGAAGAGATCGGGGTCCTTACGGACCAGCCAGTTCCGTACGGCGCCGGGGCGCGCGATGCCGTTGACGCTCCGGTAGTCGCTGACGAAGCGGGATTTCGCGGCGATCTCGGTGAGCGCGCGGGCGATCACCAGCGCGGAGAACATCGAGGCGATGACGCCGATGGCAAGGGTGACCCCGAAGCCCTTGACCGGACCCGAGCCGAGGAAGAAGAGCAGTCCGGCCGCGATCAGGGTGGTCGCGTTGGAGTCGGCGACCGCGCTCCACGCCTTCTTGTACCCGGTGGTCAGCGCGGAGCGCAGGGTGCGTTTCGGCCGTTCGGCACACTCCTCCCTGGCCCGTTCGAAGACCAGGACGTTCGCGTCGACCGCCATCCCGATCGCGAGGACGAAACCGGCCAGACCGGGAAGCGTCAGCGTGACGCCGAGGGCGACGAGCGCCGCGTAGGAGATCACCCCGTACGCGCCCAGCGCCACGGCGGCCAGCGCGCCGAAGAGACGGTAGACGACGGTGATGAAAAGTGCGGTGACGGCAGCTCCGATGAGGGCCGCCCGGGCGCTCGCGTCGATGGCCGCCGCGCCGAGCGTCGGGCCGACGGTCCGCTGCTCGACGATCTCGACGGGCACGGGCAGGGCTCCGCCCTTGACGAGCAGGGCCAGGTCACGTGCCTCGTCCGCGCTGAACGAGCCGGTGATCTGGGTGGCCCCGGACGGCAGTCCGACCCGGCAGCCGACCGAGGGGTCGACCTGGGGCGAGGAGATGACCTTCTCGTCGAGGACGATGGCGACCCTCCGGCGGTCGTCCCCGGCCGGATGGCAGGCGGCCTCGCCGGTCAGCCGCTTCCAGTCCTGACCGGCGTCCTTGCGGAATTCGAGCGAGACGCTCCAGCCCGCTCCCCCCTGCGCGTCGAAGCCGGCGGTGGCGTCCTCGACGCCCGCGCCGGAGAGCCGGGCGGGACCGAGGGCGAGAGCACGGCCCTGCTCGTCGGGAAGAGTCAGCCGGTCGGGGTCGGCAGGGGGGCTGGGGTCGGTGGTGGGGTCCGGGTCGGCGGTGGGATCCGCGGCGGTGGTGGGGTCGGAGGCCGAGGGCTTCTCGTCCGGCTTCGCGTCCGGCTTCGCGTCCGGCTTCTCGGCCGGCTTCTCGGCCGGCTTCTCGGCCGCCGGGCCCTCGACCGCGTGGAAGGTGAGCTGAGCCGTCCGGCCGATCACTTCGGCGGCCTGGCGCGGATCCTGGACGTCGGGCAGTTCGACGATGATCCGGTCCTCGCCGGACCGGGTCAGGGTCGGCTCGGTGACGCCCAGCGAGTCGATGCGCTGCCGCAGCACCTCCAGAGTGCGGTCGGTGGTCTCCCGGTCCGCCTCGACGGTGGCGGTGTCCCGGGCCTGGAGCACGATACGGGTGCCGCCCTGGAGATCGAGGCCGAGTCTGGGCGACATGGTCAAACTGATGTAGACGGAGACGAGCAGGACGGCGACAGCCAGAACCGCTCGCACCGTGGTGGCGCGAGTCATGGAAATCCTCCGGTGGGGCGTCGAGCGCCCTCACCTCAGTGAGGACGCTGCGCCGGATCGGCAGAACAGGACGGATGACCGGTCGTGGGACCGGCGTTCCTGCCCGGAGGGCCCCGTACGCCGGGGAGCGCGCCCCTGCGGCTGCCGGGGACGTCGAAGGAATCCGCGGCGACGTGCTGTACGCCGCCGCGCGGCTCGGCCGGCCCCGCCGGAGCCGGCGTCAGCGCGTCGTGCGGCGGCGGTGGCGCGTGAAGGAGCAGGTACGCCCGGCCGGTGCCCGCCCGGGGAGCCTGCGCCGGATCGGCCGCCGTCCTGGGCTGCTCGTGCCCGGCCCGCGCCACCGCACCGGGGCCCGGCTCGGCCACACCCCCGCACGCGTGCGCCGGCCTCTCGCGGTCGGAGCCGCCGAGCTGGACCGCGCGGTGCCGGACGTCGTGGCCGCTGCCATGCCCCGCGCGGTGCCGGACGTCGTACCCGGCGCGGTGCCCGGTGTGCCGGGTCTGCGGGGCGGCGGGCACCGATGCGGCTCCGGTGACGGCGGGTGCGAGGCTCCGGGAGGCCGGAGCGGGCACGGCGCCGGTCGCCGAAGCGGCGCCACCGACCAGGGTGAGAACGGTGAGGACCAGCGTGGCCAGCACACTCCGCACCCGGGACGCGTTCGACCGGGAAGGCCCCGGGTCCGGCGTCACCTCGGTAGGCCGAATGGCTCGGGCGACGCCGTCCGATGGCGGAGCACGGAGCTGAGGATCTGTCCGGCGCCGCGGACGACCGTGGTGGAGGGGTCGTCGGCCAAGCGCACCCGTGTGCCGAGGCAGTGGGCGATGCGCTCGGTGACATCGGCTCGCAGCGCGCCGCCGCCCGCGAGCACGGGGCCCTTGCGCAGGGCCCCGCGGACCGCGCCGTGCCGGTCGTGCCGCCACATGGAGGTGATCATGTCGAGCACCGTTTGGACGAGGACGGCCGGAAGGTTCGCCGGATCGAGGCGGTCGAGGTCGTCGAGCCCGCTCTCGGCCTGCCGGGCGTCGGCGACCAGACCGTTGACGAGGAGCGTGACCTCGGTCAGCTCGGCCCCCATGTCGACGACGAGAAGAGGGCCCGTCTCCCTCGGACCGGCGTACGCGGCGGCGGCCCGGGCGCTGCTGAGAACCAGAACGCGCGACGTCCCGAGCCCCGCGAGCAGAGCACGCGCCGCTGTGCGGTGCTCGGCCCCGGCGAGTACCGGGTGGCTGAGAACGATCACGCTGTCGCTGCGGTCGGGGCCCAGGGCCGCGTCAGCGATGCGGCCGAGCAGTCGGCCGCAGGACTCGGCGTCGACGATGCGCCCGCGCCGGACCGGCCGCTCGTCTCCCCCGTGGGGACCGGAGCCGGGGAACGGGTCGAGGACCAGTCCCCGGCCGGGCACCCAGGCGCGGGTGCGCGAGCTGCCCAGGTCCAGAGCCAGTCCCCGGGCGGCCGTGGGAACGCCCGGTGCGCCCTGGGCGCCCGGTGCGCGCAGGTGCTGGTGGTGCGTGCGGAAACTGCCGTGGAAACGCCCCGCCCCGAACGCCCCGGCACCGCTCCCGTCACGAAGCGGTCCGGGGCCCTTCCCCCATGGGCCCGCACCCGGGCGGAGCGGCCCTCGCCACTCGCCGGGCGCGGAAGTGAGCGGACCGCGAACGGCCGGGGCCGACGTGGCCGGAGGAGTAACGGTCAGGGCGGGCACGGCCGGGGCAGGAAGGAGCGAGGCAGCCATCGCTCCGTCAGGGCCGTCGGATCCGTCAGGGCCGTAAGGTCCCCCGGATTTGTCAGGGCCGACGGATGCATCAAGGCCTCCCGGTCCGCAGGGGACCGGAAACCTCCGGCCCGCGCCGAGGTCAGCGGATGACGGCGGGACGGCGCGACCCGGTCGCTGTCCGTCGTGCACAGAACGCATCGTCCCTCACCCCCGGCCGTCCATCGCGGCCGCCCACGCACCCGTCGCCCCACTGATAGTGAGGCACGACCGAGCCATCACTATGCAATACGGGGTGGTGGAACGCCACTTCCGCGCTGATTCACAGGCGCGCCGATACACCGCGTACGGCAGTCACCGGCTCAGCTCTCCTCCCCCGCCGCCAGGACGGCGCCGACCAGCTCCGCGAACTCCCCCGGCACCGCGATTCCTCGGCGCATTTCTGCATAAGAAGATCGACGCCACGAGCCGATCATCCCGGAGGCCGGGCTCCAGCAGCTCAGCTGACCCCGTTCAGTACGAGATCCAGGAGTAGCCGACGAGCTTCGAGCACAGCAGCTGAGTTGAACGGGTGCCGGGCACGGGGCGCGGCCCTCGGCCGAACCGGGCGGCCGGGCGGCGGGTATAAAGGGCTCCATGACAGCCGAAGTGCCGCAGCCCGTACGCCCCGCGACCTTGGAGGATGTGGCGGCGGTGGCCGGTGTGTCACGGGCGACGGTGTCCCGGGTGATCAACGGGGCGACCACGGTGGATCCCGCCCTGCGCGCCGTGGTCGAGGAGGCGGTGGCGACCACCGGTTACGTGCCCAACCGGGCCGCCCGCTCGCTGGTGACGCGGCGCACCGACTCGGTGGCCCTGGTGGTCTCGGAGCGGGAACGGCGGCCGATGTCCGAGCCGTTCGTCGGCCGGATGTTCTCGGACCCGTACTTCGGGCGGGTCGTCAGCGGACTGCTGGAGGTGCTGCGCCCGGCGGGCATCCAGATGGTCGTGATGCTGGCCGACGACGAGGCGTCCCGGAGCCAGTTGCTCTCCTATCTGCGCCACGGCCATGTCGACGGGGTCGTGCTGATCACCACGCACGCCGACGACCCGCTTCCCGGACTGCTGCAGGAGACCAGGATGCCCGCCGTCCTCGCGGGCCGCCCTCACCGTCCGTCCCCGCTGGCCTATGTGGAGGTGGACCAGCACGCCGGGGCCCGGCTGGCGGCCGATCACCTGGCCTCTCTGGGCCGACGGCGCATCGGCACCGTCTCGGGGCCCCAGGACATGCCCGCGGGGCAGGTGCGGCTGACCGGCTTCCTCGACGCCCTCGCCGCGCACGGCATCGACGACGTGGCCTGCGCCGAGGGGGACTTCACGCATCTGGGCGGGGCCGCGGCGATGCGGCGGCTGCTGGCGGACCGTCCCGGCCTCGACGGGGTGTTCATCGCCTCCGACCTGATGGCCCTGGGCGCGCTCCCGGTCCTGCTCCGGGCCGGGCGCGAGGTCCCGTCCGACGTGGCGGTGGTCGGTTTCGACGACAGCAGTGCGGCGGCGGCCTGCGACCCGCCGCTGACCACGGTCCGGCAGCCGGTGGAGGAGATGGCCGCGGAGATGGCCCGGCTGCTGCTGAAGCAGATCGGCGAGCCGCGCGGCCCCTCGCCTTCCGTGCTCTTCCCGCCGACACTGGTACGACGGCAGTCGGCCTGATCCGACGGCAGCCTGCCTGATCCGGCGGCGGACTGCCTGCCGGAGGGCGGCCCGCCGGTCAGGCCGTCGCACCCGGCGTGTCCGGCACCGGGGCATCGCCCGGGAACGGCTCGTCCGCCAGGCCCGCCCCGCCGAACCCCTCGCCCCGCACCGGCACCTGCGGGCCGGAGGACTCCTGGAGCCAGCGGGTCAGCACCCGGTGCACCGCCTCGGCGCCCACCAGCCCGCCGCCCGGCGGCGGGGGTGCGCCCTCCGCCGTCTCGGCGGCCACGATGTCGAGCGGGTCCGTCAGTCCGCGCGGCCAGAGCAGGAACGGCCGGGACTGCTCGCCACCGAGCCCGCCGTGGGAGCCGACCTGTTCTTCGAAGGCGTGCACGGTCCCGGTGGCGGGGTCGTAACAGGAGTTGACCATCACGTCGGCGACGTGCGGGAAGGTGTCGGTGCGCCGTACGGCGGCCGCCGCCCCCACGCCGAAGACCGCGAGCGGGCCCTCCCCGTCCGTCAGGTCGGCGACGGGCACCTCGGCCCCGCCGGGCCCGAGCACCACGGAGCCGCGCTCCCCGCAGCGGACGAGGAGGAAGCCGATCCCCGGGTGGTTGGCGAGTGTGGAGAGCAGCGCCGGGTGGCGGCGCTCGATCTGTTCGCGGGAGGCGCGGCCCTCGATGTCGGGGAAGGAGATCAGCCCGAGGTTGCCGGAGGCCAGCACGATCGGGTCGGAGAGCTTGGCCGGGTGCTCGGCCTCCTGGCCCTCGACGGGGCGGTGCAGCGCGATCCGGACCGCGTCCCGGGCCTCGGAGGCACTGCGGGAGCGCTGGGCCCGGCGGGGCACCGGCAACCCGCAGCCCGCCCGGACGAGCTCCTTGAGCGTGAGCCCGTACTTTCCCGCGAACGTCTCCCCGGGGCTCTGGCCGTGGTCGGAGAGGAGCACGATCCGGTAGGCGCGCGGCGTGTGGTCGGCGATCTTGGCGATCAGGGCGAGGGAGCGGTCGAGGCGTACGAGGACCTTCTCCGCGTCGCGGCTGTGCGGGCCGGAGTGGTGGGCGACCTCGTCGTAGGCGACGAGGTCGGCGTAGACGGCGGTGCGTCCGGCGAACATGTCGCCGAGGACGGCGGCGGCGACCACGTCGCGCTCCACGACGGTGGCGAAGGCGCGGATGAAGGGGTAGAGCCCGCCGCGCTTGATCCGCGGGGTGACCTTACGGGCGCGGGCTCGGGTCGACTGGCCGATCTCGCGGAAGACCTCGGCGACGAACGACAGCGCCGTACGGGTGGCGTTGGCCGGGTCGGAGAAGTAGGCGAAGTATCCGGCGCGGGAGCGGCGGCCCTTGCCGCGCCGGGCGGCCATGGAGAGTACGAGGGCCAGCTGTCCGGCCCCGCCGCTGAAGAGGTTGCCCCGGCTCGCGCCGTCGACGGTGAGCAGACCGCCGTCGCGGGTGCGCTCGATGGCCCGGCGCTGCATTTCGAGGGCGCTCGATGGGCGGCTGGAGACCATGACGGTGCGGGTCTCCTTCTCGTACCAGCGGAACGCGGGCACGTCGTGGTTGCTGCCGTGCAGGATGGCGAGCTGGCTGGCGCCGGTCTGGCTGGACCAGTCGGTGCGCCAGGGGGTGAGCCGGTGCCCGGAGGAGTCGGCGAGCCAGCCGGCGACGGTCGGCATGAGGCCGTCGGCCGCGGCCTTCACCAGGACGTCGTGGCCGACTCCGTCGAGCTGGAGGAAGACGGTGCCGGGCGGCCCGTCGCGGCCGGGTTCCGGTGGGCCCGGCGAGCGTCCGCGCCGGCGGCGCCGGTCGGCGAGCCGGGACAGCCGGCGGCGGTAGGCCTCGTCGTCCCGGACCGCGAGGGCGGTGGAGGTGGCGGAGGCGACGGCGGACATCACGGCGGCGACGACGACCGCCGTCTCCGGGTCGGCCGCGCCGCGCCCGTCCGGGATGAGGCGCAGCGCGATCAGCAGCAGCGAGCCGTTGAGGAAGAAGACCAGGGCGCCCAGGACGAGCGCGGGCACGATGAGCAGAGCCCGCACGAGGACGGGCCAGACCAGGGCCGACAGGAGGCCGAAGGCGCCCGCGCCCCAGGCGGCGGTGAAGGCCGTCTTGGTGATGGTGTCGCCGTCGTCGGCCTCCAGCTGGAAGTGGGGCAGGGCTCCGGCCAGGACGAGCATGGTGAGGGTGGACACCGCCCAGACCATGATCACTCGCATCAGGGCTCTGCCCGCCGTACGCCACTTCCCGTCACCCACGCCGGTCCACCTCACGCCCTTCCGCCCCCGCGGCCCCGGCCGTCCGGAGCCCGCGCTTCAGCTTTTCACAGCGCCGCCGCCGGTCAGCGGCTCCGGTGGGAGGCCCCGGGGTTCGGCGGGACGGAACGGGGGGCGCATAGGCTCGTACCGGCAGCGCACCCGGGTACGGGCCGCGCGCGCCGCGCCGGGACACGGTCGCGGCGCCCCGGTGCCCTCGGGCCACGGGCTCGCGGGACCACGGTTGTGCGGGATGACGGACGACGGATGACGGGGATCGAGCGAGGAGGCCGGGGTGCCGGTGGAGGTCACTTGGTGGGGTCATGCCACCTGCACCATCGAGGACTCGGGGGTGCGCGTGCTGACCGACCCCCTGTTCGTACGGCGTCTCGCGCATCTGCGCCGCCGCCGGGGCGAGGTACCGCCACCGCGGGCCGCGGTCGCCGACGTGGTGCTGGTCTCCCATCTGCACTCCGACCATCTGCATCTGCCGTCGCTGGCCCGGCTGGCTCCCGGGACCCGGCTGGTCGTGCCGAGCGGGGCGGTGGCGGCCGTGCCGGGACTGCGGAGGCTGCGGCAGCTGCGCATCACCGAGGTGAGGCCGGGCGACACGGTGCGGATCGGCGAGGTGCGGGTGCGGGCGGTCCCCGCCCTGCACGACGGGCGGCGACTGCCGGTCGGGCCGCACCGGGCTCCGGCGCTCGGGTATGTGATCGAGGGCGAGGCCCGGACGTATTTCGCCGGGGACACGGGCCTCTTCGACGGGATGGCCGACGCGGTGGGGCCGGTGGACGTGGCGCTGCTGCCGGTGGGCGGCTGGGGGCCCTACCTGGGGCACAGCCATCTGGACCCGGCCCGCGCCGCCGAGGCGCTGACCCGTCTCGCGCCGAGGTCCGCGGTGCCGGTGCACTACGGCACGTACTGGCCGATCGGTCTGGACGGGGTGCGCCCGCACGAGTTCCACGCGCCGGGTGACGAGTTCGTACGGCATGCGGCGAAGCTGGCGCCCGAGGTGACCGTGCATCTGCTGGGGCACGGCGAACGCGTCAGACCGGAGGCAGGCCGGTGATCCAGGAGATCCAGCAGGCGGTGCGGGAGCTGCCCGCCGAGTCGACCCAGCAGGCGATCGGCTATCCGACCCTGTTCGCCCTGGTGGCGCTGGGGTCCCTGGTGCCGGTGGTGCCGACGGGGGCGCTGGTGAGTTCGGCGGCGGTGGTGGCCTTCCACCAGACGTCGCCGCTCGCCCTGCTCTTCGTGTTCCTGGTGGCGTCGGCGGCCGCGTTCCTCGGGGACATCTGCCTGTACTGGCTGGGGCAGCGGGGGGTCCGGTCGAGGAACGGCTCGAAGTGGCTGGGGGCGATCACCCGCCGGGCCGCGCCGGAGCGGCTGGCCCGGGCGCAGGAGAAGCTGGAGGAGCACGGCGGGACGGTGCTGGTGCTGTCCCGCCTCGTGCCGGCCGGCCGGATCCCGGTGATGCTGGCGTGTCTGCTGGGCAGGATGCCGCTGCGGCAGTTCGCCCGGGGCGACGTTCCGGCCTGTCTCGCCTGGGCGGCGACGTACCAGCTGATCGGCATCCTGGGCGGTTCGCTGTTCCCGGAGCCGTGGCAGGGAGTGGTCGCGGCGGTCGCGCTGACGCTGCTGATCAGCGGGGTTCCGGCGCTGTGGCGCAGGTTGCGGTCGCGGTTCGGCCAGGGGACGGGCGACGCGACGGGCTGAACGTTCTGCCCCGACCCGACGGGCTGAACGTTCAGCCCGTCGGGTCGCCCGCGCGAGCGGCCGTGACGCCTCGCCGGCGCCCCTGAGCCCGGCTTCTCCGCCGGCTCCGGCTTCCCGGCGACCATGGTCAGCGCAGCGCGCCGAACACCGCGGCGAAGCCGTCCAGCGCCCGCGCCACATGCGCGAGCTCCAGGGGTTTCGCGGCGGTGAGGGACTCCGTCCGCTGCCCCGGCGTGGCCCCCAGCAGCGGCCCGGTGCCCAGGCGTACCCGCAGGGCTCCCAGCTCGTCCCCGAAGCGGTGACCGCCCGGGGCCGGTGCGCCGAGCCGGTCGGTGAGGTACTCCTCCAGCTCCATGGAGTCCGTCACGCCCAGGCCCGCCAGCCGGGAGCGCAACGGACCCAGGTCGGCATAGAGGTGACGGCCCGCCTGCGGGGGGCGGGCCAGCGCGCCGGAGCCGAGGACCGCTCGGTGGGCGGCGGCGGCGACCTCGGCCTGGAGAGCGGCGGCCCCGCGGATCCGCTCGCGTACGGACTCCGGCTCCCCCAGGGCGTGGGCGGCGGCCCGGGCGACCGGAGCGGCGACGAGGGCGCCGAGCGCGGTGAGGATGTCCAGGGTGCGGGCGTGCCGGACGGCGGCCCGGGCGGTGTCCGGGAAGCGGGCGACGGCGACCGGCCAGGCGGCCGGTACGAGGGCTCCGGACAGGTCGCTGAGCACCGTGACGTCGTCCGGGCACATCTCCGCGGGGCTGAGCAGGACGGTGTCACGGGGCCGGTGCACGGTGTCGCGCCAGGTCTCGTCGCTGATGATGTGCAGGCCTTCCCCGACCGCCGCCTCGCACGCCTCGTGGACCAGTTCGGGCGGGGCGACGGTGGCCGTCGGGTCGTCCACGACGGACAGCAGCAGCAGTTTCGGCCGGCCGCCCTCCGCGCGGACCCTGCGGACGGTCTCCAGCAGGGCGTACGGGTCGGGCACGCCGCCGCATTCGGCCGGGGTCGGCACGTGGTAGGCGGGGCGGCCCAGCAGGCGGGCCTGCGGCATCCAGGCGGCCGGGCAGGGGCGCGGCATGAGGACATCGCCGCCGTGGGCGCCGATCAGGGCCAGCAGGAGCGGCTGGGCGCCGGGGGCGGCGGCGATGCCGCCCGCCGTACCGTGCAGTCCGCGCCTGTCCCAGTAGCCGAGGGCCGCCTCGCGCAGGACCGGCCCTCCCCCGGGTGGTTCCGGGCGGGTCCGGTCGGAGGCGGCGGCGAGGACGGCGGCCAGTTCGGGGAGGACCGGGAGGCAGGGGTCGGGGGCGGGCGGCCCGTAGCGCACGGGGCCGTGGTTCTCGTGCGCGGGTGCGTGGTCCTCGGTCCCGTGCATCCGGCTCTCCTCCGCCACTCTTCGCTCGACGTCCGCGGCGACTGCGCCGCGCCGCCCGGGAACATCGGCTCCGGATCCGGGTTCTCCGGCTTCGCTCTCCGGGTCGACGGCCTCCGACACGTTGGGTCGACCGCCGCTGGCTTCTTTATGTCGACGGCCGCTGGCTTCTTTATACGGAGGATCCGGGCCGCCCGCCCGCCCAGTCGCGCGCCCCCGCCGGGGCGGTCGCCGCGTGCGCCGTTCTACCGGTCGGTGCGGGACACGTGGCCGGGGTCTCAGCGCGCCTGCTGGTTCAGCGTGGCCGGGCCGGGTATTCGCTGAGCCATGTCCTCACCGAGAACCTCATCCGCCACCGCCGCCGCTCCCGCCGTCGCCCGGTTGCGCGGCTGGCTGCAGGGGCGGGACCTGGCCGTCTTCCGGAGCGTCGCGGACCGGCACTGGCCGGGCGCCGACCCGCTGCTGCCGCGGCTGAGCCGGAGCGCCAACCACGGGCTGCTCTGGTTCGGGGCGGCGGCCGGCATCGCGGCCCTCGGCAGCAGTGCGCGCTCGCGCCGGGCCGCGCTGCGCGGGGTGGCGTCCCTCGCCGTGGCCTCCGCGGCGATCAACACGGTCGGCAAGGGCGCGGTGCGCCGCGAGCGGCCGGTGGCGGATCTGGTGCCGGTGGTCCGCCAGCTCAAGCGGCAGCCGGTCACGACCTCCTTCCCTTCGGGCCATGCGGCGTCGGCGGCGGCCTTCGCCACCGGGGTGGCCCTGGAGTCCAAGGGCTGGGGCGCGGTCGTGGCCCCGGTCGCGGTGGCCGTGGCGGCCTCCCGCGTCTACACCGGGGTCCACTATCCGAGCGATGTGCTGGCGGGTGCGGCGCTCGGCATAGGAGCCGCGTTCGCGCTGCGGGGGGTCGTGCCCACCCGAGGCCAGCTGCCCGCTCCGGGCCGTCCGCCGGGCGAGGCCCCGGCGCTGCCCGCGGGGAAGGACCTCGTCGTGGTGGTGAACCAGGAGTCGGGCACGGCCATCGCGACCGCGCAGCTGGTGCGCGAGGCGCTGCCCGCGGCGAAGGTGGTGGAGGTGCCTCCCGAGGAGCTGTCGGCGGCTCTGGACGAGGCGGCGGGCCAGGGCCGGGCGCTGGGCGTCTGCGGAGGCGACGGCACGGTGAACCTGGCGGCCTCCGTGGCGGCGACGCACGGGATGCCGCTGGCGGTCTTCCCCGGCGGCACGCTCAACCACTTCGCCTACGACCTGGGCATCGAGACCGTCCACGACACCGCCGCCGCCCTGACGGCGGGGGACGCGATCCGGGTGGACCTCGGCCGCTTCCGGCCGGGACCGAAGGGCGAGGAGGGGGCGGACGGCTATTTCCTCAACGCCTTCTCGCTGGGCGTCTATCCGGATCTGGTGCGCACCCGCGAGCACTGGTCGCCCCGGATCGGCGGCTGGCCCGCGGGCCTGCTCGCGGCGTTCCACGTGCTGCGCGGACAGCGGCCGCTGGAGGCGGAACTGCAGGGCCGCAGGCGGCCGTTGTGGCTTCTCTTCGTCGGCAACGGGCTCTTCCAGCGGGTCGGGCCCGCCCCGGGCCGCCGCCATAATCTGGCGGACGGACTGCTGGACGTCCGTGTGGTGCACGGCGGCCGGACACCGGCGCTGCGCCTGCTGGCGGCGGCGGTGGCGGGACCGCTGACCCGCTCCCCCGCCCATGCCGCCGTGCGGCGCCGCCGGGTGCGGATCGGCGGCCTCGCGCCGGGGACTCCGTACGCGTACGACGGTGAAGTGGCGCACTCCGGAACGGAATTGACGATCGACAAACTGCCGGAGGCGCTGACCGTCTACTGCCCGATGCCGGCCTGACCCGGACCAGCCGGTCCACATGGCAAGACGCGTATCTCATCATTCGACATCGCGGCGTACGGTGGTCCCTGTCGCCGCGCCCGTCGGCGCGAGGTTTTCGGGAGAGGACGCAACGCCATGCCGAAGGAGACCGCCGTGTACACGCACGGCCACCACGAGTCGGTTCTGCGCTCGCACCGCTGGCGGACCGCCACCAACTCGGCGGCGTACCTCCTCGACGAACTCCGCCCCGGCCTGGCCGTGCTGGACGTCGGCTGCGGCCCCGGTACGATCACCGCCGATCTGGCCGCACTGGTCGCGCCGGGCCGGGTCACCGCGGTGGACACCGCCGACGACATTCTCGGCCAGGCCGCCGCGGTGGCGGCCGAACGGGGCCTGAAGAACGTCGAGTTCGCGGTGGCCGACGTCCACGCCCTGGACTACCCGGACGACTCGTTCGACGTGGTCCACGCCCACCAGGTGCTCCAGCACGTGGGCGACCCGGTCCAGGCGCTGCGCGAGATGCGGCGCGTCTGCCGCCCCGGCGGTGTGGTCGCGGCGCGCGACAGCGACTACGCGGCGATGACCTGGTACCCGGAGACTCCCGGCCTCGGGGAGTGGCAGGAGGTGTACGGCAGGGTGGCTCGCGGCAACGGAGGCGAGCCGGACGCCGGGCGCAGGCTCCTTTCGTGGGCGCGGCGGGCCGGGTTCACCGATATCACCCCGACCGCGGCCGCGTGGTGTTTCGCCACCCCGGAGAGCCGCGCCTGGTGGAGCGGACTGTGGGCGGACCGTACGACGGACTCGGTCTACGCCGAACTCGCCGTCCGGGGCGACCACGCGAGCGCCGAGCAGCTCACCGCCATCGCGGGGGCCTGGCGCTCCTGGGGCGAGGAGGACGACGGCTGGTTCATGGTCCCGCACGGCGAGGTGCTCTGCCGGGTGTGACGTCAGCCATCCCCATCAGGGGCGGCGCCATCGCATGACGTGACCGGTCGCCCAAAACCGCTCGTCGCCCGCGGGCTCCGAGCCGTTCCGCACCTCGGCCGGCCCCCGGACCGGAGCGAGAGGACTGCGGCGGACCCGAATCGATCACGCCCGAGGCGGCCGCCAACTACCCTCGTACACATGGAGATCCTCGGAACCACGCTGCGTATCTGCGTCGACGACCTGGAGGCCTCGGTGGCCTTCTACGAGGGGCTGACGGGCACGTCGGCCCTGCGCTTCGAGCGCGGTGGGGTGTCGGTGGCCGCGATCGGCTGCTTTCTGCTGATGAGCGGGCCCGAGACGGAGCTGGAGGTGCTGCGCAAGGTGGGCGCGACCATCGCCGTCAAGGACGTCGACGAGGCGAGCGCGGCGCTGACCAGGGCGGGTGCGCGGGTCATCGCGGGGCCGGTGCCGACCCCGGCCGGGCGTAACCTCATCGCGCTGCACCCGGACGGCTCGGTCTTCGAGTACGTGGACCGCAACGTCACCGTCTGACCGGCGGCCAGGGTCCGGGCGAGGAGCAGCCGGAAGCCTCCGCGCTCACGGATCGCCCCCGGCGGCCCCGGTCAGCGGCGTCCGGACCGCCCCGGGCCGTCCGGCGGACAGGTGTGCCGTTCGGGGCCCGCGGGAGGGTTGGGGCGGGGGCCTCGGTCACTTGCCCCTTCGGCGGAAGAGGTAGCCGCCGCAGCCGAGGCCGATCAGGAACATGGCCAGCAGCGCGAACCACAGGGGCATCGTCACCTCGGGGATCAGCATCCGGATGGTGACCTTGTTCGTGTTCACGCAGATGAACACGATGACGAGCACGACCACCACGGCGACCACGACGCGCCCCGGAGTGAGCCACCCCGTTCCGCGCCCGCTGCCGCTCGATACGTCCTTGGGGCTCATGGTCAGGCCCTTCCGCTCGCTGCTCGCCGTCCGGCCCGCCGTCGTGCGCGCGACCGCCCCCGGGATCCCAGCATGTCGGGCCGCCGGGCCCGGGGGGCGGTGGTGTACGGCCGTTCGGGTGAACGGGGCGGCGGGCGTCAGCCGGCCGGGACGACCGGGAGTTCCAGTACGCCGGTGTCCTCGGGGGCGTGGACGACGGTGACGGGCTTGACGCCCCGGTTGCCGAAGTAGGCGGTGTCGCTGGCGGCGATCACGAACTCCAGGCGGTGCCCCTTCGCGTACCGGTGGACGATGCCGGGCAGCTCCACCGTGAACGGCCGGGTGACGTCGGGGATCCTGACCGGGGAGACGAGCCGGTTCACCAGCGTACGGCCGCCGTCGGGCGCGACGTCGTAGACCTTGGCGAACAGGACGAGCTTGTCGGAGGCGTCGCCGCTGTTCTGGACCCGTTCCGTCATCGGCGAGACGACCTTCAGGGTGGCCTTCGGCGCGCCGACGACGTCGAGGGGCTCGGTGAGGGGTTCGCTGCGCCAGCCGAGGTAGGTTCCCCTGGTGTCGTACGGCTCGGGGTCGGGCAGTCCGATCAGCGGGGCGATGGAGCTCTCGGAGTGGCTCGTGGGCACGAGCCAATTGGTGTACTGGCGGCTGCCGCGCGCCACCTTGGAGCGGTTGTCGACGAGTTTGCCGTCGCCGGAGAGGTACAGGGAGTGCGAGAGCGCGGGCACGTCGGCGGCGGAGCCGTAGCCGCTCCGCCAGTCCCGGTAGTAGGAGAAGGCGGGTCCGGTGTCGGTGTCCGTCTTCCGGTGGAGGTAGCGGTCGAACCAGGCCAGTACCCGTTGTCCGACGTGGCTGGTCTCCAGATTGCCCTGGCTCAGGTCGAGTTCGCCGGGGACCTGGCCGCCGCTGTGACCCCAGGCCTGCCAGATCATCTTCGTCTCGGTGCCCTGCTCCTTGAGCGTCCGGTAGGTGGCGGTGGCCTCGTTGAGGTTGAACAGGCTGTCGGCCTGGCCCTGGACGATGAGCGTGGGGGCCTCGACCCGGTCGAGGTAGGAGACGGGCGAGACGCTGCGCGCGTAGGCGAGCATCTTCTCGGTCCGGTCGGCGGGGTAGCGGCCGGAGTTGAGCAGCCGGATGGTCTCGCAGGCGCGGGTGGCGAAGTGCAGGCAGTCCAGCCGGTTGACGCGGGAGGGGTCCAGGTTCGGGTTGAGGAGCGGCTGGCCCTCGCCGATCAGGTAGAAGCCGTTGGTCCACTGCCACTTGAAGACGCCCGGGGTGTCGGAGGTGACGCCGGTGCGCGCCCCGGTGTTGTTCGGGGCCAGTGCGTAGCCGAGGTCGTTCCAGGTGATCAGCGGGACGAGGGCGTCGACGCGGGGATCGACGGCGGCGGTCGCCAGCTGGATCGCGCCTCCGTAGGAGCCGCCGATCATGCCGACCCGCGGGTCGCCGTCGGCGTCCCTGGTGACGAAGTCGGCCTTGGTCCCGTCGTCGGCCGCGCGAACTCCCCCGAGGAAGTCCAGGAGTTCGGTCGCGGCCTCGCCGTCGATGGCGGGGTCGTCGAGGGTGATCAGGCAGCCGGACCCGCCGAAGCCGAGACCCGAGTAGACGAGCCCGACGTAGCCTCGCTCGGCGAAGGCCCTGCCGATGGCGTCGGTGGAGCCGTCGGACTTGCTGCCGCCGAAGCCGTTGGTGGCGAGGACGGCGGGGGCGGGGCTGTCCGCGTCGGCCCCGGCGGGCCGGTAGAGGTCGGCGTCCACCGTGCAGGCACGGTCGCCCGCCTCGACGGTGAACGTCAGCGGGGTGACGGTGTACGGATCGGCATCGGCGTGGGCCGGGCCGGCGAGGACGAGGGGGGCGACGAGGGCCGCCCCGGCGACCGCCACGAGCGGGCCGCGCACTCTGGAAACAGCACCTGACACGAAGACCTCCACACCGAGGACACCTTACCGACCGGTAAGTATTGGGTCGCGCCCATGCTGTGACACCGCTCGGAGCCGTGTCAACGCATCGGTCAGCGGTACTTGACGGACGTTCACGTTCCCCGCACGAGAACACACATCCGGGCGGCCGTGCGGACAGCGACGTGGACGCGGGACGCGGATACGGAACGCGGATACGGGTGGGACCGGGCTGGGCCGGGCGGCCGAGGAGGAGGGTGGGTCAGCGCAGGGCGGGGGCGTCGACGGTCAGCGTGCAACGCCCGCCGTCCGCCGGTGCGTCGAGCACCGCGGGCACACCCAGGGGGATCGTCAGCGCGGTCGGACCGTGCCCGAAGCCCAGCTCCTCGACCACGGGTATGCCCAGCGGACCGAGCCGGTCGGCGAGCACGGCGCGGATCTTCTCGTACGGGCCGCACTCCTGCCAGGACCCGCAGGCCACCCCGGCGACTCCGTCCAGGGCTCCGGTCCGCAGGAGCCGGGTGAGGATGCCGTCCAGCCGATAGGGCTCCTCCCCGGTGTCCTCGATCACCAGCAGTCCGCCCCGGGCGTGGGTCCGGCCGCCCGGGGCGCCGGTTCCGGCGGCGAGCAGGCTGACGCAACCGCCGTACAGGACGCCCCGCGCCCGACCGGGGACCAGCGCCCCGGCCGACTCCAGGCCGAGGACGGTCACGGTCTCCGGCGCGAAGAGCGTGGCGCGCAGGTGCTCACGGGTCGCCGCGTCCCTGAGGAACGTCTCGGTGGCGACCATCGGCCCGTGCAGGGTCGCGAACCCGGCCCGCAGGGCGAACGCCTCGTGCAGCACCGTGATGTCGCTGTAGCCGACGAACACCTTGGGCCCGGCGGCCCGGACCGCCGCCCAGTCGACCAGGTCGACCATCCGGTGCGCGCCGTAGCCGCCCCGGGCGCACAGCACGGCCTCCACGGACGGGTCGCACCACGCCTGCTGAAGATCCTCCGCGCGGCCCGCGTCCGACCCGGCGAGGTAGTCCAACTCCGGGTGTGTGGTGAGGACATGGCCACCGATGACGGGTTCGAGGCCCCAGTCGCGCAGGACGGCGAGCCCCTCCTCCAGCCGGTCGGCGGGGACGGGGCCGCTGGGCGCGACGACGGCGACCCGGGAGCCGGGGCGCAGCCGGGACGGCCGGGCGAGAGGCGCCGGAAAGCCGTGCTCCTCGCGGGTCACGTGGTCAGCTCCAGGGGCGGTACGTCGGGGCGCTCGATGCCGAACGTCTGAGCGTAGAGGGAGAGTTCGGCCTCCAGTGCGCGGACCAGGGTCTCCACCCGGCGGAATCCGTGCCCCTCCCCCTCGAAGGCGATATAGGCGTGGGCGACGCCCCGGCCGGCGAGGGCGGCGAGGAACCGCTCGCTCTGGGCGGGCGGGCAGATCACGTCGTCCAGACCCTGGAGCAGCAGGAAGGGGGTGTTCAGCCGGTCGGTCCGGTGGAGCGGCGAGCGTTCCCGGTAGCGCTCGGGCACCTCGGCGAACGGGCCGACGAGGGACTCCAGGTACCGCGACTCGAAGTCGTGGGTCTCGTCCGTGGCCCACCCTTCGAGATCCAGGATCGGGTAGAGGATCGTCCCGCAGGCGTAGAGGTCCGTGCTGGTCAGCGAGGCGGCGGTGGTCCAGCCACCCGCGCTGCCGCCCCGGATCGCGAGCTTGTCCGGGTCGGCGGCGCCCTCCTCGACGAGGGCCGAGGCGACGGCCGCGCAGTCGGCCACGTCGACCACGCCCCACTGGCCGCGCAGGCGTTCGCGGTAGCCGCGGCCGTAGCCGGTGGACCCGCCGTAGTTGACCTCGGCCACGCCGATGCCGCGCGAGGTGAAGTAGGCGATCTCCAGGTCGAGGACGAGCGGGGCGTGGCCGGTGGGCCCGCCGTGTGCCCAGACGACGTACGGGGGCTTCTCGCCCTCGGGGCCGGTGCGGTCGGGGCTGTGCGGCGGGTAGATGTGGGCGTGGATCTCGCGGCCGTCGGGACCCGCGAAGGTGCGGTCCTCGGGCACCGGGTAGTACGCGGGGTCGACCGCGTCGTGGTGGGGTGCGCCGATGACGCGGGTGTGCCCGGTCGCGGTGTCCAGCTCGACGATCTCGGGGCCGCCGCGGGGGCCGGCCGCGACCCCGACGACCCGGCTGCCGTGGACGGCGAGCGTGTCGGCCCAGGCGGTCCAGGGGCCCGGCACGTCGGCGAGTTCGCCGGTCTCCGGGTCGAGGATGCCGAGCCGCATGTCGCCCCTGCCGTGCAGGACGGCGACCAGCCCGTTGTCCAGCGGATGGAACCAGCGCAGCCCGATCTTCCAGAGCGCCCCGCCGAACTCCTCGCCCCGGGGCGGCAGGAGGCGGCTGCTGGGGAACGCGCCGCCCGCAGGAGCGTCGGGGCGGATGCGCTGGAGCTCCCACCAGTCGGCGAGGTCGGAGACGAACAGGAGACTGCCGTCGCGGTCCCACTCCACCTGGCAGACCGATTCGTCGAGGTCGCCGACGAGGGGCCGTACGCCGGTGAACTCACCCGAGTCGTCGATGTCCGCCAGCATGACCACCGTGCCGTCCCACGGCATCCGGGGGTGGTCCCAGGCGATCCAGGCCGCCCGCCGCCCGTCGTGGGAGACCTTGGGCCCGGTGACGAAGCGGTGCCGGTCGTCGGAGAGTTCACGGACCGCCGCGCGGTCGTTGGCCGCCGAGCCGTCGAGCGGTACGGCGGCGACGACGCGTCGCACGTCGGTGGGCGCGGGCCCGGTGAACTCCTCCAGCACGCACCAGACTTCGCCCGATGCCCCGTGTTCCGGCCGCACCTGCGGGTCCACCCAGCGCAGTCCGCCGCCGACGTCCGAGACCGGGGTGAGCGGCCACGGCTCGCCGGGCCCGTCGGGGGCGTGGGCGTAGAGCCTCTGGTCGGGGAAGTGGACGAACACCACGAGGATTTCGCCGTCCTCGCGCACGGTGCCGGCCCAGGGCTGCCCGCCGTATTCGATCACCCGGCTGCGGGTGTTCCAGGGGGCGGGCAGCACGGGGGCGGTGGTGCCGTCGGCGCGGCGGCGCATCAGTGCGCGCCGGCCGTCCTCGGCGGGGCGCGGCTCGGTCCACCACACCTCGTCCCCGACGGTGCCGAGGTGGTCGGGGCGGCCGTCGTGCGAGGCGGCGAGTGCCGCGTCGACGGGCGACGGCCAGGTTCCGTACGGGGCTGCTGGCACGGTGTTCACGTAGGTCGGTCCCCCCGGGGCACGGATCGGGTCGGCAGGCGGTCAGGCAGGCGGTCAGGCAGTCAGGCAGTCAGGCAGTCAGGCGGTGCGCAGGTAGTGGTCGAGCACGCGGACGCCGAAGTGGAGGGCGTCGACGGGGACGCGTTCGTCGACGCCGTGGAAGAGCCGCTGGTAGTCGAAGCCGACGGGCAGCTTCAGCGGGGTGAAGCCGTAGCCGGTGATGCCGAGGCGGGAGAACTGCTTGGCGTCGGTGCCGCCCGACATGCAGTACGGGACGGTGTGCGCCTCCGGGTCGAACCGCTCGACGGCGGCGCGCAGTTTGGCGTACGTCGGGGAGTCCACGGGGGCCTCCAGGGCCGTCTCGCGGTGGTAGAACTCCCACGAGACCGCGGGGCCGGTGAGCCGGTCCAGGGTGGCGTGGAACTCGTCGTCGCCGCCGGGGACCATGCGCCCGTCGATGAAGGCGGCGGCATGGCCGGGGATGACGTTGACCTTGTAACCGGCGTCCAGCATCGTCGGGTTGCTGCTGTTGCGGACGGTGTTCTCGACCAGGGATGCGGCCGGGCCGAGCTTGCCCAGGAGTTGGGCGATGTCGAAGCCGGGTTCGTCCAGATCGGCGGTGATGCCGTGCAGGGCGGCGATCTCGATGATCGCGGCGCGGACGGTCGGGGTGAGGCGGATGGGCCACTCGTGCTCGCCGATCCGGGCCACGGCGGCGGCCAGGGTGCTCACCGCGTTCTCCCGGTTGACCTTGGAGCCGTGCCCGGCCCTGCCCTCGGCGGTCAGCTTCAGCCAGCCGGTGCCGCGCTCGCCCGCCGCGATCGGGTACAGCGAGAGACCGTCGCCCGCGTGGAAGGTGAAGGCCCCCGACTCGCTGATGCCCTCCGTGCAGCCCTCGAACAGCCCCGCGTGCTGGTCGGCGAGGAAGCCGGAGCCGTCGGCGGCGCTGTCCTCCTCGTCGGCGGTGTACGCGATGACGATGTCGCGCCGGGGGCGGAAGCCCTCGCGGGCCCAGCCCCGTACGACGGAGAGGACCATCGCGTCCATGTTCTTCATGTCGACGGCACCCCTCCCCCACACGACTCCGTCGCACACCTCGCCGGAGAAGGGGTGCACGCTCCAGTCGGCGGGCTCGGCGGGCACCACGTCGAGGTGGCCGTGGACGAGCAGCGCGTCGGCCGACGGATCGGTGCCGGGGATCCGGGCGACCACGTTGGTCCGGCCGGGGGTCCGCTCCAGCAGCGTCGGCTCGATTCCGGTGTCGGCGAGCCGCTGGGCGACGTACTCGGCGGCCGGGCGCTCACGGCAGTCGCCGCCGCCCCGGTTGGTGGTGTCGATGCGGATGAGTTCGGAGGTGAACGTCACCACCTCGTCGAGGGCCTGCCGGTCCACGGGGCCGAGCAGGTCGGGGACGTCAGCCATACTGTTCCTCCACAGCGGCCGACACGATCGTCGTCACCGCCTTGAACGTGCGAATTCCTTCGTACATCGTCGCGCTGGTGTACGCCACGCGCCTCTCCCCGCTCGCCGCCACGCCGGGGACCACGGTCGCCGCGGCCGCCAGATGTTCGGCGTCGAACTCCAGCTCCACGGTGAACGAGGAACCGGTGACGGGCTCCCGCCGGCCCGCGAGGGCGCAGGCCGTCTTCGCCGCCGCCCTGATGTCGGCGGCGGTACGGGCGGGGGTGCGGCACACCGCGGCGTAGCGGGACACGTAGTCCTTGACGGCGACCTTCCGGGCGTCGGGGGCGTATCCCTGGGCGTCCACGCAGGTCAGATCGTCTCCGGTGACGAGCACGACGGGCACGCCGTACTCGGCGGCGACGTGCGCGTTGAGCAGCCCCTCGCTCGCGCGGACGCCGTTCAGCCAGACGCCGGTGATGGAGTTGGCGAGGTAGGTGTGGGCGAGGACGCCCTCCGTACCGGCTCCGGTGTGGTAGCCGACGAAGGCCACCGCGTCCACGTCACCGTGCTGGATGCCTTCCACCATGGACAGCGACTTGTGCTTGCCGGTGAGCATCTGGACCCGTTCGTCCATGCGCTCCAGCAGCAGGTTGCGCATCGACCAGTGGGCCTCGTTGACCAGGACCTCGTCGGCACCGCCGTCCAGGAAGCCGAGCGCGGCCGCGTTCACGTCCGAGGTGAACATCGACCGGCAGCGCTCCCACTGCGGCGTCCCCGGCAGCACGTCGGCCGGCCAGGTCACTCCGGTGGCGCCTTCCATGTCCGCGCTGATGAGGATCTTCATGCCGCCACACCGTACGCGCCGTGAGCGGCGTGGGCCAGGGAGGGGCGGCCGGCGGGGCGGCCCGTCAGAGGTCCAGTCCGCCGAAGGTCCCTCCGGTGGTCCCGTCGTCGGTCCCTCCGGTGGTCCCGTCGTCGCTCCCGCCGCCTCCGTCGCTCCTCCCGCCGCTGGGCGTCTTCGGGCGCCCGCCGACGGCCTCTTCGGGCGCCCGGGGCGAACACTATGAACGCAATGTGCGCGGGCCTTCTCCCCGGGTGCGGCGCTTCCTAGCATCCGGGGAAGAGGCCCCGCGCACCTCCGCGCCGGGCAGACAGGCCAGGAGCCGCCCCCCGTGAACTCCCCCCACGTGCCCGCCCCCGTACGGCCGCTGTACCGCCGCCACCGGCTCCGCTCCGCCGCCCTGGCCGCCACGTTCGCTGCCCTGCTCCTCGGCGCGGCGGGCAAGGCTCCCGCGACGCCCGCCCCGGCCGGGGCGCCGACCGGGGCCGCGTGCCCGGTGGCGCCGGCCGTAAAGGCCCAGTGCCCCACGGGACAGGGCGGCGACGGAGCGCACTGAGTGCACGCGCCCGACCGTCGTCAGCCCGTCTTCGCGTCCCGCAGCAGCTCCTCGATCCGGGACAGCTCGTCCTCGGTGAACTCCAGGTTCCGGGCGGCCTCGACACTGTTCTCCAGCTGGGCGACGCTGCTCGCGCCGACCACGGCGGAGGTGAGACGGCCACCGCGCAGCACCCAGGCCAGGGCCAGCTGCGCGAGCGACTGACCGCGCTCCTTCGCCAGCGCGTCCAGCGCGCGCAGCCGGTCCACCAGCTGCGGGGTGACGGCGTCGGGCGTCAGGAAGGGGCTCGCGCCGGCGGCCCGGGAGCCGGCCGGGATGCCGTTCAGATAGCGGTCGGTCAGGATGCCCTGCTCCAGCGGCGAGTAGGCGATGGACCCGACGCCCAGCTCGTCGAGGAGGTCCGGCAGCCCGTCGTCCTCGATGCGGCGGTCGAGCATCGAGTAGCGGGGCTGGTGGATGAGGAGCGGAGTTCCGAGGTCCTTCAGGATCGCGGTGGCCTCACGGGTCTGCGCGGCGGAGTAGTTGGACAGGCCGACGTAGAGGGCTTTGCCCTGCCGTACGGCGGCGTCGAGTGCGCCCATCGTCTCTTCGAGGGGGGTCTCGGGGTCGGGCCGGTGGGAGTAGAAGATGTCGACGTAACCGACGCCGAGGCGCTTCAGGCTCTGGTCGAGGGAGGAGCGCAGGTACTTGCGGGAGCCCCACTCCCCGTACGGCCCGTCCCACATGTGGTAGCCGGCCTTGGTGGAGATGACGATCTCGTCGCGCAGGTGGGCGAAGTCGGTCGCCAGGGCGCGGCCCAGGGTGAGTTCGGCGGATCCGGGCGGCGGGCCGTAGTTGTTGGCCAGGTCGAAGTGGGTGATGCCGAGGTCGAAGGCGCGGCGCAGGATGCGGCCCTGTTCCTCGGGCGTCCTGTCGCCTCCGAAGTTGTGCCAGAGGCCGAGGGAGAGCGCGGGCAGCAGCAGACCGCTGCGGCCGGTGCGCCGGTAGGGCATGGCGGAGTAGCGGTCGGCGGACGGCAGGTACATACGAGGCTCCGCGGTAGGGGTACGGGGGTGGCGCGCCGGGACCGGCGCGCACCCGGTCCAGGCTTCCGCAGATCGATCCAGCAGTCCAACAGGAGATTCCGCTCGGATTCATCGTTTAGGTTGCTCAATCATGGAATTGCGTCAGCTGGAACACTTCGTCGCCGTGGCCGAGGAGCGGCACTTCACCCGCGCCGCAGCGCGCCTCGCCGTCTCGCAGTCCGGGCTCTCCGCCTCCGTACGGGCGCTGGAGCAGGAGCTGCGGACCCCGTTGTTCAGCCGTACCACGCGCTCGGTCCTGCTCACCGAGGCCGGGCGGGCGCTGCTGGTGGAGGCGGAGCGCACGCTGGCGGGCGCGCGGGCCGCGCGGGACGCGGTCGATGCCGTACGGGGGCTGCTGCGCGGGACGCTGACCATCGGGGTCGAGCAGTGCGTGGCGGGGGTGAGTCCGGCGCGGCTGCTGGCTGCGTTCCACCGGGAGCATCCACAGATGGAGCTGCGGCTGCGGCAGGAGGGCACCAGCAGCCTGTTGGACGGGGTGGCGGGTGGACGCCTCGACCTGGCGTTCGCCGCGACGGTCGGCCCGGCGGAGTGGCGCGGGGAGCTGGTGCCGCTGGCCCGGGAGCCGATGGTGCTGCTGTGCGCGGCGGGGCACGCGTTCGCCGGGCGGCCGGAGGTGGGGTGGGAGGAGCTGCGGGGGGCGTCGTTCATCGACTTCCATCCGGACTGGGGTCCCCGGCGGGCCGCCGACGAGGCGTTCGCGGCGGCGGGGGTGCGCCGGACGGTGGGCCTGGAGGTCAACGATGTGCACAGCCTGCTGGAGCTGGTGCAGGAAGGGCTGGGGATCGCGGTGGTGCCGCACCACTTCTCCCGCAAGCCGGAGGCGGCCCGGCTGGTCGCCGTGGAGCTGGGGGGCGCGCGCCGGCCGGTGTACGAGAGCGTGGTGGTGCTTCCGGCGGCGCGGAGCCTGAGCCCGGGGGCACGGGCCCTGATGCGGCTGGTGCGGGAGGAGCCGGTACGGGAGCCGGCCCGGGGCTGAGCCCCGGAACACCACCTGCTCCGGGAGGCCGCCCCCGTACTCCTGAGCCCTGTACTCCGTACTCCTGAGCCCCGTACGTCTCAGCCCGTACGTCTCAGCCCACCGCGTCTCAGCCCACCGCGTCTCAGCCCCCTGCGTCTCAGTCCTCGTGGCCGAGTTGGAGGTCGCGTTCGGTGCGGCCGCCGCCCGCGACCTGGAGGACGGTGGCGACCGGCGGGTACCCGGCGGCGATCACCGTGTACTCGCCGGACGACAGGTCCACGAACCGGAACGATCCGTCGGGTCCGGTGGTGAGGGTGTCCACCACATTGCCCGCCGCGTCCAGCAGGGTGACCCGGGCGTCCTCGACGGGGCGCCCGGCGGTGGCCCGGACGACGCCGCGCAGGACGGCCCCGCCCGCCAGCTCGATGTCCTGCCGGGTCTCCCGGGCGGCCTGCACGCTGACCGGGAGGGCGGCGGGGCGGAAAGCGGGGGCGCTGGCGGCGAGGGTGTACTCGCCGGCGACCAGTTCGCCGATGACGTAGCCGCCCTCATGGCCGGTACGGGTGGAGGCGACGACCTCGCCGCGTACGTCGGTCAGGGTGACGGCCGCGTCGCGGACGGGGGCCCCGTCGGGGGTGAGGACGGACCCGGCGAGGCGGCCGGCGCCGCCGAGCACCACGTCCAGCTCGACGGGGCGCTCGCCCACGGTCACGCTGACGGCCTGCGGCTGGTGTCCGCCGGCGGCGGCGATCAGTACGTAGGAGCCGGCGCCGGGGACGCTCAGCGCGTACCGCCCGTCCTCACCGCTGGCCCCGCGCCCGATCTGCCGCCCCTGGACGTCGATGAGGGTGAGGGCGGCGCGGGGGACGGCGGTGCCGTCCGGGTGCTGGACGCTCCCGTGGACCGGGACCCCGGAGAGGTAGCCGGAGGCGGGCCGCCCGGAGTCGGCGCGGGCGGCGGGGATCGGGGAGGCCGTGATCTCTGCTGCGGCTTCGGGGCTGTGGTGGGACACCAGCGGTTTCTCCTTGAGGAAGAAGGCGAGGACCAGGCCGAGCACGAGCACCGGCACGAGGTAGAGGAAGATGCGCGGCATCGCGTCGACGTACGCCTGGATGTACGCGTCGCGCAACGCGGGTTCCATCGCGTGGACGATCTGCGGGGTGATCGACTCGGGGTCGGGCAGCTCCGCGCCCGCGGGCAGGCGTACGCCGAGGGCGTCGGAGAGCCGCCCGGCGAACAGCGTGCCGAAGATCGCCGCGCCGACGCTGCCGCCGATCTGCCGGAAGTAGTTGTTGGCGCTGGTGGCGGTGCCGAGGTCCGAGGGGCGTACGGAGTTCTGCACGGCGAGCACGAGGACGGACATGACCAGTCCGATGCCGGTGCCGAGGACGGCCTGGTAGAAGCTGTACGCCAGGGGCGAGGTGTCCGCCTCCAGCAGGGACAGCAGCCACATGCCGACCACCGAGACGGCGCTGCCGACGATCGGGTAGATCCGGTAGCGGCCGGTGCGGGTGATGAGCTGGCCGGAGACGACGGACCCGCCGACGATGCCCATCATCATCGGGAGCATCAGCAGCCCGGATTCGGTGGCGCTGGCCCCGTCGACCATCTGGAGGTAGGTCGGGAGGTAGCTGGCGGCCCCGAAGAGCGCGATACCGACGACCGCGCCGACCAGGCCGGTGACGTTGAAGACGGAGTCGCGGAACAGCCGCAGCGGAATGATCGGTTCTGCGGCCCGGTGTTCGGCGGCGACGAAGAGCACCGTCGTGAGGACCGCGCCCGCCGCGAGCCCCAGGATGGTGCGCGAGCCCCAGGCGTACTCGGTGCCGCCCCAACTGGTGACCAGCACCAGGCAGGTGGAGGCGACGGCCAGGAGCACCGCGCCCAGGACGTCGAGCCGCGGCCGTACGGCGGGCCTGGGCAGTTTGAGGACGACGGCGATGACGGCCAGGGTGACCAGGCCGAAGGGGACGTTGATGTAGAAGCACCAGCGCCAGGAGGCGTGGTCGGTGAAGAACCCGCCGAGCAGGGGGCCGGCGACCGAGGCGAGGCCGAAGACCGCGCCGATGAGGCCCATGTAGCGGCCGCGCTCCCGGGGCGGGACGATGTCCGCGATGATCGCCTGGACACCGATCATGAGGCCGCCGCCGCCGATGCCCTGGACGGCGCGGAAGGCGATCAGCTCGTCCATGGTGCGCGACCAGCCGGCGAGGGCGGAGCCGATGACGAAGACGACGATGGCGAACTGGAAGACGCCCTTGCGGCCGAAGAGGTCGCCGAGCTTGCCGTAGAGCGGCAGGACGATGGTGGAGGCGAGGAGGTAGGCGGTGACCGCCCAGGACATCTTCTCCAGGCCGTGCAGCTCACCGACGATTCTGGGCAGGGCGGTGGCGACGATCATCTGGTCGAGCGCCGCGAGCAGCAGGGTGAGCATCAGCCCGAGGAAGACCATGCGGACCTTGCGGGGGCTGATCTCCACCGCGTCCGGGCCGGGTCCGGCCGGAGGGGGTGGCGGGGGCGGTGCGGCGGGGAGTTCGACCGTGGCCGCCGTGCCGTCCGGAGTCGTGCCGTCCGGTCCCGGGCCCTCCGGCTCGTCCTTCACCAGCGTGATACCACCCACCACGTAACGCTCCCCTCGTCGCACCTGCGCCGCCCATTTCTCGCATCGTGCGGCAAGGCGGGGCAAACGTGACGAGGGGCGTACGCGGCGCGCACGGAGGGCTTATGCGCCGGTGGGAGCCACTACGGCGCACAACCGGCCACCCCGGAAAACCACCCGTTCCGGTGAGGCCGGCCGCGCTCACGGAGGCCGGATCTCCGGCCTCCGGTGCGGTGAAAGGGAATTACTTCTCGACCTCGGTGGCGAGGTTCTGGAGCAGCTCGTCGTAGATCCGGCCGAGGCCCTTGGGCGCGAAGGTCCGCTCGAAGAACCCGCCGATGCCGCCCGCGCCGTCCCAGACCGTGGTGACGACGACCCTGGACTTCCCGTCACCGGCCGGGGTGACGGTCCAGGTGGTGACCATGGAGGAGTTGCGGTCGTTCTCGACGAGCTGCCCGTCGGTCGGCTCACTGACCTCCACCAGGCAGTCACGGACGCGCTTGCTGGTCGCCTGGAGCTTCCAGTGCACGAGGCTGCCCTCGCCGTCGCCGCCCTCCCGGACCTCGTACTCGCTGAAGTGCCCGGTCAGCACCTTGCCGCGGACGTCCTTGTAGTCGGCCAGCGCGTCGAACACGTCCTCCGCGTCCGCCGCGATGATCCGCTCCGTCGTGGCCTCGACCTGCGCCATGGCTGTTCCTCCAGCACTCGGTTGTTCGGTGGTGGGCTGAGCCAACCACCTCGGGCACAGCCGCTCAAAATCACGCCCGGCCGCGACCGGTTCCACGCACCCGGGTCACAGGGACGTGAACCATGCGGCGAACGCGCTGCCCACCGCGGTGGCGAGGGCTGTCACCAGCCATCCGGGGATGCGCTGGACGGTCAAGTGGACTTCCCCCACGCGTAGTTCGAACGCGGGACGGGTGGGTGTGGACGGCATGGCGCTCTCCCTGCTCGACGAGATGAAGCGACGCACTCGGATGGTGCCCACGTGGTGCCACGGATCATAACTATCCGTGTGTACGCATTGATCGGTGCACGCCGGCACAAGGGGGCGCACGGACCCGAGCGGGCACGTCGCTGAGCTGGGGCACCTCCTTCCGTGCCTCACACCTGGGCGGCCGGCCCAGCGTGCGCACCACCCTCTTTCGGCAGGTCACGAAGGCGACTCCGGTGCGGTGACGCCCTGTCGGCCGGTTCTGGATCCGTTGGCGGCGGCTGCCGACGCGGTGGCCGTACGGCGGTGGTGCTTCGCCGTCCCGTGACGGGTACCGAGCACGCGTCCTCGCTGCGGGTGGCCGGAAAACCCGACTGTCGGTTCTGCGACTGGCACGGCCGCGCCGCACCCGTAGGCCGCGAAGCGGGGAGGCCGGTCCGGACCGGAGTCGTCAGCGGCGCAGACGATCACCCGGGCGGGCGACGCGACCGTCCCCCGGTCGCCCGGGTCGCCCGGGTCGCCCGGGTCGCCCGGGTCGCCCGGGTTCAGGGTCGGCGGTTCCCGAGCACACAGAACTCGTTGCCCTCCGGGTCTCCCAACACACGGAACTAGTAGTTCTGGAGTGTTGTCGTGGGTGCATCGGTCCTGGTCAGGGAGCGCAGCAGCACGGGGAACCCCTCGGTCCCTACGGGGGACATGCGCAGTGCACCCCGGAACCCCATCACGGGCACGGCTTACGAAACCGCGACCCTCCGGGGTGTGCGGTGCGTACGCCTGTCCGTCCTGACCGACGAGACCACCAGCCCCGAGCGGCAGCAGGGGAAGGCCACAGCAGCCGGCCGCAAGGATCGGTGACTACCTGCACGTTCACGCCGTGGCGGCGGTGTTTGGCCGAGTAGTCCGCCCGCCCGTCAGCGACGCGGTCGCACTCGGCGAAGTGCCGTCCAGCAGGACGAAGTCCGGGTCGGCTTCACGCAGTGTCCTGAGCAGACCCGGAGCGCGCTCGGCGAGCAGGTCGGTGACCGCGATGGTGTAGGCGTGGGCGGTGGACTCGCTGATCCCGAAACCTGCGGCGATCTGCGCCAACGTGATGTGCTCGCGTAAGTACACGAGCGCCACCATCGCGCGTTGAGACGGGCGCACGGGCGCAGCTTGCAGAGCCGGTCCCCCTCGCGGGTGACGATGAGCATGGTGACCCACCCCACGAGCGCGTGCGGCGCGTCGAGTGCGGCTGGGTAGATGACCAACGAGGTCTCCAGGGCTGCTTGGTTGAGACGTCAGACATCTCCATCAACAATCCGGGGGCCTGGCCTGTTGCGCGCCCTCAGCCGTCAGCCGATCGGTGCCCAGACTGAAGAAGCGCAGTGACGAGGACGAGGAACGGACTGGCGTCATCCATCGGTCAGCTGTTGGATGACCTTGAGCGCCTGACCTGCTCCGTTCTCGGTCATCAGATGTTGCGCCGCCTTTGCGGCGGCTCGACTGTGTGCCTGCTGCTTCACTACTTGGTGAAGTGAGTCGGCAAGCCGTTCGACGGTGAGGGATCGGAAGGGGATCGGGACGGTGGCGGCGCCGATGGCGGCAAGTCGCCCCGCCCAGAACGGCTGGTCCGCAGTCACCGGTACGGTGACCGCGGGCACTCCAGCACGCAACGCGGCGGCCGAGGTGCCGGCCCCGCCATGGTGGACCACCGCGGCCAGCCGTGGAAACAGCAAGGCGTGCGGTACGTCCCCGATCGTGAGCACGTCGTTCCCGTCGGCGGCAAGCCCGGCACTGCCGGCTTGGAGGATGCCGCGCAGTCCGGCGCGGCGCAGGGCTTGCACAGCGATCTCGCTCAGCCTCTCCCCGTCACCGGCTGCCATGCTTCCGAAGCCGATGAGGACGGGTCGGGGTCCGGCACGCAGGAAGTCCTCCAGATCAGGAGGCAGCCGTTCGGCCGCCTCCTGATGGGGCCACCAGTTGCCCACGACCTCCAAGCCGGCGCGCCAGTCGGAGGGACGAGGCACCAGGGCCGTGCTGAAGCCATGCAGGATGGGCCAATTCGCCTGTTCCTGCCGTCGACGCATCTCGGAAGGTGAGGCCGGGGGCAGTTGGAGGCGGCGGCGCAGCTATGCGACAGCCTGTTCGTAGACGCGGTCGGCCATGTGCAGTGCGAAGCGTCCGGTGGCTCGGTTGGCGAGACGGCCCAGTGAGCGGGAGCCTGTGACGACGGGCGGGAAGTCGCCGGTCGGTTGGGTGGGTTGGAGGTACACGCCGAGGCTGGGTGTGCCCGTGGCCTCGGTGAGGTGCCAGCCGAGCGGAGTCGTGGTGGTCGACAGCAGGAGCAGGTCCGTGCCTTCGTCCATCACGTCGGCGAAGCCCTGACCCAGTTCGGTGATGAACGTGGCAGCAGTGCGCATGAGTTCACGTTTGCCTGTGATGCTGCCACGGACCCGTGTGTCGGCGGGGAGGCTGCGAAATTCCAGCCCTGCGTCGTGTACGAGTGGTGCGAAGGTGTCTGTGGTGGCGAGGGTAACGTCGTATCCGGCCCGGCGTAGTTCGGATCCCAGACCCGTGTAGGGCGCGACGTCGCCGCGCGATCCGGCTGCGGCGATAAGGATTCTCATTGGTCCTCCTGGGAACCGGTACGACCACCTGCGTGGCGGGCCGCGTTGGCGTGAACCGCCTTGCGCGTATAGGCGGCCAGGCCCGGGCGTTGCTGCGACGGCGGTATGACCAGAGCGAACGCGCGCGGGTCGGCGACGAAGTCGTCCGCGATACGCCGGTGCATGTCGGGCGGGCAGGCGGTGAACCATCGTGAGATGTGCAAGCGGTGCTCCTCGGCGAGGTCCATGGCCCGCTCGCCGTTGCTCAGCTCCCCCTCGTCGAAGGCCGCGAGCAGCTCCGCGCGCCAGGCGGCGGTCTCGCCCATGAGCTGACGCCAATCCTCTTTGGTGTGAGCAGCCGCGCGCGCCATCGCCTCGCGCTGTCCCTCCGAGTGCGCCCACTTCAGTTCTGCCTCGGTGGCATAGCTCAGGTCGAAGGTGATCTCACCGAAGACCTCGAAGCGTTCCTGAGGAGTCAGGGACACCCCGGTCTTCTGGACCTCCATCGCCCGTTCCGCCACCTCGGCCAGCCGCTGCAGCCTGGCGATCTCCTCACGCAGCTGCCGCTGCCGGGCCCGGAGCTGCTCCAACGGGTTCACCTGCGGATCCTTGAAGATCCCGGCGATCTCATCGAGAGAGAAGCCGAGCTCACGGTAAAAGAGGATCTGCTGGAGACGGACCAGGTCAGCCTCACTGTAGAGCCGGTAACCGGCGGGGCTGCGGTCACTGGGCGAGAGCAGCCCCGCCTTGTCGTAGTGATGCAGTGTCCGCACCGTCACGCCGGCGAAGGCCGAGACCTGCCCCACGGAGTAACTCATCCACCTGCCCTTTCGTCGACATCCAGCCTCAAGCCTGACGTAAGGGGAGGGTCAACTCCCGCTCTCCGGGCCTCGGAGGATGTTCCGCCCGGCCGCCGCAAGCACATGACGTCAATTGCCAGAGCCGTACCCACCCCGGAGCGGCACCGCCGAAGAACCTCAGTGACCGCGTTACCGGCGCTATGGCTGCCATCCGAAAGATGGTGCTTCGGTGGCGCGGTGGCGGTCGTCCCCCGTACGGCTACGTGCACACCCCCTTGCCCGCAGAGTTCGGCGGGGTCGGTCGGACGCTCGTACCGGACCCCGACGCGGTCAAGGTCATTGAACGCATCGTCCGTGGGCTGTGGGAGGGGGCGACCGTTTCGGCTATTGCCGCAGGGCTCAACGCGGACATCATCCTGAGCCCGCGCGATCACTGGGCGGTGATGAAGCGCGACAAGGGCGGAAAGACCGGCGGGGCCAAGGGGTCGCACGTCGTCCGCGACGTGTTCAAGTGGACCCCCGCTGTCATCACGCGGATACTCCGAACGAAACGCTGCTCGGCTGGAAGATGCACAGGGACGCCCCGTGCGCGACGTCTCCGACCGAGGGCGCGTCCGCGCGCCTGGTCGAGCCCGCCACGGTCGCCGAGCCCGTCCGGGAACTGGTCGCCGCGTAGGGCCCCGATAGACTCGGACTGCCCCGCCCCGTGGACCCGCCGGGACTTTCTGCTGCCCGCGCACGGGCGTATCGGGTTCTCGCCCAAGGGGGAAAGCGGCGGTCCGAGTGCCCGTTTTCTCAGCGTTGCCCGTGCACCACGCACCCGCGAGGGTGGCCGCAGGGGTCGTGAGGCAACGCACGCGGGGACCGCACCGCCCACCAGTAACCGCCCTGACGGGGCGTTGAACGGGGTTGCAAGACCGTGCGGTCCCCACGGTCGTCCCGACGCGTCTATGAGCGCCAGGACGACCCTTTACGCCCGCTGACCCAACGGCTAGAGGTGCGCGGTACCGGCCCCCTCGGGAAGACCCGGAACGAACCCGCAGAGTTCCCCGGTTCGAGTCCGGGGCCGGGCGCAGACCAATCGGAACCTGATCCGGATAACGACTTCCGTCAACGTCGTGATCTTCGGGCAGTTCCACCCATCGCCAACGAGCGCCAGGGCGACGAGCAACCTCATTCCCTTGGGCACGCTGCCCACGGGTCCAGGCATGTTGCCCATCAGGTCGCTCACAGAGCAGGACCAGGACGACCACCAGGGGTCGCACATGCGCCGTATCGACTGCACCGAGCCCGCGACGCACCGCGGACGCTGCAACACGCACCACGGGGCGTACGAGGGACGGCCGAGTGTCCGTTCCAGACGTGCGCGGGGGCGACGACGGGCGAGCCGCCGGGACGCTGCCGCGAGGCTTCGCCGGCGAGTGCAGAAACGGGGCTCGGCCTGGTGCGACCGGTGCATGGGCGACTTCCCCGCGAACGAGGTGGACGTGGACCATGTGCGGCCCCTCGCGCTCGGCGGTGAAGACGTTGACAGCAACGTCCAAGTGCTCTGCCACGACGGCCACCAGCTCAAGACGGCTACGGAGTTCGGCGGAGCCCGTGACGTGGCCTAAGACCTGTCCCGTAAATGATCTTGACCGGTGAGGACGTGGTCGGTGACCAACCCGACTGCTCGCCTATCCGGCGAGGTTGAGGTTGTGCATCCGGGCGATTCCGAGCATGGCGTGGTGGACACCGTCACCTTTGAGGCGGCAGTCGCGGAGGATCTTCCAGGTCTTCATGCGGGCGAAGACGTGCTCGACGCGGGCTCGGACCTGTTTGTGGGACTTGTTGTGCACCTGTTTCCAGTCAGGCAGCTCTTCGCCTTTGCGGCGGCGGTGGGGCATCACGAGCCCGGTGCCCGGATAGCCGCCGTCGGCGATCGTCATGGTCTCGCCGACTGCAGCCTTCGCGCCGGACTCCTCCCACGCCTTACAGTCGGTGCGATTCCCGGACAACGGTCGGCCAACCGCGACGACGAGCCGAGTGTCGGCATCGATGACGACCTGGTGGTTCGTGGAGTACCGGTTGTTCTTGGACTGCTCGGCGATGGTGTGATCGCGGGTGGGCACCAAGGTGCCGTCCACGATGAGCACGGTGTCCTTCGCGAACCGCTTGCGGGGCTGGAGGGCGAGCATCGGGGCGAGGTAATCGATGATCCGGTCCGCGGCCGACTTGGACACCCCGAACAGCGGAGCGAGCTGCCGCATGGTCAGATTCGTGCGCCAGTAGGCCGCGACCAGCAGGGCCCGGTCCTCCAGCGGCAGGTTCCACGGCCGGCCCCTGCGGACCGCGTCCGCACCCTCACGCCGCAGAAGGGTCACCAACTTCCCGAACAGACGAGGGCTCAGCCCGGTGAACGGGGCCATCCAGGACGGCTCCGACGCCGCGATCACATCAGACACCACAAGATCATTCCATGCCGCCCAGCACAGCACCGAGAATGTCCCTATGACTGAAGAACTAGCGAGGTTCATCGAGGCGCGGCTGGACGAGGAGGCCGACTTGGCTCGGCGCTGCGACGGTGACGGATGCGGGCAATGGTCGGCCCAAGGTCACACGGTCGACTTCTGCCAGGTTGACCTCACTGGCTTCCACCCCACGATTGCTCTGCACGTGGCTCTGCACGACCCGGCCCGCGTCCTGCGCGAGATCGAGGCCAAGCGGCGCATCCTGGCCCGTCACGCCCGCGACCCCTGGCCGTGCCACGACCTGCGTGACCTTGCCTCGCCCTACACCGACCATCCTGACTTCCCCGCAAGGGCCTGAAGTGGCGCAGTACATGGGTAGAAGCCCCAGCAAAGCCGCGAGACCGGGCGTCACGTCGCCCCGGAAGATCATTACGGGACAGGACTTAGAACTCCTAACGAAATGATCTTCGAGGTGGTTGGATCACTCCGGGGCCGTTGATCTGGGGTGCGGAGTGGCTCGGCGGAAGCCGTGGGACGTCGATGACTAGCTGCGGGCGGTGATCGAGCCTCTACTGCCGAAGATCGAACGTCGCACTCATCATCCCGGGCGGAAGCGGCATCCGGACCGGCTGGTATTCCAGGGCATCCTGTTCGTCCTGCATACCGGGATCGCCTGGGAACACCTGCCGCAGGAACTCGGCTCCGGCTCGGGCATGACCTGCTGGCGACGCCTGGCCGAGTGGACCGACGCCGGCGTGTGGCCCCGGCTCCACGAAGCGCTCTTGACCAAGCTCCGCAGCGCGGACGCCCTGGACTTCTCTGCGGCGGCGGTCGACGGCTCCCACATCAGAGCATTAAGAGGGGCCCCAAGACGGGACGAAGCCCTGTCGACCGGGGCAGAACGGGCAGCAAGCACCACCTGATCGCGGACGCCACCGGCATCCCGCTCGCCGCAACCCTCACCGGTGGCAACCGCAACGACGTCACCCAGCTCATCCCGCTGCTCCAGGCAGTGCCACCCGTGCGGGGCAAGCGTGGCCGACCTCGGCGCCGCCCCGACGTCGTGCTCGGTGACCGCGGCTACGACCACGACAAGTACCGCCGCCTCGTCCGCGCGCTCGGCGTGAAGCCACTGATCGCGCGACGTGGCACTGAACACGGCTCCGGACTCGGCACTCAACGCTGGGTTGTCGAGCGCGCCTTCGCCCATCTGCACTGGTTCCGCCGCCTGCGGATCCGCTGGGAGATCCGCGACGACATCCACGAGGCCCTCCTTACCCTGGGATGCGCACTCATCTGCTGGCGACGCCTGTCACAGCCGACCCGATCCCTCGCCCTCTCGCAGTAGCCACTCCCGGACCGAAGGAGCTTGGTCAAGGAGCTGTCTGACCTGCATTCCCTCTTCGCGTGAGGTCATCTTCGGCAGAGGGGTGAAGTCGTCGGGGATCACGTCCAGCCAGCTCACCACGCGGTCTCCCGTACGCAGAGTGATCAGCAGTTCCCACCGCACGTGATCGGGAACGTCAGGGCGGTGGGGCAGGGTGTGCCACAAGGCCGGCCACAGATAGTGGGTGCCGCCGGGCGCCGCATTCGCCCGCACCCACGTCGGGTCCAACCGCTGGCTCAGGCCGAGGCCACCCGCCCGCTCTTCCAGCCGGAACAACGAGGCCGAATCGATGGCCTTCACCTCGCGTGGCAGCGGCCGCTCAACGTCCATCGCCCCATGCTGCCCGACCGCACCTCACGTCGGGCAACCGACCCCAAAGAGTCATTCCGTTAGGAGTTCTTAGTGCGAACACCACCACAAGGGATGACACTGCTAGGGAGGGCCCGGACATGGCGCGAACCGCACAGCAGAAGCTTGCGGCCACGCTGCCGAACCAGCGGCGCTGTCGGCAGGCTGGCAGCGTCGTTGGGAAGTTTCCCTACGCCGCGCATGTGACCGTGACGGACAGACAGCGCGTGTCCTCGCTCGGCGGGGTCAAAGTGCCAAATCGTCGGCTCGTACTCCGGTGGCTCCGCAGACAGGCGCTACACCTCGCGAACGGGCACGGACCCGTTGTGGTCCCGGGTGCTCTGGCGTTCCCGAGGGGTGTCCAGCCGGTCAACTTTTACAGCGCGGACGCCCCCGAAGCGCTTCGGGCGTGGGCCGACGACATTGAGCGCCAGGACGACGCCATACGTGCCCTGGAATCCGGGTGCCCTGTGTTGCTCACCGTGACCGACCCCGCCGTTGGACTGTGCATGACCCTCGCGGGTTGGCCCGTCCGGACAACGCGGGCAGTCGACGACTTACATCCGAGGGCGACCCCGACGACGGCAACGACGAGTGAAAGGGCCACCCAGCCCAATGGATCAGTGCGCTGTTGTCATGGTGATGACAGCCCCGGCGCACATCATCACCCTGCTATCCGTGTTTTGAGAGTTGCAGGCCAGCCATGTGCTTTGTGAACTGGGCGAGGCACACAAGGGTGACCACGCAACGATGCTCTGGGACCAGGACAGCGGCCCCGGCGGCGCAGTACGGGCCAGGTGGAACGACAAGGGGCTACAGCTCTCGTCCCTCGCTTGGTGCGCCAGTCTCACGCCTGACGAACAGGCCGCGTGCTGGCTGTTCGAGGGTCACCCGACCGCCCACGGATGGGATGTCACCGACCCCATCAAAGAGGCGCTTGCCAGGGAGTTGACAAAGGAACACCCGCACCTGTTCCCCGAATACAACGAGGGAGAGGAGGGCTGGGGGGGGTGTCTGACAATTCCGGTCTGATCAGGGGGATTCGGCTGAGCTGGCAATCCGGAGGTGCGCCGATCGGCTGGGGGGACTGGGCAGTGGCTACGAACGGCGGGCCAGTAGATGGGTGTCGAGGAAGCCCCGATCAGAGGATGGATCGTGGAGCAGCCGGGCGAAGGGATCGAGCCCGGCATCGCCCAGCAGTTCGGCGAGGCGATCCACCGGCCAGCTGTAGGCGGGCGCCACCTTGTGGTCGAACCGGACCGGTACTTGTCCGTCGGTCCCGAAGAAGGAGACCAGGAGCAGACCGTTCGGTGCCAGGACGCGTACCTGTTCGGCGAGCAGCTCCGGTAGTTCCCACGGAGGGGTGTGAATCATTGAGTAGTGGGCCAGCACGCCGCCGAGCGCGGCGTCCTCGATCGGCAGGGATTCCATCCGCGCCTCTTGGAAGTGCAGCGCCGGATGGGCCTGCCGGGCGTGGTCGACCATGCCGGGGGCAAGGTCTAGTCCGAAGGCGTCCAGGCCGAGTTCGTGCAGCATGGCTGTCAGATGTCCGGGACCGCACCCGACGTCCGCTGTCCGCAGGTTGCCCGTCGCGCGCACCAGTTCGGCGAAGGTGCCGATCATGGCCCGGGAGAAGGGCTGTGTTTCTAGCCGATTTGCGAACAGCGATGCGTACAGCTCGACGACACCGTCGTAGGCCGTCCTGGTCTCGTCCTGATGATTCACCACGGGCAGGACTCTATAGCCGGTCTGATGATTGATCTTGTGGCAGGTCGAGGCGAGCTGACGGATGCGGCATGGAGGCGGATAGAGCCCATTTTGCCTCAGGTGGACGGACGGGGCCGTCCGTGGCGTGATCACCGGCAGGTGGTCAACGGGGTGCTGTGGCGGCTGCGGACCGGGCTCCGTGGCGGGATCTTCCCGACCGGTTCGGGCCGTGGCAGACCGTCTACGAGCGGTTTGCCCGCTGGGAGGCGGACGGCACCTGGGCACGGTTGCTGGAGCACGTTCAGGTCCGCGATGACGCGGTGGGCCGGGTGGAATGGACCGTCTCCGTCGACTCCACCATCAACCGAGCCCACCAGCACGCAGTCGGCGCCCGCAAAAGGGGGATGTGAACGGGGACGAACTGGAAGATCCGGGCCGCTCGCAGGCGCGCCAGGCCCTCGGCCACTCCCGAGGCGGACTGACCACCACAGTCCATCTCGCCGTCGATGGCCGGGGCCTGCCCCTGTCGATTGTGCTCACGCCCGGCAACGTCAACGACGCGACGGCGTTCGGCCAGGTCTTCGACGGCATCCGCACCCCGCGCCTCGGCACGGGCCGCCCGCGCACGACACCGGACCGTGTGCTGGGTGACAAGGCGTATTCCAGTAGGGCCATCCGCCATCTGCTGAGGCGCCGGGGCATCGCTGCCACGATCCCCGAGCGCCGCGACGAGGCGGCGAACCGCCATCGACGCGGAGCCCTCGGCGGCCGGCCGCCAACCTTCGATGCCGCTCCGCTCGATCGTGCGCCGTGGGCGGGTGGCCGCATGACTGCCGACGAGCTGTTCCCGGTCGTCCTCGCGGGTCGTGTCGCGCTGCGTATCGAGCGCAAGACCCTCACGCGCGCCCCGGTCCCCGCCCGCTGGATTCAGAGCGCTAGCGACCCCGGGACGACCCTCTACGCGCGCCCCGACCACGTGGTGAGGCTCGGCGCAGGCCCGGCCCCCGACGACGCGTTGCGAGCCCCGCAGTCAAGAGCCCAAGACAGCAAAACGCCCCGTTCGGCATCCGCCGGGCGGGGCTCCCTGTGTCTCACGTGCACTCACGTGGGTTGACACCCTTTACGAGGGCCGAACACCAGAGCCGGGCGAGGACGACGGGATTCGCGCAGTCGATCGCGAGCTCGGTGAACCTACTGGCCATGGTCGGGACCTCCCAGTCGGTCGGACAGAGCGGGTCCACCAGGGGCGACACGGCAGTCGTGGGGCGCCACGGGCCCACCGCGCACGATCAAGGGAACAAGTGTTCTATTCTGCGGGGAGTGCTACCGAGGAGGCGTCCATGCGCTGGGACAATCTGGTCGAGAAGAACTCGACGACCGGGAACAGCGCGCTCTTCGCCGCGGACGCGGTGACCACGCGCACGTTCGACACCCCGGAATTCCGGGGCATCACCTTCCACGAGATCCGGGCCCGGTCGATCCTGAACCGGGTGCCCGGCGCCTCGCGGATGCCGTTCGAATGGACGGTGAACCCGTACCGGGGCTGCACGCACGCCTGTGTGTACTGCTTCGCCCGCAAGACCCACAGCTATCTGGACCTGGACACCGGCGTCGGCTTCGACTCCCAGATCGTCGTCAAGGTCAACGCCGCAGAGCTGCTCCAGCGGGAGCTGGCCTCCCGGCACTGGCGGGGCGAGCACGTCGCCATGGGTACGAACGTCGATTGTTACCAGAGGGCGGAAGGTCGGTACCGGCTCATGCCGGGCATCATCACCGCCTTGCGCGACCGGGCCAATCCCTTCTCCATCCTCACCAAGGGCACGCTGGTCCTGCGGGACCTGGAGCTGCTGCGGCAGGCCGCGGAGGTCGCCGAGGTCGGTGTCTCGGTCTCCGTGGGTTTCGTCGACCGGGAGCTGTGGCGGACGGTCGAACCCGGCACCCCCTCCCCCGAACGCCGGCTGGACGTGGTGCGCGCGCTCACCGACGCGGGGATCGGCTGCTCGGTCCTGATGGCCCCGGTCATCCCGTTCCTCGGCGACCGCCCGGAGCAACTGCGCGCCACCGTCGCCGCCATCGCGGACGCGGGGGCGGCCTCGGTGACCCCGCTGGTGCTGCATCTGCGCCCCGGCGCGCGCGAGTGGTACCTGCACTGGCTGGGGCAGCACCATCCGCGGCTGGTGGAGCGCTACGAGCGGATGTACGCGGACGGGGCGTACGCCCCCACCTGGTACCAGCGCCGGATCACGCGCCAGGTGCACGAGCTGGCGGACGAGTTCGGGATCGGCCCGGCGCACCGGGGTGAGGCCCGGCGGATCGGCCCGGCTCCGTCTCCGGCCGCCGCGCCGGAGACGGGGCCCACCCAGCTGACCCTGCTGTGAGGGCCGTGGCGGAGTGCGGGCGGCCGCCCGCAGGGCCGATGGCGTGACCGTACGGGTCGGCTCCGCGCGGAACGGGTCCTTCGGCGGGGGTATTCGGGGAGCATGCGGCGGGGACCGGTGATCCGGCGCCGCGTCCCGTCACCCCGGGAGACCCCATGACGAAACGTGCAGGAATTCTGGTCGCCGTCGGTGCGACCGTCGCCGGTCTGCTGACCGCCGCGCCCGCGCCGGCCGCCGCCACCTCGGCGAGCACGCCGCCGGCCCCGAAACCGAAGTGGACCGACTGTCCGACCGACAGCTACCCGACGCTCCAGTGCGCGAAGGTCAGCGCCCCGCTGGACCACCGCCGCCCGTCGGGCCGTCAGATCACCCTCGCCCTCTCGCGCGTCCCGCACACCGCGAAGACCTTCCAGGGCCCGCTGCTGGTCAACCCGGGCGGCCCCGGCGGCAGCGGCCTGTCGATGGCCGGGTTCGTGGCGTCCTCGCTGCCGAAGAAGGTCGCGGCCCAGTACGACGTGATCGGCTTCGACCCGCGCGGCGTCGGCAGGAGCACGCCCGCCCTGAACTGCCTGCCCGGGCACTTCGATCCGGTGCGCCCGGACTCGGTGCCGACGTCCTACCGGGCGGAGCGCGTCAACCGCGACCGGGCGGAGTCCTTCGCCCGGGCCTGCGGCGAGAAGCACGGCGACGTCCTGCCGTACATGGACACGGTCAGCGCCGCCAAGGACCTCGACGTGATCCGCCGGGCGCTGGGCTCCCGGCAGATCAACTACTTCGGCTACTCCTACGGCACCTACCTGGGCGCGGTCTACGCCAAGCTGTACCCGGAGCGCGTGCGCCGCCTGGTCCTCGACTCGGTCGTCGACCCGGACGACGTCTGGTACGAGGGCAACCTCGGCCAGAACCACGCCTTCGACGACCGGCACAAGGCCTTCGCCGCGTGGGTCGCGAAGAACGACTCCGCGTACGGCCTGGGCAGCGACCCGGCGGTCGTCGAGGCCGCCTGGTACCGGATGCGGGCGGACGTGGCGCGGGAGCCCGCGGGCGGCACGGTCGGCGCGAGCGAGCTGGAGGACACCTTCATTCCCGGCGGGTACTACAACGGCTACTGGCCCTACCTCGCCGAGGCGTTCGCCGCGTACGTGAAGAACCGGGACGCCGAGGCGCTGGTCGAGGTGTACGAGGACTTCGGCGCGGTCGACGCGAGCGGCGACAACGGCTACTCGGTCTACACGGCCGTCCAGTGCCGCGACGCCGGCTGGCCCGAGCACTGGAGCACCTGGCGCAACGACAGCCGCCGGATCCACAAGAAGGCGCCGTTCATGACCTGGAACAACACCTGGTACAACGCGCCGTGCGCGAGCTGGCCGGTGGCGCCGCTGCGGCCGGTCCGGGTGAACAACCGTCAGCTGCCTCCGGCGCTCATCCTCCAGGCCACGGACGACGCGGCGACCCCGTACGGCGGCGCGGTCAGCATGCACCGCAAGCTCAAGGGCTCCAGCCTCGTCGTGGAGGAGGGCGGCGGCAACCACGGCATCGCGCTGAGCGGCAACGACTGTCTGGACAGGCACCTGGCGGCGTATCTGACCGACGGAACGGTCCCGCGCGGCCGGGGCGAGGCGGACGCGGTCTGCGCCGCCCTCCCGGACCCCAAGCCGCTGCCCGCCGAGAAGGCGGCGGCCCAGTCGGTGGACAACAGCAAGGGCAGCCGCCTGCACGGCCTGCTCGGCTTCCGCCGCTGAGCGGGACGGACCGCCCGCGCACCCGGCGACAGCGGGCGCACGGGCGGTCCGTGGGAGATTGGGGGCGTACGCCACGCCAGGGAGCGGGGAGGTCCGTCCGCGGTGCGGGGCGGCGTCCGCCGCTCACTCCCCCGGCAGCCGCCTGAGCGCCTCCGCCGCGGCCGTGCCGAGGCGCGGGTGCGGCAGGGCCGCCGTGAGGACCGGGCGGGCCTGTTCGTCGGCGAGGCGGCCGAGGCCCTCGACGCAGGCCAGGGCGACGCGCCAGTGCGGTTCGCCGGGGGCCAGCAGGCGTTGGAGGGTGGCGACCAGGGCGGGGACCGACTCGGGGGCCCGTAGGTCGGTCAGCAGGCGCACCGGGTGCAGGGCGTAGGCGGTGCGCAGGGCGTTGGTGGCGAGGGCGGCGGCCGCCCTCGGCGTGCGGGGGTCGTTCAGTCGGGCCAGCGCGTGGGCGGCGGAGACGCAGCGTTCGGGGTCCCGGTGGTTGAGCAGGAGCACCAGCGCCTCGAAGGCCCGCCGGTCGCCCGCGCAGCCGAGCCGGAAGGCGGCTATCTCGCGGGCCCACAGGGGGCGGTGCGGCTCCACGAGGACCCGGGCCAGCTCCTCGGGGTCCTCGGCGGCGACGAGCCGGGCGTACTGCGGCGACCCGGCAGCCTCCTGTTCCAGCCGGTCCACGAGTGAACGGAACTCCTCGTCCATGACGTCATCCATGACGCTCAGCGTATCGACGGGCACGCTCCGTACGGGGCGGCATCGGCGAGTTCGTGTGGCCCAGGGCACAAGGATCCAGGGGTGGCGCGCTCGTTACTCGCCGGTTAATCTCATCTGAGCGGGGCACACTCCCCGCAAGCTCCGGTGGCCTGGTGACGCAGCCGTCCGGAGTGCCTGTCGGTTCGGCTTTTCCGTGCGACGCGACCCCGGGACAGGGTCCGTCACCCCACGGCCGGGCGCGCTCCCCGCGCGCCGGCCCCGTGCTCCACGACACGCAGCTTCCGTACGCCACGCGCCGCTCCTCATCGCCGCGCGTTCCGTGCTCCCACAGCCGTCACTCACCCTGGAGTCCCCTGATGGACACCTCTCTCTCCACCATCGCCGTCGTCGGCCTCGGCACCATGGGCACCGGCATCGCCGAGGTCCTGGCCCTGGCGGGCCGCGAGGTCATCGGCATCGACATCAGCGAGGCGGCCGCCCTGGGGGCCGTCGCCTCCCTGGAAGCGTCCACCGCGCGGGCCGTGCGCCGCGGCCGGATCACCGAGCGGGAGCGGACCGACGCCCTGGCCCGGTTCCGTACGTCCGACGACCTCGGCACCGCCGCCGATGCCGAGCTGGTCATCGAGGTCGTGCCCGAGACGTACGAGATCAAGCAGCGGGTGTTCCGGGAGCTCGACGCGATCGTCTCCCCCACCGCGATCCTGGCCACCGGCACCAACGCCCTGTCGGTGACCCGCCTGGCCGCCGAGTCCCAGCGCCCCGAGCGCGTCCTCGGCCTGCACTTCTTCAACCCGGCGCCCGCGATGAAGCTGGTCGAGGTGGTCTCCTCGGTGCTGACCGCGCCGCCCGCCGTCGAGGCCGTCACCGCGCTGGCCCGGGAGCTGGGCAAGGAGCCCGTCGCGGTCGGCGACCGGCCCGGGTTCGTCGCGGACGGGCTGCTGTTCGGCTACCTCAACCAGGCCGCCGCGATGTACGAGGCGAACTACGCCTCCCGCGAGGACATCGACGCCGCGATGAAGCTGGGCTGCGGGCTGCCGATGGGGCCCCTCGCCCTGCTGGACCTGATCGGCATCGACACCGCCCGCACCGTCCTGGAGGCCATGTACGCCGCGTCCCACGACCGGCTGCACGCCCCGGCCCCCGTCCTCGGCCAGCTCAGCGGCGCGGGGCTGACCGGCCGCAAGGCCGGGCGCGGCTTCTACACCTACGACCCCCCGGGCGGTCAGGCCGTGGTGCCCGACGCGCTGACCCCGGCGGCGGACGCCGTCTCCGGGGCCGGGCGCGAGGTGGCGTCGGTCGGCGTCGCGGGCTCCGGGACGATGGCCTCCGGGATCGCGGAGGTCTTCGCGAAGGCCGGATACGACGTGGTGCTGGCCGCCAGGTCCCAGGAGAAGGCCGACGTCGCCAAGGGCCGGATCGCGAAGTCGCTGGAGCGTTCGGTGGCCAAGGGACGGCTCACCGCCGAGGACCGGGACGGGACGCTGGCGCGGATCACGGCGGGCGGTTCGCTGGACGCGTTCGCCGAGGTCGACCTCGCCGTCGAGGCGGTCGCCGAGGACCTGGAGATCAAGCGGCAGCTGTTCGCCACGCTGGACAAGGTCTGCCGCCCGGGCGCGGTGCTCGCCACCACCACCTCCTCGCTGCCGGTCGTCGCGATCGCCCGGGCGACCGCGCGGCCCGAGGACGTGATCGGGATGCACTTCTTCAACCCGGCGCCCGCGATGAAGCTGGTCGAGGTGGTCCGGACCGTCCTGACCGCCGACGACGTGCACGCCACGGTCCGCGCGGTGTGCTCGAAGATCCGCAAGCACCCGGTGGACTGCGGGGACCGGGCCGGGTTCATCGTGAACGCGCTGCTGTTCCCGTACCTCAACAACGCGATCAAGATGGTCGAGGAGCACTACGCCTCGCTGGACGACATCGACGCGGCGATGAAGCTGGGCGGCGGCTACCCGATGGGCCCGTTCGAACTGCTCGACGTGGTCGGCCTGGACGTGTCGCTGGCCATCGAGAAGGTGCTGCACGCGGAGTTCCGCGACCCGGGCCTGGCCCCCGCGCCTTTGCTGGAGCACCTGGTCGCCGCGGGGTGCCTCGGCCGCAAGACGGGGCGCGGCTTCCGCGAATATGCCCGTCGCTGACCCGGGAGCCGGGTGGGGCGGGCTGCTGGGACCCTCCGGCGGTCCGCCCCCGCAGGCGCGCTCTCCCGCACCGATGCGTTACGTTCATGCCATGTCCCAGCCCGCCAAGTCACCCCGTGCCACCGCCGCGACCGACGCCCCGGAGACCACCACCGCGGGGACGCGTGCCGCCGCCCAACGGCTCAAGATGCGCCGTGAACTGGCCGCCGCCGCGATGGAGCTCTTCGCCACGAAGGGCTACGAGGCGACCACCGTCGACGAGATCGCGGGTGCCGCGGGCGTCGCCCGGCGGACCTTTTTCCGCCACTTCCGCTCCAAGGAAGAGGCCATCTTCCCGGACCACGACGACACCCTCGTCAGGGCCGAGGCCGTCCTCAACGCCGCCCCCGCTCACGAGCACCCGCTCGACACCGTCTGCCGCGGCATCAAGGAAGTCATGAAGATGTACGCGGCCAAGCCCGCCGTCTCCGTGGCCCGCTACAAACTGACCCGTGAGGTGCCGACCCTCCGGGAGGCCGAGATCGCCTCGGTCGCCCGCTACGAGCGGCTGTTCACCCGTTATCTCCTGGGCCACTTCGACGAGCGCGACCACCATGTGGGCAACGACGACCCGCTGCTCGCGGAGGTCGCCGCGTCCGCCGTGGTCACCGCGCACAACCATGTGCTGCGCCGCTGGCTGCGGGCGGGCGGGCAGGGCGATGTGGAGGCGCAGCTCGACCGTGCCTTCGCCATCGTGCGCGACACCTTCGGCACGGGCATCGGAGCGGGCCGGGCGCCCGGGGCCGAGCCCGAGCGTGCCCCGGCCGCGACGGTGGCCGCGGACGGCGAGGTGCTCGTCGCGGTGGCGCGCACCGACGCCCCCCTCGACGAGGTCATGCGGACGATCCAACAGGCGCTCAAGGACCGCTGAGTTCGGCGGCCGGCCCCTCGGCGGGGACCACCGCCGCCTCCCAGGGCGGCGGTGCGACGCCCTCGCTCCAGGCCGTCAGCTCCTCGGGGCCGTAGCAGAGGATGGCGCACCGCTCCGCGTAGTCGAGCGCGGGTCCGGTGAAGCCTCCGGTGGAGACGACGAGCGCGACATCCGCCTCGTGCACCGCGTAGCAGGTGCCGCCGAACCGCTGGAGGTCCTGGGATCCGGCCCGGCTCGTAGGGCCGTATCGCTTGCACTGCACGACCAGACGGCGGCCGTCCGGGGTGGTCGCCAGGACGTCCGCGCCCAGGTCGCCCGCGCCGCCCACCACCTCGGCCTCCGGGCAGCCGTCGCGCCGGCAGAGTTCGGCCACGGCCTCCTCGAAGGCGTACGGGTCCAGCTCCGCGTAGTCGACCTGACCGGCGTGCTCCGGGGGCTCCGGACGGGCCTGGTCGCGAGCCGCTTCCGCGGCGTCCAGCTCCGCGAGGCCCGCGTCGACGACCCCGTACGCCGCGTCCGTGACGGCCGCCGCGACCCGGCGCGCCCTACGGCGGCGCAGCACCACGAGGGCAGCCGCGAGAGCCAGGACGGCCGCCGGCACGGCGGCGAGCGGGGGAAGTCCGGCGCTGCGCCAGGCGGCCCGCAGCGCCATGCCGCCGCCCACGAGGATCAGCGCGCACAGCACGAAGCCGAAGGCCGTGCGCCGGAGGTCGAAGGAAGCGCGTCGCTCCCGGGTGCTCCGTCTGCGGATCGGTATCGCCATCGGTGCCGCACCTCCGCTTTCTCACCATTTCATGATCACTTGCTTCCGCACACCTGCCCCGAGCTGGGCTTTCGACGCGTCCGCACCGAGCCGTTCCGCGCGGGCGGCGACCGAAACCCGCTGGTTTACCGATCACCGCTGTGCTGAGGTGCGCGGATGCGAACCGACGAAGTACGTGACCTGTACGACCGCACGATGCGCGAGCACGCCCGCCCCGAGGGCCCCGGGGTCGAGGTCGGGCGGGCCGGGCCCGTGGTGCGCCAGGTCGGCGGCCCCGACGACTGGAACGGCGTCGTCTGGTCGGACCCCGAGCTGGACGCCACGGGGGCCGACGCGGCGATCAGGGCCCAGATCGGGCACTACACGGCACTGGGCCACACGGAATTCGAGTGGAAGCTGTACTCCCATGACCGGCCGGCCGACCTGGGCGACCGGCTGCGGGAGGCCGGATTCGTACCGGATCCGCCCGAGACGCTGCTCGTCGCCCCGGTCGAGGCCCTGACCTCCCTGCCCGGTCCCGGGCTGCCCGAGGGCGTCACCCTGCGCCCGGTGACCGACGCGGCCGGGGCCGAGCTGATGGCGCTGGCCCACGAGCGGGCGTTCGGCACGGACGCGGGCCGGCTGCGCCACCAGGTGCTGACGCGGCTGGAGCGGGCTCCGGACGACTTCGTGGCGCTGGTGGCGATGGCCGGTGGGGAGCCGGTCAGCTCGGCCCGTATGGAGCTGTGTCCCGGTACCGCGTTCGCCGGACTCTGGGGCGGCGGAACGGTCGCCGAGTGGCGTGGCAGAGGCCTGTACCGGGCCCTGGTCGCCCATCGGGCGGCCGTGGCCGCCGAGCGCGGCTACCGCTACCTCCAGGTCGACGCGACGGACATGTCGGCCCCGATCCTGACCCGGCTCGGCTTCACGGCGCTCGGCACGACGACGCCGTATGTGTACCGCCCGGCCGGGTAACCGCCTGCCAGCAGGACAGAACGTCCCGTAACGCCCATCGTGTTGCTCATGCGTGCCCACGGGATGACAAGTGAGAGAAATTGTTGGCACTGGGTGCCTTGTCAGGTGTCACGGAGTGCCATACGTTGAAGGTGTCCGGGCGGCCGGCGTGCTGAGACCTCATACGTACGCCGGCTGTCCCCGCAACCACCGTGCTGCGCGCCCGGACGCCTGCGTCACAGGCACCTTCTGCTCCACCGGGCAAAGCCAGCTCCACCTGCCGAACCGACGGCAACACCTCCACACCGCACCGCTCCCCCTGCCAGCAGGGCCCCTCGAGCGTTCCCTCGACGCCGCATCACCGGAGGCAACACCGTGAAGGAAATCCTGGACGCGATCCAATCGCACGACAGCACCGCCGCGGACTTCGCGGCCCTGTCCCTCCCCGAGTCCTACCGCGCGATCACCGTGCACAAGGACGAGGCGGAGATGTTCGCGGGGCTCGAATCCCGCGACAAGGATCCGCGCAAGTCGATCCACCTCGACGACGTCCCGGTCCCCGAACTCGGCCCCGGCGAGGCCCTCGTCGCCGTGATGGCCAGCTCGGTGAACTACAACTCCGTCTGGACCTCGATCTTCGAGCCCGTGTCGACGTTCAGCTTCCTGGAGCGCTACGGAAAGCTCAGCGAGCTGTCCAAGCGCCACGACCTGCCGTACCACGTCATCGGCTCCGACCTGGCGGGCGTCGTCCTGCGCACCGGGCCCGGCGTGAACGCCTGGAACCCGGGCGACGAGGTCGTCGCGCACTGCCTCTCGGTCGAGCTGGAGTCCTCCGACGGCCACAACGACACGATGCTCGACCCCGAGCAGCGGATCTGGGGCTTCGAGACCAACTTCGGCGGCCTGGCGGAGATCGCGCTCGTCAAGTCCAACCAGCTGATGCCCAAGCCCCGGCACCTCAGCTGGGAGGAGGCCGCGTCCCCGGGCCTGGTCAACTCGACCGCGTACCGCCAGCTCGTCTCGCGCAACGGCGCGGGCATGAAGCAGGGCGACAACGTGCTGATCTGGGGCGCCAGCGGCGGACTCGGCTCCTACGCCACCCAGTTCGCCCTGGCCGGCGGCGCCAACCCGATCTGCGTCGTCTCCTCCCCGGAGAAGGCCGACATCTGCCGGGCGATGGGCGCGGACGCGGTCATCGACCGCAACGCCGAGGGCTACAAGTTCTGGAAGGACGAGCACACCCAGGACCCCAAGGAGTGGAAGCGCTTCGGCAAGCGCATCCGCGAACTCACCGGCGGAGAGGACATCGACATCGTCTTCGAGCATCCGGGCCGCGAGACCTTCGGAGCCTCGGTCTACGTCACCCGCAAGGGCGGCACCATCACGACCTGCGCCTCCACCTCGGGCTACATGCACGAGTACGACAACCGCTACCTGTGGATGTCCCTCAAGCGCATCATCGGCTCGCACTTCGCCAACTACCGCGAGGCGTGGGAGGCCAACCGGCTCATCGCCAAGGGCAAGATCCACCCGACGCTCTCCAAGGTCTACTCCCTGGAGGACACCGGCCAGGCCGCGTACGACGTCCACCGCAACCTGCACCAGGGCAAGGTCGGCGTCCTCGCCCTGGCCCCCCGCGAGGGCCTCGGCGTGCGCGACCAGGACATGCGCGAGCAGCACATCGACGCCATCAACCGCTTCCGCAACGTCTGAGGTTCCCCGATGAACGAACGTCAGAAGGACCGGCCCTGGCTCATGCGGACGTACGCCGGTCACTCGACCGCCGAGGCGTCCAACGAGCTGTACCGCCGCAACCTCGCCAAGGGCCAGACGGGGCTCTCGGTCGCCTTCGATCTGCCCACGCAGACCGGATACGACCCGGACCACATCCTCGCCCGCGGCGAGGTGGGCCGTGTCGGTGTTCCCGTCTCGCACCTCGGTGACATGCGGCGGCTGTTCCAGGACATCCCCCTGGAGCAGATGAACACCTCGATGACGATCAACGCGACCGCCATGTGGCTGCTGGCGCTCTACCAGGTGGTCGCGGAGGAGCAGGGGGCCGACCCCGACAAGCTCCAGGGGACCACGCAGAACGACATCGTGAAGGAGTACCTCTCGCGCGGGACGCACGTCTTCCCGCCGGTGCCCTCGCTGCGGCTGACCACGGACATGATCACGTACACGGTCAACCGCATCCCCAAGTGGAACCCCATCAACATCTGCAGCTACCACCTCCAGGAGGCGGGGGCCACCCCGGTCCAGGAGATCGCGTACGCCATGTCGACCGCCATCGCGGTGCTCGACGCGGTCCGCGACTCGGGCCAGGTGCCCGAGGAGAAGTTCGGGGACGTGGTCGCCCGGATCTCGTTCTTCGTGAACGCGGGCGTCCGCTTCATCGAGGAGATGTGCAAGATGCGCGCCTTCGGCCGCATCTGGGACCGCGTCACCCGCGAGCGGTACGGCATCGAGAACCCCAGGCAGCGGCGTTTCCGCTACGGCGTCCAGGTCAACTCCCTCGGGCTGACCGAGGCGCAGCCGGAGAACAACGTCCAGCGCATCGTCCTGGAGATGCTGGCCGTCACCCTCTCCAAGGACGCCCGCGCCCGCGCCGTACAGCTGCCGGCCTGGAACGAGGCGCTGGGGCTGCCCCGGCCCTGGGACCAGCAGTGGTCGCTGCGGATCCAGCAGGTGCTGGCGCACGAGAGCGACCTGCTGGAGTACGAGGACATCTTCGCCGGTTCGCACGTCATCGAGGCCAAGGTGGACTCGCTGGTCGAGGAGTCGCTGGCGGAGATCGACCGGATCCAGCGGATGGGCGGCGCGATGGCGGCCGTCGAGTCCGGCTACCTCAAGTCGGAGCTGGTCTCCTCGCACGCGGCGCGGCGGGCCCGGATCGAGGCGGGTGACGAGAAGATCGTCGGCGTCAACATCTATGAGACCACCGAGCCCAACCCGCTCACCACCGACCTCGACGGCGCGATCATGACGGTCGACCCCGAGAACGAGGCCCGGGTCGTGGCCGCCCTGCACGAGTGGCGGGACAACCGCGACGACGCACGGGCCTCGGAGGCGCTGGCCGCGCTGAAGAAGGCCGCCGCGGGCACCGAGAACATGATGGAGGCCACCGTCGAGTGCGCCCGCGCGGGCGTCACCACCGGCGAGTGGTCCTGGGCCCTGCGGGACGTCTTCGGCGAGTTCCGCGCGCCCACCGGGGTCTCCTCGGCCCCGGTGGCGGTCACCGCCGAGCCGGGCAGCACGCTCGCCCTGGTCCGCGAGAAGGTCACCCGTACCGCCGCCGACCTGGGCGTGGGGCGGCTGCGCCTGCTGGTCGGCAAGCCGGGGCTGGACGGGCACTCCAACGGGGCCGAGCAGATCGCGGTACGGGCCAGGGACGCCGGGTTCGAGGTCGTCTACCAGGGCATCCGGCTGACCCCCGAGCAGATCACCGACGCGGCGATCGCCGAGGACGTGCACTGCGTGGGCCTGTCGATCCTGTCCGGCTCGCACGCGGAGCTGGTCCCCGACGTCCTGCACCGGCTGCGCGAGGCCGGGGCCCCGGACATCCCGGTGATCGCGGGCGGCATCATCCCGCCGGCCGACGCCGCCGCACTCGTCGAAGCCGGTGTGGCCGCCGTCTTCACCCCGAAGGACTTCGGCATCACCGAGATCATCGGCCGTATCGTCGACGAGATCCGGAAAGCGAACAAGCTCGACCCTCTGGAGGTCCCCGCATGACCACGCCCACCCCCTCGGTCAACCGTCTGCGCCCGCGCCGTTCGTGTCTGGCCGTGCCGGGCTCGAACCCGCGCTTCCTGGAGAAGGCCCAGGGCCTCCCGGCGGACCAGGTCTTCCTGGACCTGGAGGACGCCTGCGCGCCGCTCGCCAAGGAGGGCGCGCGCCACACCATCGTGGACGCGCTGAACAACGGTGACTGGAGCGGCAAGACCCGGGTCGTGCGGGTCAACGACTGGACGACCCACTGGACGTACCGGGACGTCATCACGGTCGTCGAGGGCGCGGGTCCGAACCTCGACTGCATCATGCTGCCGAAGGTCCAGGACGCCCAGCAGGTCGTGGCGCTGGACCTGCTGCTGACCCAGATCGAGAAGACGATGGGCTTCGAGGTCGGGAGGATCGGCATCGAGGCGCAGATCGAGAACGCCAAGGGCCTGGTGAACATCGACGCCATCGCCGCCGCCTCGCCCCGCCTGGAGACGCTGATCTTCGGCCCGGCCGACTTCATGGCCTCGATCAACATGAAGACCCTGGTCGTCGGCCAGCAGCCGCCCGGCTACCCGGCGGACGCCTACCACTACATCCTGATGCGCATCCTGATGGCGGCCCGCAGCCACGACCTCCAGGCGATCGACGGCCCGTTCCTCCAGATCCGCGACGTGGACGCCTACCGCGAGGTGGCCGGCCGCGCCGCCGCGCTCGGCTTCGACGGCAAGTGGGTGCTGCACCCGGGTCAGGTCGACGCGGCGAACGAGGTGTTCTCGCCCTCGCAGGAGGACTACGACCACGCGGAGCTGATCCTCGACGCGTATGACTGGTGCACCTCCGAGGAGGGCGGCAAGAAGGGCTCCGCGATGCTCGGCGACGAGATGATCGACGAGGCCAGCCGCAAGATGGCGCTCGTCATCGCGGGCAAGGGCCGGGCCGCCGGAATGCGGCGCACCTCCAAGTTCGAAGCCCCGGAGGCCTGATCATGCAGTTCGGACGCACCTATGAGGAGTTCGAGGTCGGTGCGGTATACAAGCACTGGCCCGGAAAGACGGTCACGGAGTACGACGACCACCTCTTCTGCCTGTTGACCATGAATCACCACCCGCTGCACATGGACAGCAACTACGCGGAGAGCACCACCGACTTCGGAAAGAACGTGGTCGTCGGCAACTACGTCTACTCGCTGCTGCTCGGCATGTCGGTGCCGGACGTCTCCGGAAAGGCCATCGCCAATCTTGAGGTCGAATCGCTGAAGCACATCGCGCCGACCTTCCACGGCGACACGATCTACGGCGAGACGACCGTGCTGGACAAGACGCCGTCGAAGTCGAAGAGCGACCGCGGCGTCGTGTACGTGGAGACCAGGGGCTACAAGCAGGACGGCACCGTCGTCTGCGTGTTCCGCCGCAAGGTGATGGTCCCCACCGAGACGTACATCAAGGAGCGCGGCGGAGAGCAGCCCGGCCGCCCGACGCCCGCCAGCTGACCGCCCGACGCCCCGAGACCATCCGCGTGAAGCCACAGGAGAAGCAGCCATGACGCGACTCGCCCAGACCGCCGGTCTGAACGACATCCAGCGGGAAATCCTCGCCACGGTCCGGGATTTCGTCGACAAGGAGATCATTCCTGTCGCGACCCGGCTGGAGCACCGCGACGAGTACCCCACGGAAATCGTCGAGGGACTGAAGGAACTCGGCCTGTTCGGGCTGATGATCCCCGAGGAGTACGGGGGTCTGGGCGAGTCGCTGCTCACCTACGCGCTGTGCGTGGAGGAGATCGCTCGCGGCTGGATGAGCGTGTCGGGCATCATCAACACGCACTTCATCGTGGCCTACATGCTCAAGCAGCACGGCACGCAGGAGCAGAAGGACACCTTCCTGCCGCGGATGGCGCTGGGCGAGGTGCGCGGGGCCTTCTCGATGTCGGAGCCGGCGCTCGGCTCGGACGTCTCGGCGATCTCCTCGAAGGGCGTGAGGGACGGCGAGGAGTACGTTCTCAACGGCCAGAAGATGTGGCTGACGAACGGCGGAACGTCGACTCTGGTGGCCGTGCTCTGCCGAAGTGACGAAGGCCACTCGGAGGGCACGGCGCCCCACAAGTCGATGACGACCTTCCTGGTCGAGAAGGAGCCCGGCTTCGGAGAGGTCCGGCCCGGCCTGACCATCCCCGGAAAGATCGACAAGATGGGCTACAAGGGCGTCGACACGACCGAGCTCATCATGGACGACCTGCGCATTCCGGCCAATCGTGTCCTCGGGGGCACGACCGGCCGAGGGTTTTACCAAATGATGGACGGCGTCGAGGTCGGGCGGGTGAATGTCGCCGCGCGTGGTTGCGGGGTCGCGCAACGTGCGTTCGAGCTGGGCGTTTCGTACGCACAGCAGCGCCACACCTTCGGCAAACCGATCGCCCAGCACCAGGCGATCCAGTTCAAACTGGCCGAAATGGCCACCAAGGTCGAAGCCGCTCATGCGATGATGGTCAATGCGGCACGCAAAAAGGACTCCGGGGAACGAAACGACCTGGAGGCAGGGATGGCGAAGTACCTCGCCTCCGAGTACTGCAAGGAAGTCGTCGAGGACGCCTTCCGTATCCACGGCGGTTACGGCTTCTCCAAGGAGTACGAGATCGAGCGCCTCTACCGTGAGGCACCGATGCTGCTGATCGGTGAAGGTACCGCCGAGATCCAGAAAATGATCATTGGCCGGCGCCTCTTGGAGGAGTACCGATTCCAGGGCTGATTGTCCCTTTCGAGGCGATTTGGTGGCGAAGAACATCACACCAGGTCACCCTCGGCGGGTGCCATTCCGCCGTCCGACTCGGCTGCTGGCTTGCCCAGTTGCGCCCGGCAACCGATAGCATCGCCGGAAAGCCGCCGTCCCCCGTTGCCAGCGCGGCATCATCCGCTACGAAGGTCATTCATGCCCGACAGCACTTCCTCCGCATCCCGCGGCGGGGTCCGCATCGCCCGCGGAGCATCGCCGTGGCTCCTGCCGACCGTCGCCACCGCAGCCCTCAGCCTGGCCCGCGCCCGCAAGTCGGGGCGCTGGGCAGCAGCGGCTGTGCCCACCACCGCGCTCGCGGCGGGCATGCTGTGGTTCTTCCGTGACCCCGAGCGCGAGATCACTGACGGCCGGGTCATCTCCCCGGCCGACGGTGTGGTGCAGAGCATCATGCCGTGGAAGGACGGGCGCACCCGCGTCGCGATCTTCATGAGCCCGCTCAACGTCCACGTCAACCGTGCTCCGCTGGCGGGCACCGTGACGTCGGTCGAGCACATCCCGGGCGGCTTCGTTCCGGCGTTCAACAAGGAGAGCGAGAACAACGAGCGCGTTGTCTGGCACTTCGACACGGAGCTCGGCGACATCGAGATGGTGCAGATCGCGGGAGCGGTCGCCCGTCGGATCGTGCCGTACCTCCCCCAGGGCACGAAGGTGGAGCAGGGCGAGCGCATCGGCCTGATCCGCTTCGGGTCCCGCGTGGACATCTACCTCCCGGAGGGTATCGATGTCGCGGTCGAGGTCGGTCAGGCCACCACCGCGGGGGTGACTCGAATTGACCGTGATTGATCCTGATACCAAGGCCGGCTGGGTGCCGGAGGCCGACGACGAGAGCGACGTCGACGGCGCGGAGGAGATGCCGCTCTCGATGCGGCTGTCGATAGCGGACACGCTCACGCTCGGTAACGCGACGTGCGGGTTCATGGCGGTGTACTTCACCACCACGGGCATTCTGATCCCGCACCTCACGGGCAGCGACGAGACGGGCATGGCCCGGCACTCGGCCGCCACCGCCGTGATCCTCATGCTGATGGCCGCGATCTTCGACCTGTTCGACGGTCTCGTGGCGCGCAAACTGCGCTCCTCGCCGATGGGCGCCGAGCTGGACAACCTCTCGGACCTCATCAGCTTCGGGCTCGCACCGGCCTACTTCGTGCTCGTGTACGGCATGGTCGCCGACGACGCCCATCAGCGGGTGTCGGCGCTGGCGGCGATCGTCGTGTTGCTGGCGGTGGTGCTCAGGCTTGCGAGATTCTCCTGCGTGACGTTGAAGGACGGCATGTTCCAGGGCATGCCGAGCCCCTTCGGAGCGCTGACGGTCGTCTCGATCGTGCTCCTGGAGCTGCCCTTCCCGCCGACCCTGCTGGCGATCGTCGGTGTGGCATGGCTGATGGTGAGCCGGGTGGAGTACCCCAAGCCGCGGGGCATCCTCGCGGTGGCGATGCTCGGCTGGATCGTGGCCGCGATGGGCCTGCTCGCCGCGTGGGCGTTCGACGCGCCCGGCGGTCAGCTGCTGCTCCAGACGGGCTGCGCGCTCCAGGTGGTGCTCGGCGCGGTGATCCCGCTGTTCGCCACGGCACGACGGGTGAACACGTTCCGTGACAACCGGCGCGAGGCGCGGGCGGCACAGCTGCCGTAGCGGCGGATGAACGAATCAGGGCGAGGGCCCCGGATGCTTCCCGGCATCCGGGGCCCTCGTGCGTGTCCCCGGCACGCTCGGGCGTTCCCCGGCACTCGTGTGCGGCGCTTACCATCCCGCGCGCCGGTGCGCCAGAGGCGAAACCCCGCTGTCGGCTGAGCCGTTCCGCCGACCGGTTGAGTACCGGCTTCCCGTCACCGGGGCGCTGCCCGCTTCTAGAGTCGCCTCGCTACCGACGCCCGGGCTGTTCGGCCGGGGTACGGACCAGGGGACCGGGGGCCCGATGATGAAGCTGATGCCGGTGGGAACACGCGTAGTGGCGGTCGCGGCGGCGGGGGTGCTACTGGCCGGGTGCGGCGGGTCGGCGTCCAAGGACGGGAGCGGGCCGGACCCGGAGCCGAGCGGATCGGCGAAGCAGGGCGGCCGGGCGGCCGACGGCACGAAGACGGACGTGACGGGGAAGCCGGACACGAAGGAGTCCACGCTGCCCGGGGTGCTGCCCAGCGCCTACTCCTTCACGCCGAACCCGGCGCGGGTGCCGAAGGACGCGGACCGGGCGCGGGAGCTGACCCGTAGCGCCGCGCTCGGGGAGACCGACTGGACCGCCGGGATGGTCCGGCACACACCGTACGAGAGCGGTGGCACCTGGCCCGTGCTGGCGGACTCCTGTGTCTGGAGCCGCTCCGCACTGCCCGATGGGGTGCTGGACAGCTTCACCCGGCGGCTCGACGTACCGGCGCGGGACGGCAGGGGCCGCGTCCGGGGAGCGGTGACCGTGACCGTGCACCGGAGCGTGGCGGGTGCCGAGAAGGAGATCGAGGACACCGTCCAGGAGAGCTTCCGCTGCCCGCGGCAGGAGCTGGGCGGCGGGCAGCGCCTCAGCGGTCTGATGTCGCTGCGGTTCGACCAGAAGGACGTGCGCAACGCGGACGCGTCGCTGTTCGAGGCGGGAAAGTACAGCGGCCCGGGGTCGGGCGGGATCCAGGACTACGTGTGGACCAAGTCCCGGATCGGTCCGGTGACGACGGCCGTGTCGGTCAAGGGCGCGAAGGGCTACAAGAACAGCGACCTGCTGCGGATCGCCGCCGAGGGCGGCGCCAAGGTGCTCTACCGCGTCGAGCTGGAACTGAAGTGACCGCCGGCCCGGACGAAAGGCACTGACCCCTGATGGAACCGTTCCGTTCCACCGACCCGGCACGCGTCGCCGGGTACCGCGTCCTCGGCCGGCTCGGCGCCGGGGGCATGGGCGTGGTGCTGCTGGGCCGGTCGCCCGGTGGCGCGCTGGTGGCGATCAAGCTGATCCGCGCGGAGTACGCCGACGACAGCGCCTTCCGCGCCCGCTTCCGGCGGGAGGTGGCCATCGCCCGGCAGGTACGCAACCGGTGGGCGGTGCCGGTCGTCGACGCCGACACCGAGGCGCCGGCCCCGTGGCTGGCCACCGAGTTCGTGCCCGGGCCCGCGCTGAGCGAGGCGGTCGGCAGCGGGGGGCCGCTGCCGGAACGCGGGGTGCGGGCGCTGGGCTCGATGCTCGCGGAGGCGCTGGAGGCCGTCCACGCGGCGGGGCTCGTGCACCGGGACGTGAAGCCCGGCAACGTCCTGCTGGGGCTGGACGGGCCCCGGCTGATCGACTTCGGGATCGCGCGGGCCCTGGACGACACCGTCCTCACGGCGACGGACGTGATCGTCGGCTCCCCCGGCTTCCTCTCGCCCGAGCAGGCGCAGGGGCGGCGGATCGGCCCGGCGAGCGACGTCTTCTCGTTGGGCTGCGTCCTGGTGTACGCGGCCACCGGCGGGCGGCCGTTCGGCAGCGGTCCGGCGGAGGCGATGCTGTTCCGCACCGTGCACGACGCGGCGGACCTGAGCGCGCTGCCGCCCGGGTTGGTGCCGGTCGTCGAGGCGTGCCTGTCCAAGGACCCCGGGGACCGTCCGGCGGCGGCGGACATCCGCCGGGCGTTCGCCGAGGACGTGTCGGGCGGCAGTTGGCTGCCCGGTCCGGTCACCCATCTGATCGCCGAGCGCTCGGCGCGGATGCTCGCCCTGCCCGACATCGACGCGACGAGCCTGGACGCCGGCACGGCGGGCGGCCCGGGCGCGGAGCCGGGCACCGGCACGGCGGGGACCGGAACCGGCAGCCGGGACACGGCCGCCCTGCCGGCCTCCCCCGCCCGTCGCCGCTTCCTCGCGTACGTCGCCGGCGGCGCGGCGCTCGCGGCGACGGGCGGTACCGCCGCCTGGCTGGTCTCCTCCGGCGACGGCGGGGGAACGGGCGGCGGCGAGGGGGGTGGCGGGAAGACGGCCCGCCCGGAGCTGCGCATCGGACTCCAGGCCGACCTCAGCGGCCCGTCGGCGGCCCTCGGCACGGGACAGGACCGGGCGGCGCGGCTCGCGGTGGCGGAGCACAACGCGCGCGGGGACGCGCCGTTCACGCTGCGGCTGACCACGATCGACGACGGGGGCGACGAGCAGCGGGCGAGGGCGGCGGTGCGCCGCTTCGCCGAGGACCCGCTGCTGGTGGCCGCCCTGGGCGCGACCGGCACGGACGCGGCGCGGGAGGCGCTGGTCGCGTACGACGAGGCGGCGCTGCCCCTGCTCAGCGTGGTCGACGGGGACATCCGGCACCTGAACCGGATCTTCCTGTGCGCCCGGCCGCGCAACGACATGCAGATGCTGCCGGTGGCCCAGTTCCTCGGGGCGTACGAGATCGAGCGGGTCGCGCTGGTGGACGACGGCACCGAGTACGGCCGGCAGACCACCCGCTTCCTCGACACCGGGCTGCGCGGCAACGGGCGCACGGTGCTCGCGGAGACCGTGCGGGAGGGCGCCCGCGATCTGGACGCGCAGGCCGTGCGGATCGCCGCGAAGCGGCCGGGCGCGGTGGTGTACGGGGGCGGGTGGCGGGATGCCGGACGGTTCGCCAAGTCGCTGACGAGGGCCGGGTTCCTGGGGCCGAAGATCGCCACCCAGGCCGTGCACGACCCCCGGTTCCTGGCGGAGGCGGGCGAGGACGCGGCGGGCTGGCTGGTCGTCTCGACGGCCGCCGATCCCGCTTCGGTGCCCTCGGTGCACCCGTTCGCCGCCGCCTACCGCAAGCGCTTCGGCGGCGCGCCCCCGCTGTTCGCGGCGGAGGCGTACGACGCGGTGGGACTCATCGCCGCCTGCGTCGAGGGGCTGGGCCGGGAGCAGGTGAGCCGCCAGGACCTGCTGCCCGCGCTGCGGACGACCTCGTACAAGGGCGTGTCCAAGAGCTACGCCTTCGAGCCCGCCAACGGGATGTACACCGGGACCGGGGTCTTCGTCTACCGCGTGGAGCGGGGGCGCTTCCGCTACATCGGGACGGACGGCCGGGAGGTCTGACCGGGCGTCACCGGCCGGACCCCCCGGCGGCGGTCAGGAACCGGCGGTGAAGGACTCGGCGGCCTCGGCGACCTCGGCCGGCCGGACCACCTTCAGCCCGCCGGCGGCACCGGCGTCCGGCTTCATGATGACGCTCTCCCGGGTGGACGGTGCCTTCGGGTCCGAGAAGTCGTGCGACACCCCGAACTCGCTCCCGTACCCCTTGATCGTGAGCAGCGCCTTGTCGATGCCCTCGCGGGTCAGGTCCTTGTCGTCGCAGGCCTTCGACAGGGCCTCGCCGAACACGGAGGCCGCCGTGTAGCCGGCGACGACGCCGTTGTCGAGGACGTCCTTCGGGTACTGGGCGGCGTACTCCTTCGCGAGCTTGGCGGGGCCGTCGCCCGGGTCCCCGATGGGCAGTGTGGAGGCGGCGATGTAGTAGTCCTTGAGCAGGGCGGGGCCCGCCTGGGTCTTCAGCAGCTGCGGGGCGAAGGCCGAGTTGTTCCCGACGACCGGGACCGCGAAGCCGGTGGCCGCCGCGACGCCGACGAGCGAGGCCGCCTGGCGCGGGCCCGCGCTGACGATCACGGCCTTGACCCCGGCCTGCTTGAGGGCGGCGACCTGGGCCGTCATGTCGTTGTCGGTCGGCTTGATCTTCTGCTCGACGATGGTCAGCCCGGCCTCCTTCGCCGCGTGCTTCGCGCCGACGAGCGCGTTCTCGCCGTAGTCGCCCTCGAAGTACACATGGCCGATCTTGTCGCCCTTGGCGATGCGCTTCTCGGCGAGGAGATAGTCGATGAGGTTGATCGTCTCGACGTCGTAGGAGGCACCGATGACCCGGATGTACGCGGAGCCCAGCAGATTCGCCGACCAGGCCTGCGGCAGCACGAGGCCCTTGTCCTGGCCGTCGATGCGCTGCTCGACGGCGGCGACGAACGGGGAGCCGATGAACTGGGCGAAGCCCACCACCTTCGGCTCCAGCTCGGTGTAGGCGGCGATCGCCTTCTGCGGATCGTATCCGTGGTCGCGGACCGTCAGTTCGATCTTCCGGTCGCAGATGCCGCCTTCCTCGTTCGTCTGCTTGACCCACAGCTGCTGCGCCTGCGTGACGCTCTTGCCCAGCGAGGCGTAGACGCCGGTCATGTCGGTCAGCGCACCGAGGGAGATCGTCGAGGAGGAGACCCCGGGGCCCGTCTTGATCCCGCCCTCGCCCTCCTCGGCCGCCTTGTCGTCGGTCGCCTTTCCGCTGCACCCGACGAGGGTGACGGCGAGGGTCGCGACCACGGCCGTGAGCACTCTGAGTTTCATGACTTCTCCCCTGGGTTCTTCGGAGTCTTCGGGTTCTTCGTGCGGGCGAGGCCGAGGCGGGCGAGGCCGCCGGGCAGGAACAGGACCGCCGCGACCACCGCGGCGCCGTACAGATAGCGGGATGCCTCCCCGGGTGCCAGCCCGCCCGTGCCGGGGGCGGAGACCAGCGGCAGGGAGTCGCTGTAGTGCGTGAACACCTGCGGGAGCAGGGTGACGAAGGCGGCGCCGATCACGGCTCCGCCGACGCTGCCGAGCCCGCCGATGACGATCATGGCGAGGTATTCGAGGGAGAGGATCATGCCGAAGTACTCGGGCACGGTCCGCTGGAAGACCAGGGCGAGCAGGACGCCCGCGAGGCCCGCGTACATCGAGGACAGGACGAAGACGCCGGCCCGGTAGCGGGCCACCGGCACGCCCATCACCCCGGCGGCGATCCGGTGGTCGCGGATGGCGTTCATGGCCCGTCCGGGCCGTCCGCGCAGCACCCCCCGGGCGAACAGCGCGCTCAGCAGGAGCGCGACCAGGCCCGCGTACCAGAGCTTCTCCGAGGAGCCGAACGGCACCGCGGCGACGACGACTTCGGTGTCGTCGAAGGTGAAGCCGAACAGCGACAGCGGCGGTACGGCCCGGCCGTTGTATCCGCCGGTCAGTGAGCCCGCGTTGAACAGGACGTGCTGCCCGATGAAGATCAGCGCGAGGGTCGCGATGCCGAGGTAGGCGCCGCGCAGCCGGCCGGCGATGGGGCTGAAGAGCCCGCCCGCCGCTCCGGCGAGCAGTACGGCGAGGATCGCGGCCAGCCAGGTGGGCAGCCCGAGTCCGGTCAGCGTGTGCCCGTTCTCGGTGCTGCTCCCGCCCGCCAGGACGCAGTAGCCGTACGCGCCGACGGCGAGGAAGAACGCGTGGCCCATGGAGAGCTGCCCGGTGGCGCCGGTGAGCAGGTTGAGCCCGATGGCGCCGATCGCCGCCGCCATCGCGAAGAGTCCGGCCTGGAGCCAGAAGCGGTCCAGGTAGAAGGGGAGGACGAGGAGCAGGAGGGAGCCGATGAGGACGGCGTACGTACGGGGTCGGCGCAGCCGGTCGGTGAGGCTCTCCGTGCTGCCGCCGGGTGCGGTGGCCTGCGTGGCGGGGGCGTCGGGGGCCGGGGCGGCTTCGGCGGTGGTGTCAGACACGGGCCAGCTCCTTCGTGCCGAAGAGTCCCGCGGGCCGGATGAGCAGGACCGCCACCATCACCAGGTAGGGCGCGAGGTCGCCGATGCCCCGGCCGAGGAAGGAGAGGTCGCTCTGGTAGCCGGTGGCGAACGACTCGGTGACGCCGACGATGAGTCCCCCGGCGAGCGCCCCGGTGGTGGAGTCGAGTCCGCCGAGGATCGCGGCGGGGAACGCCTTGAGCGCGGCGAGCGAGGTGGCACGCTCCAGGCCCGGGGTCGGGAAGACGGTGAGGAAGAGGGCGGCGACGGCGGCGAGCGCTCCGGCGACCGCCCAGGCGGCGAGCGAGACCCGCCCCAGCTTGATGCCCATGAGCGCCGCCGTCTGCGGGTTCTCGGCGGCGGCGCGCATCGAGACGCCCCACGAGGTGTAGCGGAAGGCGAGCAGGAACACCGTGATCAGCAGCCCGGCGGCGAGGAACGCGGCGATCCGGGTCTGGGCGAGGGTGATGCCGCCGATGTGGACGACCTCGTTGCCCCAGGGGTCTCCGAGGGCGAGCACGTCCGTGCCCATCCGGCGGGTGAGTTCGGTGATCAGGAGGATGTCGACGCCGATGGTGACGATGGCCAGGACGCTGTGGTCGCTGCCCCGGTAGCGGCGCATCACGAAGAACTCGATGGCCGCCCCGACCGACGCCGCGCCCGCGATCCCGACGAGCAGCGCGGGCCAGAACCCGATGTCGTCGTGGAGCACGGCGGTGACGTAGCCGCCCGCCAGCAGCAGGGAGGCGTGGGCGAAGTTGACGACCTCGGTGGCCTTGAAGATGACGACGAACCCGAGTGCGATGAGCGCGTACACCGAGCCGATCGACAGGCCGCCGAGGAGGAGTTCGAGAGACGTGGTCATTGAGGTGCTCCCAAGTAGGCCTGGACGACGGCCGGGTCGTTCTGGACCTCGGCGGGGGTGCCCCCGGCGATCCGTCGTCCGAAGTCGAGTACGGTCACCGCGTCCGCGAGCCGCATCACCACCCCCATGTCGTGCTCGACCAGCACGATGGAGATACCGAGGCTGTCGCGTACGTCGGCCACGACGGCGGCGGTACGGCGGCGCTCGTCCGCGGTCATCCCGGCGATCGGCTCGTCCAGCAGCAGGACCTTCGGCTCCATGCAGAGGGCACGGCCCAGCTCGACGAGCTTCTGCTGTCCGTACGGCAGCGATCCCGCCGGGCGCTCCAACTCCCCTTCCAGGCCGATGAATCCGGCGATCTCGCGGACCCGGTCGCGGTGGCGTCTCTCCTCGCGGGCCGCGGAGGGCAGCCGCAGGCCGGTGGCGAGGAACCCGGAGCGGGTCAGCCGGTGGCGGCCGAGCAGGAGGCTGTCGGCGACGGTGGCGTGCGGGGGCAGCGCCAGGTTCTGGAAGGTGCGCGCGACCCCGAGGTCCGCGATGGCGTGCGGCGGAAGCCCGGTGAGTTCGGTGCCGCCGAGGCGGACGTGTCCGGAGGTGGCGCGGTAGACGCCGGACAGGACGTTGAAGCAGGTGGACTTGCCCGCGCCGTTGGGCCCGATGACGGCGTGCACACTGCCGGGTTCGACGGTGAACGAGACGCCGTCGAGGGCGGTGAGTCCGGAGAAGCGGACGGTGACGTCCTGGACGGCGAGTGCGGCCGTCGTGCTGTGCGCGGAGGCCGTGGCGGTGGTGGTCACGCGGACCACCTGCTCAGGGTGCGCCGGGTGCGGGCGGCCGGGTCCGCGTCCGCCGCCGCGTCCTCGTCGACGACGCCGAGGTAGCGGCGGCGGACCTCGTCGGACGTGGCGAGTTCGTCGGCGGGCCCGGACAGGGCGACCTCGCCGACGTCGAGGACGTACGCCGTGGAGGCGAGCCGCAGCGCGATCGCCGCGTTCTGCTCGACGAGCATGACGGAGGTGCCGCTCGCGTTGATCTCCTGGACGGTCTCGGCGATCCTGGCCGCCATCAGCGGGGCGAGGCCGAGCGAGGGCTCGTCCAGCAGGAGCAGCCGGGGCCCCGCCATCAGGGCGCGGCCCATCGCCAGCATCTGCTGCTCGCCGCCGGACAGCAGCCCGGCCCGCTGGTGCGCGCGGTCGGCGAGCACCGGGAACAGCTCATGGACGCGGGCCAGTGCGGCGCCCGTCTCCTTGCGTCCGCCGCGCGCCCCGAGGGCGCCCGCCCGCAGGTTGTCGGCCACCGTCATCCGGGCGAAGACCTGTCGGCCCTCCGGTACCTGGACCACTCCGGCGGCCACCACCTGGGCGGGCCGCAGCCCCTCCAGGGGGCGGCCGTCGAACCGGATGGTGCCGGTGCCCGTCCCGCGGTGGAAGCCGAGGGTCCGCGACACGGCCCGCAGCAGCGTGGTCTTGCCCGCGCCGTTGCCGCCGAGCACGGCGGTGATCCCGCCGTCCGGCACATCGACGGAGATGTCGCGCAGCGCCCGGACCGGGCCGTAGCCGACGGACAGCCCGCGGATCTCTAGCGTTGCCATGCGTCCTCCTCCTTCCGCCTTGTCGTCCCGTGTTCACCTGTCGTGCTCATCGGTGAAGGCATGGCGTCGTGTGTGGTGCCACAGACCAGCACCGGGCGGGAGGCGCGTCCACGGCGCGGGACCGACTCGATGCGGGCGACCAGCGAACGAAGGGCCTCGTTGTGCACGCGCACAGACGCGGTGACGGGCGGGCGCCCGCCCGCGCGGGCGCTGGCATCCTCATCGGTCATCAGGAACGCCCGGAACCGGGGACGGAGCGGCGGATGCGGCGTGGGACGCGGTACGGGGCCCTGCTCGGCCCGCTGCTTGCCGGCGGGGCGCCACCGGACCTGGTGGAGCGTGCGGCGCGCGGCCTCGGGCTGCCGGAACGAGGGCGTTACGCGGTGGTGGTGCTGGGCGCGCCCGTGCCGGAGGGCGCGGTGGCGGAGGGCCCGGACGGGGACGGGGCGCGCTGGTGGTGGTGCGGTGCGGAGGACGGGGACGTCGCGGTGGTGCTGCTGGGTGCGGCGGGCCCGGCCGGGGCGGTGGCGTGGCTCGGGGCGCACGGGGCGGGGCCGGGAGGCATGAGTCCGGTGGTGGGCTCGCCGGCGGAGCTGGGCGCGGCGCGGCGGCTCGCGGGCACGGCGCTGCTGACGTGTGCGCCCGCGAGCCGGGAGGTTGTACGGCTCGACGAGCGGCTGCCGACGGCCCTGCTGGTAAGCGGTCCGGAGCTGTCGGCCCGGCTCCTCGCGGAGGTGTTCGGCCCGCTGCTGGCACTGGTTCCGGCGGAGCGGGCGGTGCTGGTGGGGACGTTGGAGGCGTGGCTGGAGTGCGGGGGTTCGGTGGGGCGGGCCGCGGTACGGCTGCGGTGTCATCGCAACACGGTGTTCAACCGGTTGCGACGGCTGGAGCGGCTGACCGGGCGCTCGTTGTCACGGCCACGTGAGCTGGTCGACCTGGTGCTGGCGCTGGACGTACTGAGACTGTCGTCCGCCCGGGCGTGAGGCGAGGGGCGTGCGTGGTGCGGGCGGGGCGAGATGCGGGCCCGGCGCGGCGAGGCGCGGGCGCGGCAAGGCGAGGCGCGGGCGCGGCAAGGCGAGGCGCGACGGCCCAGGATGCGGCGCACCCCGGGCCGACGCGAGGCGCGACGGCCCGGGGTGCGGTAAAGGCCCGGCGTCTGCTCGGGCCCCTCCCCGCGCTCTCCCCCAACGGTCAGCTACCCGCACGCCTGCCCCCCGTACGCCCGCTCCCCATCAGCGCGGCAGGAAGTCCCGGGCGATCGACTCCGCCGTCCGCTCCAGCAGCGGCCCGGCCTGGGCCATGGAGACGGCAGGGTCCGGTTCCAGGTCGGCCAGGGCGTAGGCGCGGCTGATGCCCGCCTTCTCCAGGGCCTCCGGGGCCAGGGCGAGCCGGCCGCAGACCGCGACGACCTCGATCCCGGCCGCGCGGGCGGCGGCGGCGACCCCGGCCGGGGCCTTGCCGTGCAGCGTCTGCTCGTCCAGCGAGCCCTCGCCCGTGATGACCAGCGTGGCGCGGGCGAGCGCGGGGGCGAAGCCGAGCACGTCGAGCATCACCTCGATGCCGGGGCGGAAGCGGGCGCCGAGGGCGACGAGCGCCCCGTAGCCGATGCCTCCGGCCGCGCCCGCGCCGGGCAGGCCCGCCGTCTCCGGACCCAGGATCGAGGCGTAGTGCGCCAGGGCCGCGTCGAGGACCGCGATGTCCTCCTCGCTCGCGCCCTTCTGACGGCCGTACACCTCGGGGGCGCCCTTGGGCCCCGTCAGCGGGTTGTCCACGTCGCTGGCCAGGACCAGGTCGATGTCCGCCAGCCGGGGGTCGAGCCCCGAGAGGTCGGCCCGGGCCAGCTCCGCGAGAGGGCCGCCGCCGGGGCCCACGGGCTTGTCGTCCGCGTCCAGGAAGCGCGCTCCGAGGGCGGCGAGCATGCCCGCGCCGCCGTCCGTGGTGGCGCTGCCGCCGACCCCGAACACGATCGTCGTCGCCCCCGCCTCCAGGGCGGCCAGCAGCAGCTCGCCCGAGCCGTACGTGGTGGCCGTGAGCGGGGCGAACACCCCGTCGGGCAGGTGCTGGAGGCCCGAGGCCTCGGCCATCTCCACCACGGCGGTGGACCCGCGCAGGGCGTACGCCGCCGTCACCGGGTCCCCGAGGGGGCCGGTCACCCGCGCCTCGCGGCGCTCGAATCCGGCGGCCACCGCCGCCGCGACCGTACCGTCGCCGCCGTCCGCGACCGGCAGGGTCTCCACCCGCACCTCGGGGACGACGCGCCGCAGCCCGGCCGTCACCCGCTCCGCGACCTGCACGGCCGTGAGCGAGCCCTTGAACTTGTCCGCCGCCACGAGCACGCGCGCGGTCTCCACATCTGCTCCGTCCGTCACCTTGCATCCCTTGCTTTCGAACAGGCAGTCGCGCCGCCCCGACCTTATCCGCACACCCCCGGATCTGCCCATGGCCGTCCACGGCCGCGCGATCCGGCTCACGCCACTACGCTGTCGGCCGTGACGACTCCCGACGCCGGCTACACCACGTACATCGCCGGGCTCCCCCGGGTCCTGTCCGGCGCCGCCTCGCTCTTCCGCGACGTCGAGGGACGGCTCCTGCTCGTCGAGCCGAACTACCGCGAGGGCTGGGCGCTGCCCGGCGGCACCGTCGAGTCGGAGACGGGCGAGGGCCCCCGGCAGGCCGCGCGGCGCGAGACGGCGGAGGAGATCGGCCTCGACCTGGCGCCGGGGCGCCTGCTCGCCGTGGACTGGGTGCGGGGCGCCGGCCGCCCGCCGATCGTCGCGTACCTGTACGACGGCGGGGTGCTCACCGCGGACCAACTGGCGGCGATCCGGCTCCAGGAGGACGAACTGCTCTCCTGGAGGCTGGTGGCGCCCGCCGATCTGGACGGCTATCTGCTCGGCTCGCTCGGCGGCCGGGTACGGTCCGCGCTGGCGGCCCTGGCGTCCGGCGGCGGGGCCGTGGAGCTGGAGGACGGCGAGCCGGTCGCGTAGGCCGGCCAGAGCTGCCCGGCCCCGCCGCCGGACAGGCGGTCGGCCGTGCTCGCCCGGTCCGTGTCCGGCGGTCAGCCCTGCTGTGCCTCCGGCTTGACCTCCACGTCACGGACCGCCCCCTCGCGGTCGGCGACCAGGGCCTCCGTGCGGTGGCCGCGCGCGATGTAGTCGCGCACCACCAGTTCCACGGCGTCCTGGGGGCTTCCGACTCCGGCGAGCACCATGACTTCGACGACGAGTTCGGCATCCAGACTGACAGTCACCTTGGCCATGCGCGGACTGTACACCGGCGAAATGCGCTCGCACGCCGGGTCGCCGATTCTCTCCGGGCTGCCCGCGATTCCCGGTGGATCGGTGCGCGCGTCAGAGCCCACCCCGTACCGGTGACCGTCCGGGGAGGCGGTCTCAGTCGTCCAGACCCGCCCTGACCCGGCGCGACGGCTGGAAGACGTACAGGTCGAGGATGTCCGGGGCGTCCGCGAGCCCCGGGCCGCCCGCCGAGGCCCAGTTCACGATGTCCTGCTCGGCGTGCTCGTCGTTGACCAGGCCCAGCCAGACCGGCCTGCCCCCGGCGCGGCGGCCCTCGGCGGAGGGCTGCACGACGATCACGTTGCCCTGCTCGCAGGCGTCCAGGCACTCGACCGCCCGTACGGTGGCGGCCCCCTCAAGACCGGTGCGCAGCCGTGCCAGCTGGGCCGCGTGGTCGACGCCCGGGATCTTCCCGGTGCCGCAGCAGCAGCCCCGGCAGACGCTGACGGTGGGCCGGGGGGCGCCCTGGGCGGGCGCGTCCTTGCGGGGGCGGCGGCTCATGGGGGCACTTCCCGTCGCGGTGGGATGGAGTCGGATGGCTGCGGACCACGCCGGCCGGGTGATCATCACGACTCTACCGAGGCGCCTGCGGTTCGAACACCAGCACCCGTGTCCGTCCGGGTGAGGTAGTATGGACGGCTGCGAAGGGGAGTAGCCCCGCAAACCGGTCGTCGACATACTGGAGCCTTCGGGTTCCCGGTGGCCGGGCTCGTGTGTCCCGCGAGGGACGGGCACGGGCGGGCGAGACCTTCGGTCCTGTATGAACACGTCCACGTCCTGTGGGCGCTGCCGTCATGCCGGGCCGAGTGGTCCTCCGAGAGCCCGAGCGGCGCTTCGCGAAGATCCGGGGCCCGGCTCGAACAGAAAGCCACCCGGAATGCACCTCGACCCTCTGGCGATCATCACCGCCTTCGGGCTGATCTTCCTCGCGGAGCTCCCCGACAAGACGATGTTCGCGTCGCTGGCCATGGGCACGCGGATGCGCCCGCTCTACGTGTGGTTCGGCACCTCGTCCGCGTTCCTCGTGCACGTCGCCATCGCCGTCGGCGCGGGCAGCCTCATCGGGCTGCTGCCCGACTGGATCGTCAAGCTCGTCTCGGCGTCGCTCTTCGCGTTCGGCGCGTTCATGCTGCTGCGCGGCAGCGGCGGGGACGACGACGAGGACGCCGAGGTGAAGACGGTGACCGGGTTCTGGCCGGTGTACACGACCGCGTTCATGGCGGTCTTCATCAGCGAGTGGGGCGACCTGACGCAGATCACCACCGCCAACCTCGCGGCGAGCAACGGCACCTGGTCCACGGCGATCGGTGCGGCCGCCGCCCTGATGTCCGTGTCGGCGCTGGCGCTGCTGGCGGGCCGGTTCATCGCGAAGCGCGTACCGCTGAAGACCGTGCAGCGCATCGGCGGGATCTGCATGCTGGGCCTCGCCGTCTGGACGGCCGTGGAGATCTTCACCGGCTGAGGAGCGCGGGGGCGTACCGGCTTCGGCACGCCCCCGGTCCGCTCTCAGAACAGCGTCCGCACCCCGTCGTCCTTCCGCCCGCTCTCGAAGGCGAGCAGCCGCTGCTTGCGGTCCAGGCCGCCGCCGTAGCCGGTGAGGCTCCCGGAGGCTCCGATCACCCGGTGGCACGGCACGATGATCCCGACGGGGTTCTTGCCGTTGGCCAGTCCGACCGCCCGCGAGGCGCCCGGTTTGCCGAGCTCCTCGGCCAGCTCGCCGTACGTCCGGGTCTCCCCGTACGGGATCTTCAGCAGCTCCGCCCACACGCTCCGCTGGAACGGCGTGCCCGCCATGTTCAGCGGGAGGTCGAAGGTGGTGCGGTCCCCGGCGAAGTACGCGGTGAGCTGCTGGATCGCCTCGCCGAAGGGCTCCGGGTCCGGGACCCCGAACGTCTCCTGGGACGGGCGGTGGCGCTGGTCGGTCATGTAGAGGGCGGAGAGGACCCCGTCGGTGGCGACGAGCGTGAGCGGGCCGAAGGGGCTGTCGAGGACCGTGTGCCGCTTGGTCACCGGAGAGGTGGGGGTGATGGTGGTCGTGGTCATGGGAGCCGTTTCCTTGTCAGCGTCCGGCGTCAGCCGGGCAGGTGGTTGATGGGGTGGTCGTCCACCGTCCAGAGGTACTGCACGGCGTACGCCCGCCAGGGGCGCCAGCCAGCGGCCCGTGCGGTGAGGGCGGCGGGGGTGGCCGGCAGGCCGAGCCGCTCGGCCGCCCGGCGTATGCCGAGGTCGGTGGGGAGGAAGGCGTCGGGATCGCCGAGGGCCCGCATGGCGATGGACTCGACCGTCCAGGGGCCGAAGCCGGGCAGGGCGGCCAGTTCGGCGCGGGCCCCGTCCCAGTCGGTGTCCGTGTCGAGCCGGAGCCGGTCCTCCGCGAGGGCGGCGACGAGGGTGGTGAGCGTGGTGCGGCGGGTGCGCGGCAGCGCGAGGGCCTCCGGGTCGAGGCCCGCCAGCGACTCCGGGGTCGGGAAGAGGTGGGTCAGCCCGCCCTCGGGGTCCTCGACCGGGACGCCGTGGGCGGTGACCAGCCGGGCGGCGTGGGTGCGGGCGGCGGCGGTGGAGACCTGCTGGCCGAGCACCGCGCGTACGGCGAACTCCGCCCCGTCCACCGTGCGGGGCACCCGACGGCCGGGGCCCGCGTCGACCAGCGGGGCGAGCAGCGGATCGGTGCGCAGCTGGGCGTCGACGGCGACCGGGTCCGCGTCCAGGTCGAGGAGCCAGCGGCAGCGGCTGATGGCCCGGGTGAGGTCGCGGGGGTCGGTGAGGGAGAGACGGCAGGCGATGTGGTCGGGCGCCGGACTCAGGGCGACGACGCCGTGCCCGTACGGGAGGGTGAGGGTGCGCCGGTACGCGCCGTCCCGCCACTCCTCGACGCCGGGGACGGCGGTCGCCGCGAGGTGGCCGAAGAGGTTGCTGGGGTTGAGCGGGGCCCGGTACGGGAGGCGGAGCGCGATGACGCCCGGTACGGCGGCGGGCCGGGGCCCCCGGGCGGCCCGGGTGCGCAGTTCGCCGGGGGCCAGGCCGAAGACCTCGCGGACCGTCTCGTTGAACGTGCGGATCGAGGAGAAGCCCGCGGCGAACGCCACCTGGGCCATGGGCAGCGCGGTCGTCTCGATGAGGAGGCGGGCGGTCTGCGCCCGCTGGGCGCGGGCCAGGGCCAGCGGGCCGGCGCCCAGCTCGGCCAGCAGCTGGCGTTCGATCTGTCGCGCGGAGTAGCCCAGCCGGGAGGCGAGCCCGGGCACGCCCTCGCGGTCGACGACCCCGTCCCGGATCAGGCGCATGGCGCGGGCGACGGAGTCGGCGCGGGCGTTCCACTCGGGGGATCCGGGGCTGGTGTCGGGGCGGCACCGCTTGCAGGCCCGGAATCCGGCCTGCTGGCAGGCGGCGGCGCTCGGGTAGAAGGTCATGTTGCGGACCTTGGGCGGCACGACGGGGCAACTGGGGCGGCAGTAGATCCGGGTGGTGAGGACCGCGGTGAAGAACCAGCCGTCGAAGCGGGCGTCCTTGGACTGGACGGCCCGCACGCAGCGCTCGGTGTCGGTGTGCATGGTTCCAGGATGGTGCACCGGTCAGCGGCTTGGCTGGCGGAAATCCGACAGGGCCCTCGCGCGGAAATCCGACAGCCGTCCCGGTGACCGCGGGGCGCGGTCTCAGCGCATCGCGAGGACTTCCTCGAACTCCACGTACGCATGGGCGTCGAAGAGGACGAAGCGCACCTCTTCCACCGGCTCCACGGTCTCCGCCAGGACCGTGCGTACGGCGATCCTGGCCCCGTCGTCCATCGGCCAGCCGTAGATGCCGGTGGAGATCGCCGGGAACGCGATGGATCTGGCCCCCAACTCGGCTGCCAGGCGCAGGGATTCGCGGTAGCAGGAGGCGAGCAGGGCGGAGCGGTCCTGAGCGCCGGAGAAGACCGGGCCGACCGTGTGCACGATCCACCGGGCGTCGAGGCGTCCGGCGGTGGTGGCGACGGCCTGCCCGGTGGGCAGCCCCTTCCCGTAGTGCGAGGCGCGCAACTCGCGGCAGGCGGCGAGGATGTCGGGCCCGCCCCGCCGGTGGATGGCGCCGTCGACTCCGCCCCCGCCGAGCAGCGAGGAGTTCGCCGCGTTGACGATGACGTCGACGGACTGGTCGGTGATGTCGCCGCGGACCAGGCGTACGGCGGGGGAGACAGATGTACTCATGCGGACATCATGCCGCGCGCCGGGGGGCCGCGCCGCCCGGTCCGTTCAGGAGGCCCGCAGCCGTCGCCATACGGCCTTGGCGGCGTGGTGGCCGGACATGCCGTGGACCCCCGGTCCGGGCGGGGTGGCCGAGGAGCAGAGGAAGACCGCGGGGTGCGCGGTGGCGTAGGGGACGCGGGCGAGCTTGGGGCGGATCAGCGTCTGGAGGCCGGCGAAGGCTCCGCAGGCGATGTCGCCGCCGACGTAGTTGGCGTTGCGCGCGGCGAGCTGGGGCGGGCCCGAGAGGGCGCGGGCCAGCACCAGGTCGCGGAACCCGGGTGCGAAGCGCTCCAGTTGGCGTTCGATGACGTCGGTCGCGTCGCCCTCCCAGCCCGCCGGGACGTGCCCGTACACCCAGAAGACATGGCGCCCGTCGGGGGCCCGGGAGGGGTCGACGATGCTGGGCTGGGCGGTGATGAGGAAGGGGACGCTCGGGTCGCGGCCCTCGACGGCCGCCTTCAGCGCGGTGTCGATGGTTCCGGCGTCGGGGCCGATGTGGACGGTGCCCGCGCGGCGGGCCTGGGGCGCGGTCCAGGGGACGGGGCCCGACAGCGCGTAGTCGATCTTGAAGGCGGAGGCGCCGTAGCGGTAGCGGTGGTACGCGGAGCCGAGGCCCGCGATCCGGGCGAGCGCGGAGGGCGAGGTGTCGAAGATGTAGGCGCGGGCGGGCGGGAGTTCGTCCAGGCGCTTGACCTCGCTGCCGGTGCGGATCGTGCCGCCCTGTTCACGGAGGTAGGAGGCGAGGGCGTCGGAGATGGCCTGGGAGCCGCCGCGCGGCACCGGCCAGCCGTTCTCGTGGGCGGCGAGCGCGAAGACGAGGGCGATGGCCGAGGTGGCGAATCCGCTGGTGGGAGCTATGGCGTGGGCGGCGAGCCCGGCGAAGAGGCCGCGGGCCTTCTCGCCGGAGAAACGGCGGGAGACCCAGGTGGCGGGCCGGAGGCCGAGCAGACCGAAGCGGGCCAGCCGGTAGGGGTCGCGGGGCAGGCCGTCCCAGGGGGTGCGCAGGAAGTCGGCGGCCAGGGTGTCCCAGCGGCCGACGAAGGGCGCCATCAGGCGGCGGTAGGCACCGGCGTCGGCGGCCCCCAGCGACATCGCGCTCTCGCCGACGGAGCGGGTGAGCGCGGCGGCGGTGCCGTCCGGGAAGGGGTGGGCGAGGTCGACCTCGGGGTGCAGCCACTCCAGGCCGTGCCGGGCCAGGGGCATCGCCCGGAACGCGGGTGAGCCGATCGCGAGGGGGTGTACGGCGGAACAGGGGTCGTGCCGGAACCCCGGAAGGGTCAGCTCCTCGGTGCGGGCTCCCCCGCCGACCGTGTCGTGCGCCTCGTGGACCTCCACCGCGAGGCCCCGGCGGGCCAGTTCGGCTGCGGCGGTCAGTCCGTTGGGCCCCGCGCCCACCACGACCGCATCGAGCATCGACGGCACCTTGGGACTCCTTCGTCGGCCGGCAGACGGACCCCCAGGGTATGCGCCGCCACCGACCGTGCGGACGCGGGTACCCCGGGTCCGGCCGGGCCGGTCAGCCGTCCGTGCGCAGGGCGGCCAGGACGCGCTGGACGGTGGCCCCGTCGCGGGCGGCCGTGAACGGCAGGTCATTGCCGCCCGCGATACGGAACGGGGCGCCGGACAGGGTCGACTGGGCGCCGCCCGCCTCGGTGACCAGGAGCAGACCCGCGGCGTGGTCCCAGGCGTACTCCCAGCTGAAGGCGGTGGCGTCCAGGGCGCCGCGGGCGACGGCGAGGTACTCGAGACCGGCCGAGCCGCAGGGGCGGGCCGCGACGCCTTCGACGCGCAGGCCGAACAGGGCCCGCTTCTGGGCCTCGTCGGTGTAGTCGGGGTGGGACATCGCCACCTTGAGCACGGCGCCGGGTGCGGGCGACCCGGAGCGTATCGGCGTCCCGTTCAGCGTGGCGCCCCGGCCGCGTACGGCGACGGCCATCTCGCCCAGGACCGGGGCGTACGTCCAGGAGGCGTGGACCTCGCCGTGCTGGGCGAGGGCGACCAGGGTGCAGAAGCCGGCCTCGCCCCGGACGAACTGGCGGGTGCCGTCGACCGGGTCGACGATCCAGACCGGGGCGTCGCCGCCGAGGGCGTCGTAGACCGCCGGGTCGGCGTGCACGGACTCCTCGCCGACGACGACCGAGCCGGGCAGCAGCTCGGTGAGGGCGGCGGTGAGATGTTCCTCGGCCATCCTGTCGGCGGCGGTGACCAGGTCGTGCGGGCCGTTCTTCTCGATGATCTCGTGGGCGGCCAGCTTCCGGTGGCGCGGCATGATCTCGGCCGCGGCGGCGGCGCGCACGGCGGCCTCGACCTCGGCCGTCGCTCCGGTGTGTCCGTCGGTCCCGTACAGGAAGTCATCGATCATGGCTCCAGCTAAACACGGCCGGGAGCAGCCCTCGCCCCCGGGTGACGCCCCACGTCCCAGCCCGGCTCGGGCTGGGAACCGCTGCTCCCCCACGCCCGCGGGACGGCCCGTGACCGGGTCGGGTTCGGTGCCTCGACCCGGGTCGATCCGGGCCCGACGGGACCGCCGGCCGCTGAGCCGGCCGCCCACCCGCTCCGCGCCGACGCGGTCGCCGCCCGGCTCTCGGGCAACGCGGAGGCGCTGGTCGCGCGAGCGGCCGGGAGGCACCGGGACTGAGCTCGCCGGGAGCGCTCCGGATGATTCGGAGCGTTTCGAGGGGGCAGGCGATCCGCCGGACGGCCGATCGCCGCCGCCCCGTCGGAAGCCTCTTCACGGCACACGCGGGCGGGAGGCGGATCCTGGCCCGGCCGGGCCTACCGTCGGCCTGGTCAGCCACCCCGACCAACGGAGATGTACGACATGGCAAAGATCCTTTTCGTGGTGTCCGGCGCGGACCACTGGACCCTGGCGGACGGCACGGCCCACCCCACGGGCTTCTGGGCCGAGGAGGCCGTGGCTCCTTACCGGGCGTTCACCGACGCCGGGCACGAGGTGGTCGTCGCCACCCCGGGCGGCGTCGTCCCGACCGTGGACCGCGGCAGCCTGACGCCCGACGTCAACGGCGGCCAGGAGGGCGCCGACGCGGTGGCGGCCGGTCTCGAGGCGTTCGAGGAGCTGCGGCGGCCGGTCGCGCTGGAGGACGTGGACCCGGACGCGTACGACGCCGTCTTCTACCCCGGCGGCCACGGCCCGATGGAGGACCTCGCGGTGGACCCCGTCTCCGGGCGGCTGCTCGCCCGGGTGCTGGCTTCGGGCAAGCCGCTGGGCGTGGTCTGCCACGGTCCGGCGGCGCTGCTGGCCGCGACCGGACCCGACGGCGGGAACGCGTTCGCCGGGTACCGGCTGACCGGCTTCACCAACGCCGAGGAGACCCAGGCTGGCTTCGCGGACAAGGCGAAGTGGCTGCTCCAGGACCGACTGGTGGCGCTCGGCGCCGACTTCCAGGAGGGCGAGCCCTGGGCGCCGTTCATCATCACCGACCGCAACCTGATCACCGGTCAGAACCCGGCGTCCTCCGCGCCGTTGGCCGCCGAGATGCTCAACCGGTTGAGCTGACCGGCCGACCGGCGGTTCACCGGCCGGCCGGGACGTTCAGACCCAGTCGCGCCGTGCGGGCGGGTCACAGAGTTCCAGGACCACCTCGCCCGTCTCCGGCTCGCCCCCGGGGACGGGCCGGACGCGGGCGCCGACCGTCACGAGGTGCGGAGCCGCCCCCACGATCCGGCAGCGGAAGACGAACCCTTCGGAGAACCGCACGAGGGACTCGTTGCGCGCCGCCTCGGTGTAGCGGTGGACCACGGCGGTCCGGACGACCACGCCGTGGCCGGTGGTGCGTTCGGATTCCAGTTCGCTCGACGCGCACACCGGGCACAGCAGCCGCCGGAACGAGGCGGTGCCGCACCAGCGGCAGCGGTTGTAGGAGAGGCCGCACTCCTCGTGCGCCTTCTGGACGGTGCCCATGACTGTCTGGGACACGGCTCGACCCCCTGCGCTCGACTCGGACGCGCTCGCACCTGCACTGCGGGCGCGTCCGCACCATATGGCACTCAGTGCCGGACCGTAAAGGCACTGAGTGCCCATTGGTACTCAGCTCTCTCCGACGGCTGCCTCGATCTGCCGCACGACACGCCACATCGGGGTGCCCTTCCGCGCGACCATCACGATCACCTCACCGTCGCCGGAGACGGGAAAGGAGGCAGCGGGAAGCCCGGTCGCGGGAAGGGCCGCGGCGGGGCCGGACGCGGAACCGACCGGGAGCCCGCCCTCCCTCCGCCCCTCCGGCGACGGCAGCGTCGGCGACGATGACGGGGACGGGCCGCCCTCCTTCCCCGCGGGCCGTTCCCACACCTCGCGCACCAGGGCGAGCGCGTGATCGACGGCCACCTCGGGGTCGCCCACCCCGCCCGAACGCAGCCACAGCCGCAGCCCGTTGTTGTGCGCGGCGACCACCGAGGCGGCGATCACCTCGGCCCGCAGCTCCCCGTCGCCATCCCGGCCGAACCTGCTCCGCAGGTGCCCGGCGAGAATCTGTTCGTAGCGGCGCACCACCGACAGTTCATACGTCCTCAGCCCCGGCACCTCCCGGGTGAGGCGGTAACGCTGCACGGAGAACTCGGGGTTGGCGGCGTACATCCGCAGCACGATGCGCGCGGCGTCGCACACCGCGCCGACCGGGTCGCTGTCGTCGACGGCTGCCAGGAACTCGGTCGTCTCGGCGAGGCAGCGTTCGTGGTCCGGGAAGACCGCGTCCTCCTTGGAGGGGAAGTAGCGGAAGAACGAGCGGCGGCCCACTCCGGCCCGCGCCACGATGTCGTCCACGGTCGTCCGCTCGAAGCCCCGCTCCAGGAAGAGCTGGAAGGCCGCCTGGGCGAGCACCTCCCGCATGGGCGCTTTCTTCTCGGATCCTCGTGCCTCGCTCATGCGGCGAAACGTAGCACCGGAAGGAGCATTTTGGCACTGCGTACCTTTACAGAGGGTACTGAGTGCCATAATCTCTCCATCAGTACGAATGACACCCAGGTGGGACCACACCCAGGTAGGCAGGAGAGCCGGCGTGAGTTTGAGGATCGTTGTCTGTGTGAAGTACGTGCCCGACGCGACCGGTGACCGGCGTTTCGCCGATGACCTGACGCTGGACCGTGAGGATGTCGACGGTCTGCTGTCGGAGCTGGACGAGTACGCGGTCGAGCAGGCGTTGCAGATCGCGGACGGGGCGGACGATGCGGAGATCACCGTGGTGACGGTGGGTCCGGAGGATGCCAAGGACGCGTTGCGCAAGGCGTTGTCGATGGGTGCGGACAAGGCGGTTCACGTCGAGGACGACGATCTGCACGGCAGTGATGTGATGGGCACGTCGCTGGTGCTGGCGAAGGCGGTCGAGAGGACCGGGTACGACCTGGTGATCTGTGGGATGGCCTCCACCGACGGGGTGATGGGTGTGCTGCCCGCGCTGCTGGCGGAGCGGCTGGGGGTGCCGCAGGTGACGCTGTTGTCCGAGGTGTCGGTGGCCGGGGGTGTGGTGACCGGGCGGCGTGACGGTGACACCGCTTCGGAGCAGTTGGAGGCGTCGCTGCCGGCGGTGGTGTCGGTGACCGACCAGTCGGGTGAGGCGCGTTACCCCTCGTTCAAGGGGATCATGGCGGCGAAGAAGAAGCCGGTGGAGTCCTTGGATCTGGAGGACCTGGAGCTGGACGCGGACGAGGTCGGTCTGGCGGGTGCGTGGACGGCGGTCGACTCCGCGACGGAGCGTCCGGCGCGCACGGCGGGCACGGTCGTGAAGGACGAGGGTGAGGGCGGTAAGCAGCTCGCCGAGTTCCTCGCGGGCCAGAAGTTCATCTGATCCCGCACGGCCGGTCCTCCCTCTCCCTCTCTTTTCTCCTTCTCTTCTCTCGTCTGTCTGGAGTGCGTTGTCATGGCTGAAGTTCTGGTTCTGGTCGATCATGTGGACGGTGCGGTCCGTAAGCCGACGCTGGAGTTGCTGACGCTGGCGCGTCGGATCGGTGACCCGGTCGCGGTGGCCCTGGGCGCGGGTGCCGGGAACACTGCGGGTGTGCTGGGTGAGCACGGTGCGGTGAAGGTCCTCACCTCCGATGCCCCGGAGTTCGCGGACTACCTGGTGGTGCCGAAGGTCGACGCGCTGCAGGCCGCGTTCGACGCCGTCTCCCCCGCGGCGGTGCTGGTGGTGTCCTCGGCCGAGGGCAAGGAGATCGCCGCTCGTCTCGCGCTGCGGATCGGGTCGGGCATCATCACCGACGCCACCGATCTGGAGGCCGGGGACGAGGGCCCGGTGGCGACGCAGGCCGTGTTCGCCGCCTCCTACACCACCAGGTCCCGGGTCTCCAAGGGCGTTCCGGTGATCACGGTCAAGCCGAACTCCGCCCCCGTCGAGCCGGCCGCCGCCGCCGGCACGGTCGAGGCGCTGACGGTGTCGTTCGGCGAGACGGCCTCGGGTACGAAGGTGGTCTCGCGGACGGCACGTGAGTCGACGGGGCGCCCGGAGCTGACCGAGGCCGCGATCGTCGTCTCGGGCGGCCGGGGCGTCAACGGCGCGGAGAACTTCCCGCTCATCGAAGCCCTCGCGGACAGTCTGGGGGCGGCGGTGGGCGCTTCGCGTGCGGCGGTCGACGCGGGCTGGTACCCGCACACCTCCCAGGTCGGGCAGACCGGCAAGTCCGTCTCCCCGCAGCTGTACATCGCCTCGGGCATCTCCGGAGCGATCCAGCACCGGGCGGGCATGCAGACCTCGAAGACGATCGTCGCGATCAACAAGGACGCCGAGGCCCCGATCTTCGAACTCGTCGACTACGGCGTCGTCGGCGACCTCTTCGCCGTCGTGCCCCAGCTCACCGAGGAGATCAACACCCGCAAGGGCTGACCCCCCGGCGAACACCCCCCGCCCCGGGGGGATCGGTATCCTCGGCCGCCTCCGCTTCGGCCACCGCAAGGTCCCCCGTCGCCGAACTCCCGGCGGCCGAGCTGCCCGGAGGGTGACCGACTTCTTCAGGGCGTCGGGGCGCCGGGGCGCGCGGATCGAGCGGCCCAGCGGGCCACCCGCCCCGTGACCGGTGCCGTCCCGTGCGCGGGGCGGCACCGGTCACGGAAAGATCCACCGCCGGGCACCCGCCGGTGAGGCTGACCCCACTCCGACCGCGCGAAGGAACGCGTTGCCGCAGTACGGTCGTCCCGCCGGCGCCCGACCTACCGTTCCCCGGAGCGTAGTCGGGACAGGGCGGCCCGGATCACGCCGCTTCGGTGGGCAGCTCCGCGCGGATCTCCCGCGCGGCGGCGACCAGGTTCTCCAGGGAGGCCCGGGTCTCGGGCCAGCCGCGGGTCTTCAGGCCGCAGTCCGGGTTCACCCACAGGCGTGTCGCCGGGATGGCCTCAAGTGCCTCGCGCAACAGGGACGCCGCCTCCTCGGCGCTGGGGACGCGCGGGGAGTGGATGTCGTAGACGCCCGGGCCCGCCTCGCGGGGGTAGCCGTGGGCGGCCAGTTCGCGGGCGACCTGCATATGGGAGCGGGCCGCTTCCAGGCTGATGACGTCGGCGTCGAGATCATCGATGGCCTGGACGATGTCACCGAACTCCGCGTAGCACATGTGGGTGTGGATCTGGGTGTCCGGCCGGACCCCGGAGGTGGCGAGCCGGAAGGACTCCGTCGCCCACTCCAGGTACGCGGCGTGCTCCGCCGCCCGCAGCGGCAGCGTCTCGCGCAGCGCGGGCTCGTCGACCTGGACCACCGAAGCGCCGCTCGCCTCCAGGTCGTTCACCTCGTCACGCAGGGCGAGAGCCACCTGACGGGCGGTGTCGGCGAGCGGCTGGTCGTCGCGGACGAAGGACCAGGCCAGCATCGTGACCGGACCGGTGAGCATGCCCTTGACGGGGCGTGCGGTCAGCGACTGCGCGTACGTCGTCCAGCGCACCGTCATCGGCCCGGGACGCGAGATGTCGCCCGCGAGGACCGGCGGCCGGACATACCGGGTGCCGTAGGACTGCACCCAGCCGTGCTCGGTGGCGAGGTATCCGGTGAGCTGCTCGGCGAAGTACTGGACCATGTCGTTGCGTTCGGGCTCGCCGTGCACCAGGACGTCCAGTCCGGCCTTCTCCTGGAAGAAGATGACCTCGCGGATCTCGTTCTTGACGCGCTCCTCGTATCCGGCCTCGTCGATCCGCCCCGCCCGCAGGTCGGCGCGTGCGGTGCGCACCTCGGTGGTCTGCGGGAAGGAGCCGATGGTGGTCGTCGGCAGCAGCGGCAGTCCGAGGTGGGCGCGTTGGACGGCGGCGCGTTCCGGGTACGGCTGGGAGCGGCGGCCGTCCGCGTCGGTGACGGCCGCCGCACGGGCGCGGACGGCCGGGTCGCGGGTGAGCGCCGCGTCGGTGCGGGAGGCCAGGTCGGCGCGGTTGGCGGCGAGTTCGGCCGCGATGGTGTCCGTGCCGCCGCCCAGACCACGGGCCAGGACGACGATTTCCTGGGTCTTCTGCTGGGCGAAGGCGAGCCAGCGGGCGATGCCCGGATCGATGCTCTGCTCGGCGTCGGCGTCCAGCGGGACGTGCAGGAGGGAGCAGGAGGCGGAGACGTCGACCCGGTCGGCGAGGCCGAGGAGAGTGCCGAGGGTGGCGAGCGACTTCTCGTAGTCGTTGATCCAGATGTTGCGGCCGTTCACGACACCGGCGACCAGCCGTTTGCCGGGCAGCCCGCCGGCCGCCGCGAGGTCGTCGAGGTTCCCCGCGCCGGACTCGGTGAAGTCCAGGGCCAGCCCGTCGACGGGGGCCTTGGCCAGGACCGCCAGCGCTTCGCCGAGCCGCCCGAAGTAGGAGGCGACCAGCAGTCGGGGCCGGTCGGCGTGTCCGCCGAGCTCGCGGTAGGCGCGGGCGGCGGCGTTCAACTCGGCAGGGGTGCGGTCCTGGACGAGCGCGGGTTCGTCGAGCTGCACCCACGTGGCGCCCGCCGCGCGCAGGTCGGCGAGGACCTCCGCGTACACGGGGAGCAGCCGGTCCAGGAGGGTCAGCGGCTCGAAGTCCACCGCCACGCCGGGAGCCGCCTTGGCGAGCAGGAGATAGGTGATGGGTCCGACCAGCACCGGTCGGGGCGTGAGACCGAGGGCCAGCGCCTCCTGGAACTCCGCGACCTGCTTGGCGGAGTCGGCGGAGAACACCGTGTCCGGGCCCAACTCAGGTACCAGATAGTGGTAGTTCGTGTCGAACCACTTCGTCATCTCCAGCGGGGCGACGTCCTGTGTGCCCCGGGCCATGGCGAAGTAGCCGTCGAGGGCGTCGGCGTCGACGGCCTCGCGGTGCCGCTCGGGGACTGCGCCGACCATGACGCTGGTGTCCAGGACATGGTCGTAGTACGAGAAGTCACCGGTCGGCACCTCGTGGACTCCGGCCTCGGCGAGCTGCCGCCAGGTTCCCCGGCGCAGCTCGGCGGCGGTCTCCCGGAGGGCGTCGGCGTCGACGCGGCCCTTCCAGTAACCCTCGATGGCCTTCTTCAGTTCGCGGTTCCGGCCCTGGCGGGGGTAGCCGTACACGGTGGTCTGTGCTGCCGCGGCTGCGGGCTTCGCTGTCACGTGACTCTCCTTCGCGAGCGTGTCTGCGGGACAGATCCCGGGACGGGACGCGAACGCGAGGGGATGACACGTCGGGCGGAGACCGGAACACGTAGAACCGTGTCCGTCCGCCCGCTGGTCACGCCGACCCGCCCACGAGGTCACCGAGATCTCCGCACGCGAACGGTCGCGTGCGGGCAACGGGCAGGTCTTCGGACTCGCGGGCACGTCTGCCGGGGCAGACACCTAATGACCGTCGCTTCCCAGACCCGGCCGGGCCCAGTGCGTATGACGGCGGTCGTTCCCACTCACCGCTGCGGGGCAGTCCCGGATTCCCACCGGGTTCCCTCTTACGACACCCTGCCTGGCGGACAGGGCGAACCAGCTGCGCCGGTCAGCCTAGACGGACGCCCGGCCCGTGCGCACTGTTGTTCACACTTCGGATGGTGCCACGGGGCGACGGGGCGGCGAGCGCTCCCGTCCCCGGGTCGGACTCCGTCGCGGCGGGGCACCGCGGCCTGCCACGCCCGTTTTCCGCTCGTTCGGCCGTTCGTCGGCCGCGTGCTGACCGCTGGTCAGGTCAGGCGCGTCCACTGGGCGTGACAGTGACACAGATGTAACCGAATGGCGTAGGGACTGCGGAACCACCGAGCGTCACAAGCCGTTCTTCTTCCCACTACACGGCCGCCGACCCACGGCGAGGCCGACCGAGGAAACGGAAAACGCCAGATGAAGAAGACAGTCGGGTGGGCCCAGGACGGCGACGACTGGACGATCACCGTGAACGGCACGCTGTATCGCGCGATCGAACGGCCGGCGGACGGCCGGGTGCACGACTACCTGGTGCGGGGCGACGACCTCACCGCCGAATGCCCGAGCCTGGGGCACGGGCTCGGCGTGATCAGGGCGCACGAGACCCGGCGCTGAGCACTCCCGGGACCGCTGTCGGGTCCGACGACGAGGTGCGGAGACCCTCGCCGCCCGCGCCTCGACGTGGGCCCGTCCGCCATCGGCCGTCAGTCGCCGCCCGTGCCGGGCGGTCGGCGCAGCAGATAGGTGTCCATGATCCAGCCGTGCCGTTCGCGGGCCTCCGCGCGCAGCCGCCTGATCCGGCCGGCGACCTCGTCGAGCGGGCCGGAGACCAGGATCTCGTCGGGGGTGCCGATGTACGCGCCCCAGTGGATCCACAGGCCCCTGCCCGTCAGGTGGGTGAAGCTCTCGTGGCCGTCGAGCATCACGACGATGTCGCCGTCGTCCTCGGGAAAGCCCTGGGCGAGACGCCTGCCGGGGGTGATGTGGATGGGGCGGCCGACCCGGTTCAGGGTGACGCCGTGGCGTGCGGCGAGGGCGGAGACGCTGCTGATGCCGGGGATCACCTCATGGCCGAATTCCACCGTGCCCCGGCCCCGGATGTCGTCGAGGATCGCGAGGGTGCTGTCGTACAGGGACGGGTCGCCCCACACCAGGAAGGCTCCGCACTGTCCCGGCGCGAGTTCCTCGATGATCAGGCGTTCGCAGATGTGGGCGCGGCGGTGACGCCAGTCGCGCACCGCCGAGGTGTAGCGCCCGCCGTCCTGCTGGGTGCGGTCCCGCCACGGGTCCTCGGCCTCGACGACGCGGTAGGGGCCGGTGAGGTGTTCGTCGAGGATGTCCCGCCGCAGCCGGGTGAGGGACTCCTTCTCCTTGCCTTTGCCGACCACGAAGAAGACGTCGGCCCGGCGCATGGCCTTCACCGCGGCGAGGGTCAGGTGGTCGGGGTCGCCGGCGCCCATGCCGATGACGAGGAGGTGGCGGGGTGCGTCGCTCATGTCGGCCGATCATGCCAGGAACGGGACGAGGCGGTCCTGCCGGGACGTCCGGCCAGGTGCGCGGGCAGGGCGGTGGCGCGGTGGAGAAGGGGCCGCGGGCCCCGGCCGCCGCCGGCGCCCCACCCACCCGGTCCCGGGTCACCGGCTCAGGGAACGGGGGCGGACAGAAGGGTGCCGTCCTCGAAGGTCAGGTAGAAGGAGCCGCCGGACACCAGGACGCTGGACGGCCGCATCGAGGGAGCGTCGACGGCCTCTCCCTCCCGGGGCCAGCCGCGGAGCGTGGACCGGCTCGCCACGGCCGTGCCCTGCTCCAGGTCGAATCCCCGCAGCTCGCCGGCCCCGATCACCAGGACCCGGTCACCGGCCACGATGACGGAGTCCTCGCCGTTCCAGGGCAGCGACCACTGCTCGCGCCAGGTCCGCGGGTCGAGCGCGCTGAGGTACGCGGAGCCCTTCGCCGTACCCCTGCCTCGTACGAACACCACCTTCTCGTGCCGCGCGCCGTGCAGCATGTCGACACGTGTGTCGCTGACCTTCCTGAGCGTTCGGGTCTCCCGCACCGCGTCCAGACAGGCGACGTACGGGTCCCCCCGCCTCGGACGGGGACAGTGGTCGGAGACCCTGTCCAGGTCCTCGCCGGTCTTCGGGTCCAGGGTGCGGGTGTCCCCGCCGGTCACCCAGAGACGGTCGCCCGCGATGTCCAACGACTGGGCCTGCGCGGAGGGCATCGCGCGTTCCCACTGCTTCTCGCGGTCCTTGACGGAGTACGCGCGGAGGAACACGTCCCCGGCCTCGGCCGGCCCGCCCTCCGCGACGTAGGAGACGAAGAGCTGTCCTTGGTGGACCCGGGCGGCGGCCGACAGGTACCCCGTGCGGCCCGGCAGCCTCGCCACCCGCTTTCCATCGCCGAGATCGAGCACGTCGACACCGGTGCCGTCGGTCGAGGTGGTGTAGACGTGCCTGGTGTCCAGTTCGGCGTAGGGCAGTGAGGTGAGGTCCTCTCCGCCGCTGCCGGCGGGGTAGCGCCACGCGGGTGTGCCGTCGGCCGCGTTCCTCGCCTCCAGGTGGCCTCGCCTCCTGTCCCGGTCCCACCGGACGCAGACGAGCACGGTGCCGCTGAGCGAACAGTCCGACGCGCCGCCTCTTCCTTCGACGGACGTGATCCACGGCTGCCAGCCTTCGGGCTGCAGCGTGCGGTCCAGCGCGTCCGGTCCGAAGTCACCCGTCGCGTCGACGGCCACGGGGGCGGTGCGGACGGTGGCGGGGCCGGGGCTCTTCGTGCTCTCCGGGGACCCGCCCGGGTTCCCCGAGGACGCCGCACCCCCGCCCGGGCCCTTCTCGTCGCCCGGCAGGTTCAGCAGGACGACCGTGAGCGTGCCGACGAGGAGAGCGGCACCGGCACCGAGGGACCGGCGCAACCGGCTTCCCGCCCGTTTCGGGGTCGGCGCCGAGGACTGCGGGGGAACCGGGGGTGGCGCGCCGGGGCCCGGCGGCGTACCGACGAGTGCCTTCCGGGGGGCCGGGGGTGCGAGGAGCGCTCGGCCAACGGCCGTCTCGTACGCGCGGATCGCGCCGCGCACACCGTCCGGCCAGGGGAAGGGCTCCCGGCGGGGGGCCCGCACGGCTCCCGGGCGGGCCGAGGCGGCGTCCGGGTCCAGGGTGCGGATCAGGTCGTCCGTCGTCGGGCGGCGGCCGGGTTCCTGTCGCAGACAGTCGGCCACGACATCCCGCAACTCCGTCGGAACATGGGAGAGTTCAGCTTCTCCCTGCACGATGCGGTGCACCATCGCGGCGAGTTCACTGTCCTCGAACGGCCCGTGCCCCGTGGCGGCGAAGCAGAGGACGGCACCGAGACAGAACACATCCGACGCGGAGGTCACCGAACGGCCGCCGTCGATGTGCTCGGGGGACATGAAGCCCGGCGAGCCGACCATGATGCCGGTCGCGGTGAGCGCCGTCGCGTCGTAGGCCTGGGCGATGCCGAAGTCGATGAGCCGTGGGCCCGAGGCGCCGAGGACGACGTTGGCAGGTTTCAGGTCCCGGTGCACCAGTCGCGCCCCGTGCACGGCGGCCAGGCCCCGCGCGAGGTCCGCACCGAGTCGGCGCACCGCGTCGACGGGCAGCGGGCCGTGCCGGGCCACCGCGTCGGCGAGCGAGGGCCCGGCGACGTACTGGGTGGCCAGCCAGGGTCGTTCGGCTTCCGGTTCGGCGCCGACGAGCGCGGAGACGTACGGGCCGCGTACGGCGCGCGCCGCCTCCGCCTCGCGTCGGAACCGGATCCGGAAGTCGCCCTCGAGGTCCAGGTCGCGGCGGACGGTCTTCAGTGCGACGAGGTCGTCGGGGCCGCCGTCCGGTGGCAGGGCGAGGTGGACCGTACCCATGCCTCCGGAGCCGAGGCCGGCGAGCAGCCGGTACGGGCCCACGTGGTCAGGGGCATCGGCGTCGAGCGGACGCAACACGACGAAGGGACTCCAAGTCAGTTACCGGGCCGGGGTGGTTCGATGGGCCGAGTGGGCGGGGACGGGTGTCTCAGGCGGGAAGCTTCATGGACCGCACGGTTCCGTCGTGGTAGATCACGAAGAGCGCTCCGCCCAGGGAGATCACGTGCGGCGCCCAGGCCAGGTGCTCGGAATCGAGGCCGGCCGGGCCTCGATCGCCCGGCCCGCCGTCGATCTCACGCCGGGCTCGCTCGTCGCCGTCCAACGGCAGTGTGTAGAGGCGACGGTTGTCGGCGTACACCGCCGTGTCTCCGACGATCACCGGTTCCATGGAGGGAAACTCTCCGCCCTCTTCCCCTTCCTCCCGGGGCGGGGCGACCGTGTGGGTCCCGTGCGGAGGGCCATGGGGTGTGAGCTCGACACGGCCTCCAGCGCCGAACCGCAGGCTGTACGTCATGCCGTTGGCGGGGACCGCGCCCTCTGCCCCGTTCCGTTCGAGAGCGGTGCGCGGGCCGCCTTCGTCGACCGGCCGCAGCGTCACCGCGTCCAGCGTCACGGTGGTCCCCTCCCCTGCCTCCCCGGCGTTCGCGGGCTTCTCGGTGTCGCAGTAGATGTGGCCGTTGTGGACCAGCACGGCACCGCACAAGCCGTTCCCGGGCACCCCCAGGGGAGTCGGCTCCCCGGTCCTCGCGCCGAACGCGGTCATGCCGCCGTCCGTCCGGGCGATGAGCCTGCCCTCCGTGAACGCGTCGGGGCCGTACATCCCGGATGCGGCCATCGGCGCGTCATGCGACACCAGGGACCGCTTCCAGAGGTGTTTTCGCGTGCCGACGTCGTAGGCGTGGACGGTCGGACTCGGCCCGGAGCCCAGGGTGAAGAACGCGACGCCGTCGCCCAGCAGTGCGTTTCCGACGCTCTCCGCCTCGGGCCCCAGACCCGTGTCGTGCTCCCAGCGGACCTCTCCGTCCGCGGCGGACCGGCCGCGGACCATGCCGGCCTCGGCGGAGACGACCGTGTCGCCCTGGATCAGGGGGGCGCTGCCGTTGCCCGGAATGCGCATACCACGGTTACCCCTGTCCGGCAGGCCGCCGGGGTCGGGCGACGCCGCGTTCCACAGCGGTTCCCCGTCGGACGCGCGGACCGCCGCGAGGCCTCCGTCCACGGTGCGGCAGACCAACAGCACACGGTTCAGGGCGCAGTCCCAGGGGCGCGTGTCCAGCTTCGCCGACCATGGCTTCCAGCCGTCCGGACGGACCGTCGAGTCGACGGGGAAGTAGCGGCTGCCGTCGACGCCGTACCGGTTGAGACCGGCCCCGGGAGCGATGTCCGCCGACGCGGAGGGCGAGGGGGAGCCGGATGCGGCACCGGACGCCTTGTCGCCGTCGTCCCCGCCGCCCTCCAGGGCCCGCAGCCCGAAGGCGCCGAGCACACCGGCGGCGAGCGCCGCCGCGATCACGGCGACGACCGTGCGCCGGCGCGGTCCGGACCGCGGGCCGGCCGGCGGGGTCGCCGGAGGCGGCGGAGGGCCGGTGACCGTTTCCGCGCTGTGCACCGGGGGCGCGCCCGGCATCGTGGGGGGCGCGGCGGCGATCGCGCCCGCCGCCTCCAGCAGTCCGGCCAGTTCGGCCTCGTCCGCCGCCACCAACTCCCGTACGCCGGGCGGCCAGAGGCTGCCGTCGTACGCGGCGTCCGGCAGGTCGGTCACGGTCCGGAAGCGGGTCTCGAGGACGGTGGTGTCGGGGCGGGACGAGGGGTCCGGGTGCAGACAGTCCTCGATCAGTTCTCGCACCGGGTCCGGTACGCCCGTCAGATCGACGTCGGCCTGCGAGATCCGGTAGAGCACGGCGGCCAGCGGACCCTCCCCGAACGGAGGCGTACCGCTCGCCGCGTAACACAGCACCGACGCCAGGCAGAAGATGTCCGACGCGGCCACCACATGCCGTCCGCCCCGCACGTGCTCCGGCGACATGTAGCCCGGCGACCCGACCATCACGCCGGTCGCCGTCAGGGTGCCGGCCCCGAAGTCGCGGGCGATGCCGAAGTCGATGACCTTGGGACCTTCGGCGCCGAGAAGGATGTTCGTCGGCTTCAGGTCGCGGTGCTGCACCCGCGCGTGGTGGATGCCGCGCAGCGCCCGTACGAGGCCGAGACCGAGGCGGTGGACCGTTTCGACCGGCAGGGGGCCCGCCGCGCGGACCGCCCGCTCCAGGGTCGGCCCCGCCACGTACTCGGTGGCCAGCCACGGCTCCGCGGCATCCGCGTCCGCGGCGAGCAGCCGGGCCGTGAACCGGCTGTCGACCGAGCGGGCCGTCTCCGTCTCCCGGCGGAACCGGTCGCGCAGCGCCGGGTCGCCGACCAGTTCCGCCCTCACCGTCTTGACGGCCACGAGCTGCGGGCCGGTGTGGGGACGCCGGGGCCGCGTATCGGCCCCCAGATACACCTCGCCCATGCCTCCCGCGCCGAGGCGGGCGAGGGTCCGGTAGGGGCCGATCCGGCGGGGGGAACGGTCCAGGAGCTCACCGAGCATGCTGCCGCGCCCTCCCCCCGCACGTCGTGGGGCACCTGCGGGTGACGCCCGGGGCATGGGCCGCGGGTGGTGGTGGCGTGGCTCCGGCCCGGCGAACCTGCATGACGCGTCCCCCTGTTGAGATGTCGCTGGTCATCACTGCGTATCGGTGATCACCCTCGCATGCGGGCGCGTCGCAGACCACCCCATGGAGGGGGGCCGGGGGCCGGCCCGGCCGCCGGACCGTCCACGGCCGCCCTGACCAGCGCACGGTCCCCGCTCAGGCGCCCGGTCGGGGCCGGGGCCCGGCGGCGCGGGATGATCCACGCCCCGATGCGCGTTACATCCGGTTGTGTCCGGCTCATTCCCCGAGCCGGACCGCGGAACGAAAGCTGGAGGCGGCGCTGTGCACGGTGAGTACAAGGTTCCCGGCGGCAAGCTGGTCGTGGTGGATCTGGAGGTGGCGGGCGGGGCGTTGCGGGACGTCCGCGTCGCCGGGGACTTCTTCCTCGAACCCGACGAGGCGATCCTGGCGATCGACGCGGCCCTGGAGGGCGCCCCGGCCAACACCGACACGGCCGGGCTCGCGGCCCGGATCGAGGCGGCGCTGCCCGACTCCACGGTGATGCTCGGCCTGAGCGCGGAGGGCGTCGCCGTCGCCGTACGCCGGGCGCTCGCGCAGGCCACGGAGTGGAGCGACTACGACTGGCAGCTGATCCACGAGGCCCCGCAGTCGCCCGCTCTGCACATGGCGCTGGACGAAGTGATCACCGCCGAGGTCGCGGCGGGGCTGCGGCCGCCGACGCTGCGGGTCTGGGAGTGGGACTCCCCCGCCGTGATCATCGGCAGCTTCCAGTCGCTGCGCAACGAGGTGGACCCGGCGGGCGTCGAGCGGCACGGGGTGAACGTCGTACGCCGGATCTCCGGCGGTGGCGCGATGTTCGCCGAGCCGAGCTCCACCATCACCTATTCGCTCGCCGTCCCGCAGTCCCTGGTCTCCGGGCTGTCGTTCGCCGACAGTTACGCCTACCTGGACGACTGGGTCCTGGAAGCCCTCGGCGACATGGGCATCAAGGCCTGGTACCAGCCGCTCAACGACATCGCCACCGAGGTCGGCAAGATCGCGGGGGCCGCGCAGAAGCGGATGGTCGGGCCGGACGGCGGGCCGGGCGCCGTGCTGCACCACGTGACCATGGCGTACGACATCGACGCCGACAAGATGCTGGAGGTGCTGCGGATCGGCAGGGAGAAGATGTCCGACAAGGGCACCCGGTCCGCGAAGAAGCGCGTCGACCCGCTGCGGCGGCAGACCGGGCTCCCCCGCCGGACCGTCATCGAGCGCATGATCGAGTCGTTCCGCAAGCGTCACGGGCTCACCGCGGGCAGCGTGACGGACGCCGAGCTGGCGCGCGCCGAGGAGCTCGTACGCACCAAGTTCGGAGTGGACCGCCCGGGTGCCGTAGAAGGATGGCCCGGGGCGCGGTGGAAACGTGGTGCCCGGATGCGCCCGGGCGGTCAGTCGACGGTCACCACGACGGAGTGCCGGCCGCTCGCGCCGTCGGGGACGGTCCTGGTGCGCTCCTCGGTCTGGAGCTCGCCGGTGCCGTCGGTGGCGCGGACGGTCAGGGTGTGGACGCCGGGGGTCGCCTTCCAGGGGTAGGACCACTGGCGCCAGGTGTCGACGGTGGCCTCCTCGGCGAGTTGCGCCGGGCGCCACGGCCCGTCGTCCACCCGGATCTCGACCTTCTCGATGCCGCGGTGCTGGGCCCAGGCCACTCCGGCCACCATGACCGTTCCGGCCTCCGGGCGCCCGAAGGGCTTGGGGGTGTCGATCCGGGACTGGGTCTTGATCGGGGCCTCGCGCGCCCAGTCGCGCTTCACCCAGTACGGGTCGTACGCGTCGAACGTGGTGAGCTCGATGTCCTCGATCCACTTGCAGGCCGAGACGTACCCGTACAGGCCGGGGACGACCATGCGGACGGGGAATCCGTGGACGAAGGGCAGCGGTTCGCCGTTCATCCCGAGCGCGAGCATCGCGTCGCGGCCGTCCATGACGTCCTCGACGGGGGTGCCGAGCGTCATGCCGTCCACGGACCGGGCGACGAGCTGGTCGGCCGGGCCGCGCCGGGACGGCGGCTTCACCCCGGCCTCCCTGAGCAGGTCGGCGAGCCGGACGCCGATCCACCTGGCGTGGCCGACGTAGGGGCCGCCGACCTCGTTGGAGACGCAGGTGAGCGTGATCTCCCGCTCGATCAACGGGCGTTCCAGCAGGTCCTGGTAGGTGAACTCCAGGTCGCGCCGTACGCCCTTGCCGTGGATGCGGAGCCGCCAGGAGTCCGCGTCGACCTTGGGGACCACGAGGGCGGTGTCCACGCGGTAGAACGTGTCGTTCGGCGTGGTGAAGGAGCTGATGCCGCGGGCCCTCACCTGTACGCCCGCCGGGACCGGTCGCGCGGGTGAGGCCGGCGCCGGCAGCGTCACGGCCTCGCGGGAGGCGACGGCGTTCCGGCTGCTGCGGCCGTTCAGCATCCGGCCGACGGCGCCCGCCGCGGTGGACGCGGCGGCCGCGGCCGTGGCGGCGATCACGAAGCCCCGCCGGTCCCAGCCGGCCTCGCGCTCCTGCTCGTCGTCCTGCCCGCTCCCCCGCCCCCGCTCCTGACCGGTGATCCGGTGCGGGCGGGTGAGCCGGCCGATGAGGACGTACAGCAGTACGGCCCCGACGACCGCCCCCAGCAGGGACGGCAGACCGTCCACGAGGCCCGTGGAGTCCGGCCTGCCGACGGCGGCCGCCGCGCCGACCGCACCGAAGAGCAGGACGGTCGCGGAGCCGGCCCGCCGGTGCCGCAGCGCCAACAGGCCGACGGCCAGGGCGAAGAGGGCGAGCGTGACGACGATGCCGAGTTGCAGGACGAGCTTGTCGTCCTCGCCGAAGTTCCGGATCGCCCAGTCCTTCACCCCGGCGGGCGTCCGGTCGATGGCCGCTCCGCCGACCGCTGTCACGGGACCCGCCTCGGGCCGGACGGCCGCCGAGACGAGCTCGGCGACGGCCAGCGAGGCCCATCCCGCGAGGAGTCCGCTCAGGGCGGCGAGCGTGGAGCGGGTCAGTGCTTTCCGGGTGATCCTCACGGTCGTCATTCGGAGCCCTTGCCCCGGTGGATTGGTCCGTGACCCGTACGGGCTCCGAACGCGAACCGCCCCGGCGGGCGCGGAGCCTGCCGGGGCGGGGCGGTGAGGCGGACGGGGCCGCCTCGCGTCAGGTCAGCCGAGGGTCGCGATGGCCTGGTTGAACGTGGCGGACGGGCGCATGATCGCCTCGGCCTTGGCCGGGTCGGGCTGGAAGTAGCCGCCGATCTCGGCCGGGGAGCCCTGCACCGCGATCAGCTCGGCGACGATGGTCTCCTCCTGCTCGGTCAGCGTCTTGGCGAGCGGCGCGAACGCCTCGGCGAGCTTCGCGTCGTCGGTCTGCCGCGCCAGCTCCTGGGCCCAGTACAGGGCCAGGTAGAAGTGGCTGCCGCGGTTGTCGATGCCGCCGAGGCGACGGCTCGGGGACTTGTCCTCGTTGAGGAAGGTGCCCGTCGCCCGGTCCAGGGTGTCGGCGAGGACCTGCGCCCGCGCGTTGTCCGTGGTGGTCGCCAGGTGCTCGAAGCTGACCGCGAGGGCCAGGAACTCGCCCAGGCTGTCCCAGCGGAGGTAGTTCTCCTTGACGAGCTGCTGGACGTGCTTGGGCGCCGAGCCGCCCGCACCGGTCTCGAAGAGGCCGCCGCCGTTCATCAGCGGGACGACGGAGAGCATCTTCGCGCTGGTGCCGAGCTCCAGGATCGGGAAGAGGTCGGTGAGGTAGTCACGGAGCACGTTGCCGGTGACGGAGATGGTGTCCTCGCCGCGGCGGATGCGCTCCAGGGAGAAGGCGGTGGCCTCGACCGGGGACTTGATGGAGATGTCCAGGCCGTCCGTGTCGTGGTCGGCGAGGTACGTCTTCACCTTGGCGATCAGGTTGGCGTCGTGCGCGCGGGTCTCGTCCAGCCAGAACACGGCCGGGTTGCCGGTGGCGCGGGCGCGGGTGACCGCGAGCTTGACCCAGTCCTGGATCGGCAGGTCCTTCGTCTGGCACATCCGGAAGATGTCACCGGCGCCGACGGCCTGCTCCAGCACGACCGCGCCGTTCGCGTCGACGACGCGCACGGTGCCGGTGGCGGGGATCTCGAAGGTCTTGTCGTGGCTGCCGTACTCCTCGGCCTTCTGCGCCATCAGACCGACGTTGGGCACGGAGCCCATGGTCGACGGGTCGAAGGCGCCGTTGGCGCGGCAGTCGTCGATGACGACCTGGTAGACACCGGCGTAGCTGCTGTCCGGGAGGACGGCGATGGTGTCGGCCTCGTTGCCGTCGGGGCCCCACATGTGACCCGAGGTGCGGATCATGGCGGGCATGGAGGCGTCGACGATGACGTCACTGGGGACGTGCAGGTTGGTGATGCCCTTGTCCGAGTCGACCATCGCGAGGGCGGGGCCCTCGGCCAGCTCGGCCTCGAAGGACGCCTGGATCTCGGCGCCCACGTCCGGAAGCGAGTCGAGGCCCTTGAGGATGCCGCCCAGGCCGTCGTTCGGGGTGAGGCCGGCCGCCGCGAGCTGCTCGCCGTACTTGGCGAAGGTGTTCGGGAAGAACGCGCGGACCGCGTGGCCGAAGATGATGGGGTCGGAGACCTTCATCATGGTGGCCTTGAGGTGCACGGAGAACAGCACGCCCTCGGCCTTGGCGCGGGCGACCTGCGCGGTGAAGAACTCGCGCAGCGCGGCGACGCGCATGACGGCCGCGTCGACGACCTCGCCCTTGAGGACGGGTACGGACTCGCGGAGCACGGTGGTGGTGCCGTCGTCACCGTGCAGCTCGATGCGGAGCGAACCGTCCTCCGCGACGACCGCGGACTTCTCGGTGGAGCGGAAGTCGTCGACGCCCATCGTGGCGACGTTCGTCTTCGAGTCGGCAGTCCAGGCGCCCATGCGGTGCGGGTGGGCCTTGGCGTAGTTCTTGACGGACGCGGGGGCGCGGCGGTCGGAGTTGCCCTCGCGCAGCACCGGGTTCACGGCGCTGCCCTTGACCTTGTCGTAGCGGGCGCGGACGTCCTTGTCCGCGTCGGTCCGCGCCTCGTCCGGGTAGTCCGGAAGGGCGTAGCCCTGCTCCTGGAGCTCGGCGATGGCGGCCTTGAGCTGCGGGATCGAGGCCGAGATGTTCGGCAGCTTGATGATGTTCGCGCCGGGGGTCCTGGCCAGCTCGCCGAGCTCGGCGAGTGCGTCATCGATACGCTGCTCGGCCTTGAGGTGCTCCGGGAAACTGGCGATGATCCGGCCCGCGAGGGAGATGTCACGGCGCTCGACCGTGACGCCTGCGGTCGAGGCGTAGGCCTCGACGACGGGCAGGAACGAGTAGGTCGCCAGGGCAGGGGCCTCGTCGGTGTGCGTATAGATGATGGTCGAGTCAGTCACCGGGTGCTCCGCTCCACGTCTGCAACATTGCTTGACATCAAGATATCTCTTCACCGTGCCGGGCTCCACAAGGCCCCCGTACGGCTTCACGCACCGTGGGTGCCTCGGCGCCCCGGGGCCCGGCCTCCGTCGGCTCGCCGCGTGAGGCGCCGGGCCCGCGTCACGGGGCCGGGGCCGGTGTCACTGGCGGTTCGGGGGGGTGTCACGGGTGGTTCGGGGGCCGGTGCTCGTGCCAGCGCAGGTCGTCCTCCAATTGGGCGGCGAGCGCGATCAGCCGTTCCTCGCTCCGGGAGGGGCCCAGGAGCTGGGCGCCGACGGGGAGCCCGGACCGGGTGAAGCCGGCCGGGACGTTCACCCCGGGCCAGCCGAGGACGTTCCACGGCCAGGCGTAGGGGCAGGCGGCGGTCATCGTGAGATCGGTGCGCCAGGCGCCGAGGCGGTCGAAGGCGCCGATCCGGGGCGGCGGCGCGGCGGTGGTCGGGGTGAGCAGCACGTCGAATCCGGAGGCGTCGAAGAGGGCGCCGATCCTGCGGTGCTGGCGCACTTCACGGGCGCGGGCGGCCCGCACCACCCGCCCGCCCAGCCGCTTCCCGGTCCGCAGGGCGCTGCGGGTGCGCGGGTCGAGCAGGGCCGGTTCGGGGTGGCGGGCGGCGAATTCGGCGATGCCGGCGGTGGCGCGGGGCACGAAGGCGAGGCCGATCAGCCCGTACCGGGGGCGGGCCTCCTCGACGTGGTGACCGAGCCGGGCGAGGGTCTCGGCGAGCGCGGCGACGGCCCGGCGCACCTCCGGGTCCGGTCCGGCGCCGGTGAGCGTGAGCGGGGGGCGCCAGGCGAGGGCGATGCGCAGCCGGCCCGGGTCGCGGCGGGCGGCGTCGGCGGCGCGCACGGCGGGCGGGCGGTGGAAGTCCTCGGGGTGCGCTCCGGCGACGACGTCCAGGAGCAGCGCCGCGTCGGCGACCGTACGGGCGAGGGGGCCGTTCACGGTGAGCCCCTGGAAGGCGTCGCGGTGCGGGTGGACCGAGATGCGCCCGCGCTGCGGTTTGATGCCGACGAGGTGGGTCCACGCGGCCGGGATGCGCACGGATCCGGCGCCGTCCGAGCCGAGGGCGGCGGGGACGAGCCCGGCGGCGACGGCCGCCGCCGATCCGCCGGAGGAGCCGCCCGGGGTGTGCGCGGTGTTCCACGGGTTGCGGGTGGCGCCGAAGGCGGGGCCTTCGGTGAAGGGCCACTGGCCCAGCTCGCAGGAGTTGGTCTTGCCGACGACGACCGCCCCGGCGGCGCGCAGCCGTCGGACCGCCTCGCTGTCGTGGGCGGCCGGGGGCAGCTCCCCGTCGCAGCCGAAGTGGGTGGGCAGGCCCGCCACATCCGTGTCGTCCTTGACGGCTACCGGCACGCCGAGGAGCGGCAGCCGCTCCCCCGCCGCCAGCCGCCGGTCGGCCTCCGCCGCCTCGGCGAGGGCCGCTTCGGTCCGCAGGTGGCGGAAGGCGTTGAGGGTGGGCTGCGTGGCCTCGACGCGGGCGAGGGCGTCGGCCACGAGGGCGGAGGAGGTGGTGGTGGCGTCGGCGAGCCTGCGGGCGCTCTCCGCGAGTCCGGGCCCCGGCCGCGGCCCGGGAGCCGCGGGGCGGGGGGCGCGAGCGGGATCCCGTACGGCCGGGCCGGTCCGGTCGGTGGGCTCGGTTGAGGACATGGGCGTGCCGCCTCCCTCGTGGTGCGGGCCGACCGGTCGACCCGGTTGCGCCCGCCCGTACTTACTGGAGGGTAACGAGCGGAGGCGGCCCGCTCAACCGTTCCGGCCGGAACGGGGCCCGGGTCTATCGCCCCGGGGTCACGGGCGGACGTGGATCTCGCCGATGCCGGTGCCCAGGCTCCCGCAGTGGGCGGTGGACTGGCCGGACTCGCCGGGCCTGAGAGTGACGTGATTGCCGTCGACGTCCGGGGACCAGCCGCAGACGAGGTGGACCCAGAAGGTCTCCGTCCGGCTGCCGTTGTTGCGGCAGAGCGCGAAGCCCGTGTAGTCGTCGATGGCGTGCTTGCCGGTGTCGCAGGAGAGGCCGGGCGGAATGGCGCCCGGGGCGGCGGTCGCCGTGGTCGCGGTGACCGGGACCACGGCCAGCGCGGCCGCCGTCGACGCGGCGGCGAGCGCCGGCAGGGCGGACCGGGGGCGCTTCCCCCTGGCCGTGCCGCCCTTGCTCCTCGTCCCCGTGAACAGGTTCATGGTGCTCCTTCGTGGTGCGTGCGGTTCTCCGCGGTGCGTGCGGCGTGCGTTTCCGGTGGCGTGTGCGCTTCCGGTGCGGGTGCGTTTCCGGTACGGCGTCGCGTACGTGCTCGTGGTGCGTCGCGTACGTGATCCCGGGCGGGATCACCGCAGCTCTGCCCACCCTCCGTGGCCGAAAACACCGCCGCGCTTCACTCTCCGTGCACGCGCCGGGCGGCGCCCGGGCTGTCGGCGTACGCTCGAAAGTGCCGGCCACCATGGATCGCGACCCCTGACCGGGGCCTTTGCGAGGAGGCGACGTGAGCGGACACCGATGGGCCGCGCGGGCGGCCGCGGGTGCGGCGGCCGTCGCTCTCACCGTGACGGGTGGCACCCTGCCGCAGGCTGACGACGACCTCGACTCGCTCAGCGCCGAGGAGATCGTCGAACGCTCGCGCGACGCACTGCTCGATGTGGACTCCCTGCGTCTCAGCGCGCGCGGCAGCCTCGACGGCAGCGGCCCGGACATGAACCTCGACCTCACTCTGGACCGCGAGGGGAACTGCACCGGCAGTGTGGACATGGGAGACGACGGCTCGGTGGAGATCGTCAAGCGCGGCGACGACGTCTGGCTGAAGCCGGACGCCGCCTTCTGGAAGAAGCACGTGCCGATCGGCGGCACCACCTTCGACGCGATCCTCGACGGCCGCTACATGAAGGCCTCGGCGGACAACCCCCGGCTGCTCAGCGTCACCGAGGTCTGCGACCTCGACACCTTCCGCGAACTGATCAGCGACAACGCCGGCACCGCTGACCGGGGCACGCTGACGAAGGGCGAGAAGACCGAGGTGAACGGCGCGCCCGCCGTACCGGTGACCCGGACCGAGGACGGCGAGCGGCTGACGGCCTACGTGGCCGCCGAGGGCACGCCGTACCCGGTGCGGATCACCGTGCGGAACGCCGACGAGGAAGGGACCGTGGACTTCTCCGGCTTCGACCGGCCGGTGCCGACGGCCACTCCCCCGGCCGACGAGACGGTGGACGTCACGGCCCTGCTGGGCCGCAGCGTCAAACCCGTATAGCCCGCGGCGCCGTCCTCCTGGACGGCCGGACGCCCGGAGCCGGTCAGGGGGTGATCGCCCCCTGACCGGCGGCGGTCCTCCCGGACGGCGGTGCCGTCTCCTCGGTCAGGCCGATACGGTCGTGGAGGCGCCGCAGCGGAGCCGGCGCCCACCAGTTGAAGCGGCCCATCAGACGCATCATCGCCGGGGCGAGCAGACATCGGACGATCACGGCGTCCACCAGAACGGTCAGGGCGAGCCCCAGACCGAAGAGCTGCATGAAGGACACCTTCGAGATGCCCATGCCCGTGAGGACGATGGCCATGAGGACGGCTGCGGCGGTGAAGACACGCCCGGTGCGGGCGACGCCCATGGCCACGGCGTGGGTGTTGTCCTCGGTGGTGGTGCGGCCCGAGGCGAGCCACTCCTCACGGATGCGGGAGAGCAGGAATACCTCGTAGTCCATCGACAGGCCGAAGGCCAGGCAGAACATGAGGACGGGCACGTTGGCGACGAGATAACCGGTGGCCGTGAAGCCCAGGAGCCCGGACAGGTGCCCCTCCTGGAACACCCACACCATCGCGCCGAACGCGGCGGCCAGTGACAGCGTGTTCATCACCAGCGCCTTCAGGGGCAGCACCACGCTGCCCGTGAACAGGAACAGCAGCACGAACATGGCGAGCGCGATCAGCGCCACCGCGTAGGGCAACGGCTCGGTGAGCGCGTCGATGACGTCCTGGTTCTCCGCGGCGGCTCCGGCGAACAGGGTCTTCCCGGGGCTGTCCACGGCGCGCAGGTCCGCCAGCAGTTGCTTGCCCTCCTCCGCGTAGGGGTCCAGGGCCGTACCGACCCGCAGCACCGCGCCCGCCTCGTTGGTGAGGGCCGCGCGTCCCGGCCCGACCTGCGCGCCGTCGGTGAAGAAGCCGGCGCCGCTGGCCACGTCCGAGACCCCGTCGACCCGGGACAGCTCTGTCGCGTACGCGGCGAGCTTCTGGTCCGGGCCGTCGAAGTCGGGCAGCACGATGGTGGTCGAGGCGGCGGCGTCCTCCGCGAAGTCCTCGCGCAGCATGTCGCCGACCTGACGGCTCTCCGAGACGGAAGCGCTGATCACCCGGTCGTCCGGATAGCCCCACTTCGACGACAGGAAGGGTGCGCCGAGGAGCAGCAGCAGGGCGGTGGTCAGGACGGCGACCGGGACGGCGCGCCGGGTGACAGCGACGACCATGCGGTACCAGCGGGTGTCCTCGGGCTCGACCGCGCGCGGCGGCTTGAGCTTGAGGCGGCGTCGCAGGGGAACCCGGATGTCGTACTTGTCGACCCGGTCGCCGAGCAGGATGAGGGCCGCGGGCAGGACGAGCACCGCCGTCAGGACACTGACCAGGACGACGGCGACGCCCACGTAGGCGAAGGACCTCAGGAAGAACACCGGGAAGACGAACAGGGCGGCCAGCGCGAGCGCGACGGTGATCCCGGAGAACACGACCGTACGGCCCGCCGTCTGACCGGCGCGCAGCACGGCGTCCGCGGGGGCGAGCCCGGCGCGCAGTTCCTCGCGGTAGCGGCTCACCATGAGGAGGCTGTAGTCGATGCCGAGCGCGAGGCCGAGCACGGTCGTCATGTTGAGCGCGTAGATGTTCACATCGGCGAACAGGGTCACCAGGCGCAGGACCGCGAGCGTCGTCACGATGGAGACGGCACCGATCAGGAGCGGCAGACCGGCCGCGATCAGGCTGCCGAAGACCATCATCAGCACGATGAGCGCGATCGGGAAGGCCACGGCCTCGCCGATGGTGGCGTCCCTGGTGACCGTGGAGTTCATCTCCGCCATCAGCGGGCCGTAGCCGCCGACGCGGACCGTCACCCCGTCCGGCCGCGGCGCCTCGTCCAGCAGCTCGTCGGAGACCTTCGGCAGCTCGGTCTCACTGGCGTCGATGTGGGCCGTGACGAGCCCGGTGTCACCGTCCTCGCTGCGCAGCGGGGATCCGGCCTCCGGGCCGAGGCTCCAATAGGACTGGATGCCGTCCACGTCGTCGCGTTGGCCGAGCCATGACGCGAGGGTCTCGCTCGCGGAGCGCGCCTGGGCACTGTCCGCGCCCTCGTCGGAGGTGACCGCGACAATGAGGTTCGGCTGCACGCCGCTGAAATGGTCGTTGACGACGGTCACGGCCCGCGCCGACTCGGAATCCGGGGAAGTGTAACCACCGGCTTTCAGACGGTCCATGACGGACGCCCCGAAAACCCCGCACACAAACACCGTGATCAGCGTGGCGATGAGCACCATCTTGGGTCGGTTGATTGCAAGACGAACAACTCGGGTCAGCATCCCTGCACCCCTGCCACCGGCCACCTCTGATCTCGTTGCCTGCGATGAACACAGCGAGCGTAGGCAGCCGCCGAACCGATCACTACGGCTGGGTTGCCGCACGAAAAGTGCGCGTGCGCATTCAGCCAACGTCGTCGAAAAATCGCCCCTTCCGCAGCCAGGTTGTCGATCTGGCGCGTCCCCCGCTCGACGCATAGGGCGAGGGTCTCATCAAGAGGCCGCCGATCATGGGGGACACAGTGACGGACTCAGCCATCACCGAACTGCGGATCGACACAGGGAACAGACCCGGGCCCGGCCTCGCGGGGGCGCTCGCGCCCTGGGCCGGCCGGCCGGCCCGGACACCGCGACGCTCCTTCCCGGGCGAACCGGACGCGCCCGCCACCGAATCCGCCGTCGTCCCGACCGGAACGACGGCCTGCACGCTCGCCGAACGCAAGGCCCTGGCCAACACGGTCGCCACCCGCTACGCCCAGGCGGGCAAGCAGGAGAAGTCGGAGATCCTCGACCACCTGTGCGCGGTCACCGGATGGCACCGCAGCCACGCCCGCAAGGCGCTGCTGAGGGTGGCGCGCCCGCAGGCCGCCAGGCCGCCGCGCACCGGTCGTACCAAGTACGACGCCGATGTCGTCGCCGCCCTGACGCTCTGCTGGAAGGTACTGGACCGGCCCGCGGGCAAGCGGCTGGCCCCGGTCCTGCCCCACCTGGTGCCGGTGCTGCGCCGCCACGGCGAGCTGGACATCAGTGACGAGACCGCCGAGTTGCTGATGGGCATGTCGGCGGCGACGATCGACCGACGGCTGGCGGAGCAGCGGCAGCGGACCGTGGTGCCCAAGCACATCCGGGCCGGATCGCTGCTGCGCAACGAACTCCCCCTGCTCAACTGGGCCGAGTGGGACCACACCCGGCCGGGCTTCATGGAGATCACGGTCGTCCGGCACGACGGCGACGGGCCGGAGGACGGCTGCCTGCGGACGGTGACCGTCACCGACATCGCCACCGGCTGGTCGGAGAACCGCACGATCCGCAACGTCAACCGGGTGCCGTACGCGCTGGACGAGGTCGCCCGGATCCTGCCGTTCCCGATGCTGGGGCTCGACTCGGGCAACTCCGGTTCCGAGGCCGAGGACATCCTGCTGGGCTGGTGCGGGCAGCGCCGGGTGACGTTCACGCACGCACGCCCGACGTACAGCGGCAACCACCACGTCGGCCAGAAGAACTGGAGCCTGCTGCGGACCATCACCGGCGACCACCGGTACGACACCACCGCGCAACTGGTGCTGCTCAACCAGATCTGGGCGGCGCTGTCCACCCTCACCAACTACTTCTACCCGCAGCAGCACTCCGTGCCCGCCGATGAGAACGGGGGCCCGCGCCGCAAGGAGTACGACACGGCCACCCCGTACCACCGCACTCTGCGCCACCACGAGGTCACCGCCCACGACAAGGCGATCGTCGCGGACACCTACGCCTGCCTCAACCCGGCGGATCTGCACCGCCGGAGCATGGAGATGACCAGCCGGCTGCACCTGATGGCAGCGGGCGGGACGGAGCCCGCGCATCGGGCCGCCCTGCCGCGCACCCACCATCGGGCACCCGGCGCCGCCTCCTGACGGAGGAGCCGATGTGCGGCGGTGCGTCCCGCGGCCCGAGGCGGCCGCGGGACGCACCCGGGCGGGCAGCCACCAGGGGTGGACGGGACAGCCCTCAGCGCGCCTCGTACAGGCGCTTGTGCCGGCTGATCCCGGCGAGCCGGTAGGGCCCCTCTGTCTGCGTCGGCACCAGGTGGTCGCCGCCGTCGGTCGGCAGGGAGTGCGCGCGCAGCTCGCGGCAGGCGGCGTAGTCGATCGGCCGGCGGCGGGAGACCGCCTCGCGGTGGGCGGCGGTCCGCAGGTGCGCGCGGTAGCCGGGAACGACGGTCCCCGCGAAGAACTCCGCGACACTGCCGGACCCGTAGCTGAGGAACCCGACCGGCCGCCCGCTCAGGTCGTCCGCGTCGTCGAGCAGCGCGGCCAGGGCCAGGTACACGGAGGCGGTGCAGCTGTTGCCGATGACGGTGTTGTAGGCCGTGGTCCGCCCGAGGACACGGTCCACCACGGCGTCATCGGTGTCCTCGCCGCAGCAGTGCAGCAGGTGCCGGTGCGCCTTGTAGGCCATCTTCGTGAACGGCTGGTGGTAACAGAAGGCGGCGAACTCGCCGAGCGCCCGCCCGCCCTTCTCCCGGTAGTCCTTCCACACCCCTTCCACCGCCTGCAGATAGGCGGAGATGGACTCCTGCCCGTCCACCAGTGCGGCCTCCCGGTAGTTCGGACGCCAGAAGTCCATGACGTCGGCGGTGAACAGCCCCGAGGGCTCCTCCACGCGGACGAGCGCGGGGTCCGCCGAGACCAGCATGGCGACCGCGGCCGCCCCCTGGGTCGCCTCACCGGGGCTGTCCGGGTCGTACTTCGCGACATCGGTGGCGATCACCAGGACGCGCTGGGCGGGGTCCCGGTGGACGAGCCCCAGGGCGAACTGGAGTGCGGCGGTGCCGGCGTAGCAGGCCTGCTTCAGTTCCACGACCCGGACGGCGGAGGGCATGCCGAGGAGCGAGTGGACGTAGACACCGGCGGCCTTCGCCTGGTCGATGGACGACTCCGTCGCGAGCACCACCGTCCGGATGCCGTCGGTGCCGTGCCGGGCGACCACCGGGGCGGCCGCGGTCGCGGCCATGGTCACGATGTCCTCGTCGACGGCGGGCACGCTCATCGCCCGCTGGCCGATACCGATGTGGTACTTGGCTATGTCGGCGCCGTTGTGGAGGGCCAGTTCCGTGTGGGGCAGGACGAACCGTGTCGTCGCGAAGGACAGGTCGTGAATTCCGACGGTGCCGGTGACGCCGTTCCCGGTCATGTCCTACACCCCGATCCGGGTCGTCTCGTTGTCGCGTTCCAGACGGACGTGCGCGCGCATGAGTTCGCCGGGGTTCGTCTGCGCGGCGAGGAGCGAGAGTTCACCGCACAGGACCGTCGCGGCCGCGACGACCGCGAGTCGGTGCGCGTTCTCTCCGGTGGGACGGTCGGCCCGGCAGCCGAGGCGGATGAGATTGGCCTCCACGAAGCCCAGTCCCTTGCCGTTGCCCACCGTGCCCACGATCAGGTTCGGCAGGGTGCAGGAGAAGTACAGGTCACCGTCGCGGTCCTCGGCGATGGTGACGCCCTGCGATCCCTCGACGATGTTGGCCGCGTCCTGGCCGGTCGCCAGATAGAAGGCGAGCAGCATATTCGCGTAATGGGCGTTGGCCGAGCGGATTCCGCCCGCCAGCAGCGTGCCGATGAGGTTCTTGCGTACGTTCAGGGAAGCGATCTTCGCGGCCGTCGTGTGCAGCCTCTCGACGACCACCGAACGCGGCACGAGGAGTTCGGTGACGACGTTCTTGCCGCGGCCCAGAATTCCGTTGACGGCGGTGGCTTTCTTGTCCGTGCAGTAGTTCCCGGATATCGACCCGTACGCGATATCCGGAACGGTCCGCAGGATGTGGGCCAGCAGGGCGTCGGCCGCGAGGGTGACCATGTTGTGGCCGGAGGCGTCACCGGTGCTGAACTCGAACCGGATGAACAGCAGATCGGCCGCGATCTCGTACCGCATGCCGAGCAGTTCGGCGTATCTGCTGCAACCGCGTACCACCTCACGCAGTTCGTCGATACGCGCGTCGAGCTGCCGGGTCGCGGCATGGGCGGCCTGCGCGTCCTCCGCCTCGACGAGCACCGATCGCGTCATCCGGTCATCGACGAGCGTGGCCACGATCCCCCGCTCGGTGCGCCGGGAGATGTTCGCGCCGCGCTGCACGGACGGCCACAGGGGTGTCTCGTAGGTGGCTAGCGGCACTTCGGTCTCGGTGACGGCGACGTTCCCGGAGATCCGCAACGGCCCCACCCATCTCATGGGGACCCCGGCGGTCTCGTACGTGTCGTTCATCGTGTGCTCCCCGTCGTGCGGTCCATCGTGCGGTCCGTGGTGCGGTCCGTGGTGTTGAGGAAGCCGGACCGTTGGGCTGTCCGGCGCGTGTCGATGCCCCGGTCGACGCAGAAGTCCCGCAGGGCCCCGTGGACCAGCACGTCGCACCGGGTCAGCTCGGCCGGTGTGCGCGCGCCGAGCGCGGTCATCAGTCCCGCCAGATGATCGAGCCAGGTGGAGATCTGCTCGACCAGCGCGGACACCCCGCCGTCCAGAAGGGTCTTCAGGAATCCGCCGGAGGCACCGACGGCGGCGGCGCCGAGGGCCAGCGAGCGGGCCACGTCGAGCGGGTGGCGGACGCCACCGGAGGCGAGCAGCGGAATGCCCGCTCCCTGCCCGTCCAGCAGACAGGCGGCCGTGCTCTGCCCCCAGCCGTCGAGGTAGGCGTAGTCGGCGCCATCGCGCCTGCCGTTCTCGATGCGGGCGAAGTCGGTCCCGCCGCGACCGCCGACATCGGCGACCCGGACGCCGAGCTTCTGGAGCAGGGCCACGGTCTCGCGGCTCAGCCCGAACCCGACCTCCTTGACGATCACCGGTACGTCCACACCGGCCGCGATCTCCTCGATCCGCGGGCCCCAGGAGGCGAACGACCGGTCGCCCTCCGGCATCACCGTCTCCTGGACGGTGTTGAGGTGGATCTGCAGGGCGTCGGCCCCCAGCAGACCGACGGCCCGCCGCGCGTCGTCGACGGTGGTCGTCGCGTTGATGTTCGCCATGAGGAACCCGTCCGGGTTCTCCCGGCGCATCACGGCGAACGTGTCGGCCGACGACGGGTCCTTGAAATAGGCGCTCATGGATCCTGACGCGATCGGCACGCCGGTCTCGCGCGCGGCGATCGCCAGGTCCCGGTTGATGACGCCGGTCCTGGCGCTGCCGCCGGTCATCGCGTTGATGTACAGGGGGACCGGCCATTCGATGCCCGCGAACCGGGTCCGCAGGGACACCTCCGGCCGGTCGAGGCCGGCCAGCGCGTGGTGGACGAAGGACACGTCGTCGAACTGGTTGCGGCCGCCGGGTCCGTGTTGCTGCTCGACGGCGAGCCGGACATGGTCGTCCTTGCGTTCAGCGATCATTGCTCTGGTCCCTTCGGTCGGCGGGGCGGAGGGGCAACGGCACGATTCCGACCTCTTTCCAGCGGGCCCTCAGCCGCGCGATCCGCTCCGGTGCTTCGTCGGGCAGCAGGGCGATGCCGCAGTCGCCGCCGCCCGCGCCCGAGGGTTTGGCCGCTCCGCCGGCGGCCTCGGCCTCGTCGCACAGCGCACGCAGCTCCGGGGTGAAGACGCCGAGTCCGGTCTCCTCGTCCAGGCGGGCGAGCAGCTGCCGTGCGGCACGGAACCGGTCCAGCAGGCCGGCTCGGTCGCCGTCCTCGATCGCGCGGATCGCGGCACGGACGCAGTCGGCGCTGGCGGCCAGGAAGTCCCGGTGGGACGGGCCGCCCCGCCAGTCGCTCGTGTCCAGGCCCGACGCCAGGGCCGCGGTCGAGGCGGGCCGTCCGGTCCAGCCGACGACGAGGGCGAGTCCGCGGGGCGACGGCAGCGGCCGGACCTCGCACGCGGGCCAGGGGGCACGCAGTGTCTCCTCCACGCCCCGGCGCCGGGCCGACTCCAGCACGGCCCCGCGGTCGGGCGCCCGGTAGGCGATCCAGCCACCCCACGTGCTGGCGGCGAGGTCACCGCCGGAGGGGCCGGGGTCGATCCGCGCCGTCGCGAGCAGGGCCAGCCGGAACCGTGCCCCGGGCGGCAGTTCCATCCCGCGGTACGCGGCCGTGGCCTCGACGGTCGCCACGGTGACCGCTCCGCTGGAGCCCAGGCCGTACTTCCTGCCCCGGTCGTGCAGCCGGCTGCCGATCGTGATGTGGAGCGCGGAGGCGGGCAGCCCGCGCTCGGCCCGCAGCCGGTCGGTGACCTCGACGGCCGACACCACGTGCGCCAGGGCTTCGTGCGCCAGTCGGTCGTCCACCGGGCCGAGGCCGGCGAGCCGGTCACCGTGCCATCGCAACCGCACCTCTTGAGCGAGCAGGTCCGAGGTGATCACGACATCGGCGCCGGCGCTGCCGGGGGCGGTCACCGTGGCGGAGACCCGCCGGTCGACCGCCACCAGGATCGCCGGGTTGCCCGGCTCCACGACCGCGTACTCCCCGGCGGCGAACAGTTTGCCCGGCGCGTGCCGGGTCACCGTGCGGGTCATGGTCACCGGACCCCGCTGTGCAGTCGGGCGCCCGGACCGCGACCGGTGACGACCGTTCGGCACGACGCGGCGGCACGCACCGCCCCGGCGACCCGGTCCGCGTCGACACGCCGGCACAGCACCTTCACGTTGGGTCCCGCGTCGATCGTCGCGTAGGCCGGCACACCCGCCCGCCGCAGTTCCAGCACCGCGTCGAGCACGGTGAGGGAGGCGGGCGACAGGTAGCGCACCGCCGGGCGCGCGGCGAGCATCGTGGCGTGCATGCCGAGTGCGTTGCGTTCGGCGATCTCCCCGACCGCTTCGAGGTCTCCGCGGGACAGGGCCTCGCGCATCCCGGCGAGGTCCGCCCGGCTCGACTCGGCCCACGGCCGGTACAGCGGTGAGGTCTGGACGGTCCGCCTCATGGCCACCCGGCTGGAGATCGCCTTGGGGCCGCTGTCCAGCAGGGCGATCACCAGCGCCGGATCGAGTTCGGCGGGGACCCGCTCGGCGTAGGAGGCGAGGTCCCGGCCCCTGTCCTCCCCCGCGTCGGCCTCCGGGCCCGCGTACCAGACCGCGAACCCCCCGAAGACCGACCGGGCGGCCGAACCCGATCCGCGCCGGGCCAGCCGGGAGAGCGCGGTGGCGTCCAGCCGGAGCCCGTACGCGGCCGCCGAGGCCACGGCCAGGGCGGCGAAGCCGCTCGCGGAGGACGCCAGGCCCGCCCCGGTCGGGACCGAGTTGAGGGTGGTCACGACAGCTCGCTCGGTCCTCCCCGCCCGGGCCCGGACCAGGTCCAGGAAGGCGGTGACGCGGCGGTGGAACCCGTCGTCGGCCGGTTCGCCGTTCAGCGTCACCTCGTCCGTGGGCACGGCCGGGCCCGGCCGTACGGAGGTGGTCGTCGGGAAGGCGTCCAGCGTCAGCGACAGGCTGTCGGTGACGGGGAGGACGAGCCGCTCGTCGCGTTTGCCCCAGTACTTGACCAGGGCGATGTTCGGATGAGCGACCGCGGTGGCGCCGTCGTCCGGGACGCGGGCGTCAACGGGCATGTCCGGTGTACCTCTCGATCGGCACGACCCAGGTCTGCACCGCCCCGGCCGCACGCATCCGCCGCTCGACCCGCTGGGCGTGCTCCGGCCCCTCGGCCGAGGCGATCACGCAGCCTCCCAGGCCGCCGCCGCTGATCTTGGCCCCGAAGGCGTCCGCGGCGAGTGCCGCCCGGACCAGCGCGTCGATGCGGTCGGTGCTGAGTCCCGCTCCGGCGAGCAGCTCGTGACAGGCGGTCAGCCGTCTCCCGAAGGCCGCGGCCCGACCGTCGGCGAGGTCGCGCACGGCCCCGCGTGTCAGCTCCGTGGCCGCGGTGACGAATTCCTCCCCCGCCGCCGGGTCGCTCTCGAAGCCACGCCTCAGCAGTTCGACGGCGTCCTTGGTCCGGCCGGCGACCCCGCTGTCCGCGACGACGATCCGGCCGTCGAACCCGATCCGCGGTTCGCGGGCGACGCCACCGGACAGCAGCACGGGATACGGCGAAGCGGTGGCGAGGGTGTCGATGCCGCTCGCCCGGCCGTGCGCGACGTTCTCGGCGACCTGCACGAGGTCGAACACGGTTCCGGCGTCGAGTTCGACGCCGAAGAGGTCGGCGAGCGCGAGGACCACGGCCCGCGCGCACGCGGCGCTGGAGCCGAGCCCCCGGCCGGCCGGGATCACACAGTCGATGATCACGTCCAGATGCGGACGGCCGGTGACACCCGCCGCTCGCTCGAATTCCGCCACCAGGCTCCGGAGTCCGTCGGCGCCCTCCAGCACCACCGGTCCGGATGCCCCCGCCACGGTGAAGGTGACGTCCCCGGCGACGGCGGAGGGGTGCGAGGACCGCGCGGCGCTCGCCGTGACCGTCAGCTCCGCGACCGGAAGGGCCAGCGCCGGGGCCCCGTAGACGACGGCGTGCTCCCCCAGCAGAATCACTTTCCCGTGGGCGCATCCGATGCCGAACTCCCGGCTTTTCGAGTTGCCCGGCGCGCCCTGTGCCGAGGTCGGCAAAGTCAACGCACTCAACTCCTTTTTCCCTGCGTCGAATTTCTCCGTCGAGAATCCATGACCGGATAGCGGCGGACAACAGATCCATGGAATCGCCGGAAATGCTCGCATGACGTTCCCCGGTCGCCGGGGGCCGGGGGCCGGGCCGGCGGGGTCACCGCCGGCGCCGGTCCACCGGCCACGGTCTCAGCGCCCCCCGAGGACGAAGAGGGCCAGGGCCACGTTCGTGAAGCCCATCGCCACACCGTGGTACGGCAGCGACAGCGCGTGCTTGCGCACGGTGGCGAGCGCTTCGTCGAACGAGCCGCGGGTGCCCCGGGTGACCGTCCACATGAAGCGCTGGGTGACCACCCAGACAACGGCGTAGAGGACCAGCCCCCAGGTGAAGCCGGACGCGAACCAGGCCGCGCCGAGGACGAGGAGCGCGCCGATGGCGAGCATCGTCGACTGCACCAGCATCGCCCGGCGGATCCCCAGGGCGAGGACGTAGGTGCGGATGCCGAACTGCCGGTCCTCCAGGTAGTCCTCGGCGTGGTTGGTGACGAACGTGCCCGTCAGCGCCAGCGACAGGCCGATGATGATCACGACGCTGCCCCACTCCAGGCCGTGCTCGAAGGACCGCAGGGCGAAGATGCCGGGGATGAAGACGCAACCGAACTGCAGGGTGGGCAGCTGCCGGATTCCGGCGCTCTTGAGATGCAGCGGGGGCAGCGAGTACTGGACGCCCGTCAGCCAGCCGGCGAACGCGATCACCACCAGGTCCCAGTGGCCGGTGCGGACGGCGAGGAAGACCGACGCGCCGAGGTAGAGGGCTGTCGTGACCGCGATGTGGACGATGACCTTGCGTACGCCCAGGCCGTAGACGGCCTGGGGCTGGCGGGCCTTGTACGTGGCGTCCAGCCGGCGGTCGGCCAGGGCGTTCAGCATGTCCGCGACCTGCATGTGGGTGACGCAGAACAGGAAGGCGACGATCGCGTTCACCGAGGCGAGTTCACCCCAGGTACGGGCTCCCAGCACGGTCGGCACGAGGCCGATGACCAGGTGGATCGGGAGGAACTCGATGCGGCGGATGACGAGGGCGTACTTGAGGCGCGTGCCCAGGGGGGCACGTTCGACGGGCACGCCGCGGGAGTCGGTGAATACCTCGGCGAGTTGTGAGCCGAGTGTGGTGGCGCTCGTGCTGGACACGGAGTGCGTACCCTTCTCGTTCGGAACGAAAGAAGCAGGCGCTGGGACGGAGGGCCTGCCCGGGTGAGCGGGCCCGGCGTCGGTCACGGCCGTTCGACGGCCGCGCGGTAGTCATCGGTGATGGTGCGGAGTTCGGTGGAGACATCGCCGTCCAGGCGTGCGGCGAGGGCGCGTTCGGAACGGTCCATCGCGCGGTTGGCCTCCACGATCGCGGTCGTGGCGGGCCGGCGGGCCGCCTCGTACCGGTGGAGCGCGGCGGCGGGATCACCGCCCCCGGACAGCTCGGCCGCCACCGCGACACCGTCGAGGACGGCCTGGCTCGCGCCGTTCGCGCCGATGGGATACATCGGATGGGCCGCGTCACCGAGGACGGTGACCCGCGAGTCGCCCCAGGTGGGCAGCGGGTCGCGGTCGACCATCGGGTAGTGCAGGATCTCGGGGCTGGCCGCGAGCGTCCCGCGGATGTCGAGCCAGTCGAACTCCCAGTCCGCGAAGTGCGGCAGCAGGTCCTCCAGTCGGCCCGGTTCGACACCGGAGCCCGGGCCGCCGCCCTCGGCAACGGCCAGGCAGACCCAGTTGAGCAGGACGGTGCCGCGCTCGGCGTGCCGCCTGGAGCACGGGTAGGCGACGAACCGGCTGGCCCGGTCGTCGGCAGCGATGATCATCGTCCGCCCGTCGATGAACGCGGGCAGCTCGGTCAGCCCCCGCCACATCCGCACCGCCGTCGTGCGCAGGGGCGGTTCGTCCGGGTGCAGTTGGGACCGTACCGCCGATCGCAGTCCGTCCGCGCCGATCAGCACGTCCGCCTCGGTCACCTCCGCCTCGCCGGACGGCGTGGTCGTGTGCACGAACACCCGGTCTCCGGCCTGGTGGAATCCGCGCACCTCGGTCGCGGTGCGGATCGCCCGGGCCCCGAGCCGCTCCTTCACCGCTTCGAGCAGCAGCATCTGCAACTCGCCCCGGTGGAGGGAGTACTGCGGCGCCGGATGACCTGCCGCCGCACCTCGCGGTTCGGTCCACAGGGTGGCCCCGCGGTGGTTCAGGTACCGGTGCTCGCGGGTGGGTATCCCCGTGGCCGCCAGAGCGTCGCCGAGACCGAGTCCGATCAGCTCGGCGACCGCCGCGGGCTGGATATTGATACCGACACCGAGCGGCCGGATCTCCGCGGCGGCCTCCAGGACGGTGGCGGGGAGCCCTCGTGCGTGCAGGGCGAGCGCGGCCGTGAGGCCTCCGATGCCCGCGCCGGCTATCACGACGGCGGTCTGTGCAGCCTTGCTCATGGCGGCTGTCACCCTTCTGCCCGGGGCGGGCGTGGGACGGGTCAGGCGGCGGTGACCGCCGCGACCACCGAGTACACGGCGGGCGCGGGCTTTCCGAGCGCGCCCGTGCGCCGCGCGTACTCCTGCGCGGCGGGGTCGGCGAGGGTGTTCTGGATGTCCTGCGCGCTGCGCCACTGGACGTAGTTCACGACGCGGCTGCCGTCCTTGGAGGCGAGGATGTGCGCGGACACGAATCCGGGCCGGTGGCGGAAGACCTTCTCAAGTCCCTCGTTGAGTACGGTGACGAGTTCTTCCTGTTTCACCGGATCCACATCGAAGACATTGACCAGAGTTACGAGATGGCCACTCGGGCGAATTATCGTCTCACTCATGACGCCCAAAATATCGACGGCCAAAAGCCCTGGACAACAGCTGCGTTGACTCATACGGAATGCGCGTCGGAGGTAATTCGATCGAGCCGGCGCGGCCGACGGAGCGCGAGTTCCGCCGGCCGCGCCGTGCCCTGGCTCAGACCGCCACGGGCGCCGTCCGGCCGTCGAGGGTGAAGCCCTCGTAGCCGGCGGCGACGATCTCGCTCAGCCGCTGCCGGTAGGCGCCGAGGCCGCCGAAGAAGAACAGCGTGCGCCGCTTGCGGCCGGGAATGTTCGTGCCGAAGATCCAGGACTCGGTCTGGGCGAACAGGCTGTGCTCCGCCATCTCCCGGCACTGTGTGGTCCAGCCCTCCTCGGCGGCGGCGGTCGCCTCTATGCGGGTGATCCCGCGCTCCTCCGCCGCGCCGACCAGCCGCGCGATCCACTCGACCTGGGTCTCCAGTCCGGGCGGCAGGTTGCAGAAGACGCTGTTGGGTCCGAAGACCATGAAGAGGTTGGGGAATCCGTTCATGGCGATGCCGAGGTAGCTGCTCGGAGCGTCGCCCCAGTGCTCCCCCAGCCGCACGCCGTCGCGCCCTCGTATGTCCATTTGGTGGTAGCCGCCCTCCATGGCGTCGAAGCCGGTGGCGAAGACCAGGACGTCCAGTTCGTGCTCCGTTCCGTCCTCGGTGACCACACCGGTCGGTGTGATCCTCGCTATCGGGGTCTCCTTGGTGGACACCAGGGTGACGTTGTCGCGGTTGTAGGTCTCGTAGTAACCGGTGTTGCAGATCGGCCGCTTGGCGTAGAAGTCCGTCGGCATGAGCTTGCGGGCCGTCTCCGGGTCCCGCACGGTCTGCTGGATCTTCGAGCGGATGAAGGAGGCGGCGGCTTCGTTGGCCGCCGGGTCGAAGGGAAGGTCCGCGAACGTGCCGAACATGAACCGGAAGCCGTTGCCCGCCTGCCATCCCTCCTCGAAGACGCGCTCGCGTTCGGCCGCGGAGACGCTCATCGCCGGAGTCCGGCTCTCCTCGAATCCGCAGCCGACCCGGGAGTCGAAGACCTGTTCCCAGATCTCGTCGTAGTTCTCCCGGACCTCCGCCAGGTACTCCTCGCTGAGCGGCCTGTCGCCGGAGGGAACGACGTACTGCGCGGAGCGCTGGAAGACCGTGAGGTGCTCGACCGTCCTGGCGGCCGCGCAGATGAACTGCGTACCGGTGGAGCCGGTGCCGACGACCCCGACGCGCTTGCCCGCGATGTCGAGGTCCGCGGGCCAGGCCCCCGTGTGCACGATCGGGCCGGCGAAGTTCTCACGGCCCGGGATGTCCGGGAAGTTGGCGCTCGACAGCGGTCCGAGCGCGCTGACCACGTACCGCGCGGTGAAAACCTCGCCGCTGTCGGTCCGCGCGGTCCACAGCCGGGTCGCTCCGTCGTACGTCAGCGACTCGACGGCCGTGTCGAACTGGATGTCCTTGCGCAGGTCGTGCCGGTCGACGACCGCCTTCAGGTAGGCGAGGATCTCCGGCTGTGTGGCGTAGCGGGTCTTCCACTGCCACTCCCGCAGCATCTCCTTGTCGAAGGAGTAGCGGTAGACGATGCTGTCGACGTCCGCGGCCGCGCCCGGGTAGCGGTTCCAGTACCAGGTGCCGCCGACGTCGCCGGCCTTGTCGAAGGCTCGTACGGTGAGGCCGGCCTCGTCCCGCAGTTTGTGCAGCATGTAGATGCCGGCGATTCCGGCACCGATGACGATGGAGTCCAGGTGGGTCGGTCGGTCCTTCATGGCTGCCTTTCGAAGCTTCGACGGGTGTGGGCGTGCGCGGTGCCGAGGATCACGGCTGGAGCCTGGTGACATGCCATCCGGTGTCCGTCCGCTCGTATCGCAGCCGCCGGTGGAGGCGGCTCTCCGCGGCGGACCAGAACTCCACGGAGTGCGGCCGGAGCCGGTATCCGACGAAGCGCTCCGGTCGCGGCAGGGGGGCGCCCTCGGCCGCGAACCGGTCGGCTTCCTGCCGCAGCCGCCGGGGATCGTCGAGCGACTCGCTCTGCCTGGAGGCGGTGGTCATCGGGTGCAGACCGGGCGCGCGGCCGTGCCAGAGCCGGTCGTTCTCCTCTTCGTCCAACAGGGCCACGGGGCCCGAGAAGCACAGCTGCCGTGCGGTCTCCCGCCAGTAGAACAGGCCCGACGCCCAGCCCGTCGCGGCGATCTCACGGCCCTTGCGGCTGGTGCTGTGCGTGGTGAACAGCAGCCCCTCGGTGGACGCGTCGCTGACGGCGACCATCCGGTTGGAGGGGCGGCCGGCGCTGTCGGTCGTGGCCAGGGCCAGGGCGTACGGTTCGCGGACACCGCCCTCGACGGCCGCTCGCAACCAGGCGAGGGCCGGCTTCATCGGTTCGGGGGGCGGGTTGTCGTATTCCGGGAAGTCGAGGTCGACGACGCCGGTGATGCTTTCCAGTTCGCTGCTCACTTCTCCCCCGTCAGACGCGGATGGTGCCCTCCGCGGCGACGACCCCGTGGCCGCCGACCCGTACGCGGTCGATCTCTCCGGCGGTGTCGACCGTCGCCTCGGCGGCCATGACCGAGCGCCTGCCGAGCCGGACCCCCTGGTGGATCTCGATGGTCCTGCCGTACGGGACCAGTCCGTGCCGGGCCAGGTGGATGGCGAGCGGGCCGGCCGCGGAGCCGGTCGCCGCGTCCTCGACCACGCCGTACGCGGGCGAGAACATCCGGGTCTGCCAGTGCTCGCCGTCCGGGGCGAAGCAGTTCGCGGCCATGTCCTCGAACGCGGCCAGCGCCCGGTGGTCGGGGTGCAGGGCGTTGAGCGCGGCGACGTCGGGAAGTCCGACGAACACATGCCGGGGGCCGTTGCGGTAGATCTCCACCGGCAGGGTGGAGGAGTCGAGGCCCAGCGCCGCGAGCAGGGCGTCGGCGTGCTCGTAGGGGCGCCACTCGGGGATCGGCTGCTCCATCGAGACATGCGCCCTGTCTCCGCCGGGAGCGCGGACGACCTCGAAGGGCACGACGCCCATCGCGGTCTCCAGCCGCAGCCGGTCCCTTCCGCGGTCCAGTGCGACCGCGACGGCGGTCCCAAGCAACGGGTGCCCGGCGAAGGGCAGTTCGTTGACCGGGGTGAAGATCCTGACCCGCAGGTCCGCGTCACCGGTGGTGGGCGGCAGCAGGAACGTCACCTCGGAGAGGTTCATCTCCTGCGCTATCCGCTGCATCCGATCGGCGGTCAGGTCGCTCGCCCCGAAGAAGACCGCGACCGGATTGCCCCGGAGGGGCTCGTTCGCGAAGGCGTCGACGACGACGTACCGATGGGAGGCGCCGCGTCCGCTGCCCGGCCCGCGCACCGCGGCCTGGACCTCGAACCGCTCGCGGTGCGTCACGGGAGCGCCGATCAGCTGCGCGGCCTTGTTCTCGGGGAGGCCGGCGGGACGCTCGCCGTCCCAGATCATGACCGCGCCCCAGCGGTTGCCTGCCCGGTCGGCGATCCAGTGCTTCTCGTGCAGGCCGCTGACCTGCTTCCACTCCTCGACGACGCCGTCCTCGCGCAGGTGCCGTTCGAGGTCGTCCACCGTGGTGAAGGCGTCCTGAAGATCCCACCAGGCGATCTCCAGGTTCATGGGGTTCGTCCGTTCCCTTGGATTCATTCGCCCAGTACCCATTCCGTCATGTCAGTGAGGATGCGAGGCCCGTCGACCGTGAGCAGCGACTCCGGGTGGAACTGCAACGAGGCGAACCGGTGGCCGCGCAGCGCGTGTATCTCCCCGGTGTCCGGATCGCCGCAGATCTCCACCGGCACTCCCGCTCCCGTGTCCCGGCGGTCGGCGGTGGCACGGGCCTCGTAGGTGTTGTAGAAGGCCACGCGTTCGGACTTGCCGAAGAGACTGATCCGCCGCTGCACGCCCTGGTTGGGCCGGGCGCGCCGCAGCACGGGGAGGCCGAGCCGTCGGCAGAGGACCTGATGGCTCAGGCAGACGGCCAGCATCGGACGGCGCGCGGCGAGCAGTTCAGCGATGACGGCGTCCAGCGCGGCGACCTTCGGATCGCCGGGGTCGCGGGGATCACCCGGTCCGGGGCCCAGGATGACCATGTCGTGGTCCCGGGTCTCGTACGGTTCGTCGAAACGCCGCACCGTGACGCCGAGCCCCAGCGCGCGCAGTTGGTGTTCGAGCATGGAGGTGAAGGTGTCCTCGGCATCGACGACCAGCACCTTGTGCCCGTCCAGCGCGGTGGAGCGGGCGTGTCCCACGGGGTCGGACGTGGTCCAGAAGCCGGCGATGCCCTCATTGCGCCGGCGCAGGGAGGAGAGCACCTCGGGGTGGGCGGCGAACCCTCGGCGGGGCTCCGTCTCCCCGAACGCCGCCAGCAGGGCCGAGGCCTTCGCCCGGGTCTCGGCCACCTCGCCCAGCGGATCGGAGTGGCGCACCAGGGTGGAGCCGACCGAGAGGGACAGGCGCCCGGCGGGGTCGATCTCGGCGGTGCGGATCACGATCGCCGAGTCCAGCGTGGGGCGGCCGGCGCCGTCGCTGCCGACCAGGCCGATGATGCCGCTGTAATAGCGTCGGCCGCCCGGCTCGTGGCGCTGGATCACCCGTGCCGCGTTCTCGACCGGGCTGCCGGTGACCGTGGGCGCGAACATCGTCTCGCGCAGCAGTTCCGGGACGCCCCGGTCCGTGCGTCCCTCGATGTGGTACTCCGTGTGCGCGACCCTGGCCATCTCCTTGAGGTGCGGGCCGGTCACCGACACCGTCCCGGGCAGACAGAGCCGGCACATCATCTTCAGTTCCTCGTCGACCACCATGTACAGCTCCTCGGCCTCCTTGCGGTCGGCGAGGAAGTCGGTCACACCGCTCAGCGTCGGGCCGCCGGCCGGGTAGCGGTAGGTGCCGCTGATCGGGTTCATCCGGACGACGTCGTCGATCAGACCGACATGGCGCTCCGGTGAAGCGCCGACGATGGTGGATCCGGCGGTGCGCACCAGAAAGGTCCAGTACGCTCCCCGCTCGGCCGCGAGCAGGTGACGGAACGCCGACAGGGCGGCGTCCGGACCGGGATCGACGACGTCGGCGAGGTAGGTGCGCTTGATGACGAAGTTGGCTCCCTGCCCGGTGCCGATCTCGTCGGCCAGCACCGATGCGACGCACTGGGCGTACTCACGGTCGTCCGCGTCGAAGTGACCGTTCTCCAGGCTTACGCGGCGGTCCGGCAGCCGGCCGAGCACCGAGGGGACCGGGTGGCGCTCCTGGGCCGTCACCCGCATCGCGAGGAGGGGCGCGCCGTCGTCGACCGCGGGATGACCGCGCTCGGCGAGCTGCCGGTAGGGGACCACGACCAGCATGTCGCTGGAGGCGGTGCCGGCGGCCGGGCGGCGAGGGAAGTCGATCGCCGCGAGCGACGCGGGACGACCGGTCTCCCCCGCGATCACTTGCACGTGTCGGCCGCGTTCGTCACTGCGACAGATCAGGGCGTAGTCCCCGACCGTGTCATCGAGCACGGCGTCGAGCAGATCGGCCGTCACGGCACGAGGTCCTCGGCCGTGGCCACCCTCGCGCAGCAGTCGGCGGCGTACTGGAGCGTCTGCCGGTGCCGGTCGGCGGAGAAGTCACCGATCGCGTCCCCGGGGAGGAAGACCTGTACGTCGTTGCTGTAGGCCTCCAGGGCGGTGGTGAGGATGCCGACGTGTCCGTACACGCCGCACACCACCAGCTGGTCGCGGCCTTCGGCCCGCATCCGCTCCAGCAGGTCGGTGCGGAAGAAGGCGCTGTAACGCCACTTCACGAACGTCCAGTCCTCGGCGCCCGGGGTCAGCTCGTCGGTGATCACGCGGTCCGCTTCCGAGCTGGTCATACCTGGTCCCCAGAAGTCCCGGAGCAGGCCCCGGTCCTTCGGCGTCATACGGCCCGGCTGGGCGGTGTAGGCGATACGGACGCCCTGAGCCGCGCAGCGCTTGCGCAGGGCGGCCGCGGTATCGATCAACCGGGCGCGCATACCGGGTTCGAACGGCTCGAGGAAGTACCTCTGCATGTCGTGGACGAGCAGCACGGCTCGTTCGGGCCGGACGGTCCAGTCGACCACGCCGACGGGCATGTCCCGCCGGGTGGGCAGGTCGTACGGTTCGACTTCGATTTTCAGGCTCATGACAACCCCCGCCTCGTCAGAACAGATGCGCCGCGCGGACCGCCCACGGCCGACCACGCCGAGACGACCTCGGCGGCTTGCGCCGGACCGAGCCTGGGATCGCACAGGCTGGCGGCGCCCACGGCCTCCGGCACCGCGCCCGCGGGACCCCCGACGCACTCGTCCACCGCGTACGGACTGGTCTCCAGATGGAGACCGCGGCCCTGCGCGCCCACGCCGTTCAAGCTCTCCGAGAACCTGCGGACCTCGTCCACGGCCGTGGCGACGTGGCGTGTCTTGGTCCCGTCGGGACGCTTGACGGTATTGGCGTGCAGGGGATCGCAGAGCCAGAGCACGGGGTGGCCCGCGTCCTGGACCGCGCGGGCCAGGGCGGGCAGCCGAGCGGTGACCAGGTCCGGGCCCATCCGCACGATCAGCGCGAGCCGGCCGGGGTCGCGCTGTGGATCCAGACGGGCGCACAGTCCGACCAGCTCGTCCGGTGTCATGTCCGGCCCGACCTTGCAGGCGACCGGGTTGACGACGCGGGACAGCAGGTCCACATGGGCGCCGTCGAGTTGCCGGGTGCGCTCGCCGATCCACGGCCAGTGCGTCGACCCGAGCAGCAGGCGGCCGTCTCCGGCCGGACGGAGCTGCGGCTGCTCGTAATCCATCAGCAGCGCTTCGTGGCTGGTCCACAGCCGGTCCTCGGCCTGTCGCGCCTGCCAGTCCGCGTCGGCCCGCCATCCGAGGTGTTCCATCGCCTCGCGGGCCGTCATGAAGCACATGAGCAGCCGCAGGGGATCGGGCCGCCTGCTGTGAGCGTCCGGTGCGGGCAGGTTGACCATGTGTCCCCGGTAGACGGGGAGCCGGCCGCTCCCGGGCGTCTCCTCGAAGGGACGCGAGCGGGGTTTGGCGAACTGGCCGGCGATCCGGCCGACCCGGATGACCGGCAGCCCCGACTCCGCGCCCAGCAGATCGGCGAGTCGGTGGACCAGGGCGGCCTTGGCCTCCAGGGGGGTCGCGCGGCATTCGTCGGGATGCTCGGCGCAGTCGCCGGCCTGCAGGACGAGAGCCTCACCGCGCGCCGCCGCCGCCAGCGCCCCGCGCAACGCGAGGACCTGTTCGGTGTCGACGAGCGAACCGGTGGCCGCCAGGACGTTGCGGACCTGGGCAACCTGATGCCGATCGCCCCATTCCGGCTGCTGAGCAGCCGACAGTGATTGCTTCGAAGAAGCCTGACATTTCACGTTCGATCCCACCCCCGTAGGGTTACCAGAGAACGAGATGCAGATTTCTTTTCCGATTCACGTCGGGATTCCCTCCCGCACGATTTTCGGCACCTCGATTCCCAGGGAGCGGAACTGCTGGACGGGGTTCATGAATTCCCGCTGCCGCTTGATCTTTCCACCCTCGAAGGTGAAGTGGTGCAGGAAGTGATTCTCGTAGCGCCCCTCCGGGTAACCAGGGAAGAGAATCTTTCCGACACCGTTGCACTCCACCCAGAACTGGTCCGGGTCCTGCGTGTCGAAGATTTCGATGTCGATCCACTGCCAGTCGGGGAAGCAGCGCAGGGACCACACCCCGTGCTCGGCCAGCCGGTCACGGCCTCGGATGACGATGGGCTCACCCGTGTCCGTGGTCCAGAGACCGCCCTGTCCGTCCTCGGTGAACAATTCGTGACGCCGTAGGCGATCCTGACCGCGCGTGTTCATGTACCGCGAAACGATCTTGCGATTGTGCTCGCGCGTCCGGGTTGCTTCCTCGGCGCCGACAAGAGCATTCGACTCAGACATTTTTCCCCCGCCTGATGAAGTTTTCGACGTTAGATGTTCGACGTCCGCCGGACAGTACCAATGCGCCCTCCGCGGCGGCAATTTTCGGCTGCCTCACGAGAATGCGCGCCTTCCGCTTGCGCTCTGCGCACTTTAAGCGGAGGCATGGATACCGATCATTCCGTGGCGACCGGGCGGGGAATCTCGGCATTTCAGGAGCAATGCACAGGGCCGGCAGTGGTTACGGGAGAGCACCCAGTTCATCGATGCGCGACCGGAGGAACTCCCGCTCCACCGCGTTCGTGGTCCTCGCGAGCGCCTCCCGATAGGCGGCCCGTGCCTCGTCGAAGCGGTGCAGCCGACGCAGGAAGTCCGCCCGGGCAGCGGCGAAGTACTGGTAGTCGGTCAGCTTGGGTTCGGCGGAGAGCTGCGCCAGACACCGCAGGCCGGCCTCCGGGCCGTACGCCTGTCCGACGGCGATGGCGCGGTTCAACGCCACCACCGGTGACGGCCAGATCCGCAGCAGGTCGTCGTAGAGGTCGACGATGCGGGGCCAGTCGGTGGCCTCCCAGCTCGGAGCCCGCGCGTGCACGGCGGCGGTCGCCGCCATCAGCGCGTACCGGGTCGGCGGCCGGTGCCGCAGGGCGGACGCGGCCAGCCGCAGCCCCTCCTGGATCTCCTCGGCGTTCCAGAGCGTCCGGTCCTGCTCGGAGAGCAGCGCCAGCGAACCGTCGGGACGGGTGCGGGCGCGGCGGCGCGCGTCGGTGAGGAGAACGAGCGCGAGCAGCCCCGCCGCGCCGGACTGGGCGGGCAGCAACTGGTGCAGTACGCGCGCGAGATGCAGCGCCCGCTCGATCAGGTCACGTCGCTGCAGTCGCTCCCCGGAAGGCGCGGTGTGCCCGGTGCTGAAGACGAGGTGCACGACGTCCAGCACGGCGTCGAGCCGAGCGGGAAGCTCCTCGGGCGACGGTTCCCTGTAGGGGATTCCGGCGGTCTTGATCTTCTTCTTGCCACGGGTGATACGGGCCGCCATCGTCGGCTCCGAGACGAGCAGCGCCCGGCCGACCTCGGCGGTGGACAGACCGCACACCAGCCGCAGGGTGAGACCGACCCGGGTGTCGGCATCCAACGAGGGGTGGCAGCAGGTGAAGATCAGCCGCAGCCGGTCGTCCGGAATATCGCGGTCGACGAGGTCCTGGTCCGCGGGCGGAGCGGTGTCGTCACCGGCCAGCAGCGGCAGTTTGCCGCGCAAGGTGTCGAGGCGGCGCAGGGCGTCCACGGCACGGCGCCGGGCGACCGTGGTCAGCCATGCCTCGGGCCGTTTCGGCACCCCTTCCTGCGGCCACTGCCGCAACGCCTGGGCATAGGCCTCCTGGACGCACTCCTCGGCGAGGTCGAGATCCCGGGCGACGCGCACGGTGGCCGCGAGCACGAAACCCCACTGCCTGCTGTGTGCCCTGGCGACGGCGTCCGCGACGGTCGCATCCATGGCCGCTCCGAGAACTCGTGTGCGCGGGCGACAGCGATTCAGGCGCCCGGCACGGAACGGATCGGCCTGACCTCGATCCCGCCGTTGGGCACGGGAACCTCCTCGGCCAGCCTGAGCGCCTCGGCGAGGTTCTCCGCCTCGATCAGGAAGTACCCGGCGACGACTTCCTTGGACTCGACGAACGCCCCGTCACTGATCCGGACGCCGCCTTCGGCGTCCCGCCGCACCGAGGTGGCCGTGGAGGTCGGGTGGAGCCGCTGACCCCGCTCCACGCTCGCCCCGTTGCGCCGCATGAAGTCCTGGAACCGGCCCACGAGCGCCGCTTCCTCCTCCGAGGGCAGCGCACTCGTCATGGGCTCGTCCTCGTACACCAACAACAAGTACTGCGCCACGTATCCGTGCCTCCCCCGTCGATGCCCGAACGGCTGCACAGGCTACCGTACCGATCAGCTCAGGGCCGGGATGATCTCGGCTCCGTAGGCGTCGATGGTCGCCTCCCGGGCGTCGTGCATGTCGTACAGCGCGAACTGGTCGACACCCATGTCCCGCAGCGCCCGCAGCTTCTCGATGTGCGCCTCGGCGGGACCCAGCAGACAGAACCGGTCGACGATCCCGTCCGGGACGAAGGTGGTGTCCGGGTTGCCGGTGCGCCCGTGGTGGCTGTAGTCGTAGCCGGAGCGTCCGGCGATGTAGTCGGTGAGCTCATCGGGGACCAGGCCGGAGTGCTCGCCGTAGCGGGCGACCAGGTCCGCCACGTGGTTGCCGACCATCCCGCCGAACCAGCGGCACTGCTCCCGGGCGTGGTCGAGGTCGTCGCCGACGTAGGCGGGGGCGGCGACGCAGATGGTGACGGAGTCCGGGTCCCGCCCGGCGTCGGAGGCCGCGTCCCGTACCGCCTTGATCATCCACTCGGTGAGGAAGGGATCGGCGAGCTGGAGGATGAAGCCGTCGGCCTTCTGCCCGGCCAGGGCCAGGGCCTTGGGCCCGTACGCCGCCATCCACACCGGCAGCCGCCCGTCCTTCACCCACGGGATCCGCACCGGCCGCCCGTCGACCGTCGCCTCCCGGCCCTCCGCGAGGTCCCGGATCACGTCGATGGCTTCGCCGAGGCGGGCCAGCGTGTTGGGCCGGCGGCCCGCGACGCGCATCGCGGAGTCGCCGCGCCCGATGCCGCAGACGGTGCGGTTGCCGTACATGTCGTTGAGGGTGGCGAAGGTGGAGGCGGTGACCTCCCAGGTGCGGGTGCCCGGGTTGGTGACCATCGGGCCCACGGTCATCCGGTCGGTGTGCTCCAGGATGCGGCTGTAGATGACGAACGGCTCCTGCCAGAGCACCGCCGAGTCGAAGGTCCAGCCGTAGCGGAAGCCGTTGCGTTCGGCGCGGCGCATCAGGCCGACGACGGCGGAGGCGGGCGGGTCGGTCTGGAGGACGAGTCCGAAGTCCATGGCGGGATCTCCTAGGGGTGTCTTGTCGATCAGGCCGGATCAGGGAGCGGGGTCTGGTGCCGTGCATCGCAAGGCGGAGGAGGGAGTCGACGCGGAGCGTCGGTAGTGACGACAACGCCGCGAGGTGCGGCACCAGACCCCGCGAGCCCGGCGTGATCGGCGAGATTAGTCCAGGTACTGACAGGTGGCGCGGGGGGTGTACATGCCGTGTCCGGCACGGCCGGTGAACTTCCGTCCTTCGATGACGAGTTCGCCGCGCGACAGCACGGTCTCGACCTTTCCGGTGATGCGTTTGCCCTCGTACGCCGAGTAGTCGACGTTCATGTGGTGGGTCTCGGCGGAGAGGGTCTGCTCGGCGGCCGGGTCGTAGATGACGATGTCGGCGTCGGCGCCCGGGGCGATGGTCCCCTTCTTCGGGTAGAGGCCGAACATCCGGGCCGGGGACGCGCAGGCGATCTCGATCCAGCGGCGGCGGGTGATGTGCCCGTCCACGACGGCCTGGTGCAGCAGGTCCATGCGGTGTTCGACGCCCGGCATGCCGTTGGGGATCTTGGAGAAGTCGCCGCGGCCCATCTCCTTCTGACCCGAGAAGCAGAAGGGGCAGTGGTCGGTGGAGACGACCTGGAGTTCGTTGTTCCGCAGGCCCCGCCACAGGGCTTCCTGGTGTTCCCTGGGACGCAGCGGGGTGGAGCAGACGTACTTGGCGCCCTCGAATCCGGGCTCGGCGAGGTTGTCGGTGGACAGGAACAGGTACTGCGGGCAGGTCTCGCCGAAGACGGGGAGGCCCCGGTGGCGGGCGGCGGCGATCTCCGCCACGGCCTCGTCGGCGGAGACGTGGACGACGTAGAGGGGGGATCCGGCGACCCGGGCGAGCTGGACGGCGCGGTGGGTGGCCTCGGCCTCCAGGGCGACCTTGCGTACGTCCCCGTGGTAGCGGGGGTCGGTGCGGCCCTCGGCGAGCGCCTGCTCGACCAGGACGTCGATGGCGATGCCGTTCTCCGCGTGCATCATGATCAACCCGCCGTTGCCGGAGGCCCGTTGCATGGCGCGCAGGATCTGGCCGTCGTCGCTGTAGAAGACGCCGGGGTAGGCCATGAACAGTTTGAAGGAGGTGACCCCTTCGGAGACGAGGAGGTCCATCTCCTTGAGCGAGGAGGGGTTCACGTCCGCGAGGATCATGTGGAAGGCGTAATCGATGGCGCAGTTGCCGTCGGCCTTCCCGTACCAGGCGTCGAGCCCCTCGCGCAGGGAGCGGCCCACGCTCTGGATCGCGAAGTCGACGATGGTGGTGGTGCCGCCCCAGGCGGCGGCCCGGGTGCCGGTCTCGAAGGTGTCGGCGGCGTACGTCCCGCCGAACGGCATCTCCATGTGGGTGTGCCCGTCGACGCCGCCCGGGATGACGTACTTGCCCGCCGCGTCGATCCGCCGGTCGGCGCTCCAGCTCGCGGCGGCGTCGGTTCCGTGGGCGGCGAGGGCGACGATCCGGCCGCCCTCGACGAGCACGTCGGCGTGGATCTCGTCGGACGCGGTGATGACCAGGCCGCCGTGGATGACGGTGCGGCTCATGGGAGTCTCCTTAACTCGGGGCGCCCGCCGGCCCTCTGGGCGTACGGCCGGGGGGCCGCCCCGCGCGGTTCGGGTACGTACGGGCTCCGCCGGGCGGGGGTCAGCCCGCCGCGTGCAGGGCCTCCGCGAGGATCGCCGCGCCTTCCTCGGCCTCGGCGACGGTCAGGGTCATCGGCGGGGCGATCCTGAGAACGCTGGTGCTGTGGCCGCCGCCCTTGCCGATGAGCAGCCCGCCCGCGCGGGCCGCTTCGAGGACGGCCGCGGCGGCTTCGGGGTCGGCCTCGTCGGTGCCGGGCCTCACCAGCTCGATGCCGATCATCAGGCCGCGGCCGCGCACCTCGCGTACGGCGGGCGAGCCGGCGGCGACGCCCCGCAGCCGTTCGATGAGGAGCCCGCCGACGCGCCGCGCGTTGCCCTGGAGGTCGTGCTCCAGGAGGTACGAGAGGTTGGCGAGCGACGCGGCCATGGTGACCGGCGAACCGCCGAAGGTGGAGATGGAGTTGGCGTCGAGGCAGTTCATCACCTCGGCGCGGGCCACCACTCCCCCGACGGACATGCCGTTGCCGATGCCCTTGGCGAAGGTGAGGATGTCCGGCGGCCCGTTCTGGGCGTGCGCCTGCCAGCCCCAGAAGTGCTCGCCGGTACGGCCCCAGCCGGTCTGCACCTCGTCCGAGATCCACAGCACCCCGTGCCGGTCCAGGACCTCCCGGAACGCGGCGAACAGGCCGTCGGGCGGAGAGGTGAAGCCGCCGACGCCCTGGATGGGCTCGGCGATCAGGGCGGCGGGCCGGCGGGTGTGCCCGAGGAGGTCCTCCAGGTCGGCGACGCACGCCTGGATGAACCGCTCGTCGCTGAGCTCGGCGTACGGTCCCCGGCTGCGGACGCCGCCGTGGACGTACAAGGTCTGGAGCGGGGACAGGCTCGTGGGCGACCATGCCTGGTTGCCGGTGATGGAGACCGTGGAGAAGGACCGGCCGTGGTAGCTGTTGCGCATCGCGAGGATCTGGTTGGAGCGGCGGTACGCGGTGGCGAGCAGCAGCGCGGTGTCGTTGGCCTCGGTGCCGGAGGTGGTGAAGAAGACCCGGGCGTCGGGGATGCCGGAGAGGGCGGCGATCCGCTCGGCCATCTCCACCATGGGGCGGTTGAGGTAGAGGGTGGAGGAGTGGATGATGCGCCCGGCCTGCTCGGCGACGGCCTTGGTCACCTCGGGCAGGGCGTGGGCGGTCATCGTGGTGAGGATGCCGCCGAAGAAGTCGAGGTAGCGGTTGCCGTCCGCGTCCCAGACGTGGCGGCCCTCGCCGTGGGTGAGTTCCAGGGGGTGGCGGTAGTAGAGGGCCAGCCACTCGGGGCTGACGGCGAGGTGGCGCTCGTGCAGTCCGGTCACGGCTCCACCAGCCCGTCGTAGGCGTCGGGCCGTCGGTCCCGGTAGAAGGCCCACTGCTGGCGGACTTCCTCGATCAGGTCGAAGTCCAGGTCGCGGACGAGGAGTTCCTCTTCCTTGTCGCTGGCCACGTCCCCGACGAACTGGCCGCGCGGGTCGACGAAGTAGCTGGTTCCGTAGAAGTCGTTGTCGCCGTACTCCTCCTGGCCGACCCGGTTGATCGCGGCGACGAAGTACTCGTTGGCGACGGCGGAGGCGGGCTGCTCCAACTGCCACAGGTGGCTGGAGAGTCCGCGCGAGGTGGCCGAGGGGTTGTACACCAACTGGGCTCCGCCGAGTCCGAGTTGGCGCCAGCCCTCGGGGAAGTGCCGGTCGTAGCAGATGTAGACGCCGACCTTGCCGACCGCGGTGTCGAAGACCGGCCAGCCGGCGTTGCCGGGCTTGAAGTAGTACTTCTCCCAGAATCCCTTGACCTGCGGGATGTGGTGCTTGCGGTACTTGCCGAGATACGAGCCGTCGGCGTCGATCACGGCCGCGGTGTTGTAGTAGAAGCCGGACCGCTCGATCTCGAAGACCGGTACGACGACGACCATGCCGGTCTCACGGGCCAGGTCCCGCATACGCCTGACGGTCGGCCCGTCGGGTACCGGCTCGGCCCAGCGGTAGTGCTCGGGCTCCTGGACCTGGCAGAAGTAGGGGGCGTTGAACACCTCCTGGAAGCCGATGATCTTCGCGCCCTGCCGGGCGGCCTCGCGCGCGTGCTCCTCGTGCTTGGCGATCATGGATTCGGTGTCGCCGGTCCAGGTCGCCTGGACGAGTGCGGCGCGTACGACGTGGGACATGAGCTGCTCCTTCGACGCGGCGTCAGAGAGCCTGCACGCGTTCTCTACGCACGTAGATCGGTGCATGGATGGAGAACGTAAGCCCCTCCGTCCGGCGGGGCAAGACCATCGCCGTGAACCGGCGGAGTCGATCATGTTTCGCACCCGACCGGTCCACAACGGATACGGTCCCGGTCTCCGGTGGCGTTCAAGGTGACTCCGGGGGCCTCGGCCGCCTCGGCGGGCCGGGCTCAGAAGGTGATGGCGATCCCGGTGTGCGGGCGCTTGCCGAGCCGTACGACCGTCGCGGGCCGGTCGACGAGCCAGAACTTCCAGGTGTACTTGCGCGCCAGCAGTCCGCGCACCGCGCGGGTGCCGTCCTCGTCGAGGAGCTTCGCGGCGCCCTCGGCGCTGGGGGCCCCTTCGGCGATCCTGCCGCGCACGTCGCAGACGGTGACAACGACCTTGCCGTTGTTGCGCAGCCGCTTGACCTTCCACGAGTCGGAGCGGGTCCAGACGTACAGCACACCGCCATCGGCGGCGGCCCAGACGGGCGTGGCGACGGGTGTGCCGTTCTTCCGGTACGTGGTCAGGCTGACGTACTCGCTGCGTGCGAAGTCCTGGAGGGTCACGGCGCGACCCTACGCGTCCGGAGGGGCGGCCCGCCGGTCGGGGCGCGCCCCAGGGCCCTACGCGATCAGCGGAGCGGCGGCCGGTTCCGGCGCGCAGCGGCCGAGGATCTCGTCCATGGAGAGGCCCAGCGCTCCGGCGAGGGCGGCCACGGTGAAGAAGGCGGGCGTGGGCGCGCGGCCGGTCTCGATCTTCCGGAGCGTCTCCGCGGAGATTCCGGCGCTCGCGGCGACGGCGGCCATGCTGCGTTCCCCGCGCGCCGCACGGAGCACCATGCCGAGCCGTTCGCCGCGCAGGCGCTCTTCGGGTGTCAGGGGGGTGCGGACCATGGGCCCATCCTACTACGGAATGCCATTTCTATACCGTCATTACTATACCACTTCGACCGGTATAGTAATCGGCATGGTGCACATCAAGACAGATACGTCCATCGAAGCGATGCGCGAGGCCGGCCGGGTCGTCGCGCAGATGCTGACCCGCGCGCGGGAGGTGGCGGCGGTCGGCGTGACCCCCCGCCACCTGGACGAGGCGGCCCGCGAAGTGCTGAGCGGGGCCGGAGCCGCCTCCCCCTTCCTCAACTACAAGCCGCACTTCGCGTCCACCCCGTTCCCGGCCGTCGTCTGCGTCTCGGTCAACGACGCGGTCGTGCACGGCATCCCCTCGGCCGAACCGCTGCGCGACGGGGACCTGGTCAGCGTGGACGCGGGGGCCCTCCTGGGCGGCTGGGCCGGTGACTCGGCGATCAGCTTCATCGTGGGAGAGGCCCGCCCGGAGGACACCCGGCTCGTCGACACCGCGTACGAGGCCCTGGCGGCCGGGATCGGCGCGGCCGTGGTCGGCAACCGGATCGGCGACATCGCCCACGCGATCGGCACGGTCTGCCGGAACGCGGGCTACGGCATCCTGGAGGGCTACGGCGGCCACGGGATCGGCCGGTCCATGCACGAGGACCCGTCCGTACCGAACGAGGGGCGGCCGGGGCGCGGCATGGTGCTGCGGCACGGCATGGTCCTGGCGATCGAACCCATGCTGATCGGCGGTGGCGGCGACGAGTTCCGCCACGACGAGGACGGCTGGACGCTGCGGACGACGGACGGCAGCCGTGCCTCGCACGCCGAGCACACGGTGGCGATCCGGGACGACGGCCCGCGCGTCCTGACCACGCTGTGAGCACACCGTACGGGCCACGGGCCGCGGACCGCTCCGGACCGACAGAACCTAGGAGCGTCCGACGAACTCCCTGGCCAGGGCCGCTCCCCGGCTCCGCGCCCGCGCGGAGCTCTCGATCGGGGAGACACGGGAGTTCGTGAACGCGATGTAGGTGACCCCGGACTCGGCCCCTCCGGTCGACGGATCGGGGTCGATGCCCAGGGCCTTCGCCATGGCGTACGACGCCTCCCCGATGATGCCCGTGGGGCCGGTGTCGCCGATCACTCCGTATCGCACCCGGTCCCGGTACACGACCGCCACGACACTGCCGCCGGTGAGCCCCGACTTCCGGTAGTCCCACACCTTGCCCGGGCCCGGCACGACCACGTGGGGGAGCTCGGCCGAGTCCAGGGGTTCGCCGCGGGAGGTCTGGAACGCGGTCTCCGGCAGGAAGTTCGGATCGGTCCTCCGGTTGCAGGCCTCGGTCCTGCGGCCGTCGCAGTCGATGTCCATGTCCGCCTTCCAGAAGACGGCGTCCTGGGCGCCGCAGACGGGAACCGTGGCCTTCGCGCTGCCGCTGTCCGTGCGGTACGCGCCTTTCGAGATCCGGGCGCAGGCGCGGACCTCGGCCAGCAGTTCCGCGGCGGTCACCGCGGTCGCCTCCTCTCCGGCGGCGTCCACCGCGGCCGATTCCGGCTCCTGGCCGGGGCCGAGTCCGGCGCCGGTGGCGGAGGCGGGCAGAGCCGCCGCTCCGAGCAGCGCGGCGCCGCAGGCGGCGGATGTCAGGGCGAGCATGCGGGTGCGCATCGTGCGGAGGGCCCCTTCCCGTGGACGAGAGACCCGTACGGGTCCCCTGCGGCGGCGCGCCCCTCCCCGCCCGTCCCGGACCGGCAGGGTGGTCGCGCGCCAAGGCCGCGGGGCCGGCACCGCGCGCTGTGCCACGCGATACCGGCCCCGGGCCCCTGCTGCGTCCGGCCGGCTCAGTGACCGCCGCCCGGATGCACCACCATGGCCGAGCCGCCGCCCCGGCGCACCTTTTCCGCCGCCGCCAGCCAGCGGCCGTCGGGCAGTCGCTGCACCCCGGTGACGGCCCCGATCTCCGGGTTCCGCTTGAAGGAGTGGCCGAGCTTCTCCAGCTCCGCGCGGACCGGGCTGTTCCACAGCTCCGGCTCGATCTCCGTCGTCGGCGCGTTGCGCTGACTGGCGCGCGGCGCGGCGATCGCGTCGACCAGCGGGAGTCCCCGGTCCAGGTGTCCGGTGAGCGACTGGAGCACGGTCGTGATGATCGTGGCCCCGCCCGGCGAGCCGAGCGCGAGCACCGGCTCGCCGTGCTTCAGCACGATGGTCGGGGAGATCGACGAGCGCGGCCGCTTGCCCGGTCCCGGCAGGTTCGGATCGTGCACCGCCGGGTTGGCGGGCGCGAAGGAGAAGTCGGTCAGTTCGTTGTTGAGCAGGAAGCCCCGGCCTGGCACGGTGATGGCGCTGCCGCCGGTGGACTCGATGGTCAGGGTGTAGGCGACGACGTTGCCCCACTTGTCGGCCGTCGTCAGGTGGGTGGTGTTCTCCCCCTCGAACGTGGTGGGCGCGGCCGTGCCGCCGCTGCCGCACCGCTCGGGGTCGCGCGGGTCGCCCGGCGCCAGGGGGCTGGTCAGCGCCTTGTCGTCCCGGATCAGGCACTCGCGCGCGTCGGCGAACCGCTGGCTCAGCAGCTCCTTGGTGGGGACGTCCTCGAACGCGGGGTCGCCGACCCAGCGCCCCCGGTCGGCGAACGCGATCCGGCTCGCCTCGATCAGGCGGTGCAGGTAGCGCACCCGGTCGGCGCGCGAGAGGTCGGTGGACTCCAGGATGTTGAGCGCCTCGCCGACGCTGGTGCCGCCGGACGACGAGGGGGCCATGCCGTAGACGTCCAGGCCCCGGTAGTTCACCTTCGTCGGGTCCTTGCGCAGGGTCCGGTAGGCGGCGAGGTCCGCGCGGGTCAGATCGCCGGGCCGCACCACCCGGGTGGCGTCCGGGTCGACGGGCGGCCTGCGCACCGTACGGACGATGTCGTCGGCCAACTCGCCCCGGTACAGCTCCCCGACGCCCTTACGGCCGAGCTTCTCGTACGTACGGGCCAGGTCGGGGTTCTTGAACACCGAGCCGACGGCGGGAAGTTCACCGCCCGGCAGGAAGAGCTCGGCGGAGGCGGGGAAGTCGGCGAACCGGGCCTGGTTGGCGGCGGTCTGCGAGCGGAAGGTGTCGTCCACGACGAAGCCGTCCCGGGCCAGGCGCTCGGCCGGTTTCAGCAGCGTACGCAGGGACTTGCTGCCCCACGCGTCCAGGGCCCGCTCCCAGGTGGCCGGGGTGCCGGGGGTCCCGACACCGAGGCCGCTGGTCACCCCCTCCTCGAAGGGGATCGGTTTGCCGTTCTCCAGGAAGAGCGAGGCGTCCGCGCTGCGCGGTGCGGTCTCGCGGCCGTCGATCGTCCGCACGGTGCGCTTCTTCGCGTCGTAGTGGACGAAGTAGCCACCGCCGCCGATGCCCGCCGAGTACGGCTCGGTCACGCCGAGAGCGGCGGCGGTGGCCACGGCCGCGTCCACCGCGTTGCCGCCCTTGCGCAGCACCTCGATCCCGGCGGCGGACGCGTCCGGGTCGACGCTCGCCACCGCTCCCCCGTGGCCCACCGCCACCGGGGACTTGGGTGGCACGGGGCGCGGGGCGGTGGACGGTGCCGAGGCCACCGGGGCGGCGGCCCCCACCGACGCGACCACGGCGAGGACGGCCAACAGCGACGTTTTCCGGCCGACGGAACGGCGCATACGTACCTCCAGTCAACGGATCTCCCGCCGCAGGTTAGCCCCGGGGGAGCCGGATCGTCAGGACCGCCTCGAACGGCTACCCGGATGACCGACACCATCGCGCGCCCGGGGCGGCCCGGGCCGGCAGTCCGGGCGGACGCCGCTTCGCGGGTGGCGCCTCGGGCTCTGCTTGCCCGCGTACGGCGGCGTCCCCGGTGGACGGAGGAGGGCCGGTCGCGGTGACGGATGCCTCTTCATCGCCTCGGCCCACGGTCTTCGACCCAGCGCCTGCCCTGCTGTGCCTCCCGTGGTGCACGCGGTCGATCCCGCCTCGCTCCGAGCGATCCGGCGGCCTCGGGGTCATCCTCCGTGGAAGTCGGGGACCCGGGTGCCGATGCCGGCCTTCTCCGCCGTCTCCTGGACATGGGCCGCCACCGCGATGTCGAGCATCGCGAGGCCGAACTGCGAGTAGACGAGCACCTCGTCCCGGTCACGGCGGGGCGCGGAGCGGCCGAGGAGCACATCGCCCAGCGTGCAGCGGATGAAGTCCCGGTTGCCGTGCCGCTGTTCGATCCGGTGCAGCGAGGTGCCGACCCGGCAGATGTGGTCGGGGTCGTCCACGACGTTGTCGCGCCGCTCCAGTTCCCCGGGGGCGATGTCGCGCACCGACATGTGCAGGATCGTGGCGCCGTCGGGACAGCCGGTCAGGCTCGCGATGTGCGGCTCTCGGACGTTCGTGGCGATCGACACCAACGGCGCGGCGCCGAGCACCTCATCGGTCGACCCCGCCGTCCCGACGTCGGACCCGGGCGCGAACGCGCGCACCCGGGTCGCGAAGAGGCGGGCGCGGTCCTCGACGACGTCGAAGAGCAGGACGCGGCACTCTCCGCCGTACTCGGCGAGGAGATTCCGCACGATGGCGAGATTGATCGGGCCGCAGCCGATGACACCGAGCGTGCTGAGCCGCTCCTCGGTGTGGAGCGTCCGCGCCGCGAGGGCCGCACTTGCCCCTGTGCGGGCGAAGTTGACCTCGGAGCCTTCCATCAACGATGTCACACGGCCGTCGGCGAGGGAGTTGACGGCGATGACGGAGGAGGCCCGGTCCTTTCCGGCATCGACGTTGCCGGGAAAGGACGAGATCCACTTCATTCCGGCGCGTTCGTCGGCGCGCAGGTATGCGGGCATGCCGACGATGCGGTCCCGGGGGCGCGAGGGATCGGTGAGGAAGACGGAGAACGGCACGGTCGCCGTTCCGGCCGCGTGCGCCTCATAGGCCGACCGTACCGCCGTCACGATCTCTTGGTGACGGTCGGCCAGACAGGCGGCCACCTGCTCTCGGCCCAGCACCAGAACCCCGTCGCCCATTGCCCGTTCCCCCTCCTCGGTCACACAGGTCCACTGCCGGCCACGCGGGTCCGCGCGGATCGTGTCCAAGGGTGCACCGGAGCAGAGCGGTGTGCGGAGCGTGTGCGGGCAACCTGCCCGCGATCCTCGGTAGTTGCCGCGGAACCGCCCCGGTTCTGCCGCTCTTCCGCCTCCTTCGTGCTGCCGAAAGTGCTCCCGAAAGTGCCGGTGCGTGCGGAGCCCGGGGCCTAGCCTCGACAGCGGGACCTGCGCGATCGGACCGTGCTCGTTCCCGTCCGCACCGCTCACCTCGGCCGGGGCCGCTGGCTCACAGCTCGCGGATCTCCTGATCCTCCACCGCCCACGAGTCGCCCGTCGGCTCCGACCGTGCTCACCGGGATCTCGCCTTCATGACTGTCCTTTTCAAGGGTGACTTCGCCAGACTCTGGCTCGCCTCCGGTATGTCCACCCTCGGAGACGGCGTCACGGTCGCGGCCGGCCCGCTGCTCATGGCGAGCATCAGCGGCGACCCGGCGGTCGTCGCGGGGGCGGTGTTCGCCCAACAGCTGCCGTGGCTGCTCTTCTCCCTCGTCAGCGGTGTGCTGGTGGACCGCGTCGACCGCCGCTTGGTCGTGGGCGCCGTGGGCGTCATGCGTGCGGTGGTGATGGGTGCACTCGCCCTTCTGGTGTGGCAGGGATGGGCGAACGTCCCCACCGTCTACGCGGCGGTCTTCCTGCTCGGCGTCGGCGCCACTCTGTCGGACAACGCGGGCCAGGCGCTGTTGCCGAGCGTGGTCGCCGACGCCGATCTGCCCAGGGCCAACGCCGGGCTCTCGGGCATCCGCATGGTCTGCAACCAGTTCGCGGGACCGCCCCTGGGCGGCTGGCTGTTCGCCGTCGCGGCCGCCGTCCCGTTCGGCATGGACGCGGCCTGTTACGCCCTGGGCGCGCTGCTCGTCCTCAGCCTGCCGCGCCGGGGGCCCGGCGCAGTCGACACGGCACGGGCCGGGCCCGCCCGCCGTGGATCCATCCGCAAGGAGATGGCCGAGGGGCTGCGCTGGCTGTGGAATCACCGGGCGCTGCGCACGCTCGCGGTGACCATGGGGCTCATGAACGTCACGTACGGCGGCACCTACGCGACGTACGTGCTGTTCTCGCGGGAACGTCTCGGCCTCACCGAAGTCGGCTATGGCTTCCTGCTCGCCGCCACGGCCGTGGGCGGCGTGGTGGGCACCCTCGCGGTCTCCCGCCTGGAGGCACGGTTCGGTTCGGCCGCGCTCCTCAGGTTCGGCCTGATCACGGAGACCCTGACGCATCTCGTCCTGGCGGCGACGCGGCTGCCCTGGGTGGCCGCGATCACGCTGGTCGTCTTCGGCGCGCACGCCACGATCTGGGGCATCATCGGCGTCACGCTGCGCCAGCGGGTCACACCGGCCGAGATGCTCGGCCGGGTCAACAGCGTCTGTCTGCTCTTCAGCATGGGCGGCTACGCCATCGGCGCGCTGCTCGGCGGTTTCGTGGCCCGCGCCCTCGGCATCACGGCCCCGTTCTGGGTGGCCTTCGCCGCGATGTGCGTCCTGACGCCCGTCGTGTGGCGGCACATGACACCGACCGCGCTCGCCCCGGAACCGAAACAGCCCGGCACCCCACCCCACCCGACTCCGACCCCAGGGCAGTGAATCGCCATGACCACCGAACTCTCCACCGTCGACGCGGAAGCCGCACTGCGCGAACTCTTCTCCGAGATACTGGAGTTGCCGCCGCAGGACATCGGCACGGACGACGACTTCTTCCATCTCGGCGGGCACTCCCAGCTCGCCATACGCCTGGCCGCCAGGATCCGCACGCGCCTCGGTGTGAAGATCTCCGTCCCGGATGTCTTCGCCGCCCCCACGGTCGCCGAGCTCGCGGTCCGCGCGGCCCAGGCGCCCAAGGCCCCGGCACCGTTGACCCGGCGTGTGAGCCGCGAGCCGTAGGTGTACGAGCCCGGGAGGTCGTGTCCGCGAAGTCTCGTCCGGCCCGCGACGCCCGGCACGGCGACGGCCGGTGCCACGAGGAACTCTCGTGGCACCGGCCGTCGCCGTTGTCAGACGAGGCTTCTCATCCTGCGTGCACCGGCCTCGGCCCACAGGGCACGCGGTGAGCCGCTCACCGCCGGAAGTGCGCAGGCCGTACGGAACATCGCGACGACCTGCGGGGCGCTCGTGCCGGCCGCGCCGAAGACCTGGACGACCGTATGGGCGCAGTCCAGTGCGGCCGACACACACGCCGCCGCTGCCGCCGGAGCCCGATGTCCGGCGCGCTCCGACTCGTCCTCGGCCTGCGCCGCGCGCCACAACCCGGCGCGAGCGAGGGTGAGATCGACGGCGCCCCGCGCGATGCGATGTCCGGTGCCCTGGTGTTCGAGCAGGCGCCGGCCGGCGACCACCCTGCTACCGGCACGGTCCTGTGCCGACGCGAGGCAGCGTCGTGCCACTCCGCACGCGTACGCGGCGACCAGCAGCAGCCCACGGTCGTGGACGGCCCGCGCGGTCGAGGCGTCCAGGGTGATCCCGTCCGGCAGCGCGGCGAACGCGGGCGGACACGGATCGACGAACCGCCACACGTCGTCGGCCTCCCGCAGCAGCAGCGGGTCATCGGCGCGCGGCGCCGCGCCCTGCGCGTCGGCCCAGGTCCGGAACGCCTCGGCGGCGGCCCCGTCCCGCGCCCGTGCCACGTACACGTCGAGAAAGGCGTGCACCGACCGCACCAGCGTGTGGGAGCGAAGGCCGGCCCCCAGCTCCTCCAGGACGAGGCACCATTCGAGGGTGCCGAGCAGCGGTGCGGCGCCGGGTTCCGGCGCCAGCAGCGCGGACAGACCGATGGCGTCGAACACGTCCCAGCCCGAGGCCTGCGGGGGCGCCGCCGCGTCGCCCTTGGCGATGGTCTCGACCAGCCGGCGCTGTACGGGATCCAGTTCGAGGTTCACCGGATGGACCTGCCGATCATGAGTTCGCCCGCGATGAGGTCGAGTTGGAGTTCCTGCGCGCCGCCGGAGACCGTCAGCTCCGGGGCCTCGGCCGCCGCCGCGCGCAGCACGGCACGATGCCGGCCGTCCTCGCCGGCGGCCGGGCGGGACAGCAACTCCTCGGTGGCCCAACGCGTCAGGGCCTGCGCGGCCAGGCCGCTGGAGAGCTTGGCGTAGGCGGTGTCGATCTCGTCGGTCTCCAGGCCGTCGGCGGTGCCGGCCGCGTGGTAGGCGAGCGCGCGGGCGCTCTCGACCAGGAACTCGCACCGTACGAGATCGGCCGCCTGCGCCTCCTGTTCGCCGGCCGGCAGGGCGGCGAGCTCCGCGCCCGCCGCGGCCAGCCAGGACTGGGCCCGGGTGAGGTAGTCGAAACCCCCGCGTTCGAAGCCGATCACGGTGGGCAGCAGCGCCCACCCCTTGTGCTCCTCGCCGACGAGGGCGTCACGTGTGACGCGTACGTCGTTCAGGGTCACCGTGTAGTAAGGCTCACCGGCGGCGCGCGGGGTCGGCGCGATGTCGACGCCCGGGTCGGCCAGGTCGACCAGGAAAAGCGAGATCCCGTCGTAGCGGCTGCTTTCCCTGCGGGTCCGCACCGAGCACAGCGCGACCCGCGACCACGGGGTGAGCAGGCTCCAGGTCTTGCGGCCGCTGATCAGCCAGCCGTCGCCGTCGGGCCGGGCACGGGTGGTGATGCGCGTCAGATCGCTGCCGGCGTCACGCTCGGAGAGCAACAGGCTGGCGAGCAGACGCCCGGAGGCGATCTCGGGAAGCCAGCGCCCGCGCTGCGCGTCGGTGCCGAACACGAGGATGGGGCAGCCGACGCCCTGGACGGTGATCAGGTGGGCCACGTCCGGCAGGCCGCGCAGTCCGATGCGTTCCGACACCGCCGCGTGGTGGGCGAACGACAGATCACGGCCGCCGTACGCGGCGGGGTAGTGCACGGCGATCAGGCGGGCCTCGCCGAGGGCCGCGAACGCCTCGTGGACGTCCGGGTCCGGGCCGAGGGCGTCGAGCACCTCGTCGACCTCGGCGACCAGCGCCGCCTGTCCCGGTTCGAGTTCACGACGCACCGGCGGCGCTCCGGGCGTTCAGGGCGGCGGCCAGCGATCCGGCCGGCGCGGCACCGGCGGCCTCGGACGCGTCGCTGTCGGCGCGCAGCTGCTCGACCTGCTCGACGAAGTCCCGCAGCACCGGGTGGTTGAAGAGGAGCGACACCCGCACCCTGACGCCGGTCTGCCGGGCCAGGTGGCCGACGAGGTGCATCGCGAGGACGCTGTCGCCCCCGGCGGAGAAGAAGTCCTCGTCCAACGCGACGTCGGCGCGCTCCAGGAGTTCGCCCGCGAGGGACAGCACAAGCGCGGACACATCGTCCGCGTCGCTCGTCCCCGTGCCGTCCTGCCGGGCCTGGTTCACTTCATCGGCACGGTCGATCATGGTGCTGGACCTCCGCTTCTCGGTGCTGTGTCCCGGCGGGACGGTGCGCCCCACGCGGGTCTGGTCGGGTGGCGGGTCAGGCGGGCAGCGCCGAGCCCACGGTGGTCGCCTCGGCCCGCAGTCGCAGCCGGTCGACCTTGCCGCCCGGTGCCAGCGGCAGCGCGTCGGTACTGCGCCACAGGACGGGCAGCATGTAGGAGGGCAGTCGGCGCGCCGCGAAGGCCGTCAGCTCCCGCGCTCCCACGGTCGCGTCGGCGGCGAGCACGGTCACGGCGACCAGTCGGACGCCGGTGACGCCGCTGTGCGGGACCACGACGACATCGAGCAGGCCCGGGTGCTCCCGGAGCCGCGCCTCGATCTCGCCGAGTTCGACCCGGTGGCCCCGCACCTTGACCAGGTGATCGGAACGGCCGTGGTACACGATCTCCCCCGCCTCGTCGACATGGCCCAAGTCGCCGGTGCGGTACATGCGTTCACCGGATCCGCCCGGGTCGACACGGGCGGTGAAGCGCTCGGCCGTCAGGGCCGCCCGGGCGAGATAGCCCCGCGCGAGCCCGGGTCCCGACAGCCAGATCTCGCCGGCCTCACCGGGCGCCGCGGGCCGCAGCTCGTCGTCGAGGACCTCGGCGCGCAACCCCGCGACCGCCCTGCCGATCGGGACGTGCGGGCCGGTGTCGGCGTCCGTGCACCGGTGCGTGGTGGCCCACACCGTGCTTTCGGTCGGACCGTACTCGTTGTGCAGCTCCACGCCCGGCAGGTCGGTCACATGCTTGCGTGCCAGCGGGAACGGCAGGGCCTCGCCGCCGGTGATCACACAGCGCAGGCCCGCCGCGGCTTCCGGGTGGAAGCTCAGCAACGCGGCGTACTGCGAGGGGAGCCCGTCCAGGTGGCTGACCCGCTCGCCGACGAGGAGGTCGGCGAGGAGTTGCGGATCGCGGATCGACTCCTCGTCCGGTATCACCACCCGGCCGCCCGCCACGAGGGTGAAGTAGAGCCCCGCGGCGGCGGCGTCGATGGTCAGCGGCGCGAGCACCGCGTACGCCACCGGCTCGGGGTAGACCCCGAAGCGGGCCAGGGTCGATCCCACCACGGAGCGGTGGGATATGACCACACCCTTGGGGCGCCCGGTCGAGCCCGAGGTGAAGATCGCGTACGCCGCTTGGTCCGGGTGGACCTCGGGGGGCGCGGGCGCGGCGGTGTCGAGCCCGGCCGGGGCGTCGACGGGCACGAAACGCGCGCCGGCGGCCCGGGCGATCGCCGCGTCGACACCGGTGACGAGCCGCAGGGTGGCGTCGGACGCGATGAGCCGGACGCGGTCCTCGGGCAGGTCCACGGCGATGGGAACGTACGCGGCCCCGGCGAACAGTGTGCCCAGGAGAGCGACGACGCTGTCGACCGAGCGGTCGACGGCGACTCCGACGAACCCGTCCGGCTCGGCGCCGGCACGCACCAGCTCACGCCCCAGCCCGCGTGCGCGCGCCACGAGTTCGGCGTACGTGACCGACTCCCCCGCGGCCACGACGGCGACCGCGTCCGGGACACGCTCGGCGGTCGCCCCGATCAGGGCGGGCAAGGTGCCCGCGTGCGCGCCGGGCTTGTCGGGGACGGCCTGTTCGAAGGTGGCCTGCGCGGCGACCGGTACACGCTGCATGAACTCACCCTCCATCACGGAAATCGACGGCTGCCGGCTCGCCCGGGGCGTCGCTCGCGGGGCGGTGCCGTTCGACGGTGGCCGCCAGCAGGCCGCGTACCTCCGGCGAGTCGAGAATTCCGGTCCCGCCCTCCACCCGGTGCACCTGTGCGACGCCGCTGTCGACGAGGAGCAGACCGAGCCGCGGATCGGGCCGGGCCGTGATCGCGGTGACCGCACCGCCGGGCGCGGCGGGCGCGGCGGACCTGCTCGCCTGCAGAAAGCGCAGCCAGGCGCGATAGCGGTCGAGCATGTCGTCGACCAGCTCATAGGCCACGTCGTCGCCGCCGTGCGGTGCCGCCATGGCGTCGCGGGCCCGGTACAGCTCCTTGGCCCAGCGCGCCGGATCGGGGTCGGCCGCGGGGTCCACGAGGCCGGTCGGATCGGCGCCGGTCGACTCGCACAGACCGATGAAGTCGCGGCGCATGTCGTCGGCCGTGACGGGATACGGGTCCACGAGCAACGAGGGCGCGCCGGTCAGCTCGGCGACATGCAGCGCGAGAGCGGCCGTGCCGCAGTACGCCAGGACCAGTGCGGGCGCGTTCGGCAGGGCCTCGGCCAGCAGCGAGGCCTGCTCGGCGAGTCCGAGCGGCTGCTCGACATGGTGGACGAGCGGGTCGACACGGGTGAGGTCGACCCCGTCGACCTCACGGGTCAGAAAGCCGAAATCGGCCCGGTCCCCGACGCCTCGGAACTCCAGGGCGAGGATCGTGTACGCGCCGGTCACCACGGGCTACCTCCCGGCCGGAGCCGGCGCGTCGGCCACCGGTGCGGCACCACGCGCGTCCCGCTCCTTGGCGGTGATCAGCGACGCGGTGCGCGTGTCCGCCCCCTCCAGGACGACGAACCCACCGTCCGCGTCATCGAACAGAACGCCCACCGGATCCCCACCACCTTGCCTGTGTCGAGCTGCGACGGCCGCATACGATGCGTCCCGAACGTAGGAGACCTGGCGCTTCGGGATCGGCAGCGGCGGCGGCGGCCGGGCGGCAGTTCGCCCCGCCTCTCCTCGTACGTCACCTCGTGCGTCACCTCGTGCGTCGGCTGTCGCGACGGCTCGTGCGTCACCGCGCCCGCGCCCTGTGCGCGCCGGCCCCCTGTCCCGTTCACGACCTGCGCGAGTGCCTCGGTAGTGCCGCACGGAGTGCCCGTGCCGGGCAGGCGCTGCCTCTAACGTCGCCGGGAGACGCCTGAGGGAGAGCCGTGATTCCAGTTTCATTCGGCCAGCACCGGCTGTGGCTCCTGGACCGCTTCGAGCGGACCGCCTGGACGTACAACGTCGTGGTCCAGGCCGCGATCGAGGGGCCGTTGGACGTCGAGGCGCTGGACGCGGCGGTCCGCGATGTGCTCGCGCGGCACGAGGCGCTGCGCACGAGCTTTCCCGAGGTGGACGGCGCACCGCGGCAGCTGATCGCACCCGCCGACGTCGAGGCGGGCCGGCTCGACGTCGTGGACCTGCCCGGCGGCGAAGTCGCCGCCCTCGACGAGAACGCCCGGTACGTCTTCGACCTGACGCGGGAGGCACCGGTCAGGGCGGTGCTCTTCACCGTGGCCGAAGGCCGGTTCGTCCTGCAGCTGGTGCTCCACCACATCGTGGTCGACGGGTGGTCGGTACGTCCCCTGATGCACGATCTGGCACAGGCGTACGCGGCCCGCAGCACCGGCGCTCGGCCCTCGTGGGAGCCGCTGCCGGTGCAGTTCGCCGACTTCGCCGTGTGGCAGCGCGATGTGCTCGGCTCCGCCGACGACCCGTCGTCGCTGCTCTCCGCGCAACTGGACTTCTGGCGGTCGGCGCTCGCGGGTCTGCCGGCCGAACTGCCGCTGCCCGTCGATCGGGAGCGGCCGTCGGTACCCGGGCACCGGGGCGGCGCCGTGCCCTTCAGCACGGACGCGGTCCTTCATCGCAGGCTGCGCGCGCTCGGCCAGGAGTGCGGCGGCACCCTGTTCATGGTGGTGCACGCGGCTCTGGCAGCGCTGTTGCACCGCTTGGGAGCGGGCGACGACATCGCCGTCGGCACGGTCACCGCGGGGCGTGCGGACGAGTCCCTCAACGACCTGGTCGGATTCTTCGTCAACACCCTCGTGCTGCGCACGGACGTGTCGGGCGATCCCCCCTTCCGTGAACTCATCGCACGTGTGCGGGACTTCGACCTGGACGCGTTCGACCACCAGGACGCCCCGTTCGAGGACGTCGTTCACATCGTGAGGCCGCCGCGTCTGCCCGGTCGCCACCCGCTGTTCCAGACCATTCTCACCATCCAGAGCCACGAGCCCGCCGAGCCGGACTTTCCCGGCCTCTCGGTGACGATGCAGAAGTCGGAGGCCGTAGAACTCCACTCCGCCAAGTTCGATCTGTACTTCGACCTGTCCGAGACCTGGGACGCCGACGGCGAACCGGCCGGCCTCCGGGGGCATCTCGTCCACGCCGCCGACCTGTGGGACGAGCGATCGGCCGCCGCGATCTCGCAGCGGCTCACCCTTCTCCTCGGGGCCCTCGCCGAGGACCCCGACGCGCACCTGTCCGGACCCGATCTCCTGCTCGACTGGGAACGCCCTTTCCTGACCGGGGAGTCGGCCACCGAGCGGCCGCACGACGACGGCATCGGCGACAGCGACATCCTGCTGCTGGACCCGTCCGGGGCCGGCGGGGAGGCGGACCGGCCCTGGTGGTTCGCGCGGTCGCACGACGGCATCGCCGTGGTGGCGGGCGCCGGTGCCGACCCCACGCGCGTCGCGGACCTCGTCAGGGAGCACGACGCCGGCGCGCTGGGGCTGCCCACGCGCACGCTGGCCACGATGCTCGCCCAGCACCCCTCGCTCTTCGACGGCCTGCGCCGTGTCACCGTCGCCGGTGAACTCCCGCCGCCCGGCGTCCTGTCGGCCCTCCTGGAGGATCACCCGCGCCTGCGCGTGCGCTACGTCCCGGACGGCGCGCACGCCCGCGCCCTCCGCGTCCTCGACGCCACCGGCAGGCTCGCCCCGCTCGGTGTCCTCGGCGAGCTGCACACCCTCGTCGACGACGGTTCGCCCCGGCCCACCGGACACAGCGCGCGACGCGGGGCCGACGGCCTGATCGACTTCCCGCCGCGCGCCGGGGACGACGCCGTCACCGGGGCGACGGCCTCGCACGGTGGGCTCCGCAAGCCGCGCACGGCCGCCGAGGAGGTCGTCTGCGGCATCTTCGCCGACGTCCTGGGCGTCGCGTCCGTCGACGTCCACGGCGACTTCTTCGACCTCGGCGGTCAGTCGCTCCTGGCGGTGCGGGTGGTCGGCCGGATCCGGGCGCTGTTCGGGATCGATCTGGAACTCGGCTCCGTTTTCCGGGCGCCCACACCGGCCCGGCTCGGCGCCCTGATCCGGCGGTCGGCCCGGGGCGCCGGGGCCGCACCACGGCGGGTCACGCCGCGCCCCGAGCACGTTCCGCTCTCGCCGGCCCAGCTGCGACTGTGGATGCTCGACCAGATCCAGGGGCCGAGCGCCTCCTACAACGTCCCCGTCACCCTGCGGTTGCGCGGCGACCTGGACGCGACCGCGCTCGGCCACGCGATCGGCGACGTCGTCACCCGGCACGAGGCGTTGCGCACGATCTTCCCCGCCGACGAGGGCGAGCCCTTCCAGTACCTGCTGTCGCCGGGCGAGGCCCACGTCGAGTTGCGGCGTGCCGGGAGCTCCGAGACGGCCCTGTCCGATCTCCTGACGGCCTGCTACTCCCATGTCTTCGATCTGGCCGACGGCCCCCTGATCCGAGCGCACCTCATCGAGATCGGCGCGGGCGACCATGTGCTGCTCCTTGTGATGCACCACATCGTGTTCGACGGTGGTTCCCATGAGCCGTTCCTGCGGGACCTCGGGGCCGCCTATGCCGCCCGGCGCGCCGGGCGCGCCCCCGACCGGCCGGCCAACGAGCCTCTGCAGTACGCGGATTACGCTCTCTGGCAACTCGCCACGCTGGGCGACGCGGCCGACGCGGACTCCTTGGCGGCTCGGCAGCTGCGGCACTGGCGGGACACGCTGGCGGGGCTGCCGCACGAGGTGACGCTCCCGCCGGACCGCCCGAGACGGGGCGCGTACGACTCGTCCGGGGACACCGTCGCGTTCACGGTGCCGCCGGAGCTGCACCGGGGCCTCGCGGACCTGGCGCGGGAGACGGGGACGACCCTGTTCATGGTGTTGCACGCGGGGTTCGCCGCGCTGCTCGCCCGCCTCGGCGCGGGAAGCGACATTCCCGTCGGCACCCCGGTCGCGGGGCGGGTGGAAGAGGCCTTCGACGATCTGGTCGGGTTCCTCACGAACACCGTCGTTCTGCGCACCGACCTGTCGCGGGACGTCCCCTTCCGCGCGTTCCTCCGGCACGTACGCGACGCGGACCTGGCCGCGTTCGGGCATCAGGACGTCCCGTTCGACCTTGTCGTCCACGAGCTCAATCCGCCGCGTGTCGTCTCCCGCAATCCGCTGTTCCAGGTGGGTTTCGCCCTTGAGCACCACGCACCGCTCGCGTTCGCCGCGGACGGCCTCGCCGTCGAGCCGGTGCCCATGCGCGGTGTCACCGCCAAGCTCGATCTGGACGTGACGCTGACCGAGCGGCTCGACGACGACGGTGCGCCCGCCGGCATCACCGGAACCGTGGAGTTCCCCGTCGCCCTCTACGAGCGCACCACGATCGCGCGCGCCGTCGACGACTACAAGGCCGTCCTCAAGGCGGTCCTCGACGATCCGGACGTACGCCTGTCGGCTCTGGGCGTCGTCGACGCGGACGGCTGAAAGCGTCGGCGCTCCCAGGCTGTGCCGGGAGCGCCGACGCTTCGGGGTGCGTACGCCCCCGTGAATCAGGTGGTGTCGCGCGGACGTGGCCGCAGCGCGGGTCGGGTCCGCAGCGCGGGGCGGGCTGCGCGAGCGGCGTCGAGGGCCCCCGCCAACCCCGCCGGTGTGGGGTGGTCGAACAGGGACTTCAGCGGGACCTCGACCCCGAAGTCGTCCTTGACGCGGTTGAGCAGACGGGTGGCGAGCAGTGAATGGCCGCCCAGGGCGAAGAAGTTGTCGTCCTCGGACACCGGGTCGCTCTCCAGGACCTCGGCGAACAGATCGCGCAGCAGGCTCGTGCGCGCTTCGGGGCCGGGCAGGCCCGGACGCCGGCCCGGGACGGCACCGGACAGGCCCTGGCGCCGGCCCTCCGTGGCGGCCGCGCGACTCCTGTCCGCGGACGCGGTGGGCGAGGCGGTGGGTCCCGCGTCCCGCACGCTGCCCGGCTCCTGGGGGCGGTGCTCCCCCTCGCGGGCCTCGATGAGCCGGCCCAGTGCTGCCGGGGTGGGCTGCTCGAAGACCGTCCTGAGCGGTGGTTCGACCCCCAGGGCGGCACCGATGCGCGCGGTCAGTTCGAGCGCGGTCAGCGAACTGCCGCCCAGATCGAAGAAGTCGTCGTCGATGCCGACAGCCGACGCGGAGAGCACCTCGGCGTAGATCCCGCACAGCGCCTTCTCCACGGAAGTGCGCGGGGCACGCCCCGCGGTGTGGCCCCGGTGCGCGGGCAGGGCCTTGCGGTCCAGCTTGCGGTTGGGGTTGAGCGGCATCTCGTCGAGCTGGACGAACGCCCACGGCACCATGTAGTCGGGCAGCGTCCCGGCGACGTGCGCACGCAGCGCGGCGGGGTCCACCGGGCCGGTTTCGGAGACCACATAGGCGACCAGGCGCTTGGTGCCGGGGCGGTCCTCGACAGCGAGCACCGCCGCCTGCGCCACGGTGGGATGGCGGCGCAGCACGTCCTCGATCTCGCCGAGTTCGATGCGGAAGCCGCGGATCTTCACCTGGTGGTCGACCCGGCCGAGGAAGACCAGGTGGCCGTCCTTGCGCCACCGCACCAAGTCGCCGGTGCGGTACATCCGGCTGCCCGGCCGGTCGAAGGGGTTGGCGACGAAGCGGGACGCCGTCGCGCCCGGACGGTTGAGGTAGCCGCGGGAGAGCTGTTCGCCCGCCAGATACAGTTCGCCCACGACACCGGCCGGCACGGGCTTCATCCGGCCGTCGAGCACGTACCCGCGCATGTTGCCGATCGGCCGGCCGAGCAGCGGCTCGTCGGGCCAGTCGGCGGGCGCCGCCGGGAAGGAGTGGGCGATCGCCAGATGGGTCTCGGTGGGCCCGTAGTAGTTGTCGAGTCGGCGCCGGGGCGGCTCGAAGAAGCGCATGAGGCGCGGCGAGAGGGTCAGCGCCTCGCCGCCCTGGGCGATCATCCGCAGCTCGGGAAGCTCGATGCCGGTGCGCTCCGTGACCTCGCAGAGGGCGTCGAGCACCAGGTTGGGCAGGTTCATGTCGTGGACGTCGTGGTCCACGAGCCAGCGCGCGAACAGATCGATGTCGCGCCGCACTTCCTCGGGCGGCACCACGAGGCAGCCGCCGCTGAGGGTGGCGAAGAGGACCTCGAAGGCGGAGGTGTCGAAGCTCAGCGAGGAGAACTGCGCCATCCGGCCCGGGGTGAGGGTGGTCCCGTACCAGGTGAGCAGACTGACGAGGGAGTGGCCCGGCATGACGACGGCCTTGGGGCGGCCGGTGGAGCCGGAGGTGTAGATGACGTAGACGGGGTGTTCGGGGCGCAGCGGCGCGAGGCGGTCGGCATCCGTGATGGCGGTCGCCGGCAGGTGGTCGACGTCCACGGGTTCGGTCAGGGTGAGGACGGGCTTGGCGTCCTCGCGCATGAACGCGATGCGGTCGGCGGGGTAGCTCGGATCGATGGGCAGATAGGCGCCGCCGGCCTTGAGCGTCGCCCACAGGGCCACGATCACGTCGACGGAGCGGGGCATCGCGAGCGCCACCACGGTCTCCGGGCCGACGCCGTGGGCGATCAGGTGCCGAGCCAGGCGGTTGGACCGGGCGTCGAGTTCGGCGTACGTGAGGACGGTGTCGTCCATCTGCACGGCGGGCAGCCCGGGGGCGCGGGCGGCCTGGGCCGCGAGCAGGTCGGGCAGGGTGACGCGGGGGACGTCGAACGTCGCCCTGTCGTTCCACTCGACCAGCAGCCGATGCCGTTCGGCCGGATCGAGTACGTCGATCTCCCCGAGCCTGCGCAGTGGGTCGCCGGCCGCGGCGGTGAGCACCCGGAGCAGCCGTTCGCCCAGGGCCTGCGCGGTGTCCCGGTCGAAGAGGTCCGTGCTGTAGCCGACCTCGACGTCGAGGCCGTCGGGGGTGCCGTCCGCGGTGTGCCGCGCCTCGAAGTGGACGGTGAGGTCGTGCCGGACCGGTGCGCGCCACCGGTCGAGCCGCTGTGCCACGAGGCCGGCCAGACGGATCGCCGGTGCGCCCGGCCCGGTGGTGACGAGGACCTGGAAGAGGGGGTGCCGGGATTGCGAGCGGGGCGGATTGACCGCGTGCACCAGCTGCTCGAACGCGATGTCCTGGTCGGCGTAGGCGTCGAGGTCCGCCTCGCGGACCCGGGAGACCAGGTCGGCGAAGCCGGGGTCGCCGGAGACGTCGGTGCGCAGGACGAGCAGGTTCTCGAACCGGCCGACGACCTCGTCGTGGGCGGCGTCGACGCGGCCCGTGACGCGGGTGCCGAGGGGGATGTCGTCGCCGGCGCCGAGCTTGCCGAGCACGGTCGCCACCGCGGCCTGGACCACCATGAAAAGGGTGGCGTGCCGCTCCCGGGCCAACTCGGCCAGCTGTCCGTGGGCTTCGGCGCCGAGGTGGAACCGTGTCTCCCCGCCGCGGTGCGACAGGGCGGCCGGCCGGGGCCGGTCGTAGGGCAGGGCCAGTTCGTCCGGCATGCCGGTGAGGGCCTTGACGCGCTCCGTGAGCCGGGACGCGCCGAGCGGGTCCGTACGCGCCCGGTTCCGCTGGCGGAACGCGAAGTCCACGTACCGCGCGTTCGGTTGTCGCCCATCGGGGGCGGCGCCGGCGAGACGGGCCGAGTAGGCCGTGTGGAGGTCCCCGGCCAGGATTCCGAGGGATGTCTCGTCCACGGCGATGCGGTGCGCGAGGCACAGCAGGACGTGCTCCTCAGGGCCCGTCCGCAGGAGCCAGGTCCGCAGCGGGATCTCGGTGGTGAGGTCGAAGGTGTACGCGGCGAGGCCGGCGAGGCGCGCGTCGAGTGCCTCCTGCGCGACCCGCTCGAAGTGGAACCCGGCGCGCGCCTCGACCACCTGCTGCGTCGGTACGCCGTCGACGGCGCGGTGCACGGTCCTCAGCGCCGCGTGCCGGGCGACCACGTCGTCCAGGGCGGCGCGCAGCGCGTCCCGGTCGAGGGTGCCCTCGAGCCGCAGTGCGAGCGGCACGGTGAGGTCGGCGCCGGGCCCCTCGAACCGCTCGCGGAACCACACGCCGTGTTGGGCGAAGCTCAGCGGGGCGCTGTCCCGGTGCGCTTCGGGCGGCGGGTCCTGGGGCCGCGCGGTTCGCGCCCCGGCGATCAGGGAGGCCAGGGCGGCCGGCGTCCCGGCGTCGAAGACGTCCCGTACCGTCAGCTCCACGTCGAGCCGGGCGCGTATCCGCTTGCTCAGCCGGAGTGCGGTCAGCGAGTCGCCGCCCAGGGCGAGGAACGAGTCCTGCGCCTCCACGCGAGCCACGCCCAGGACGTCCGCGAACACCTCGCGGAGCCCCTGCTGGATTTCGTTGTCCACGCTCACCATCACTACTCGTCTCGTCGACGTTCTGCCGTCGTCAGGGCACGGGCATCGTTCCGTACGGTCCAAGCTGAGTCCGCGCGTCGGTCGCTCATGCGGTGGCTGTCTCCTGGTCGGGTTCGACCGGCAAAGCGTCGGCCGTGGTCACGCTCGACCCGGACAGGGCCCGCCTGATGACGGCGCCGATCTCGACAGCGGTCCCGGGGTCGCTCATCTCCTGGTGTCCGCAGTCCAGTTGGTGGTCGATGACCCGGCCCTCCACGTACGTCTCCCACACCTGCGGAGGAGGGGGCTCCCCGTGGATGTCGGACATCGCGCGCAGGAGCAGCAGGTCTCCCGTATAGAGGCGGGGGGTGAACGCGTGGGCGAGAGCGACATGGTGGGTGGTCGACACCAGTGCCGTACGGATCGTCCGGTCGTCGAACGAGCCGAGGATGAGGTCCTTGTCGCGCAGGAACCGCACGGCCTGGGCGATGTCGTGGATCTCGTGCTCGTCGGTGAGGGTGGTCGGATCGTGGAGCAGCGACGCGACGGCCTTGCGCAGGTCCGGGGCCACCGGGCCGGCCGTCGGGTCGGCCGGGTAGGCGTCGAGGACGCCGAGCAGCGACACGTCCTCGCCGTCCTGCTGCAGTCGGGTCGCCATCGCGTGGGCGACCAGCCCGCCGAAGGACCAGCCGAGCAGATGGTAGGGGCCGTGCGGCTGCACTTCGCGGACCGATTCCAGGTAGGCCTCGGCCATCTCCTCGACCGTGACCGGCCGCGTCGTCCCTCCCCCGGCCTGGAGTCCGTACACCGGACGATCCGCCGGAACATGCGGCAGGAAGTGGCTGTAGCACCAGCTCAGGCCCATCGCGGGATGGACGAAGAACAGCGGGGGGCGATCGCCGGACGTCCGCAGGGGCAACAGCGTGGTGTTCCCGGACTGTTCACCCATGCGCGTCTGCTCGATGAGCCCCGCCACGGTCGGCGCGCGGAAGAGGTCACGGATGGCGACGTCGACACCGAGCGTGGACCGCAGTTCTTCGACGAGTTCGGCGGCGAGCAGCGAATAGCCGCCGAGGTTGAAGAAGTTCTCCTCGGGGCCCACGGACGGCACCCCGAGGACCTTCGCGAAGATCTCCGCGACCGCCTGCGTGTACGCGTTGGGCGCCGCGGTGGTCCGCGGGTGCGGGCCGGGTCCGCCGTCGGCCGGGGCCGCCGGTGGCCGGGGGGCCCTGGTGGTGACGGACGCCTTCCCCGAAGGGGAGGCCTGCCCGCTGATCGGGCGCGAGGGGTCGGCCTCGAACTCGGCCACGAGCGAGGTGAACTCCTCGACCATGGCTTCGGCGGTGGTGTGGTCGAACAGAGCCGTGTCGTACTGCAGCTCTCCGGTGATGCCGCCGGGCCTCCCGGTGGCCGTCCGGTGCTGCGTCAGGTTCAGGGTGAGGTCGAACTTGGGGGCCGTGGTCTCCAGGGCGGTCACCTCCGTGCGGAGCCCCGCCAGTCGGGTTTCGAGGGCCGCCTGCTTGGTGCCGACGCTGAACATCACCTGGAAGAGCGGGTTGGGGGCGGCCGTGCGCGGCGGGTTCACCGCCCGCACGACCTGCTCGAAGGGCACTTCCTGGTGGACGGTGGCGTCGAGGTCGGTCTCCCGCACGCGCTCAAGGAGCTCTTGGAACGTCGGCTCGCCGCCCGCATCGACGCGCAGGACAAGGGTGTTGACGAACATGCCGATGAGGTGGCGCAGGGCGTCGTCGTCGCGGCCGGAGGCGTTGATGCCGATCGGGATGTCGGTGCCGGCGCCATTGCGGTGAAGGAGGCCGACGAAGGCGGCGTGCAGCACCATGAACAGGGTGGCGCGATGGTTCTGCGCCAGTTCGATCAGCCTGGCGTGGAGGTCGGCGTCGATGGCGATGCCCACGTGGGCGCCGTGCTGCCCCGCCGTGTCCGGCCGCGGCCGGTCGGTGTTGACCGGCAGCTGACGCGGCAGGTCGCGCAGGGTCCGCACCCAGTAGTCCAGGTGGCGGTCCCGCACGTCCGGCGCGAACAGGGCCCGCTGCCACAGCGCGTAGTCGGCGTACTGGACGGGCAGTGGACGCCACTCCGGGGCCTTCCCGCCGGCACGGGCGGCGAAGGCCGTGGCGAGGTCGGAGAAGAGCGGATCGACCGACCAGCCGTCCGCGGCGATGTGGTGAAAGACCAGCAGGAGCACATGCTCCTCGGGTCCCGTGCGCAGCAGCAGGGCGCGCAGCGGCAGTTCGGCGGACAGGTCGAAGGGCCGGTTCCCCTCCGCCCGGAGCAGCGCGTCGAGCCCGTCGGGGTCGCACTCCCGCTGCTGCCAGAAGTCCGGTGCCCGGGTGGGGTCGTCGAGAAGGACCTGGTGGGGTTCGCCGTCGATGGTCCGGTACACCGTACGCAGGATCTCGTGCCGGTCGATGACGTCCCGCAGGGCCAGCCGCAGGGTCTCGGGGTCCAGTCCACCGGTGAGCCGCAGGGCGTAGGGGTTGTTGTAGGCGCTGGTGAGGCCGTTGAAGCGCTGCAGGAACCCGAGGCCCTGCTGCTGGAACGCGAGCGGAACGCGTGGTGGCCGCTCCATCGGAACGAGCGCCGGGCGGTCCGCGATGGCCTCCCGGGCCACCCGGGCCAGGTCGGCGGGGGTCGGATGCTCGAACACCTCACGCACGTGCAGCTCGACCCCCAGGACCGCCCGCGCGCGGTTGACCAGCTGGGTGGCGAGCAGTGAGTGACCTCCGAGCTCGAAGAAGCCGTCCTCGGGGTTGACCAGGGGCAGGCCGAGCACTTCGGCGAACAGCTCGCAGAGGATCTGCTCGCGGGTCGTGATCGGGGAGCGGTCGCCGGCCCGGCCCGCGGCACCCGGCGCGGGAAGCGCCCCGCGGTCGAGCTTGCCGTTCACCGTGAGCGGCAGGTCGTCGACCGGCACGATCGTCGGCACCATGTAGTGGGGAAGCCTGCGCTGCAGCCGGCCTCGGACATCGCTGGGTGACACCCCGGCCTCGCCGGCCACGACGTAGGCGACGAGGCGCCTGTCACCCGGCGTGTCCTCGCGCACGATCACAGCACTGCGCACGATGTCGGGGTGTTCGGCGAGCGCGGCCTGGATCTCGCCCGGTTCGATGCGGAATCCGCGGATCTTGACCTGGTGATCGGCGCGGCCCACGTACTCCAGCTGCCCCTGCGGGGTCCAGCGGGCCAGGTCGCCGCTGCGGTACATGCGCTCGCCGTTGCTCTCGAACGGGCAGGCCACGAACCGCTCGGCGGTCAGATGCGGCCGGTTCAGATAGCCGCGCGCCAACTGCGGTCCCGCCACGTACAGTTCACCCACCACACCGACCGGTACCGGCTGGAGCCGGCCGTCCAGGACGAAGGTGCGCAGGCCCGCGACCGGCAGCCCCACCAGGCTGCGCCCCGGCGACCGGGCCGCCGTGCGCGCGTCGAGGGCCAGATACGTGGTGTGGATGGTCGTCTCGGTGATGCCGTACATGTTGACCAGCCTCACGCCGTCGTCCGGGTGCCGGTCGTACCAGGGGGCGAGCTGCGCGAGGTCGAGCGCCTCACCACCGAAGACCACGGTGCGCAGCGCGAGTTGGGGTGTGCTCCTGGCCTCCTCCGCGATGAGCGGGTAGAAGGCCGACGGGGTCTGGCACGCGACCGTGACCTTCTCCTCGGCGAGGAGGGCCAGGTAGTCCCGCGGTGAGCGCGACACCTCGTAAGGGACGGTGACCAGGGAGCCGCCGTACGCGAAGGCGCCCCACATCTCCCACACCGCCATGTCGAAGGCGTACGAGTGGAACCACGACCACACGTCGTCGCCGTCGAAGGCGAACCGCTCACGCGTGGCGTCCAGGAGCGCGACCACGCCCGCGTGCGGGACGGCGACGCCCTTGGGGCGGCCGGTGGAGCCGGAGGTGTAGATCACGTAGGCGGGGTGCCGGGGGTCGAGCGGTGCGATCCGGTCGGCGTCGGTGAGGTCGGCGGGGTCCTGGGCGGCGAGATCGGATTCGACGCCTTCGTCACCGAGCCGGATCGGCGCCGCCGTCGTCGGCGGCAGCAGGTCCGCCGCGGACTCGGACGTGACGACCAGTGCGGGCCGCGCGTCCTCGAAGACGACCGAGACGCGCTCCGCCGGATAGGCCGGGTCCACCGGCAGGTAGGCCGCGCCCGTCTTGAGGACGGCCAGGAGGGCGACGGCCAGGTCGGCGGAGCGGTGCAGCAGCACCGCGACGCGCTCCTCGGGGCCCGCCCCACGCGCCCGGAGCAGCCGCGCGAGGCGGTTGGCGCGCGCGTTCAGCTCGCGGTAGGTGAGGCGCTCGGCTCCGTCCACGACGGCCACGGCGTCGGGCCTGTCCGCCGTCTGGAACTCGAACAGCTCGGTGAGCGTGGCGGCGGGACGGGCCCCGAGGGTGCCGCTCCACTCGGTGAGCACGTGCCGGCGCTCTCGCGCGTCCAGCAGGTCGATGTCCAGGACCGGCCGGTCGAGGTCGGCTGCCGCCGCCTCCAGGACCCGGGCCAGACGCTCGGCGGCGGCGCGTACCGTCGCCTCCTCGTAGAGGTCGGTGGCGCCTTCGACCTCGACCATCAGGCGGTCCGGGACGCCGTGCGCGGTGCGCTCCGGGGTGAAGCCGACGGAGAGGTCGAACTTGGCGGTGCCGAGGTCGACCGGGCGGATACGGGCGCTCAGCCCGGCGGCCATCTCCACCGCCCCGGCGTCGGAGTCCTTCACGGTCATGAGGACCTGGAAGAGCGGGTTGCGCTGGTGGGATCGCTCGGGGTTGAGGTCCTCGACGACCCAGTCGAACGGCACGTCCTGGTGCGACCAGGCGGCGATGTCGGTGTCGCGGACCCGCTGGAGCAGCTCACGGAAGGACGGGTTGCCCGCGGTGCTCGTCCGCAGCACGACGCTGTTGACGAAGAAGCCGACCAGGTCCTCCAGGTCCTCGTCGTCCCGGCCCTCGACGGGCACACCGATCGGGATGTCGTCGCCCGCGCCGGTCCGGGACAGCAGGACGGCGGTCGCTGCCTGGAGCACCATGAACAGCGTGGTGCCGGTCTCCTTGGCGATCTCCAGGAGCCGGGCGTGGATCCGCGGGGAGCAGCCGACGGTATGGGTCCGGCTCCGGTGCGACGCGACGGCGGGACGCGGACGGTCCGGCCGGATCAGGGCTTCCTCGGGCAGACCGGCGAGCGCCTGACGCCAGTACGACAGTTGCCGGGCGGCCTCGCTCTCCGGGTCCGACGGGTCGCCGAGGTCCTCGCGCTGCCACTCGGCATATGCGCCGTACGTCGTGGCGAGCGTCTCCCAGTCCGGCGCGTTCCCCTCGGTGCGCGCACGGTAGGCCTCGCCGAGGTCCTTGACGAGCGGCCGCACCGAAGCGCCGTCGGTGGCTATGTGGTGCATCACCAGGAGGAGTACGTGCCCGCGCTCGCCGGTGGCCAGCAGGTGGGCGCGCAGCGGGCGGTCCTTCCCGAGGTCGAAGGGGATCCGGCTCAGCCTGACCAGGGCCGCGTCGAGCTCCTCCTCGGCGACGTCGGCCACGGAGAGTGCGACGCCGTCGTCCTCGTGTTCAAGGACGCGCGGGCGGGGGTTGCCGTCGACGTCCTCGAAGACCGTGCGCAGTGTGTCATGGCGGCCGACCACATCACCCAGGGCGAGCCGGAGGGCTTCGGGGTCCAGATCCCCTTCGAGGTACAGGGCGAGCGGCACGTTGTACGTCGGGGACGGCCCTTCCTGCCGGCTCAGAAACCACAGACCCTGCTGTCTGACGGTGGGTGAGAACAACCTGGGGCTCCAATTCCTTGCCCGAGCCTGTGGCGTCATCGCCCGCTATCGCTCGGTTCCTTTCAAGAGGTCAGGTTTGTCTCACGCTAGTGCGCTCGACCGGCGGCCTGCGGCACCTTGAGCGGCAGAACGCCGGTGGCTGTCCCCAGCCACGGAACGGCGCCTCGGCAGGGGGCGGGAGCGTCGGGGCCGTGGGTGTCGTACAGGAAGGCGCGGGCACCGATGTGCGGGGAGCAGATCACACAGCGTCCGGCCTGGTCACCGGGCGACCGGCCGGCTGTCGGCTTCCGTCTGTCCGGGAGGCGCGGTGGGCAGGTTTCGATGCCGGCGGATGGGACTGAACAGCAGCATCAAGGTGGTCAGTACGAACGCGCTCGTCATCACCCAGACCGTGGCGCGCAATCCGAACGCACTGCTCAGGGCGCCCCCGAGCAGTGCGCCGACCGGTATGGCCCCGTAGTTGAGGAACTGCATGCTGACCATCACACGGCCCAATATCGGCCGGGGGCAGTACTCCTGCACGAAGCTGCGCTTCACCACGGACACGATCATGACGCCGAGCGAGATGATGAGTCCGCCCACCACCACGAGCGTCAGTCCCGCGCCCGGTCCTGCCAACGGGATGAGCAACGCGAAGGGGACCGTCACCTGACCGAGCAGCACGCCGCGCGCGCTGCCGAAACGGCGGGTGACCCACGGGACGATCGTCGCCCCGATCACTCCCCCCACGCTGGTTCCGGCCATCGCGAGGCCGGCCGCACCGGCGCTGACGTCCAGTTCCCTGACCATGAACACCACCAGGACGGCCGTGAAGCCCTGCAGCGCCAGATTCGCCGCCGCCCCGTTCAGCGTGAAGATACGCAGATAGGGATCGCCGAACACGAAGCGCAGGCCCTCCCTGATGTCCCGCAGGAGACTCCCGTTCTTGCGGGCGGGCGGCCGTTCGCTCCCGGCGTCGTCCCGGATGGACGCCAGACAGGCCGACGACACGAGGAAGGACAGCGCGTCCGCGGCCACGCCCCACACCGCGCCGACGGCTTGGGCGAGCAGACCGCCGATCCCTGGCCCGGCGATATGTGCCGCGGCGGCGCTGCCCTGCAGTTTGGCGTTGCCCTCGACCAGTTCTTCCGAGGGCACCAGGGAGGGTACATAGACCTGGAACGCGGTCTCGAAGAAGACCGCCGCGGTGCCGGCGACGAGCGCCGCGATCATCATCTGCCAGATGGTCAGCACACCCGTCCAGGCGGCGACCGGCACACTCCCGAGGCTGACCAGGGAGACCGCGTTGCAGACCAGCATGACGCGGCGGCTGGGCAGTCGGTCGACCCACGCACCGGCCGGCAGGCCCACCACGAGCCACGGCAGCCAGGTCAACGCGGCGAGCGCGCTCACCTGGAAGGTGCTGGCGTCCAGCGTCGTCATCGCCACCAACGGCATCACGACGATCGACATACTGCTGCCGACCTTGCTCGTGGTCTCGCCGATCCACAGCAACCGGAAGTCGCGGTGTCGCAGCACCCCCTTGCGGCGCTTGCGCTCTCCGACACCGGCACCGGCACCCGGGTCGGTCATGCTGTCTCCTGTCACCTGGCGCGCCTTTCAGAGGGCTTCCTGCGTCGTGCGGCGCTACCGTACTCGAGTCCGACCGCGTCGACGGGCAGCTGGGGAGGCAGGCCGGAGGCAGCCCGCGCACGACGGCCTGCGCTCCCGGGCGGGAACGGGTGGACGGAGAGAGGCAGTTACCGGCGTTGCCGCCGTGGCATCAGGCCGCGGACGCGATGTGTTCGGTGATCTCCTGCCGGACCGCCTTGGCATGGTCGTCGAGGTAGAAGTGCCCACCCGGGAAGACCCGCATCCGGAAGTCGCCCGAGGTGTGCCGGCTCCAGCCCTTCACGTCGTCGGCGGCCACCACGGGATCGTCGTCGCCGGTCAGGGCGATGATCGGGCAGTGCAGCCGCGCGGACGACGGGCTCAGGTGGAGCTCGGAGGCGCGGTAGTCACTGCGGATGGTCGGCAGCACGAGGGGCAACAGCGAAGCGTCGGCGAGTAGTTCGGCGTTGGATGTGTTCAGCCGTACCAGCTCCTTCACCAACTCCTCGTCGCTGGCCAGGTGGTGGCGCTGGTCACCGGCGATCGAGGGAGCGCGCCGCGCGGACGCGAACAGTCCGAGCGGCCTGATCCCTCGCTCTTCGAGCCGGAGCGCGATCTCGAAGCCCACGCCGGCACCCATGCTGTGGCCGAAGAGCACGAGCGGGCGGTCGGTCCACGGGATCAGCTCGTCGGTGATCCGGTCGGCGAGGGTCGCCATGTCCTCGATGCAGGCTTCGTTGTACCGGTCCTGCCGGCCCGGGTACTGGACCGCCAGCACCTCCGTCATGGGCGACAGCGCCTTCGAGAGGGGGAAGTAGTACGGCGCGGCCCCACCGGCGTACGGCAGGCAGACGACGCGGGCAGTGGCCTGGGGGGAGGGATGGAACCGCCGGATCCAGGCGTCGGCCCTCGATGCTCCTGCCACGGTCCGTTCCCCTTCGTCCGCCCGAAATCTTCGTCCGCCCGGAATCATCGTCCGCGCCAAAATCACGCGTCCACCCCGGCGTCTTCGCCCGCCGCCGGCCGATGCCCGCCCTCACCGTAACTCCCCGGTCCTGACCGAGCGGCAGCCTCGGGCGGCATCATGGCGGCATCTTGGGTGCTCCAGGACGCCCCTCCTCCGCAGTGGCTTCGGCGGGTCCGCGAACCGGCCCGTCAGCTCGGTGTCGTACTCCTGCGGCGCGGCCGGACCTTGGGAGCCTGCTCCAGTCGTTCGGCCAGACCCGCCACCGTCGGGGCCGCCATGACATCGCCGACGGACGCCTTGATGCCCAGGTGGCTCCGGATCCGCACCACCAGGCGGGACGCGAGCAGCGAATGGCCGCCCAGGTCGAAGAAGTTGTCGTGGACGCCGACACCCACGGCCTCGAGGACCTCCTCGAACAGCGCGCACAGCAGTTCCTCGCGCTCCGTTCGCGGCTTGTCCTCCGCCTCGGCGGACGCACCGGGGGCTCCCCCGTCGGGCAGCGCCCCGGGGTCCGGTGCCCCTTTCCGCCCGCCCACCGGACCGACGAGTTCCAGGACGCCGTCGTCCCTTCGGCGCGCGAGCCGCCCCGCGCGGTACATGCGCTCGCCGGGCGTGCCGTACGGATTCGCGATGAACCGTTCGGCCGTCAAGGCGGGTCGATGCGCATAGCCCAGGGCCAGCCCCACTCCGGCCACGTACAGGTCGCCGACGGCTCCGACCGGGACGAGTTCCAGGCCGGGGCCGAGCACGTAGGCGCGCTGGTTCGTCACCGGCACGCCGATCGGTACGGGCGACCCCTCCGGTGCCTCGGCCACCGCCTCATGGCAGGTGGTGAGGCCGGTGTTCTCCGCGGGGCCGTAACCGCTGAGCACACGCAGGTCCGGGAAGTCCCGCAGTGCCTCGGCGAGACGAGCGGCCCACGTGTCCTGTGCGCCGGTCAGGACGTACCGCACTCCGCCCAGCGCCGCCGGACGCTCGTCGAGCAGCCGGGCGAACAGGCTCTCCGGCAGCCGCAGGACCGTGACCCCGTGCTTCGCCACGAGGAGTTCGACGGCTGCGGGACCGGGGGTCTGTCCGGGGTCCAGCACGCACCGCGCGCCATGCAGCAGCGCGCCGAACAGCTCCGTGACGAACGTCTGCTCCGACAGGGGCGAACACGGCAGGTACACGTCGTCCGGACCGAACGCGTGGTGGCCGAGCGCGGCACATGTGCCCACCACGGCCAGGTGCGAGGCCACAACGACCTCCGGCTTCCCGCCCGCCGCCACCGCGGTGACCGTCGCACACGCCGGATCGCCGAAGTGGCCGCCGATGTCGAGGTTCGCGGCGGAGCGCGCGTCGATGGCCGCGGCGTCCTGGTCCAGGCTCACGGTCGTCCCGGATCGTACGCCCGTCGCGTCACCGGCCCGGTCGACGAGATGCCGGGCGGCCGTCACGTCGAGCACCCGGGCGATGTCCTCAGGGGGGAGCGTCGGATCGAGGAGGACGCAGGCGGCGCCGGTCTTGAGGACCGCGAGGGCCGCCACGGCCAGGTCGGGACCGCGCTCGAGGCAGACGCCGACGGACATCCCCCGTGTCACGCCGGTCTCGACCAGGTGGCGTCCCAACCGGTTGGCACGGGCGTTCAGTTCACCGTAGCGGAGCTGTCGGTCACCGTGTGCTGTCGCGATCGCGTCGGGGTGCAGCCGTGCCCGGGCCTCGAACAGCTCGTGGATCCGCCCGGTCGCCGGTACGTCCGCCGAGGCGCCGCTGAGCGCGAGCACGGCCTGCCGCTCCTCCGCGGACAGCAGATCGACCTGCGCGAGACGGGTGTCCGGGGCCGTGGCCATCGCTTCCAGAACACGTACGAAGCGGGTGGCGAGATCCTCGACCGTCGTGCGGTCGAAGAGGTCGACGGAGAACTCGAACGAGCCGTTCAGCCCTGCGGGGACATCGTCGACGTAGTCCTCGCGCAGCCACAGGGAGAGGTCGAACTTGGCTGTCTCGTTGCCGACTTCGAACGGCTCGACCTGTACGTCCGGCCAGTCCGGCTGGGGCTGCCCGCGCCCCTGCAGTACGAGCATCGTCTGGAACAGCGGGTGCCGTGCCGCGGCCCGCTCCGGGTTGAGGAGCTCCACCAGGCGCTCGAAGGGCGCGTTCTGGTGTGCGAAGGCGGCCAGGTCCGTCGCCCGTACCCGGTCCAGGAGTTCGGTGATCGTCGGGTTGCCCGAGAGGTCCGTACGCAACACCAGCGTGTTCGTGAAGAACCCGATCAGCTGGTCGAGCGCCTCGTCCGTCCGGCCGCTGACCACCGTGCCGACGGGGACGTCCGTCCCGGCGCCGAGCCGGGACAGCAGCGCCGCGAGGCCCGTCTGGAGCACCATGAGCATGGTCGCGCCCTGCCGGCGGGCGAGGGCGACGAGCCTGCGATGCAGGTCGGCTCCGACGGTCAGGGGGACCAGCTCGCCCCTGAACGAGGGGGTTTCGGGCCTGCGCCGTGCGGCGGGCAGGTCGAGTTCCGTGGGCAGCCCGGCAAGTGTGCCTCTCCAGAAGTCGAGTTGGCGCGACAGCACGCTGTCGGGGTCCTCCTCGGAGCCGAGCAACTCGCGCTGCCACAAGGCGTAGTCGACGTACTGGACAGGCAGCGGGTCCCAGCGCGGAGCCGCTCCCTCGCGTCGCGCCGCATAGGCGGTCGACAGGTCCCCGAGGAGCGGATCCAGGGACGCGCCGTCGGAGACGATGTGGTGGATGAGCAGCAGCAGCACATGCTCATCGGGGTCCAGCGAGACGAGGAACGCCCGGATCAGTGGTCCGTCGCCCAGGTCGCAGGGCCGGCCGGCCAACGCCGCCAGGAAGTCCGGGAGCTCGGCGTGCCGGCACGAGGAACGCTCCAGGTGGACACGGGCCTCGGGCTCGGGGACGACGTGCTGGTGGGGGGCGCCGTCGTGGTTGCGGAACGTCGTGCGCAGCGCTTCGTGCCGTACGACGAGGTCGTTCACGGCCGCTTCGAGCGCGCCGGCGTCCAGCGCGCCCTGGAGCCGCAGCGCGGTGGGGATGTTGTACGAGGCGTTCGGGCCCTGGATCTGGTCCACCATCCACAGGCCCTGCTGGCCCGGTGACGCCGGGAGCAGGGCCGGCCGCGGTTCCACGGGCCGCAGCACGGCCCGCACCTGCTCGGACCGGCTGATCCTGGCGTCCAGCTGTGCGACGGTCGGGCCCCGGAACACGGCGCTCAGGTCCAGTTCGACGCCGAAGAGGGTGCGTACGCGGCCTGCGATCCGGGCCGCGAGGATCGAGTGGCCGCCCAGGTCGAAGAAGTCGTCATGGACGCCCACCGTTTCCCGTCCGAGCATGTCGGCGAAGATGCCGCAGAGGATCTCCTGCCGCGAGGTACGCGGCGCGGCTGGAGCTGCGGGCGCTCCCCCCACGCTGGCCGGCAGCAGCAGTTCGGGCCGGGGCTCGGCGTCCCGCGGCACGAGCTCGACGGAGCCGTCGTACCGCCAGCGGGCCCGTTCGCCGGTGCGGTACATCCGCTGGCCGGAGGCGCCCAGGGGATGGGCGACGAAGCGCTCCGCGCTCAGCGAGGGCCGGTCACCGTATCCGTAGCCCAGCCCCTCGCCGGCCAGGTACAGATCTCCCACCACACCAGGGGGCAGCAGTCTCAGGCGGCTGTCCAGCACGAAGGCACCGCCCACCCCGGCCGGGCGGTGGACGGGCCACAGGTCCTCGTGCGGTGGCTCGGCGGCCCGATCGGTGTCGTCCGCGACCGTGCACGTCCCGCCGCGCAGCAGCGCCGCCCACCAGCGGTCCACCCCGCGGCCTTCCGGCTGGGGCGTCCCGCTCCACGATCGGTCGGCGTCGGCGTCGGCGTCGGCGTCGGCGTCGGGGCCCGGGGACGACGGACCGGAGAGGCGGTGAGCCACGGCACGGTGCGGGACCAGCTCCCACAGGGCCTGACCGTCGCGGGCTCGACGGGGCACCAGGCAGGCCACGTCGAGGCCGCTCACGCAGGACGAGGGCCGCGTGTCGGGTTCGGCGGAGATCAGGGCCGCGTCGTCGTCGAGCGCGATCAGGCGTACTCCCGCGGGCAGTCGCCCCCGGAGGCGCGCCGGATCGGCTCCGCGGCCGAGCACCACACCGACGCTCACCGGGAACCGGGGTGGGACGAGCGGCTGTGCCGTATCGCCGCCGGTATCCACGGTGACGTACGCGGCTCCCGCCTTCACCACGGCCAGTCGCGCCACCACCGCGTCCAGGCCCGGACCGTCACCGATCCCGACGACGGTGCCGCGGACGGCTCCCTGCCGCCGCAGATGGTGGGCGAGCCGGTTGGCCCGCGCGTCCAGTGCGGCGTACGTCATCCGCTCGCCGCCCGAGTCGACAGCGACCGCGTTCGGCCGCGCATCCGCCTGTCGCTCGAACAGGACACCGAGCGAGGGGCCGTGGTTCCGGGCGCCCTCCGGCTCCGTGAGGGTCTCGGCCCGGCCTGTCGGCCGCTCCGGCCGGGTGACCTGCCGGCCGTACGACGGGGGGATCATGTCTCTCCTCTGCTTCGAGCCCCGGCCACCGCTCCGGTCGCCAGCGAGCCGGCCAACTCCGGCTTGGGCAGTGCCCGTCGGTTCACCTTGCCGTTCGGCGCCAGCGGCAGGGCGTCGAGGAGCACGAACGCCGCCGGCACCATGTACTCGGGCAGCCTGCCGCGCATGTGCCGCCGCAGCTCCGGCACATCGGTCGAGGAGGAGTCGGTGACGACGTAGGCGACGAGACGCTTGTCGCCCGGCCTGTCCTCGCGGAGCATCACGACGCAACCGCGAACGTGGGGGTGGTTCAGGGCCGTGGCCTCGACCTCGCCCAGTTCGACCCGGAAGCCTCGGATCTTGACCTGCCCGTCGTTCCTGCCGCAGAACTCGATGACGCCGTCGCGGCGCCTGCGCACCCGGTCTCCGGAGCGGTACATCCGGGTCCCGGGGGCGCCGAAGGGGTCCGCCACGAACCGCTCGGCGGTGAGGTCCGGGCGCGCCATGTACCCGCGCGCCACTCCGGGCCCCGCGATGTACAGCTCGCCGATCATCCCAGGCGGCACCAGGCGCATCCGCTCGTCGAGTACGTACAGTGCGGTGTTGTGGATGGGGCCGCCGATGGGGACCGTCGTGCCGACGCCGTCCTCCGTGCCGCTCCACAGGGTGGAGACCACCGTCGTCTCCGTCGGACCGTACGAGTTGTGCACGGTCGCCACCTTCGACCAGCGCCGGAAGTCCTCGACCGACAGCGCCTCACCACCGGTGATCAGCACCAGGTCGGGCGGGAACTCCCAGTCCTCCGGGATGGACGCCAACGCGGCGGGCGGCAGCGTCACATGGGTGACCCCGCATTCCGTGATGAGGTCCACGAGGTCCGGGCCCACCCGGCGGTCGTCCTCGACGAGCACCATCGTGCAGCCGTTGAACAGGCTCATGCACTGGTCCCACACCGACATGTCGAACATGAAGGACGCGAACTGCAGCACCCGGCAGTGGGGTCCCAGCGCGAACCTCTCCCGGACGGTCGACGCGAGGCTGCTCACGCCCGTGTGCGTGACGGCGACGCCCTTCGGCCGGCCCGTCGAGCCGGACGTGTAGAACACATAGGCCAGGTTCTCCCTGGCAAGGGGGCCGTTGCGGTCCGCGTCGCCCGGATTGTGCACGCGCTGTGAGCGCAGCTCCTCCTGGACGTGTGCGTCGTCGAGTACCAGGCTCCGCACCTGTTGGCCCGCGAAGACTCCCGAGTGCCACGCGTCGACCGTGACGAGGAGGGCGGGATCCGCCTCCTGGAGCATCAGCCGGACCCGCTCGCCGGGCAGGGACGGGTCGACGGTGACGTAGGCGGCGCCCGCCTTCAGAACCGCCAGAATCGACGTCACCAGGTCCATCGACCTGCTCATGCCGAGGGCGACGAGCCGCTCCGGGCCCGCGCCTCGTGCGATCAGGGCGTGCGCGAGGCGATTGGCCCTCGCGTTGAGTTCGGCGTAGCTCAACCACGCGTCGCCGTGCGTCAAGGCGACGTGATCGGGCAGCGACGCCGCTTGCGCCTCGAAGAGTTCGTGGATGAGGGAGTCCGCCGCGTGCTGGGTGCCCGTGCCGTTCCCCTCCACGAGCAGCCGCCGCACGTCCTGCCGGTCCAGGACGTCCAGATCCGCGGGCCTCACGTCCGGCCGGTCCACACATTGTCCGAGCACCGACACCCACCGGCGGACCAGCCACAGCGCCGTCTCCTGGTCGAAGAGATCGGCCGAGTACGTGAGTGTGCCGGTCATGCCGTCCGGGGCGTGGCCCGGCCGGAAGCTCTCGTGGACGTCGAAGGCCAGGTCGTACCGGGGGCCCTCGGTGTCCACGGCCTCAGGACGTGCGTCGGGGCCGGCTGTGCGCCCCTGGGCGGTGCTGTGGCGATGGACGTCCAACAGCACCTGGAACAGCGGGTGCCGGGAGGACGACCGCGTGGCGCGCATCTCGTCGACCAGTCGGTCGAAGGGGACGTCCCGGTGCGCGAAAGCGTCGAGGTCCCAGTCCCGCACCCTGGCGAGCAACTCGGTGAAGGTGGGGTTTCCCGTCGTGTCCGTGCGCAGCACCATCGTGTCGGCGAGGGCGCCGACGACGTCCTCCGCCGCCTCGTCCGTACGACCGGCGACATGGGTGCCGACCGGGACGTCCTCCCCGCACCCCAGCCTCGTCAGCAAGGCGGCCAGACCGGCCTGGAGCAGCATGAAGAGCGTCACTCCCCGCGATCTGGCGAGTCCCGCCAACCGGGCGTGCAAGGCGGCGTCCAGCGTGATCGGCACCTTCTCGGCGCGCTGTGCGGCGGTGCTCCGCCGAGGGCGGTTCGCGGGCAGTTCGAGCGCCTGCGGCATGCCCTCCAGTGCGCGGCGCCAGAAGGCGAGCGACGAGGACGTCCACTCCCCCGCCGCCGTCCTCCCCGGGACCCGGGGGCGAGGCGGGGCGAGGCGGGCGGCGACGGCTGCCAGGGACGGTGCCTGAAGGAGCTCCTCCAGGCTCACGTCGCACCGCAGCGCCGCACGCACGGCGTCGAGCAGCCGCGTCCCGGCCTCCGCGTCGCCGCCGAGCGCGACGAAGTTCTCGTGCCCGAACACCACGTCCAGGTTCAGGACCTCGGCGCACAGACCGCACAGGATCTCCTCGTGCGGAATCCGGGGGGTTCCCGCGATGCGGGCAAGTGTCATGACAAGGACCATCCTTGAGTCGAACAGATCAACCGGTGACGAGCCGCTCGGCGTCGGCCCGCTCTCGCAGCAGCGCCCCGGCGACCATGGCCTGACCGGCCGAGATGCCGCCGTCGGTCATGGGGATCCGCTGGTGCGTGTAGACACGGAATCCGGCCTGGGACAGCAGGTGCGCGACCCGCTCCGACAGGTACCGGTTGAGGAAGACGCCCCCGCTCAGGACCACGGCGTCAAGGCCGGCCTCGCGCCGCAGCCGCGCGCACACCTCGACGACGGCGTGGGACAGGCTCTCGTGGAAGCGTCGGCTCACCTCGGCCGCGTCGAGCGACCCCGCGGATGCGACGACGGCCCGTACCCAGGGGCGCACATCGACGACGTGCCGGTCCTCGGCGGCGTACAGCACGGTCGGCCATGGGTCGGTGGCGCCGTGGTCGCCGTCCAGCAGCTCCTCGAGTCTGATGGCCGCCTCGGCTTCGTAGCCGATCCGGGAACAGACACCCAGCAGCGCGGACATGCCGTCGAAAAGCCTGCCCGCACTCGACGTCAGGGGGGAGTTGACCCCGCGGGCGGCCATCTTGAGCAGGATCTCGCGCTCGCCCCGGTCCCTGCCCCGGAGCCCTGCGATGTCGAGGAGTCCGACGGCGTCCGCGCCGAACGCGGCCTCCAGGAGCGCCACCGCCACCCGGTCCGGCTCCGTCACCGCCTTGTCGCCGCCGGGCAGGCGGAACTGCCCGAGGTGTCCCCTTCGCTCGAACCCCCGGTAGTCGCCCACGAGGAACTCGCCGCCCCAGACGGTGCCGTCGGTGCCGAGCCCCGTGCCGTCGAAGATGACCCCGATGACCGGCTCGTCCAAGCCGTTGTCGAGCATGCAGGCGGCCATGTGGGCGTGATGGTGCTGTACGCCGATCATGGGCAGCCCCTGGCAGGCGGCCAGTTTGGTACTGCGGAAGTCGGGGTGCAGATCGTGTGCGACCGCCTCCGGTTCGATCCCCGTGAGCGCGCGCAGATGCGTCACCGCCTCGCTCAGGAACTGAAGATTCCCTTCGGACTTCAGATCACCGATGTGCTGGGAGAGGACGAGTTGGCGCCCGGCTGCCAGGCAGGCGGTGTTCTTCAGCTCGGCGCCGAGCGCGAGCACGGCGGGCACCGGGACCGGCGTGGTGATCGACGCCGGGACATGGCCCCGCGCGCGCCGGATGACCTGCCGTCGCGGGCCGTCGGGCAGATCGACGACGCGCACGATGGAATCGTCGACGCGTGACTGGATCGGCCGGTCGTGTTCCAGGTAGGCGTCACACACCTGCGCCAGGTCGCGCCGCGCCGCCGCGGCGGTGGTCGCCATCGGCTCGCCCGGGGCGTTGCCGCTGGTCGCCACGAGCACGGACAGGCCCGAGGCGAGCAGCAGGTGCTGCACAGGGGTGGACGGCAGCATGGCGCCCAGGGTGCCGAGCCCCGGCGCCACATGCCGGGAGATCGCCGAATCGGGCCTGGCGCGCACCAACACGATGGGCCGCGCCGGGGATTCGAGGGCGGCCGCTTCGGCGTCGGACACGAACGCGTACTCCTTGAGTACGGACGTGTCCTTGACGAGCACCGCGAAGGCCTTGCCGCCCCGCTCCTTGCGGCGGCGCAACCGCTCGACCGCCTCGTCGTTGAGGGCGTCGACCATCAACTGGTAGCCGCCGTGGGCCTTCACGGCGACGACGGCCCCGTCGCCCAGCAGCTTCGCCGCCGCCTCGACGGCGTCGTCCTCGTCCCGGCCGGCCCCGTCGTGCCCGGACAGGGTGACCCGTGGGCCGCACGTGGCGCAGGCGTTGGGCTGCGCGTGGAACCGCCGGTCGGTCACCGAGTCGTACTCGGCCTGGCAGACCGGGCACATGGTGAAGTCCGCCATGGTGGTCAGCGGGCGGTCGTAGGGGGTGTCCCTGATGATGCTGAAGCGCGGACCGCAGTCGGTGCAGTTGATGAGCGGATAGCGAAAGCGCCGGTCGTCGGGGTCCATGAGCTCGGCCAGACACGCGTCGCACACGTGCGTGTCGGCGGGTACGGAGGCCCGCTGCCGCCCCGTGGCCACGCTCTGCTCGATGCGGAACTCCCGTTCCGCGCGGCTGATGAGCTCGTCGGTGAAGTCGCAGTCCTCCACGACCGCCAACGGCGGGGCCTCGGTACGCAGGGCCTCCGTGAACGCCGCGACCGCCTCGGCGGTCCCCTCCGCACAGAGGGTGACCCCGCCGTTCTCGTTGCGGATCCAGCCGCCCAGACCTCGTTCGGTCGCGATGCGGTGGACGAAGGGCCGAAACCCCACGCCCTGGACCACACCGCTCACGCTCATCCTTCGGCGTAGCAGCCGCTGTCCGGACATGATCAGCACAGACGGGGCAGTTGGGCGCCGTACAGCAGGTCGACCGAGGTGCGTGCCCCCTGCTCGTCCTGCTGCCACACCCGCCCGTCGCCGGCGATCGCCTCTCCGACCAGCCGTGACGTGGCCGTCACCTCGTGGTCGCGCAGGACCTCCAGGACGCCTGGCACCGCGGCGGGGTCGGCGACGACGCAGAGCACGCCCTCGTTGGCGAGGTACATCACGTCCACACCGAGCATGTCGGCCGCCATGCGCGTCTCGTGCCGGACGGGAAGGGCTGAACTCTCGAGCTGGATGTCCACGGCGGAGTCCGAGGCGAACTCGTTGAGCACGGTTCCGAGTCCACCACGCGTGACGTCACGGACGCATCGGATTCCGGCTCCGCACCTGTCGAAGAGATCGGCGAGCACCCCGTTCAACGGGGCGCAGTCGCTGAGCACCCTCGTCTCGAAGCCGAGGCCCTCGCGCAACGACAGCAGATGCACGCTGTGGTCGCCGAGGTTTCCGGTGACGATGACGCCGTCGCCCGGCCGGATGCCGCGCGAGCTGAGCTTCAGCTCCGGGCGGTCGTGCAGACCGACACCCGCGGTGTTGATGTAGAGCCCGTCCGCCTCACCCCGGTGGACCACCTTGGTGTCCCCCGCGACGATCAGCACGCCGGCCTCCAGCGCCGTGGCCCGCACGCTTTCCAGCACACGGACCAGGTCGGAAATGGCGAACCCCTCCTCGATGATGAGGGCGAGGGTGAGATAGCGGGGCCTCGCCCCGGAAACCGCCAGGTCGTTGACCGTTCCGGCGACGGCTATCTTGCCGATGTCGCCATTGCCGAAGAACAGCGGATTGACCACGAACGAGTCCGTCGTGATCGCGATGCGGGCGGTGTCGAGGGGGACATCCGCGCTGTCCTCCATGAGCCCGGTGTAGACGTCACCGAGCGTCTTCGCGATGACGTCGTTGATGAGCTCGTGGCTCATCCCTCCGCCGGCACCGTGGTCGAGCTTGATTGTTTCGTTGGACATCGGCTCGGCCTTCTTTCAAGAAGCCGGGGTCGGCATGAGGTCGTGAAGTCGACCCGCGCGCACCCGGTCGACGACATCTTCCATATCGGTGACACCACCGCAGAAGGAGGCGATCCAGTCGAGCGCCCGCTGCGCATCCTCCTGCCGCATGGAAATAACACCCTCCCGGGGTACGACAACGTTGTAGCCCCGGAAGAAGCCGTCCGCCGCCGTGGTCTGGACGCAGATCTGCGTATGCATGCCGACCACGATCAGGTCGGAGACCCCGGCCTTGCGAAGCTGCTCGTCCAGATCGGTTCCGAAGAAACCGCTCGCCTGATGTTTGCGCACCATGAGGTCGCCATCGGCCACGATTTCGGCGAGCACCGCGTTGCCGGGAGAGTCCTCGGTCGCCGGCAGCCATCCGTCGTAACGCTCCGCCCGCGGGTCGTCGGGGCGGTTGATCAGCTGGAGATGGACGACGAGGACGTCAAGCGAACGCAACGTGTCCAAGAATGCGGCCAGTTTCGGGATGACCGCGCCAACCACGGCCTTGCGTTCCTCGTCCTTGTTGACCAGATCGTACTGGAGGTCGTTCGTCAGCACCGCCACTTTGGGCATTACAGGCTCCCTAGTCCCTCATCTTCCGGCCACTTCTGAGAGGCCGGCATTCCCGACTTCGCCCAGCAGGCAGGCATCACTCCGCCGCGGGCACCAGGGCGTACGCGCGTACCGGCATCGTCGCGAAACCGGCGACGGGGGCCGGCACCGCCGAGAAGCGACTTCCGTCTTCAGGGACCAGTTCCAGCCTCGTCAGGTGCTCGGCGATGGGAACTCCGCCGTCGAGAAGCGTGGTGTGCGCGGGGCGCTCCGAGTCGTCGGTGTCGTCGATGTTGAGGCTGTCGATTCCGACCAGGCTGCTGCCCTGTTCGACCAGCCAGACGGCTGCCGCTCTGGTGACATACGGGTGACCGTGGAAGTACTCCTCCTGACCCCAGTGCCGGTCCCAGCCGGTGTGCAGCAGGACCGCGCGGCCGGAGACCTCGTACTTCTCGAGGTCGGCCACCTCGATGGCGCGCTTCACCGGGTCGACGCTGATACGCAGGGCGGGCAGGTGCGCCAGCCTCTCGAGCGGCAGGTCCGCCAGGTCGGTGCCGTTCTCGAAACGGTGGAAGGGACTGTCCACATAGGTGCCGGTGTTTCCGACCATGGAGATCCGACCGATGTGGAATTCCGTACCCGGCGCATAGTGACCGCGAGATTCCTGACGGCTCAGATGTGTGGATATCTCAGGCCCGGGCAGCCCTCGATAGGTCTCCATCCCAGCGAAGATCTTGTGGCTCAGATCCACCAGAGTAAAGTCGTCGCGTGCGGTCATGGATCAGATTTCTCCTTCGTGTCGAGAACGGCCCGTGCCGGTCAGTAGCTCGAATAGGCAGTGGACCGGACGTCGTGCCGCTCCGGCCCGCGCAAGGCGGGAAAGAACACGGACACGAGATGCAGGTCCTGCTCCGCATGCGCGGTGATCGAATGCGCATCGTGTTCGTTCAGCGCATACATGGTTCCGGGCCCGATGGGATGGACCACGCCGCTCTGCTCCGTGATCTCGCCGGTTCCGGAAATACAGTAGACCGCTTCAAGATGGTCAAGGTACTGAAGACGTGAACTGGTACCAGCGTTCACGATGGTGTCGGCCACCGTGAAGCCCATGCCGTCGGACTCGAGCAGCAGACGGCGACTCACGCCGTTGCCCCAGTCGACCGACAGCGCTTCGTCAAGTCGACGAACAATCACCTGTTCCTCCCCGCCCATATGCCCCGCGCACACGCATTCAGCTGTGTGCTTCCTTTTCCATGGCGGCGACAAGGGACGCCGGCCTCATGTCCGTCCAGTGCTTCTCGATGTAGTCGAGGCAGTTCTCCCGGGTGTCACGCCCCCGCACGGTCTCCCAGCCCGCCGGCACGTCGACGAGCGCGGGCCACAGCGAGTGCTGCTTCTCCGCGTTCACCAGGACGAGGAACTCGCCGTCCGCATCATCGAATAGAGCGCTCACCGATCTTCACCTCGCGCATGACCGTCGACACAACCAATGAGCAAGGACGGTAGGAGACCCGGCGGCCCCGAATCGGCAACGAGAGCGGCGCCCTGGCGGCAGTTCGCGCTCAGTGGCCGCAACCGCGCCGGTCAGCCTGGTCTTCTGGTGCATCAGATGATTCGATAGGATCTCGGGAGCCGAGAGGCGCTGCAACGGGCTCAGCCCGCCACGCTCGGCTCATGCTTCGATCCGACAAGGGCGCCTCCGGGAATGTGACGGAGGTGTCGGCAATGGATGTGTACAGCGACCGGGGCGACGGGGGTACCGCCGCTCTGCGACGGATGCTGAGCGAGCGCATTCTGGTCCTGGACGGAGCCTCGGGCACCTTGCTCCAAGGACTCGACCTCAAGCCCGCCGACTTCCGCGGGGACGTCATCGACGCGTCGCACACCCGTGATGTGACGGGTGACCCGGACCTGCTCAATCTGACCCGGCCGGACCTGATCCTGGATGTGCACCGCAAGTACCTGGCGGCCGGTGCCGACATCGTCACCACGAACACCTTCACGGCGACGAGCATCGGGCAGGCCGACTACGCCCTGGAACACCTGGTCCGCGACATGAACCTGCAGGGCGCGCGAATCGCCCGGCAGGCGGCGAACGAGGCCGGCGGCCGGTTCGTGGCGGGCAACGTCGGCCCGCTGAACGTCACCCTGTCGATGTCGCCGCGGGTGGACGACCCGGCGTATCGGGCCGTCACCTTCGATCAGGTCAAGTCGGCCTACGCGGAACAGATCTCCGCCCTGGCCGAGGGCGGCGTCGATCTGCTCATGATCGAGACGATCTTCGACACGCTCAACGCGAAGGCCGCGCTCGCCGCCGCCCGCGAGGCCGCTCCCCAGCTGCCGCTCTGGCTGTCCGCCACCATCGTGGACCTCAGTGGGCGCACCCTGTCGGGCCAGACCATGGAGGCGTTCTGGCAGTCGATCGAGCGGGCCGAGCCGCTGGTGGTCGGGGTGAACTGCTCGCTCGGCGCGGCCGAAATGCGCCCGTACGTGGCCGAGTTGGCGCGGATCGCGGACGCCTACGTGGCCTGCCACCCCAATGCCGGTCTGCCGAACGCGTTCGGCGGGTACGACCAGAGTCCGGCGGAGACCGGCCGGCTGATCGGCGAGTTCGCCGAGGACGACCTGGTCAACATCGTGGGCGGCTGCTGCGGCACCACGCCGGAACACATCGAGCAGGTGGCCGCCACCGTGCGGGGCCGCACCCCACGGCCCTTGCCCGAGCGGCCCGCCATGACCCGGTTCAGCGGCCTGGAACCGTTCGAGATCGGTGCCGACACGGGTTTCGTGATGATCGGCGAGCGTACCAACGTCACGGGGTCGGCGAAGTTCCGCCGACTGATCGAGGCGGACGACCACCAGGCCGCCGTCGATGTCGCTCTGGACCAGGTCCGTGGCGGCGCCAACCTGCTCGACGTCAACATGGACGCCGATCTGCTCGACAGCGAGCAGGCGATGACCACCTTCTTGAATCTGATCGCGACCGAGCCCGAGGTGGCCCGCATCCCGATCATGATCGACAGTTCGCGGTGGAGCGTGATCGAGGCCGGTCTCCGGTGCGTGCAGGGCAAGGGCGTCGTCAACTCGATCAGCCTGAAGGAGGGCGAGGAGGCCTTCCTCGCCCAGGCCCGGCAGATCCGTGGCTTCGGCTTCGGCGTCGTGGTGATGGCCTTCGACGAACAGGGGCAGGCGGAGACCGCCGAACGCAAGGTGCAGATCTGCGGCCGGGCCTACGACCTGCTGGTCGACCGGGTCGGGATGAGGCCGCAGGACATCATCTTCGACCCCAACGTGCTGGCCGTGGCCACCGGCATGGCCGAGCACAACGGGTACGCGAAGGCGTTCCTCGACGCCCTGCCGCTGATCAAGCAGCGGTGCCCGGGCACACGGATCAGTGGCGGCATCTCCAACCTGTCCTTCTCCTTCCGGGGCAACGACGTGGTGCGCGAGGCCATGCACTCGGTGTTCCTCCTCCACGCGGTCCGCGCCGGCCTCGACATGGGGATCGTGAACGCGGGCCAGCTCGCCGTCTACGAGAACATCCCGGCCGATCTCCTGGAACTCATCGAGGACGTGCTGTTCGACCGCCGCGCGGACGCCACCGACCGCCTCGTGTCCTTCGCTTCCACGGTCACCGGATCGGCCACCAAGCGGGCCGTCGACCTGTCGTGGCGCGAGGGCTCGGTCCAGGAGCGTCTGTCACACGCGCTGGTGCACGGCATCGTCGACTTCGTGGAGGAGGACACCGAAGAGGCCAGGCAGCTGTTCGGCCGGCCGCTCGATGTCATCGAGGGGCCGTTGATGGACGGCATGAAGGTCGTCGGGGACCTGTTCGGCTCCGGGAAGATGTTCCTGCCGCAGGTGGTCAAGAGCGCCCGGGTGATGAAGCGCTCGGTCGCGCACCTCGAGCCGTACATGGAGAAGGAGAAGGCCTCCGGACACGGCCAGGGCAAGGTGGTGCTCGCCACCGTCAAGGGCGACGTCCACGACATCGGCAAGAACATCGTCGGCGTGGTTCTCGGCTGCAACAACTACAAGGTCATCGACCTCGGGGTGATGGTGCCCGCGGCGAAGATCCTGGAGACCGCCATCGCCGAGAACGCCGACGCGATCGGCCTGTCCGGCCTCATTACGCCGTCCCTCGACGAGATGGTCGCGGTCGCCGGCGAGATGCGCCGGCGCGGGCTCACCCTGCCCCTCCTCATCGGCGGCGCGACCACGTCGAAGCAGCACACGGCGGTGCGCATCGCGCCGGAGTACGACGGTTCGACCGTGCACGTCCTCGACGCGTCGCGCGTGGTGGGAGTCGTGTCGAACCTGTTGGACGCCGGTCGGGCGGCCGAGTTGGACGTCGCCAACCGCGCCGAGCAGGAACGGCTGCGGGATCAGCACGCGAACCGGCAGCGCGCGGCGCAGCTGAGCCTCGCCGAGGCCCGTGCCAACCACGAGTCGGTGGACTTCTCCGAGCTGTCGACGCCCGAGTTCACCGGGGCACGCAGCGTGTCGCCGTCGATCGCCTCGCTGCGTGAGCTGATCGACTGGCAGTTCCTCTTTCTCGCCTGGGGGATCAAGGGCAAGTACCCGGCGGTCCTCAAGGAGCCCGCGGCCCGTGAGCTGTACGACGACGCCCAGGCCATGCTCGACGAGATCGTGGCCGGTGACGCCTTCCGGGCACGCGGCCGGTACGGCTTCTGGCCGGCGCACTCCGCGGGCGACGACATTGTGGTCGGCGACGTCACGTTTCCGATGCTGCGCCAGCAGACGGTCAAGCCGATGGGCCGGCCGAACCGTTGCCTGGCCGACTACGTGGCGCCGTCGGGCGACCATCTCGGCGGCTTCGCGGTCTCGGTCCACGGCGCCGAGACGCTGGCCGCCCGGTACGAGGCCGAGCACGACGACTACCGCGCGATCATGGTCAAGGCCCTCGCCGACCGGCTCGCCGAGGCGTTCGCCGAGTACGTCCACCTCAAGGCGCGCCGGGAGTGGTTCGAGCCCGACGCCGACCCGCTCCTCGAGGACCTGCACGCGGAACGCTTCCGCGGCATCCGGCCCGCGCTCGGCTACCCGGCAAGCCCCGACCACTCCCAGAAGCAGGAGCTGTTCCGGTTGCTCGACGCCGAGTCCGAGCAGATCGGCCTGACCGAGTCGTACGCGATGACCCCGGCCGCCAGCGTCAGCGGACTGATCTTCGCGCACCCGGCGTCGCGCTACTTCAGCGTCGGCCGCATCGGGCGGGACCAGCTCGCCGACTACACCGCCCGTCGCGGCTGCGAGCAGGCCGAGGTGGAGAAGTGGCTGCGGCCCAACTTGACCTGAGCCCCTGACGATCGAGTGGGCCCGGCCGGACCTCGGCCGAGAGCCGGCCGGACTTCGTGCTGGAGTCCGGCCGGTTCGCCCGATGCCGCTGTGCGCGCACCTCACATCGTGCGGCCCCGGTGCGGGGACGCGATCTCGTTCGCGAAGAACGCGGCCAGGCGCCGTACCCCTTCCTCGATGTCGTCGACATCCAGGTAGCTGCATGAGAGCCGCAGTTGGTGATCGCCGGCCTCGTCAAGGTAGAACTGCTTCATCGGAGTCCACAGCACTCCGTATTCGCCGGCCGAGATCTGGAGCAGGGCGCCGTCCACGGGGACCGGAAGGCGCACCCGTACGAAGAACCCTCCCTGGGGGCGGTTCCACCGGATGCCGGGGCGCAGCGTGTCACCGACATACCGGTCGAGCGCGTCGACCAGGCAGGTCAGATTCCGTTGGTAGATCTCGGACTTGCGGCGGCTCAGTTCGACCAGGGAGCCGCCGTGTTCGAGGAGCATCCCCCCGATCACCGCCTGGCACAGCGGGGACGTGTTCACGGTGACCAGGCTCTTCAGCGCCGCCAACTCGTCCGCGAGCAGCTTGGTGCCGCTCGACGACGTGACCTGCTGGTCTGCGATCACATAGCCGACCCGGGCCCCGGGGAAGGCGACCTTGGCGAAGGTGCCGATGTGCACCACCCGCCGACGGGCGTCCAGGGCCTTGAGCGACGGCAGCTCCGACCCGTTCGTCGCCGTGAAGCCGTACGCGTTGTCCTCGACGATTAGGAAGTCCTCGCGGTCCGCGAGGTCCAGAAGCTGCCGGCGGCAGTGCAGCGACATGCGGGCACCGCCCGGATTGGAGAAGTCCGGCGCCACGTACAGCGCGCGCAGGGGCCGGCCCTCCTCGCGGGCCGTACGGCATGTCTCCGCGAGACCGTCGAGGTCGATCCCGTGCGCGCTCTCGTGGACCGGCTTCACGTCGATGTCCAGGAGCCGGGCGGCGCCGATGATGCCCACGAAGCATGGATTGGCCACCGCGAGCACGCCCTGGGCCGGCCGGAAGAGCGCGCGCAGCACCAGCAACATCGCTTCCTGCGCGCCCACGGTGATGACCAGCGCGCCGGGCGCGGCATCGATGCCGTGGTCCCGGCGCAGGGCGTCACTGACGACGCCGTTGACTATTCCCCGGCTGGGGCCGTATTCGAGAAGCAGCCGGCGTGCCTGCTCGGGGGTTCTGCCCTCGTGGACGAGATGGTCGAGAAAGGCGTCCACGTAGCGCTGGACGTCGACGTCGTCGAGCGTGTCCGGGTGGGGTGCGCCGGGCGCGAAGGATATGGCTTCCGGAAAGTCGCCCATCACCTCGTTGAGGAACCCGATGGAGCCCAGAACGGGATCCTCCAGTGAGCCGTGCAGTGAGGAGGAATGCAGTCGCATGAGGATGGGCCTCCTACGTCCGGGGCAGTGAACGCTGCCAGCGCTGTTCCACCTTGGACAGGACGTCGGCGCTGTAGGCCCTGGCGGCCTGGGTGACCGCGAACTCGGCCAGGTATGCGCGGAAGTGGTCCAGCGGCTCCTCTGCCAGGTTGAGCATCCGCCGGTTCGCCGCCACCGCGGGTGCGCCCAACTCGCGGGCGGCACGTTCCACGGTCTCGTCCAGGTCCTTCGCGGGCACGATGTCGTCGCACACCAGGGCTGCTTCCGGATCGGTCATCCGAATGCGGCGACCGCCGAGAATCACCTGCCGGGCGAACCTCGCCCCGGTCAGCCGCGTCAGGCGCAGGTTTCCCAGCCCGGGCACGATTCCCTCTTCCGCGGCCGGCAGGCTGAAGAACGCCTCCTCCTCGGCGATCACCCGGTCGAGGACCAGAAGCAGTTGCATCCCGCCGCCGATGGCGAAGGAGTCGACCGCCCCGATCCACGGCTTCTGGGTGAGCCGGTCGGACTCCATGACACCCGCCGGGTCCGTCAGGAGGCCGCGCGACATCTTGTGGATGTAGCCCAGTTCGCGCCCCATCAGGAAGTCCACGAACGAAATGGCGCCGTTGCGCAGGTCCTTGAGGTTGATGCCGGCGCTGAACACCCGTCGGCCCTGGTACCGGGGGTGTTCGACTTCCCCGCCGCGGAGGACTCCTACGCTGACCCGGTCGTCCAGCAGGACCAGGTCCACCGCCGTCTCCATGTCGGCGATCAGCTGGTTGTCCTCGGCGTTGAGGCAGTGCGCGTTGCGGAACGTCACGTGGGCCACGTGTCCCCGCCGCTCGACGTGCACCGATGTCAACTCGACGCGTCCTGTCGCGCGGAAGTCACCGAGCAGTTGCTCGGCGCGCGGCGTGGGCATCAGCATCGCGTCGATGAGGTGGGTGCCCGCGGCCCGGGAGTGCAGGACGGCGCCGCAGAAGATGGCCTGGTCGATCTCGCGCCCGTCCCGCTCGGCCTGGATGAACGCGCGCTCCGATGCCATGTGGGCCGGGGTGGGAACCAGCCCCGGGAAACGTTCCGCCGCCGCCTGGACCAGGTTCGGCAGGCGCACGTACCGGGAACGGCCCTCGGTCAGTACGTCGTACACGGCATCCGTGTGCAGGGCGAGGAACCCGCGGCGCGCCGACCTGGACGCGGCGAGGGCCGCTTCGGCGCGGCGCTGCTGGGGGGTGTCCCGACCGGGTCGGGGCGGCAGCGTGGCGAGGACCGCCTCGCACGTGGCCACATGTCCGGCCAGGGTCTGCGCGTCGCTGTCGAGAGCATCGATGAACTTCGGCTCGGGAATCGACCACACCGACGCCGCGTCGGAGGCATCCACCGTGTTCATGCCCGAGACCTCCCCGCCGGCACCGAGGCGGTGGGCCGCTCGTTCCGCAGCCTGCGCAACTCGCGGTCGCAGGCGGCGAGGTGGGCCCCCAGCGCATCGTCGTACTCCACGGACGCGGCTTCGAGCAGCAGCTGCCGGCGCACCGCCGTCTCCCGGTCCGCCATCCGTCCCGTGAGTGCTGTCGCGGCGTGCACGGCGCCCTCCACGTCGTCGGCGAGCTGGTCGATCAGGCCGAGGTCGACGGCTTGGCCGAGCGACAGGTCGGCGCCGCGCATGACGATCCGTCGAGCCGCCGCCAGTCCGAGGTGCCGCACCAGGCGGTAGAGCAGCATGCCGGGCCAGATGTGGCCGTCGTTGACGGGCAGCCGCAGTTGGAGGCCGGGGACGCCCATACGGAAGTCGACGGCGAGGAGCAGGTCCAGGGCGTGCCCGCCGCACGTTCCCCGTGCCACGGCGATGGTGATGCCGTCGAGGCTCTCCACACGCCGTACGGCCCGCTCCCAGCGGTTCACCGTCTGGATGGTCACATCGCCGGGCCACGGTCCGTGCTCATCCGGCGCTTCGCCGAGATCGAGGATCACCGCGGCTCCGTCCGGCTGCTTCTCCGCCTGATCGCAGACCGAGTTGATCAAGGCCGTCAGTTCCGCCGGTGCACGTGCACCGTCCACCTTCACGTAGAGGCCGGTTCCCTCTGGTGCTGCTGCGCCGGGAAGTTCTGTGGTCATGAATTCAGAGTCACCTTTCATCGCCAGCCGACCAGAGCCATCTCGATGGTCGACCCGGGCCCCATGGTCATGAGGACGCCGTACTCGCCCGGTTTGACGCAGTTGTCGGCAACCAGTCGCTCATAGGAGAAGAGGAACGATCCACTCGACACATTGCCGTGGTCCCGGAGTACGCCGGTCGTATGGCGTACGTCATGACGGGTCAGGCCGAGGTTCACACGCACCGAGTCGATGACCTTCTTCCCTCCGGAATGCACGACCCAGTGGGATATGTCCGAGCGCCGCAGTCCGGTTCCCTCGAGCAGCCGGTCGAGGGCGAGCTCGGCGTGCGCTCCGACCACATAAGGAACATCGGGATCAAGGTAGAAGCTGTATTTTCCATGGCTGTCGTCCCAGTCGTAACGCATGGCGTCCACTGCTTCCGGAATGATGAAACTCGAAAAGCGCAGCAATGCCGGGGCCAGCGTGTCACCGACCAGCCCCACTCCCTCCCGGTCGGTCGCACGCCGGTACCCCGGCGATCGGACCGCGACGGCGGCCGAGCCATCGCCGAAAAGACTGTTGACCACGGCAGTCCGCATGGTCCCGTCAAACACATAAGCCGCCGAACAGGCTTCGATACACACCATCAGCGCCAGTTCTCCGGGATGCGACTCCGCCCACCCCGCCACGGCCGTCAGCGCATTCAGGCCAGCATTGCACCCCATTCCCACGACATCAAGACGCGAGCAGTGCCGGTCCATTTCCAGCTCCTTCATGAGGAGCGCGGAGAAGCCCGGGGTCAGCATTCCGGTGGTCGTGACGCAGCACAGGTAGCGAACATCCGCCACCGTCGCGTTCGCGCTCTTCAGGCACGCTTCCAACGCCTCCCGCCCCATGGACAGACCGTTGGCGCGATGCTTGCGCAGCAGTTCGCCCTGGGTCTCCGTGGCGCGCGAACCATCCGGCAGCGACGGCGGCAGCGTCAGGCCTCGACGTTCGATCGCGCTGTTCAGGAAGATGGACCGCACCCGCGGATCGGCGATGTCGAACTCATCCAGCATTTCCTGTTGCGTATAAGAAGTCACCGGCACGGCAGTACCCACACCCGCGATTTCGGGTGCCGACACCTCAACCAATTTCACGCTAGATTCTCCAGACCTACATGGTTGCACTCACACTTCACCGCCGCCGGCGCCGGGGCTATAATCACGCCCATGCGGCGACTTTCACGAGTGCAATACGACAAGAAGGACAACGTTGCGCGGATAACGCTCAACAGGCCCGAGGTCCTCAACGCGATGGATCTGGAGATGCATGAGGAGCTCGCCGAGATATGGGATGATTTCGAGGCGGACGATGACATGTGGGTTGCCGTCCTTTCCGGCTCCGGTTCCCGAGCGTTCTCGGTGGGTCAGGATCTGAAGGAGCTGGCCGGCCGAGACCGCGCGGGGACCGCGTCTCCCTCCACGTTCGGCAGTCGCGGAAAGCCTGGCTGGCCCCGGTTGACAGAACGGTTCGACCTGGCCAAACCGATCGTTGCCAAGGTCCAGGGATACGCCATGGGGGGAGGCTTCGAGCTTGCCCTTTCGTGCGACATCGTCATCGCCTCCGAGGAGGCGGTGTTCGCGCTTCCCGAGGCGAAACTGGGGCTCATGGCAGGGGCGGGCGGTGTGTTCCGACTGACCCGGCAGATACCGTGGAAGATCGCGATGGGGCACCTTCTGACCGGACGTCCGATGGACGCGCGGCGCGCTTTTGAACTCGGCCTCGTCAACGAGGTGGTGCCGGCCGAGCAACTCGACGCGTGTGTCGAGAGCTGGGTCGCCGACATCCGGCGTTGCGCCCCCCTCTCCGTCCGCGCGATCAAGGAAGCCGCCATCACGTCGGCGAGCATGTCATTGGAATCAGCATTTGCGACCCGCTATCCGTGGGAAGAACGACGTATGCACAGCGAGGATGCGATCGAAGGTCCCCGTGCCTTCAGCGAGAAGCGCGCTCCCCGCTGGAAAGCGCGTTAGGCGTCGAACGACGTGTGGATCGGCCGGGAAGCCGCGAAGCGCTCGTGGCTTCCCCTGCTTCCGTCGTCCCCCTCCCCGGTGAGCAGGGCGCGCTCCCACGGGAGCAGGATGTCGGGCTCGGAGACACGGGTCCCGGGGTCGGCGGCCAGCGCCCCCAGTACGACGGTCAGGCGCTCGGCGAGGGCGGCGGCCGAGCGCTCCTCCCACAGGTCGGCCGAGTAGACGAGGTGTCCCGCGATGCCCGCGGGTTCGCCGTCCGCCGTCCAGGTCTCGGCGAGGTCGAAGTAGAGGTCGAATTTGGCCGAGTGGAGCTCGATGGACTCCGCCTTCTCCATCGTGACGGACAGGCCGGGGAAGTCCGGTTCGGCCGGTTCGTGGCTCTGGATGGCCAGCATGGTCTGGAAGAGGGGGTGCCGGCCGGGCCGACGCCGGGGAGCCATGGCCTGGACGACTGCCTCGAAGGGAACGTCCTGGTGGTCGAATGCCTGGAGGTCGAAATCCCGGACCCGGGCGATCAGGTCACGGAAGGTGGGGTCGCCGGACACATCCGTCCGCAGGGTGAGGGTGTTCACGAAGAATCCGACCAGATCGTTGAGGGCTTCGTCCGAGCGGCCGGCGGTGACCGTGCCCAGCGGAATGTCGTCGCCCGCTCCGAGGCGGCTGAAGAGGGCGGCCAGCGCCGCGTGGAACACCATGAACGGCGTGGCTCCGCACGCGTGGCCGACCTCGCGCACCCGCCGGTGCAGGCGGGCGTCCGTCGTGAACGGCACCGAACCGCCGCGGCGGGTGGTGGTCCGCGGACGCTCCCGGTCCACGGGCAGCGCGAGCTCGGCAGGCATACCCTCCAGGGCCGAACGCCAGAAGTCCGTCTGCTCGGCCAGCAGCGACCGCGGGTCGTCTGCCGATCCGAGCACCTCCCGCTGCCACAGGGCGAAGTCGGCGAACTGCACGGGCAGGGGCTCCCAGTCCGGCGCCTCTCCCTGGCACCGCGCCCGGTACGCCTGCCCCAGGTCGCGCATCAACGGCCGCACCGACCATCCGTCGACCACGATGTGGTGGAGCACCAGCTGGAGCACCCACTCCCCGTCGGCCACCTCGAACAGCAGAGCTCTGACCGGCGCTTCGCGCGTCAGGTCGAAGACGTACCGACCGCTGTCCTCCAACGCGGAGGGGCCGGCGTCCCGCGCCCGCACCACATGCAGCCGCCGGTCCTCGGGCGCGGCGGGGGCTATCCGCTGGTGCGGCGTGCCGTCCACCTCGGGGAAGCTCGTCCGCAGGGCCTCGTGCCGGGTCATGACGTCCGAGACGGCGGCGTCCAGCGCGGCGATGTCCATCCGGCCCGCCATCCTGGCCTGGACGACGATGTTGTAGGTCCAGCCGGTGTGCTCGAACCGGTCGAGCAGCCACAGCCGGTGCTGCCCCGGCGACACGGGAATCACTGTTCTCCTCCATGCTGTTCATGCCGGCGCGCACCTTGACACCGGTGCCGAGGAAGACCGCGGCGCCAGGTCTCGAACGCCACGCCCCGCCGCAGGGCTGTTCCTACGGAGACTAGGAGTCGGGCGAGACCGGCGGAGGCAGCTACTGCGGCAGTACCGAGGCGTCACGTGGCCGCGGCAGCGGCCGCCGTGAGGAGGCCGCGCCGCCCGGGCTCAGGCCCTCACGGGAGCCGACGGTACGTCCCCGGCGGGCGCGGCGGCCGTCACCGTGCCCTCCTCGGCCGCGACGGCCACGGCGGCCAGACCCGCCGGACTCTGCCGCTCGAAGACCTGACGGGCGGTGATGACGAGCCCGGCCCTGCGGGCGCGGGACACCAGCAGCATCGACTGGATCGACGAGCCGCCGATCTCGAAGAACGAGTCGTCGGCGGCGATGTGTTGAAGGCCGAGCACCTCGGCGAACAACGCGCACAGCACTTCTTCGGTGGCGGTTCGCGCGGCCCTGCCCGTACCGGCCCCCGGATCGGGGGCGGGCAGGGCGGCCTTGTCCGTCTTGCCGTTCACCGTGAGCGGCAGAGCGTCCAGAACCATGACCGTCGGCACCATGTAGTCCGGCAGACGGGCGCCCGCGAACGCCCGGACCTCGGCGACGTCCACCTCGTGGCCGGCTGCGGGCACGACGTAGGCGACCAGACGCTTGTTCCCGGGCCGGTCCTCACGGACGACGACCACTGCCTGGCCCACGCCGCCGTGGGCCGCGACCACGGCCTCGACCTCACCCGGCTCCACCCGGAAGCCACGGATCTTGACCTGCTCGTCCGCCCGGCCCACGAACTGCAGCTGCCCGTCCTCGGACCAGCGGGCGAGGTCGCCCGAGCGGTACATGCGGGCGCCTTCGCCGAAGGGGCAGGCCACGAACCGTTCGGCGGTCGGACCGGGCCGTCCGGCATAGCCACGGGCCAGGCCGGGCCCCGCGATGTACAGCTCCCCCGTCGCACCGACGGGGACCGGCCGCAGGGCGTCGTCGAGGACGAAGACCGATGCGTTGTCGATCGGACGGCCGATGGCCGGCGGCGGGTCCGCCGGCGTGATCGCGTGCGGGACCGGGTCGGCCGTGGTGATCACTGTCGCCTCGGTGGGGCCGTAGGTGTTCCACACCCGGGAGCGAGCGGTCCAGCGACTCGCCAGGGCCGCGTTCAGGCGTTCCGCGCCCAGCACCCAGTTCTCCACCCCCGGGACCGCGGCCGGTTCGAGGACACCGAGGAGCGACGGGACCACACTGGCCACGCTCACCCCGGCCGAGCGGATCATGTCCGCCAGGGCCACGGGCTCGGTGCGTTCCTCGCGCGAGGCGATCGCCAAGGTGCCCCCTCCCCCGAGCGTGACCGCCAGGTCCAGCACCGAGCCGTCGAAGCTGAACGACGCGAACTGCAACGCGACGACTCCTTCGGAGACGCCGAGGACCGGGCGCATCGCCGCGGCCAGGTTCACCAGGCCGCGGTGGGCGACGGCCACGCCCTTCGGCCGCCCCGTCGACCCCGATGTGTAGATCACGTAGGCGAGTTGACGCGGGTCGAGCACGGTGTCCAGGGGCTCGGCGGACTCGGCGGCGATGGCATCGGCGGCCTCGTCCAGCAGGACGACACGCGCCTCGCCCACCGGGACGCCCTCGACCGCCTCCCTTGTGCCCAGCACGACCGCGGCGCCACTGTCCTGGAGCATGTAGGCCAGCCGGTCCTCGGGGTGCTCGGGATCCAGCGGCACATAGGCGCCACCCGCCTTCCACACCGCCAGGATCGACACCACGATGTCGTTCCCGCGCGGCTGGCACAGGCCGACCCTGGTCTCCCGGCCCACGCCCATGCTCCTCAGACGGCGGGCCAGCCGGTTGGCGCGCTCGTCCAGTTCCGCGTACGACAACGCGTCCGCACCGCTGCGCACCGCGACGGTGTCCGGTGACCGCTCGACCCACGTCCCGTACAGATCGAGGAGCGTCCCCTCCGGAACCGGCCGGGCCGTGTCGTCCCGGTGGAGCGCCGGCGGTGACGGGGGTGGCTCGGGGTGGGCACTGCCGTCGACCAGACCGGCGATTCTCTCCAGCAGCTCGGCCGGCCGCTCGGTCAGGTACATGTGCCCGCCGGGGACCTCCTCCATGGCGAAGCGCGTCGTGGTGGTCGCGCTCCACTGCTCCAGGCTGTCGCGCGCGACGAGGGTGTCGTCGGCGCCGCGCAGCGCGGTGACCGGTATCGGCAGAGCCGATGCGCCGGATACCGGCCGGTACCGCTCGTGCATCACGGTGTCGGCGCGGAGCAACGGGAGCAACAGCTCGCGCAGTTCGGGGTTGCCGAACGCGGGGTGCCGGTATCCCGTGATCTCCTCGACGTGGGCGGCCAACGCGTCGTCGTCGAGGTCACTGGTCCGCGGACGGGTTTCCCACGGCCCCGCCGAGCCGCTGACGAACAGGTGGTTCAGCCGGCCGAAATCCCGGGCCCGCAGCTCCCTCGCGGTCTCGTACGCCAGCACGGCGCCGAGGCTGTGCCCGAAGAGGGCGACCGGCCCGGCGCCGTCGGCGGTCGCCAGGATCGTCTGCTCGGCCGCGAAACGTGCGGCTTGCCGTACGTCCGTGTACGGCTCCTCGTTATAGAGCTCCTCGCGCCCCGGGAGCTGCAGCGCGACCACGCGTACGCCCGGCGCGGACAGTTGGGCCCACTGCCGGTAGAACCCCGCGCCGCTCCCCGCGAAGGGCAGGCACACCAAAGAGAAGGACATTTCCACACCTCGTCTGAGTCGTGTCCTCACAGCACCGGGTCGGCCTCGGTGCGGTGGACGGATCCGGCCGCCGCACACTGCACCGGGCCGCGGGCGGCGGCCCCCTCCGCGTCCAGGAGGTGGTGTACGAGATTCAGGACCGTGAAGCGGGGACGTTCGCCGTTGCCGGAGTTGACCCGGCGCACCAGGCCGCAGGCACGCAGCAGATGGATGACGCGCAGCGCTTCGGCAGGCGAGCGGTGCAGGAGGCGGATGGCCTCCTCGGCGGTCCAGGGGTCGACGCCTGCGAGGCGGCGGAGCCCGACGGCGTCGTCCGGCGCCAAGGACGCCACGGTCCGCCTGAGCCACGAGGTCAGCGCATCGTCGGCGACGACCGGCGAGGTCAGGAGCATCAGCGGCGAACGCGCGGCGGCGTCCAGGAGTTGCGCCGGTTCGTGGACGAGCAGCCAGGAAGCGGCCGACTCGAGCGCCGAGGGAATGCCGTCGAGCAGCCAGCAGATGCCGGCGAGCGCGGCCAGGACGTCCGGATCGGACACGGCCTGCGGATACAACTGCCCACAGCGCGACTGCATGAGCTGCACCGTCGGGTACGCGGCGAAGTCCGCGCCGGTCGGCTTGCCCTGACGCCATTCGGGCACGGCGAGCGGAAAGACCGAGAAGGCACAGGTGTCGGAGGTCGACGAGGTCTCGCAGGTTTCGTACAGCACGCGAAGTCCGGGACAGCGGTGCAGGAGCAGCCTCAGTTCGATTTCGCCGTCCTCGTCCAGATCCCGGCCGTCGACGGTGAGCAGGACTTCGTTGGTCGTGAGCGCGCCGGTCACGTCGTCCGCTGTGGGTTCACAGCCGATCCGGTCGGCGATCCGGTCGATCAGTCCGCTCGGCATAACCCCTTTGCCCCCTTGGGCCGCCGACTCCCGGGCCAGATGGATGACCGACATCCGGCCGCTCTGGTGCAGGTCGTTCGCGACCTTCTGAATGAGTCGGCTCTTGCCTATGCCCGGCATGCCGACGACTTTGAGCAGTCGATGCCCGGAGGACTCCAGCAGGTCGGTCAGGGAGGCTGTTTCGTGCTCACGGCCGACGATCGGGCCGAGCAGGGCCGGCGGTGCCACCAGGTCCTCGATGAGCGAATGGCCCGAGGCCAGTCCCGCCGCGGCCTCCAGCTCCGCCCGGCGCGCCTTGCTGAGGCGCAGCGCGTCCGCGAGAAGGCTGATCGTCTGGGCGCGCGGGGCCTTGGTGCAGTCCAGTTCGAGATCCCGGATGGCCCGGACGCTGATGGTGGAAAGCTCGGCGAGTTGCCTCTGGGTCATGCCGACGCGCTTTCGCGCGTTTCGCAACAGGATACCGAACCGTATGTTCGACCCGAGGTTCACGATGTTTGCCGCCTCCCGAAGATCCTTCGACTCGCCGCAGGACGTGCCGAATCGATGAGCCCACTACGCCGGGAAATCTGTTCTCGGCACAGCCGAGAAGTCAGCGCCGTATGAGGGCACGAGATTTCGGCCGCCCCCCGAGGGGACAGCCGCAAGAGATTCAGTGAATGAGCTCCTGGCTACCGGCTCGCCAATGAGTCGGCCGCCGCACCGCCCGTCCATCGAGTTCTCCCGCACACCGTCGGCGGCTCACTCGGCACGGTTTTTCTCCCACCCCAGGACCGAGAAATCGTTTCCTCACACGAGGCGCCAGATGTCGGATTCACGCGCTATACCCCCGTACTACGTAATCTCAACTACCGAGACGACCGTGCGGTCGCGCAGCAAACACATAACAACACACAACAGGTTCGCAACGAAAGAGGATTAACACATGCCACAGCTTTGGCGTTCGTAAGGACGAAGCATGCACCCGCCGCTCCCTCCCCTCCTCACCCCGCGCCTCCTCCCGACGCCCCTCAGCGCCCGCCTGACCTGCAAGGACAACCGCCGGGAGGCTAGGCGACCGGTCGAAGCCCGCCCATATGAGGTGGGCGTTTCGCGCCACCGCGCAAGCTTACTTTCGGCCACGTATTGCCGTGTTCGCCCTCCCGTCAGGGAAACCCGGAACCACGCTGTCCACATGATGGACATTGCTCAACTCCTCCCGTCCGGGCGATCACCGAACCGAGAGTTTTGAAAAAACCTTTACCATTCGTGACATCCGCCGAACATCCGATCGTGGCCTTGCGGGCTCCCCTCAAGAGAAATGCCTCACATTGACAGGTGGGCGTCGAGCAGTTTTCCGATGGCGCGCAGTGGCCCACGCCCCGTCATCTCCATGTGCCCGCAGTCGATGTCGTATTCATGGATGTTTCCCCGGACATAAGGACCCCAGGCCGCTTTGCCCGAGCTCACACTGGTGCGTGCCGCGTTGAAGAAGACGGCATCTCCGTGGAACTCGTCGAGGACCTGATGACCCAGGAACGCATCGCCGTTCCCCATCGTGGTGGTCACGACGGCCGCGGCCTGCTCCGGCTCGAGCGCGGCAAGGAGCGGATCGTGCGCACGTACGAGTTCCACCAGTTCCTCGTCCGTCGTGGGCGTGGGGGCCGTGTCCGCCACCTGACCGAGCAGCACCTGCAGGACCCAGCGCCGATCCGCCGACGCCGGCCGCTCCTCGGGCAGGGGCCGGGCGTCGAGGAGGGCGAGGGTCGCCACCCGCTCCCCCAGCGCCTCCAGACGCACCGCGACCGCGTGCGCGAGGACGCCGCCGAACGACCAGCCCAGCAAGTGGTAGGGGCCGTGCGGCCGCAGTTCCCGTATCCGTGCGACGTGAGCGTCGGCCAGAACGCCGAAGTCGCGCGGCCCGGCCCCCGGGGCGAGGAGTTGTTCGGACTGGAGCCCGACAACCGGCCTGCGCTCGTCGATGTGCGGCAGGAGACCCGAGAACGCCCAGCTCAGTCCGGAGCTCATCGGCAGGCAGAACAGTGGCTCGCCGGCACCCTCCCGCATGGTGATGGCCGGTTCCATGGGGTTGTTGGGGAGGTCGGGGGTGCCGGCGGTCAGGCGTTCGGCGAGCCCGGCGACGGTGGGGGTCAGATAGAGGTCGCGGATGGTCAGGGCCCGGTCGGTGTCGGTGAGGTCGTTGACGCGGTCGAGGAACAGGACGGCGAGCAGGGAGTGGCCGCCGAGGTTGAAGAAGTTGTCGTCCACGCCCACCTCGGGCACGCCCACCACCCCGGCGACGAGCGCGCACAACCGCTTCTCCAGAGGCGTCACGGCGGCGCGCGACGCCTCCTGACCGGCTGGGGCCCACGCGGGCAGTGCCCTGCGGTCCAGCTTCCCGTTCGCGGTCAGCGGCAGCTCGTCCACCAACAACACGCTGGGAACCATGTAGCCGGGCAGCCTCTCGCGCAGGTGGGCGTGCAGCTCGTCACTGGTCACCGTGGCGTCCACGGGCACTCCGTAGGCCACCAGACGCTGGTCTCCCGGGGTGTCCTCGCGCACGGTCACCGCGCCCCTGGCCACCTTCGGGTGGCTGGTGAAGACGGTCGCGACCTCACCCAGCTCAACGCGGAATCCGCGCAGTTGTACCTGGTCGTCGATCCTGCCGAGATACTCCAACTGTCCCTCACCGGTCCAACGGGCCAGGTCCCCGCTGCGATACATCCGCTCCCCCGGCTCGAACGGACAGGCCACGAACCGCTGCGCGGTCAGCCCCGGACGCTCCCGGTACCCCCGGGCCAACTGCGGTCCCGCGACGAACAACTCGCCGGCCACGCCCACCGGTACCGGACGCAACGCCGCGTCCAGCACCCATGTCCGCAGCCCGGCCAACGGTGATCCCACCAGGCTCCGGCCGGCTGCTTCGGCCGCCATCTCCCGGTCGAGAGCCGCATAGGTGGCGTGGATGGTCGTCTCGGTGATCCCGTACATGTTGACCAGCGTCACCACGTCGTCCGGATGCCGCTGGTACCACTTCCCCAACGGCCCGAAGTCGAGGGCCTCACCGCCGAAGACGACGGTGCGCAGGGCGAGCCGGGGAGCCGCCTCGGCGTCCTCGCGGATCAACGGGTAGAAGGCGGAGGGTGTCTGGCACAGCACGGTCACCCGCTCCCGCTCCAGCAGCCGCAGAAAGTCCCGCGGAGATCGGGAGACCTCGAACGGCACCGTGACCAACGTCCCGCCGTACGCGAGGCAGCCCCACATCTCCCACACCGACATGTCGAAGGCGTAGGAGTGGAACCATGTCCACACGTCTTCGGCGCCGAAGCGGAACTGCTCCCTGGTGGCGTCGAGAATGGCGACGACGCTGCCGTGGGCGATGGTGACGCCCTTGGGACGCCCGGTGGAGCCCGAGGTGTAGATCACGTAGGCCGGGTGCGTGGACAGCAGCCGATCCTTGAGGTCGGCGTGCGTGAGGTCGGTGGTGTCCTGCGCGGACAGGGTGAGGCGGGTGTCGGGCGCGTCGAGCACCACGCATGACGCGCCGATGTGGCCGGGCGGCGATGACGTGGCCGCCGTGGTGGTGACGACCAGGAGCGGCTCGGCCTCCTCGAAGAGCGCCGCGATCCGTTCCGCCGGATACTCCGGATCGATCGGCAAATACGCGGCTCCCGACTTCAGCACCGCGAGCAGGGCCACCGCCAGGTCCACGGAACGCCCCAGCAGCACCGCCACCAACGACTCGGGCCCCGCACCTCGCGCCACCAGCACCCGCGCCAGCTGGTTCGCCCGCGCGTTCAACTCCGCGTACGAGACCCGCTCGTCGTCCGACACCACCGCCACCGCGTCCGGTCGCCGGACCACCTGTGCTTCGAACAACTCGACCAACGTGGAGGTGGGAAACTCCCCCGTCCGAGCCCGCCCCGAGGTGACCCGTTCCCGCTCGCCGTCCTCGAACAAGTCGATCGCCGACAGCGGCACGTCCATGTCGGCGGACACCGCCTCCATCAGCCGCACCAGCCGCCCGGCCAGCGAGTGGACGGTCTCCGGCTCGTACAGATCGGCGCTGCCCTCCACGGTCAACACCAACTCGCCCGTCCCGCCCGCGTCGGTGCGATGTGGAGTGAAGCCGAAGGACAGGTCGAACTTGGCGATGCCCGTGTCCACCGGCTCGAAGCGGGTGTTCAGACCGGGCAGATCGACGGACACGGCGTCCCCGTCGTGCAGGGTCATCAGCACCTGGAACAAGGGGTTGCGGGCCGAGGTCCGCTCCGGGTTGAGTGCCTCCACGACCCAGTCGAACGGAACGTCCTGATGCGCCCACGCCTCGAGGTCGGTGCGCCGCACCCGCTCCAGCAACTGACGGAACGACGGGTCCCCGTCCGTACGCGTCCGCAGCACCAGCGTGTTCACGAAGAAGCCGACGAGGTCGTCCAAGGCCTCGTCGGTACGCCCGTCGACCGGGACGCCGATGAGGATGTCCTGGCCCGCGCCCATGCGTGACAACAACGACGCCGTCGCCGCCTGTACCACCATGAACAACGACGTGCCCGTCTCCCGCGCGATCTCCGCCAGGCGCGCGTGCACCTGGGGCGGACACACCGCCGAACGCGTCACACCGCGATGCGACGCCACCGCCGGCCTGGCCCGGTCCGGACGCACCACCGCCTCCTGGGGAAGCCCCGCCAGCGCCTCCCGCCAGTAGGCCAACTGGCGCCAGGCCTCGCTTCCCTCGTCCCCCGGATCCCCCAGGAACTCCCGCTGCCAGACCGCGAAGTCCGCGTACTGCACGGGCAACGGCTCCCACTCCGGCGCCCGGCCCGCCGACCGCGCCCGATACGCCACCGCCACATCCCGCCACATCGGCCCGTCCGACGCACCGTCCGTCGCGATGTGATGCAGCACCAGCAACAGCACATGCCGGTGCTCCGCCACTCTCAGCAGGTGAGCCCGAAAAGGCAGATCCACCGCCAGATCGAACGGCACCCGTGCCAGACGGGCCAACATCCCGGGCACGTCGTCCGGCACCACGTCGAGCACCGGCACATCCAGGTTCACCGGTTCCACGACCCGCTGCCACAGCGCCCCTTCCCGCACCTCGAACACGGTCCGCAGGCTCTCGTGCCGGCCCACCACGTCGGCCAACGCGGCACACAGCGCCTCCCGGTCCAGTGCGCCCGCGAGCCACACCGCACCCGGCACGTTGTACGTCGCCGACCATCCCTCCTGGCGGCCCAGGAACCACAGACCCTGCTGCCTGACGGACGGCATGTACACGGTGGAGCTCCCTTTCCTCACGCCGGGTCGGCGGCTCATTTCGTTTCAGGGCAGAAGGCGAGGTGCCGGCAACAGGGAGGTTCGCCCGGAAGCGCTCGGCCTACGGGGTCGCGGCCTCCGCGAGGGCGTGCTCGGCGATCGCGTCGGCGTCGCGGACGAAATCCCCCCACGGACCGGGGCGGGCGAATCCGACCTGGGTGAACCACCGGGTGTTCTCGGTGGGCACGCCGAGCACGTAGAGTCCCGTGCCCGGCCGGCCGTCGCGATCCACCGGATGGAACGGCGCCGTGGTGACCGCGACGCCCCCCGTCTCGAATCTGTCGTCGGCGTCCTGGCTGACAAACTCCGTCCACAGACCACGCGCCCGCAGGTTCGCGGTCAGCTGTGCGGGGTCCCGGCCGAGGTCGGGCACGGGGACGCGGGCGTCGATGACGATGTCGACCGGTGTGCTCGACCCCACGACGCGGGGGGAGAAGATCCTGAACCGGCCGCTTACCGAGTCGCCGTCCACACACGTCTCCGGTCCGGCCACGCGCAGCAGACCGCGGTCCATCAGGGCGAGCAGTTGACGTATGCGGACCGGTGGCGGGCCGGCCACCAGGACCGAGCTCGCCGGGACGAAGGCACCCAGGAAGTCGTCCCGATGCGAGGCGGGGTTGAGCCGGCCGAAGTCGACGCACTCGCGCACCACCCAGCGGGTGTCCCGGATGACGTCGAGAGCGGCCATCAGCGGTGAGTCGACGTTTCCGCGCTCGGCCTCCTCGACGGCGACGCGGAGCAGGCCGGCGAGCTCGCCGTCGAACTCCTTCGGGTCATCGAAGGTGCGTCCCGCGTAGGGCCTTCCCAGTGTCTCCAGGTCGATCGGGGCCAGGTCCGCGGCGCCGTGCCGATCGGCGACGGCGCGTATGTCCGGCAGCGTGGCACCGTCGAGGCTCACCACCTCGTCCGTGAAGGCGGCGGCGGCCCTTTCGCCATGTGCTCGCCGCAGCGCGGTGGCGTAGTAGACACATTCGATCTCGGCGGTGAGCCGCGGCAGGACGTCGGCGGCGAAGTCCAGGGTCGGCCCGGAGGCGTGACGCCGTACGAGTTCCGAGGTGAACAGCAGCGGCCGGTAGGCGAACCCGGACGGTCTGCGATTGTCTCCCTTGGCCATGAGCGGAAGCCCACTGCGGGACCCGGCGACCATGACGGGTTCGGCACCGCTCGGGTGATACACGAGTTCGCCGTCCGCGCCCTCCGCGAACACGCCGCCTCGCCCCGTGGTGAAGGCCGCCATGACGTCGAAGAACGACAGCCCCAGGCCGAGCACCCCGACGGCCGCGCCGGCCGGCACGGTGTCCAGGGGCATCTCGGCCGGTGAGTCGCCACTGATGCACCGCAGTCCGGGATGGCGGGCGGCGAATTCCGCGAGGTCCCGCAGGGGTGCGTCGACCGGTGGCCGGGCGTGGCCGGTGGTCAGGACGGCCCGGTCCACGTCCAGGGAGGTCCCGCCGGCCAGTGTCAAGCGGTGGCCGTTCGCCGTCGGCTCCAGGTCGAGGACGGAGTCGTGTACGCGAGTCAGCCGGACACGCGGCGGCAGCCCGGACTCGATGGCGTCCAGGGCGAAGCGCAGATATCTGCCGTACACGGCGCGGGGCGCGTACCCCTCGGGTCCCGGGTGGCCGGGGAGGTGGGCCTGCCACCACTGGCCGAGTGACGGGCCCGCCCCGGCGCGGGCGGGGCCGCCGTCCGACGCGCCCGAGAAGGCGGTGATCAGTCCCACCGGAGTGTTCATCAGGAACCACTCCGGTTGATCGGTGCGGTAGACGCGGCCGCATCCCACCTCGACCTCGTCGATCACGTACAGCTCGACCGGGCGGTGTGCCGGCTCCCGCGCGAGCCGGGCGGCCAGCCGCTCCGTCACCATGAGCCCGCGGGGGCCGCTGCCGACGACGGCGATGCGCCAGGGCCGTGTCATGAGGCCACCGCCCTGCCCACGGGGGTGCGGAACGGCGTGCGACGGCCCGAACGACCTGCGAGGAGCCGTCGGCGGGCCGGCGATGGTGCGTCAGGGTGCAACCGGTGCGGCATGTGTGTGCCCGAGTCCTTGTCGTCGTGTGGCGCGGCTGCGAGCGGCAGCGAGCCTGGTGTCGTCGATGAGTCCGGCTCCGGTGCCCGCCCTCAGGCGTGCGACGTGAGGGGGCGGCCCCCGTTGTAGGTGACCATGTCCCGGTAGGCCGCGGCGGTGTCGATGCGCGCCCCCGCCTCGGCCCCGTCCAGTTCGGCGTAGGCGCGGTGCAGGTTGCCCACGATGCGCTCGGCGTCCAGGAGGTCGGCAAAGGCGCCGAGGTCGGTCTCCAGAGCCGCCTCCAGGGGCGTGAGTCCGGCGGCCTTCGCACGGCGGGCGAGGTCCGCCACGAAGCGCAGGTAGGCGAGCATGTCGTCGATCACCTCGGGGCCGCTGACAGGGCCGTGGCCCGACACGATGGTCCGGGCGCCCAGAGGGCGTACGACCTTTTCGAGGACGTCGATGGTGCCGCCGAGCGATCCCATCAGGACGAACGGTGTGCCGCCCTCGAAGAGCAGGTCGCCCGCGAACAGCACCGATCGGTCGGGCAGATGGACGATCGAGTCGTTCGTCGTGTGCGCCGGCGTGCCGACGTGTGTGACGTCGCAGCGCACGTCGTCCGCCCACAGGGTGACTCCGGAGGTGTACGTGACGAAGGGCGGGGCCAGTTGGAACTCGCCCCACTCCACGTCGTTCCACACACCGCGGTTGACGGGTCGGCCGAAGGCCATGACCTCGGCGCGGGTCTGCTCGTGGCCCACGATCGTGGCGCCGGGCAGAAGGTGGTTGCCGAACGTGTGGTCGGCGTGGTGGTGGGTGTTGACCAGGGTGCGGACCGGCGCGCGCGTGACGTCGGCTATCGCGTCGAGATAGGCGCGGGTCCTGCGTTCGGTGGCGCAGGTGTCGATGCTGATGACGCCCTGCCGGCCGGTGATGAAGCCGGTGTTGTTGAGGAACCAGCTGCCGTCCGGCTGCACGTAGGCGTGCACACCCTCGGCGATCTCCACGGTCCGCGAGGCGAATTCACGGCTCATGCGCCGCTCCGCCCCGCGCCGGCGACCACGGGAACGCTGCCCTTCACCGACGGAAAGTCCGGCAGCGGGGTGCCGAGTCCCCTGTCCTTCGCGCTCCGATAGGCGTACGCGGCCACTGCCACGTCCTGCAGCGGGGAGCCCACGGACTTGAACAGGGTGCGCTTCGGCCGCGGGCCGTCCGCCGGCCGCCCGCACAGCTCGGCGAGGGTGATGACCCGCGCGGTGTCCAGGGCGCCGGTCTCGGCGGCCGCGATGGCGTCGCCCGACTCCTCCAGGGCCTGGGCGCGGTCCACCACGATGAGTTCGGGGAAGCGCCACACCTCGGAGTCCAGCTCACGCTCCTCGGGGAGGGTCGATCCGGTGGAACTGATGTGCGCCGTCTCGGGGATCCAGTCGGCGTAGAAGGCCGGTCCCCGTCCTCCCGTGTTGGTCGCCACCATGACGAGGTCGGCGTCGGCGGCCGTCGCCGCGCCGTCCGCGCTCGGCTCGATGCCGATGCCGAGCCGCTCGGACAGCTCCGTGGCGAACAGCTCGCGCCGCTCCTTGCGGGGGCTGTGCACCACCATGCGCTCCACGTCGATGAGCCGGCTGAGCACGGTGGCCTGCATCCGCGCCTCGGCGCCGGAGCCGATGATCCCGACCTTGGAGGCGTCCGGCGCCAGGCGAGCGGCCGCGAGGGCCGCGGTCGACGCCGTGCGCAGGACGGTGAGGTGGTTGCCGTCCAGGGCGGCGAGGAACTCGCCGGTGTGGATGTCGAAGAGGTTGATCTGAAACCTCACCGTGCTGCCCACCAGGTGGAATTCCTTGTATCCGACCACTCCGAGGCCGGGCAGGGAGGCGGCCATGATGCGCAGCCAGCCCGATCCGAAGCGCAGGTTCACCCGCTCGGTGATCGTCGCGCGGCCGGCGTGCTCCTCCTGATAGGCCCGGTCGAGTGCGTCGAGCACCCCTGGAACGTCCGTCGCCTTTCTGACCTCGTCGTCGCTCAGCATCAGCGCCATCTGTCCATCTCCTCCAAGTCGCGTCGGGCGTCGGTCACACGAGAGTCCTCACCACGAGATCCATGACCTCGTCCAGGACGAAGTGCCCGGCATCGAGGTGGTGGAGGGTGAAGTCCCCGCTCGTCTCGCCGCGCCATGCCTCGAGGTCGTCGTAGCTCACGAAGGGGTCGTCGCGCCCGCCCACCGCGACGACGGGTGCGTCCAGCGGCTCGGCCGGGACGTACGGGGCCTGCTCGACCATGCGGAAGTCGGTCCGCATGGTGGTCTCGAAAAGCTCCATCATCTCGGGCGAATCGAGCACGGATTCGTCGATGCCACCGAACCGCGCGACCCGCTCGAAGAACTCCGTGCGCGGCAGCAGGTGAATGGATTCCGAGGTGCGCCGGCTCGGCCCCGGGATGGACGAGACGATCAGGGCCCTGGGCCCCGGCCTGCCCCGGTCCCTCAGCCGGCGCGCCAGTTCCAGCCCGACGATGCTGCCGGAACAGTGTCCGATGATGGCGTACGGCCGGTCGGTCAACGGCGTGACCGCCCTTTCCAGTTCGTCGACGAGCCGCTGGAGGTCCTCGAAGAGCGGCTCCTCGATGCGGTTCTCCCGCCCGGGGAAGCGGACCGCGCAGAGTTCGACGTCGTGCCCGACCAGCTTGGCCCAGGGAGTGAACGCCGCCGCCCCCGCACCCGCGTGCGGCAGGCAGAACAGCCGGAGCCGGGGCTCCGCGACCCGTTGCGGACGGACGATCCACCTCTTGGCGGCGAGGAGACCGCGCGGGTCCAACGCCGGAGAGAATCGAGCCACGTCACGCCACCTGCCGAGCGAAGACCGTGTGGAGATCGGTCTCCCGGTACTCCGTCGCCTGCCGGACCTGGGTGCGCAGGCCGTTGCTCTCGAAGAGGGAGATCACCGTGGCGAGCGCGCCGTCGCGGTCGGCGACCTCCACCGCCGCGTTGGCGATCCTCGGCCAGAGTTCGTCGCCGATGCCCCGCAGCACAGGGACCTCGAACCCCTCCACGTCCACCTTGAGGAAATCGATGTGGCCGATGCCCGCCTCGGCGACGAACGTGTCCACGCGTCGTACGTCGCAGTCCACGGACCGCCGCTCGTCGAGGGCGTCGTCGACCAGCTCCTCCACCTCGTCGATGAACGCCTCCCGCAGGTCCTCGTCGAGGGAGTCGGCGACGCTGCCGATGAACGACGAGGCGAGCGCCCTGTCGACCTTCGGGTCGGCGTCGAAGCCGGACATCATCGTGTAGTTCGGGTAGTACGTGAGCCGCCGGCGCTGGTCGGTGTCGCCCAGGGCGAGGTTGTGCAGCCGTACGCCGGGCAGATGCCCGGTGTTGCGCCGCAGAACGTCGAAGACATCCGGGACCGGCTCGAAGGAGAACACCCGTGCGTCCGGCCACTTGTTCAGGGCGAACAGGGTGAAGAGGCCGATGTTGGCACCGATGTCGAGCACGGTCGGGCTCTCCCCGAGGCGCACTCCGTGCGGCGGGACATAGGACTCGTCGTGGAAGATCTCCCGGTACAGGTAGTCCGTCTCGTTGCCGTTGAGGCTGTACACGGAAAGACCGTTGGGGAGTTTTCGCTTCACCGGCACCGTGGGGACTCCTTCACCTGCTGCCATGGCGCCGAGGCTAGGCACCGGCCGGGGCGCGCACCGGCAGTACCGGAGGCGGCCGGTAGGCGGATTCGCCGGTCGGAGGGCCTGTGACCAGCGGCGCGCTGCCGGTCGCGGCCGGCATCCGTGCTGCCGCTCACGCCCGCTCGGACGCGGTACGCACTGCCGACGAGACGCCGCCGATAATGCCGTTCGCCCCGTGACCGGCGCCGTACCGTACCCGGGTCATCCCTGAACGTGGAGGAGCACGCACTATGGCGGCGGCACTGAACCACGCGGTTCGCGTCCGACTGAGCGACCCGGCGCGGGTGGAGGATGTGACGCGTCGGTGGGGCACCGCCGACGTGCCCCGCATACGGGTCACGCACGCGGCGGCGCCCTCGGACGACTCCCGTACGTCACAGCTGTGGCGCACGACCGCGGGCGAGGGCGGCGACGGCGCCCACGCCGTACTCCTGCGCTACCCGGACGGGCCCGCCGACCTTGTCGTCACCGCGCCGCGCGGGCAATGGGGCCGTGCCGAACTGCGCCGTCTGGCCGCCGCGTTGGCCGCCGGCGACCTGTCGGCTGCCCGCGCGGAGCTCGAGCGTGCGCCCGTCGGCGACGCCAGGCCGGGGCCGGTCTTCGCCGACGCGCCCGACTGGGGGAACGCCGACGCACCGGGTGGGCCTTTCGCCACCACGCTTGTGGCCCTGCCGCTCGACGTGTCCGTCGACGAGGCCACCTGGCGCGCCGCGCTCGCCGTGACCCTGTCCCGCTACGCCGACCGCTCGGACGAGGGCGACACGGGGGACGAGGTCGTCATCGGCACCGACGCGGGCGTCGTCGCCCTGCGGGTGCACGGCACCCTCGACGACGTACGGGGGCGGGAACCGGTACCTGTGGACCGCCCGGTCCTGGTGGGGATCCTGCCGGGTCTCGACGAGGAGCCACGCGCGGGCGAGGAGTACGCCCCCTGCCTCGAACCGGCCTTTCCGCTGACGTTCTCGGTCACCCGCGAGGATTCCGGCCGGCCGGTGCTGCGCTGCGACCATCTGCCGGGCCATGTGTCGCCGGCGACGGCCGAACAGTTCGCACGCCATCTGGCGCATGTGCACACGCAGTTGATTTCGTCGCCGGGCATCTCCGCTGCCGATGCAGCCCTCTTCGACGATGAGGAGAGGGCCAGGGTCGTACGCCTGGGCACCTCGGCCGAAGCGCCGCCCGCGTCGGCGAGCACGGTGCACGGGGCGTTCGCCCGCGTCGCAGCCGCCGCGCCGGAATCCGTCGCCGTACGCGAGGACGACATCGAGCTCACCTACGCCGAGGTCGATCAACTGGCGGCCTTCTGGGCGGCCGGCCTCCGGGCTCGGGGCGTGCGCCCCGGCGACCGGGTCGGCGTGTGCCTGGAGCGTTCGGCGGAACTGGTCGTCGCGCTGCTCGGCGTGCTCAAGGCGGGCGCCGCGTACGTACCGATGGACCCCGCGTATCCCGCCGAGCGCCTCGCCTACACCGCGGACGACGCCGCGGTGGGCCTGGTGATCACCAGGCTCGCCCAGTTCCCGCGGCAGGGCGGCCTTCGCGTGCTGACGCCCGATGAGCTGGTCGCCGACGAGTCCGTGGACGCGACCGGACCGGACGGAGGGGTTGGGGCGCGGGACACGGCGTATGCGATCTACACGTCAGGATCCACCGGTCGCCCCAAGGGAGTCGCCGTTCAGCACGGCAATGTCCTGAGCCTCATCGAGGCCACCCGTGAGGACTTCGGTCTCGCGCCGTCGGACGTCTGGACGCTGTTCCACTCGAGCGCGTTCGACTTCTCGGTCTGGGAGATGTGGGGCTGCCTGCTGACCGGCGGCTGCCTGGTGATCGTGCCGTACTTCACCTCGCGCGACCCCGAACAGTTCCGGGATCTGCTGGTGCGCGAGGGCGTCACGGTGCTGAACCAGACGCCCTCGGCGCTCAGTCATCTCCTCGCCGTGGACCATGCGGCCGTGCCCGTGCGCCTGGTCATCCTGGGCGGAGAGCCGCTGGACGCCAGGATGCTGCTTCCCTGGTTCGACGAGCATCCCGAGGACCGGTGCCGGGTGGTGAACATGTTCGGCATCACCGAGACCACCGTCCATGTCACCGCGCAGACGCTGAGCCGGGAACTGGCCCTCAAGGCCACGCGCTCGGTGGGGGCACCGCTGCCGGGGTGGCATGTGTACGTCACGGACAGCTCGGGTCGCCTCGTGCCGCCGGGTGTCGCCGGCGAGATCCACGTCGGTGGCGCCGGTGTGGCGCAGGCCTACGTCAACCAGCCGGCCCTGACGTCGGAGCGGTTTCTGCCCGACCCGTACAACGGGGGCAGGATGTACCGCAGCGGCGACCGGGGGCGTCTGCGCCCCGACGGTGTCCTGGAACACCTCGGCCGCATCGACAACCAGGTCAAGGTGCGGGGCTTCCGTATCGAACTGGACGAGATCCGCTCGGTGCTGCTCGAGGACCCGTCCGTGCGGGCCGCCGCCGTGGTCGTGCGCGAGGCGGACGGCAACCGCACGACGGACGCCCGCATCGACGCGTATGTGGTGCTCGACGGCGACAGCGGCGAGGATCTGGCCGTGGTGCGCAAGCGGGCCGGGAGCGTCCTGCCGGACTACATGGTCCCCGCGACGATGACGGAACTGAGCGCGCTGCCCTTGACCACCAGCGGAAAGGTCGATGTGGCCGGCCTTCCGGCGCCCACTGCCACCGGGCGGACCGCACAGGACGACGACTCGCCCACGGCCGACGACGACCTGGCCGCCCGGCTGAGGGAGCTGTGGACCGAACTGCTCGGCGTCTCGATCGGACTGGACGACGACTTCTTCGAGGTGGGCGGCAACTCGGTTCTCGCTGTAAGGAGTTCGGCGATGATGCGCGCGGAGGGTCTGCCCACTCTGAGGCTGCGGCAGTTCTATCGGGACCCCACGATTCGCGCCGTGGTGGCGGCGCTCAGGGCGGCCGACGCCTGAGCGCCCGCCACCCACGCCCCGCCAAGCCCTTCGGCCCGTGGCCACCTCGCGTAGAGGTGGCCACGGGCCGAAGGGCTTGCGGAAATCCGGCGGCGGAAGTCGACGAGGGCAGGAGCGAGGGACGCGCCCGCCACTCAGGGTCGGGGCCGTGGCCTGGCGGGCGAGGCTCACGGGCTCGGGCAGGGGCGGTCCTGGACCGTCGGGGCACCGCGGTCAGGGGGCCTGCGGAGTGTCCGCAAAGTACCGTCGTCCGCCCTCTGTCGCGAGCCGGACGAGACTGTGCGGACACGACCTAGACACGTTCGATGCGCAGATCCCTCTCCACACGCTTGATACGTCGGCGATCGAGCTCCACCCGGTCGCGGTCGCGGTCGACGAGCACGACCCGCCCGAGCACCGAGAACACGTCCGAGGTCATCCGGACCCGGCCGCCCGGGGGCACGGTCACCGTCGAGCGCACCGCCGTGGGCAGCTTCGCGAGGCCGTTCAGCGAATCCGGGTTGCGGATGACGCCCGAGCGGTGTGCCGTCACGAAGACCGACATCACATGGCGCAGCAGGCGATAGCCGGACGTCTTCCGGTGCTGCCGGCCGTGGAAGAAGTCGACGAGGCGGTCGAGCTGGCTGCGGCCGGTCGCGAGACCGGACAGGAAGCCCATCTGGCCGGCGGCGAGCCGTGGGTTGAGTTCGATGAGCACGGGTCCCTCGGGGCGCAGCATGATCTCCGCGTGCATGGGGCCGAACCGCACGCCCAGGGCGTCCAGCACGCCGCGCGCGTAGGGAAGGAGCTGCTCGCACACCGGGTCGTCCGGGGCGACGAACTCGACCGAGTCGTAGATGCCGACCACGGAGCCGGAGGAGCGCTTGGTGCAGCGGGTGACGCCGCAGATCTCGTGGACGCCGCCGGTCGTGAACGTGTCGACGCTGTATTCGGTACCCCGTACGCACTCCTGGACCAGGACCGCCTCCTCGACATCGCCGAGGGCGTTGCGGCGCCCGGCCATCATGGTGAAGGCCGCGCGCAGTTGGTCGCCGGGACGCACACGACGGACGGCGTCGCCGCCCGCGCTGCGCGCCGGTTTCACGATCACCCAGGGGGCGTCGTCGAGCCCGGTGTCCCGCAGCCAGTCCTCCACCTCGGCCCATGTCGGCGTGTGGACCTGGCGCAGGGAGGCGAGACCGGCGCGGGCGAGGACGCGCTGCATGGCCGACTTGTCCCGGCGTGCCGCGGACAGCTCGGTGCGGTTGGCGTACTCGGGAAGCAGGCGCGCGCACAGCGCGTCGGTGAGGGCGCTTCCGGTTTCGAGGCCGGTCACCACGCCCACGGTGCCCAGTCGGCCGAGCTGTCGGCCGAATGCGGCGATGTCTCCGGTGAACGCGAGGTGGTGATCGAAATCCGTGGGCTGCCAGGTGTGGGCCAGCGGGCCCGGCGGTCGGTCCGCCGTGGTGAGGGCGACGCAGGACCAGCCGTGTTCGCGGAACGCCGGGGCGATGAGCGCCCCCGGCCCATAGGGGTCCACCACGGCGAGGACGGGTGCGGACGTGGTCATCGGACTTCCGCGATCGGTCGTCCGCCCCGCTTCACGCGCCGGTCCCGAGGTGGGGTGCGATGCGGTCGAGGATCGCCCGGTCCGCCTGGTAGGGGAACTCCTCGCGGGGTTGGTGGATCACCATGTCGGTGAAGCCGATCTCGGCGAAGGCCCCCGAGGCGTCGACGAAGGAGTCCGCCGATTCAAGGACGCCACCGACCATGGCACCGGTCAGCACGAGGCGGCCGATGGTGGCCGGGTCGCGCCCGATGTCGGCACAGGCCTCGTCCAGGGCTTCCACCTGCTTGCGGAACAGCGGAAGCAGCTGTTCGTAGGAGCGCGGTTCGAAGTTGCCGGGGGTGCCGGCCGTCACCCAGATGTCGGCGTACCGGGCGGCCAGGCGCATGCCACGGGGGCCCGTGGCCGCCACGGCAAAGGGCAGCCGGGGACGCTGCACACAGCCGGGCCGCGTGTGCACCTCGCGCGCCGTGAAGTGGGCGCCCTCGTAGGACGTTTCCGGAGAGCGGAGCAGCCGGTCTGTGAGTTCCACGAACTCGGCGAACCGGGCCGCCCGCTCACGGGCCGGCAGGGGCCGGCCGCCCGTCGCGGTGTCGTCGTACGCGCCCGTGCCCGCGCCCATGCCGCAGATGATCCGGCCGTCGGATATGTCGTCGAGGGCCATCAGCTCCTTGGCGAAGGTCACCGGATGGCGGAACGTCGGGCTGGCCACCATGGTGCCGAGCCGGATGCGCGAGGTGGCCGCCGCGGCCGCCGTGAGGGTGGGCACGGCCCCGAACCAGGGCTTGTCCCGCAGCCACCGCCACATCAGATGGTCGTAGGTCCAGGCGTGGTCGAATCCCAGTTCCTCGGCCCGCACCCAGTTGGGCCGGGCCTCGGACCAGCGCCTGTCCGGAAGGATCAGAAGTCCGTAACGCATGTCGTCTTCCCTGTCACACCGATTCCAACTGCACGCCGAGGGCCTCGGCGTCGAGCCCGGCCGCGTGGCCGGCGAGGCGGAGCAGCACGCGGGGTACGTCGCGTCCGCACTCGACGACGTCGTTCTCGCGCAGCTCCGCCGGCAGGTCCTCGTCGTAGGCCGCGTCGTAGAGGCCGTTGGCGCGCAGGTCGACCGCCACCGCCTCGAGCCGACGCAGGAGTTGCGCGAGGATCTCCGGCGGCGACTGGGGCAGGCGCACCGTCAGGAAGTAGTTGTCGTAGAGCGTGCCGAGCATCCGCGGACCGCGGACCTCGGCGGTTCGGGTCGCCTCCTGGAGCAGGGAGCGCCCACCGGGAACCAGTCGAGCCGCGACCCCTGAGTGGATCGTGTGATGCACCGCGACGGCCTGGCGCAGTCGCGCCCCCACCGGGTTGTCGGCCCATCGGGCGGCGCCCCGGCCGCGGAGCAGCGGTCGGACCGCGCCGAAGTCAGGTGCCCATGTCCCGCTGAATCCCGGGTGCTGCAGAAACATCGACGGCCTGATGAGTCCCTCGTAGACGCCGCGCGGGCAGGAACTCGTGTAGAGCAGCATCGCGCAGTAGCCGCGTACGTACGCCGTCATCGCCGCGAGGGCGTCCGTGCGGCGCTCGCCCACCGAACCGGAGGCCACCCGCATCTGCTGGCCGAGCAGCCGCCACAGCAGAAAGGACACCTGGTGCCCGGTGATCCAGCGGAACCAGTAGACCTGCGCACCCGCGGGTTCCCGCGCCGGGGCCGGGGCCGCCGCCCTGTCCGTGGCCGCTCCGGCGAGCAGGCTCGGGCACAGCCGCGCCACATCGAGTCCGGACGGTGCCCGGTGCGGGGGCGCGTCGTCCCCGGGGGCGAGGGGCTCGGGCAGCAGCAGGGGTTCCAGGCCGTAGGCGCAGTCGCCGAAATCCCAGCCGGGCGGTGTGCCGAGCTCGGCCGACATCGAGTCGTAGCTGATGTTCATGAACCGTCCGGCACGTAAGTGAACTCGAATTCCAGGCCATTGACGTCGAACGTGTAGAAGCTCTGTATCCCGTCCGCGTCGGTCACGATGTCCGTGGGCTGATCCGGCCTGGCGAATCGGTATCTCCCGGAGCCGTACAACTCCACCCACCGGTCGCGCCATCGGGTGAGTTCCTCGGGTGACGCCGTCGCCACGCAGGTGTGCTGGAACTGCGCGGTGTTCCCGCCGGGCAGCCGTTCGTCATGCCCCGTGCGCTCGAACAGGTGCAGCCGGAAATCCCCGATCTCCACCTCGGTCAGCCGGGTGATGCCCGGAAGGCGACTGATGGTCAGCTCCGAGAATGTGTCCAGCGTCCATTTCTCCTGGGCGCCGAAATAGTCCCGGTACCAGTCCAGGCAGTTGTCCAGGTCCGCTGTCTGTATACCGATGTGATGGAAAGAAGGCATCTTTTCCCTGTCAGATCGCCCAGAACGTGATACGGCACCCGATCTCAACGGTCAGGTACACCCGAGGTCCACGTCGCATGGGTCCGGCGTTGGTGACGCATCGCCTCTGCATGGCCGCGCTGCCGCCGCGTGGAGCAACGCTGATCGAGGTCGGGGACGCCCGCCGACGCGCAGCCGCCCGTGGGCGCCCGCGGCGGGCGGGCCGGCGATGCGCGGGTTCCGGGAGCGGTGGAGAACCGGCCGGCCTGTCAGGTCATCCCCCGAAGCGCGACGTCGTCAGCTCGCGAGCGCGGACTCGGAACGTGCGATGTTCGTGTGCCGGTAGAGGTCCTCCACCGTCTTCACGATGGCCTCGTTGCCGCTGCGGGCGGCGATCTCGCTCATCGTGTTCCACACGAAGTTGTGACCGCCGTCCTTGCGGTAGTGCTTCTTCACGACGAGCGCCATGATCTGCATCATGTTCTCCTCGTCGATGATCGACGAGAGGGAGAGGAGGCCGTCCCGCTCCGCGTCGCCCAGGGCGGGCCGGTCACAGAGGTTGGCGTCCGGGATACCGCCGGAGAGCTCGCACGTGAACGTGAACAGGTCCTCGATGTCGTCCACGTCGGCGACGTCGATCAGCAGGTGCACCCGGCGCGTGTCGCCGACCACCCCGGCGCTGTGGGGGCGGGTGACATCGATGAACCAGACCTCGCCCTCCTTCATCCGGTAGACCGAGTCGGACTCGTTGAACATGGCGTCCTCGGCGGTCGAGAGCACCACGTGCACGCGGTGGGCGATACGCTGCTTGGAGGTGTCGTCCAGTTCGACGTAGTCGCAGTGCGGGATCAGCACGCTGTTGCTGAGCGCGATCAGCCGGACGAAGGTGACGTGTTCGAGGTTGAAGTACGTGCTCAGGATCTCCTGGACATACGGCAGTCGCTCGCCGTCCGCGGTGAACGCGGTGCGCTTGGAATGGTCGAAATCCGACAGAACTCCGCCTTCCCCGCCGCCCGGGGCCATCAGCATGGCGCTCTTCCAGGGGCGGCCGCAGACGAATTCGTCATAAGGCTCCGCGAAGTTGATCTCGAGGCTGCGCTCCAGATCCTCCAGCAGCCGTTCCCGGTCCAATTCGATCTTGTTGATCAACTGCGTACGCATGGCTCACTCCTTGACTGGCTCATTCGCCTGTGCAGCCCCTTGGAATTCCACCCTAGGAACGTTTCCCTCGGCTGATCGGCGGTATCAGGGGCAGAGCGGAGGCAGCCTTTACGCGCCCGCCCCCACATACGGCGTGGGCCGCGGGTGACAGCACCGCGTCGGTCGACGACCGTCCCGGCCGCTTCTGCGGCCCTCCGCGATCGATGCCCTCCAGAGAGCCGACACGCGAGGCGGATTCCTCCCCGGGTCCGCCGCTCGCCGCCGCGCTCACCGCGTGCTCGGGCGGCTCATCGGGCTCCACCGCGGTGGGCGGGGACGCCGAGGCACCCGCCACCAGCGTCTCGGTGAACCTCACGGGCAAGGCCGCGGCCCCGGGCGGGCCGGTTAAGGTCACCCTGGCTCACGGGAAGCTGAAGGCGGTGTCGGTGACCGACGGTGAGGGCGGCGCGCTGGCCGGGAGGATATCCGCCGACGGCCGGACCTGGACCTCCGACCGGGTCGCCGCGCCGGGCACCGCGTACACGGTCGAGGCGAAGGACACGGACGGCGGCAGCGACCGGGCCGTGTTCGCCACCGCCGAGGCCGAAAAGGTCAACAAGCTTTCCCTCGCCCCGGGGAAGGACACGACCGTGGGCATCGCGCAGCCGCTGTCCGTCGTCTTCGACCACCCCGTGAAGGACAAGGCGGCCGTCGAGAAGGCCCTGAAGGTCTCGACGTCGAACGACACCGAGGGCTCCTGGGGCTGGCTGCGGGACCACTCGGGCAAGGACCGCGTCGACTGGCGGCCCAAGGAGTACTGGAAGCCCGGCACGAAGGTCACCCTGGACGCACAGTTGAACGGGGTCGACACGGGTGCGGACGGCGGCTGGTTCGTCCGCGACTACACGACGACGTTCACGGTCGGCGCGGCCCAGGTGGTCAAGGTCGACCTCGACCGGTCCCGCCTCGCCCTGCACCGGGACGGGAAGCAGGTTCTGGACATCCCGATGTCAGCGGGCACTCCGGGTGGCGAGAAGGCGTCCTGGCGGGGCACGGCGGTGCTGATGTCGAAGGAGGGCACGATCAACATGCGCTCCGAGACGGTGGGCCTCGGCGACGCCTACGACAAGATGGTCGACTACTCGATGCGGCTGACCTGGTCCGGGATGTACGTGCACGCGGCCCCGTGGAACGCGGGCTATTTCGGTCAGGCCAACCGGAGCTCGGGCTGCGTCGGGATGAGCGACGCGGACGCCGCCGCCCTGTACGGACAGGTGCGGGTGGGCGACCCGTTCGAGATGACCGGCACCCAGGCCAAGGGCACGGTCGCCGAGGGCAACGGATACGGCGCGTGGAACCTCTCGTGGGAGGACTGGGCGGCCAAGAGTGCGCTGTAGCGGCCCGGTAGCGTCCGTTCCGGGGCCGGAGCCCTACTGACGCGCCGTCCAACAATCGTTACCCTCACGCAACGCACCCGATAGTTACCAGCGGTAAACAATCAGGGTTACCGTCGGGTCACTTTGCACTGACACGCGTGAGGAGTGACCCCGTGGCACGTCCGAAACCGGCACCGCGCACCACCGCTTCGATCACCACCGCTGTCGTCCTGCTCGCCGGGGCCGCGCTCGGCGCCGCCCCGGCCGCGACGGCGGCCCCCGGCACCGCACCCGCGGGCACGACCGCCCAGGGCCTGACGTTCCACGACATCCCCGGCTCCGGGGGCGTCACCCTGAAGGGCAACGTCTTCACGCCCGCCGGGGCGGCGGCCGGGGCGAAGCATCCGCTGATCGTGTTCCCGACGAGCTGGGCCATGCCGCAGATCGAGTATCTGGCCCAGGCCCAGAAGCTCGCCGACTCCGGCTACGTCGTGGTGAGTTACACATCGCGCGGCTTCTGGCTCTCGGGCGGGGAGATCGAGGTCGCGGGACCGCCGGACATCGCGGACGCCTCCGCCGTCATCGACTGGGCGCTCCAGCGCACCTCCGCCGATCCGGACCGCATCGGCATGGGCGGCGTCTCCTACGGTGCGGGCATCAGCCTGCTGGCGGCCGGGCAAGACCCGCGCGTCAAGGCGGTGGCCGCGCTCAGCGGCTGGGCCGACCTGATCGACTCGATCTACAGCGGTCGCACCCAGCACCTCCAGGCCGCCGCCCTGCTCGGCGGCGCGGGTCTGGTCACCGGCCGCCCCGGCGACGAACTGACGCAGACGCTGGAGGACTTCCTCGGCTCCCGTCTGGAGAAGGAGCCGGAGATGATCGCCTGGGGGAAGAAGCGCTCCCCCGCCACGTATCTGGACCGGATCAACGCCAACGGCGCGGCGATCATGATGGGCAACGCCTGGGGCGACACCGTCTTCCCGCCCAACCAGTACGCCTCGTTCTACGACAAGCTCACCGGCCCCAAGCGGCTGGAGTTCCGCCCCGGCGACCACGCCACCGCCGAGGCCACCGGCCTGCTCGGGCTGCCGAACGACACCTGGACGAGCACCCGCCGCTGGTTCGACCGCTATCTCAAGGGCGAGCGCAACGGCATCGACACCGAGCTGCCCGTCCAGCTCAAGTCCCGCACCGGCCAGGGGTACGAGGGCTACCCGGACTGGAAGTCCGTGGGCGCGGCGCAGCAGCGCATCCCACTGGACGGCACCAAGAAGGTGTGGGCGAACGTCGACTCGGGCGCCAACGGCGGCGTCACGATCCTGTCCAACGCGCTGGACCAGTTCCTCAAGCTCCCGCCGACGGTCTCCGTGCCCCTGCTGCCACGCACCTTCGCGAGCGTGTGGCAGTCGGAGCGGTACGCCACCGAGCAGCGGATCCGGGGCACGTCCGCGCTGCACACCACGGTCACCGCCACGAAGCCGAGCGGCACCCTTGTCGCGTATCTCTACGACGTGGGGCCGCTCGGCATCGGCAGGCTGGTCAGCAACGCTCCGTACACCTTCCACGGGCAGACACCGGGCCGGCCGTTCCCCGTCGACCTGGAGCTGTACTCCACGGCCTACGACGTCCCGGCCGGTCACCGGCTCGCCCTGGTGATCGACACCGTCGATCCGCTGTACATCGAGCACAACCCGACCGGCGCGCAGCTGACCTTCTCCTCGCCCGGCACGGACCCGAGTCATCTCTCGGTCCCGCTGCGCGAGAAGTGATCACCGACTGCTGCCGGGCGGGCAGGGCCCGGGCTACCGCCCTCCCGGCAGCAGCGTCCCCGGTTCGGCCGGGGCCACCCCCACCGCCTCCGTCTTCGGACTGCGCCGCTGACGACGGGCCGCCCAGGTGGCGAACCACGAGAGCAGCATGCACATCCCGATGTAGATCGGAGAGATCACCATCACGACGGGGATGAAGGGAAGATCGTAGTCGAGATTCGACGCGATCAGCTTTCCGGCGTGGAGGAATTCCTCGTAGGTGATCAGAAAGCCCAGTGAGGTGTCCTTGAGCGCGACCACCAGCTGACTGATGATGGTCGGCATCATCGCGCGTACCGCCTGGGGAGCCAGGACGAACGTGGTGACCTGTGTCTTGCGCATGCCGAGCGCGTAAGCGGCCTCGCGCTGGCCCCGGTCCACGGAGTTGATTCCGGTGCGGAACACCTCCGCGAGGACGGAGCCGTTGTAGAGCGTCAGACCGGCGACCAGGGCGGGCAGCGGCTGGACCTGCAACGCCACGAAGATGAAGAAGATCATCACCAGCACCGGCATGGCCCGGAAGAACTCGACCAACAGGGTCGAGATCCAGCGCAGCACGCGGTGTTCGGAGAGCCGGCCGACCGCGAGGACGGCCCCGAGGGCGAGCGAGAGGAGCGCGGCGTACGCGAACGCCTTGAGGGTGTTGCCGAGTCCGCGCAGCAGCAGTTCCTGGATGCCCTTGTAGGTGAAGGGCGACCACTTCTCGGCGGTGAACTGGTCGGTGTCGAAGAGCAGGTAGACGATCCAGCCGAACAGCGCCAGGATCACGGTCGTCGAGACGATCCCGTACATCAGGTGCCGCTTGCGGGTCGCCGGGCCGGGGATGTCGTAGAGCACGCTGGCCTCTGGCCGTGACGGCCCGCGGGTGAGGGTCTTGGTCATCGTGCCACTCCCCAGCGCTTCTCCATCACGTTGAACACCGCGCTGATGGTCAGGGTGATGACCAGGTAGCCGACGGCGATCCAGATGAAGGACCAGATGATGCTGTAGCCCAGCTCGTTGAGCGTCTTGTAGGTGCCGAGGAGTTCGGTGACGCTGAACGCCCCGGCGATCGCGGAGTTCTTCGCCAGCGCGATCAGCGTCGAGCCGACCGGCGGGATCACCGACCGGAACGCCTGCGGCAGCACCACCGTGCTCAGGGTCTGGCCGAAGTTCATTCCGAGGCTGCGGGCGGCCTCGCCCTGCCCCTTGGGCACGGTGTTGATGCCGGAGCGCAGCACCTCGCAGATGAAGGCCGAGGTGTAGCAGCCGAGCGCCAGCACCGCGAAGACCTGGAACGGCAGGACGAGCCCGAAGCGGGGCAGGCCCAGCAGGACCGCGAAGAACAGCAGCGTCAGCGGGGTGTTGCGGAGCACGGTGACCCAGACCGTGCCCAGCACCCGGAAGGAGCCGACGGGCGCGACCCGGAAGGACGCCATCAGGAAGCCGAGGACGAGCGCCAGCGCGGAGGCGTAGACGGTCAGCTCGACGGTGCCGAGGAAGCCCTTGCCGTAGAGGGAGAAGTTCTCTGTCAGTACGTCCATGGGTGGGGCCGTCCCCTCAGTTCGCCGGGTAGCGGTCGATGGGCGGCGGGGTCGGCGCGGGAGATCCGGAGAGCCCCAGCGTCGCTTCGTACGCCTTCTTCCAGTTGCCGTCCTTCTCGTTGGCCTCCAGTGCGTCGTTGAGCGCGTTGCGCAGCGCGTTGTCGTTGCGCGGTACGCCGATGCCGTACGGCTCCTCGGAGAAGGGCTTGCCGACGACCTTCATCTCCTCGGGCGCCTTGGCGGCGAAGCCCAGCAGGATCGCGTCGTCGGTGGTGACGGCGTCGACCTGGAAGGTGAGGAGGTTGTCGACGCAGATCGAGTACGTGTCGTACGCGACGAGCGTCGCCCTCGGGTAGTCGGCGGCGATGCGCTGGTAGGGCGTGGAGCCGGCCGCCGAGCAGACGGTCTTGCCCGCCAGGTCCTGGGGCCCGTTGATGTCGTTCTCGTCGGTGCGCACCAGCAGGCCCTGGCCCGCCATGTAGTACGGGCCGGCGAAGCCCACGAGCTTCTTGCGCATGTCGTTGATGGTGTAGGTGCCGACGTAGTAGTCGATCTGGCCGTTCTGCAGGGCCGTCTCGCGGTTGGCGGAGGCGATCGTGCGGAAGCGGATCGTCTTCGGGTCGAAGCCGAGCGAGGCCGCCATCATGCGGGCGATCTCGATGTCGAACCCGGAGTAGACCCCGCTGGCCGGGTCCTTCTCCCCCAGGTACGGCTGGTCCTCCTTGGCGCCGACCACCAGATGGCCGCGCTTCTTCGCCTTGGTCCAGGTGCGGGAGTCGGGCAGTTCGAAGCCGGTGTCGACCTGGTACACCGGCAGCGCCTCGGCCTTGGGCCCCTTGACCGGCGGGCTGCCCTCCTTGCCGCAGCCCGCGGCGAGTGCGGCGAGCAGGAGACCGGCCGCGAGGGCGGCGGCCCTGCCCGTACGCGTGTTCCTCGTGCGCAACATGGAAGCCTCCCCTCAGTGCTTGAGGATCTTGGACAGGAAGTCCTTGGCGCGGTCGCTCGACGGGGACGTGAAGAAGTCCTCCGGGGTGCGGTCCTCGACGACGCAGCCGTCGGACATGAACACCACGCGGTTCGCTGCGGAGCGGGCGAAGCCCATCTCGTGGGTGACCACGACCATGGTCATGCCGTCCCGGGCCAGCTGCTGCATGACCTCCAGGACCTCGTTGATCATCTCCGGGTCGAGCGCCGAGGTGGGCTCGTCGAAGAGCAGCGCCTTGGGATCCATGGCCAGGGCGCGGGCGATGGCCACGCGTTGCTGCTGGCCACCGGAGAGCTGGGCGGGGAACTTGTCCGCGTGGGCGGCCAGGCCGACGCGCTCCAGCAGTTCGCGGGAGCGCCGGTCGGCCTCCTCCTTCTTGCGCTTGCGGACCTTGAGCTGCGCCAGCGAGACGTTGTCCAGCACGGTCTTGTGGGCGAAGAGGTTGAACGACTGGAAGACCATGCCGACTTCGGCACGGAGCTGGGCCAGACCCTTGCCCTCCTCGGGAAGGGGTCTGCCGTCGATCGTGATGCTGCCGGACTCGATCGTCTCCAGCCGGTTGATCGCCCGGCACAGGGTGGATTTCCCGGAGCCGGAGGGGCCGATGACCACTACCACCTCCCCGCGGCCGACGGTGAGATTGATGTCCTGAAGTACGTGCAACTCTCCGAAGTGTTTGTTGACGTCCCTCAGTTCGATCAACGGATCGACGGCCATGCGCTGCCCTACCCACTTGTCGCTGTGTCGAGGTCAGCGCAAACTATCCATCCCGAAAAGGGACTTCGCACCCGACACGCGTGAATGGCGCAAAAGGCTTTTTAACTGGATTAAGGGCTGTCCCGCAATTCCCGGTGGCGCGCCTGCCGGGAATTGCGGGACGGCCCTTAGGGGAGGAGAGCGGGCCGCCGGGCCGCTCCCGGCTCAGTTCTCGGCGGACTCCGCGTACACCTGGGAGAGCTCGGGGCTGCCCGCCATCGCCCAGTCGAGACCGGCCGCCACCACGTCGATCTCCCGCCCGGACTCCAGCCGCACCACGGGCTGACCGCTCGGCCAGACGTCCCACACGGCACCCGGGACGGTCCGCACGATCACGGTCCCGAGGTAGAGGCCGGCGTCGTTGCCGAGCCAGGGAAGCTCCTCGGGGTCGTCGCGCCAGCTGGGCGGCAGCTGGTCGAGCGCGGCCAACGAGGCCGGGGTGTCATCGAGTTCGAGTCCGTGCTGCCCCGCCCGGGCGCGCAGCAGTTCGCATTCGGCGAGCAGTTCGGCCACACCGTCGGGGTCCGTCTCGACGGCGGCGGCGAGTGCGCCTGAATGCGTACCACCCTGACGCTTACGCCAGTTGTCCAAGAAAGGGATGTTCATACCACTAGGGTCCCATCCCGTCCGGCTTCCGCACCACAGGGCGCGCGGCGTTCACCGATCCCCCACCCCGCCCCGGCCGGGGATCCGATCAGTTATCTAAAGTACGCACATGAGTGCACACGCTTACGTTTCGGAACTGTTCTCGCTGGAAGGCCGGGTGGCGGTGGTCACCGGCGGCAGCTCCGGCATCGGCCGGGGAATCACCGGCGCCCTGGCCCGGGCCGGCGCGCGCGTCGTCGTGGTGGCCCGCCGGGAGACGGAGCTGAGGGCGACCGTGGACGAGCTGACCGCCGAGGGCTGCCGGGCCGCGTGGGTGAGCGCGGACCTGAGCACCGCCGAGGGGGTGCGCGTCGGGGCGGAGGAGGCCGCGGCGGCGTTCGGGGAGCCGGACATCCTGGTGAACTGCGCCGGGATCAATCTGCGCCCGCCGATGACCGAGCTCGGCGAGGACGTCTGGGACACCACGATGGCGGTGAACCTGAAGGCACCGTTCCTGCTGGGGCAGCGCTTCGGGCCCGGCATGGCCGAGCGCGGCTACGGGCGGATCATCCACGTCACCTCGCAGCAGGCGCACCGGGCTTTCGTGAACAGCGGTGCGTACGGGGTGTCGAAGGGCGGCCTGGAGTCCCTGGCCCGCTCCCAGGCGGAGGCGTGGTCCCCGCACGGCGTCACGGTGAACACCCTGGTGCCCGGGTTCGTGCTGACCCCGCTGAACGAGCGGCTCGCCTCGGACCCGGAGAAGGTGGCGTCGCTCGCCGCGCGGACCCTGGTCGGCCGCAACGGTCTCGCGGAGGACTTCGCGGGGGCCGCGGTGTTCCTGGCGGGGCGCTCCTCGGCGTACGTCACCGGGCAGTCGGTGTTCGTGGACGGCGGGTTCTCGGTGCACTGAGGTCCCGCCGCCCGGGCCCTCCGGTCAGGAGTTCTGCTGCCAGAGGGCGGCAGCCGCCTCGGTCACCATGGCGTCCACGGCCGCCGAGGCGGCCTCCTTCTCCACGCCGAGGCCGGTCAGCACGCCGGTGCCGCCCTCGAACTCCAGCAGGGCCAGCAGGATGTGCTCGGTGCCGACGTAGTTGTGCCCGAGCCGGAGCGCCTCACGGAAGGTCAGCTCCAGCACCTTGCGGGAGTCCGCGTCGTACGGGATCAGCTCGGGCACCTCGTCGGAGGCCGCCGGCAGCACGGCGGTCGCCGCCGCACGGAGCGTGTCCGGGGTGACCTCCTGGCCGACGAGGACCCCGACCGCGATGGATTCGGGCTCGGCGAGCAGGCCGAGCACCAGGTGGACGGGGAGGATCTCGGCGTGCCGGGCGGCCTGGGCCTCGTTGTGGGCGGCCATGACGACGTTGCGGGCGCGCTGGGTGAAGCGGCCGAAGCCCTGGCTCGGGTCCAGATCGGAGGCCCCGTCACCCTTCTTGGGCACGAAGCGTTTCTGGGCCGCCTGGCGGGTGACCCCCATGCTCCGGCCGATGTCCGTCCAGGAAGCGCCGGAACGGCGCGCCTGGTCCACGAAGTGGCCGATCAGATGGTCGGCCACGTCGCCGAGGTGGTCGGCCGCGATGACCGCGCCGGAGAGCTGCTCCAGGGCGTCGGTGTTGGACTTCTTGATGGCCTCGATCAGGTCGTCGAGGCGCACGGACGGGGTCGCGGGAAGAGGCTGCGTCATACGTCAACCGTAGGTTGACACCCACTTGGCGTCAACCTCGGGTTGTCAGAACGACGCGCCTCCGCTCCGCGGATCCCGGCTCAGAGATCGAGGTCCACGACCACCGGAGCGTGGTCGGACGCGCCCTTGCCCTTGCGCTCCTCGCGGTCGACGTAGCTGTCCTTCACCGCGGCGGTGAACGGGGCGTTGCCGAAGGTGAGGTCGATCCGCATGCCCTTGTTCTTGGGGAACCTCAGCTCGCGGTAGTCCCAGAAGGTGTAGGCGCGGTCGTACTTGAGGGGGCGGGGCAGGACCTCGCTCAGACCGGCCGCCTCCAGGGCCGCGAGGGCGGCGCGCTCGGCGGGCGTCACATGCGTGGCGCCGGCGAACAGCGCCGGGTCCCACACGTCCTCGTCGGTCGGGGCCACGTTGAAGTCGCCCAGGACCGCGAACGGCAGGGCTCCCCCGGCGTCCGCCGCCACGGCCTTCCGCAGGGCCTCCAGCCAGCGCAGCTTGTACGCGTAGTGCTCGTGCGCGACCTCGCGGCCGTTGGGCACGTACACCGACCAGAGGCGCAGCGGGCCGCAGGTCGCCGAGATCGCGCGGGGCTCCTGCACGCCTTCGTAGTCCGGGCCGTCGGGCAGCCCGGTGACGACGTCGGTGAGGCCGACGCGGGAGAGCAGCGCGACCCCGTTCCACCGGCCGGTGGCGTTGACCGCGGACTCGTAACCCAGCTCGGCGAGCGCGGCGGTGGGGAACTGCTCCGCCGTGCACTTGGTCTCCTGGATACACAGCACATCGGTGCCGCTGCTCTCCAGCCAGGCCAGAAGCCTCGGCAGCCGGGCGGTGATCGAATTGACGTTATAGGTGGCGATGCGCATGGCAGCCAACCTAGCGGCTCCCACTGACAGTGGCCGCGGGGCTCACAGCTCGGTGGTGCCGCCCGGGGCCAGCCGGCCGTGGTCCGCACCGCCCAGGGCCCCGATCTGGTGGTCGTAGATCGGCCGTGCCAGATCGGTCAGCAGGGCGTCGTGGACGTCGATGGCCCGTCGCGGCCCGACCTCGCGCACGTAGTCGATGACCTCGGAGATCTTGCTCCAGGGGGCCATGACCGGCAGCAGAAGGGTGTCGACGGGGCGGTCGGGAACGGTGAGCGCGTCGCCGGGGTGGAAGACCGAACCGTCGACGAGGAAGCCGACGTTGGTGATCCTCGGGATGTCCGGGTGGATCACCGCGTGCAGCTCGCCGTGGACGGTGACGTCGAATCCGGCGGCGGCGAACGCGTCCCCGTCGCCCACGGTGTGCACCCGCCCGGGGAACGCGGCCGAGAGCTGCTCGGCCACGCTGCGCAGCGTCCAGATCTCGGCCGCCGGATTCGCCTCCAGGCCCGCCCGCAGCCGCGCCTCGTCGAAGTGGTCCGGGTGCTCGTGCGTCACCAGGACGACGTCCGCGCCGAGCGCCGCGTCGTCCTCGGAGAAACCTCCCGGGTCGATGACCAGGACCCGCCCCTCCTTCTCGATCCGGACGCAGGAGTGGGTCTTCTTGGTGAGGGTGAGTGCCCCGGGCGATGCGTTCATGGCTCCATCCTGCTACGCGGGCGGCGTGGTTTCCTCCTGGATCACGGCCTGCGCGACGTCGAAGGCGGCTCCGGCGGCCGGGAGCCCGCAGTAGACGGCCGTCTGGAGCAGAACTTCCTTGATCTCGGCGGGTGTCAGGCCGTTGCGCAGGGCGGCGCGGGTGTGCGCGGCCAGGCCCTCCAGGTGGCCGGAGGCGACGAGCGCGGTGAGCGTGATGCAGCTGCGGGTGCGGCGGTCGAGACCGTCGCGGCTCCAGACCTCGCCCCAGGCGTACCGGGTGACCAGCTCCTGGAAGTCCTCGGTGAACCCGTCGGCCGAGGCGTTCACCGCGTCGACATGGGCGTCCCCCAGCACCTCGCGGCGTACCTTCGTCCCCTGCTCGTACCGGTCGGCCGGTGTCGGAGCGGAGGTCTCGGGCGTCGCGGCGGCCGGGGCGATCTCGGCCACCGGGGCGAACGGGGCGGCGGGCGTCGCGGGGCCGGGGACGAGCGGCAGCACCGGGATCGCGGCCGAGGTGTCCTGCTGCCAGGCGGTGGAGAAGTGCGTCAGCAGCAGGTCGCTGACGGCGGCGGGCTGCTCGACCGGCGCGAGGTGCGAGGCGCCGGGGACGAGCGCCAGGCGGGCGTCCGGTATCCCGGCGACCAGCGTGCGGGCCTCGGCGGGCCCGGTGACCTGGTCCTCCGCCCCGACCAGCACCAGGGTGGGCACGCCGATCCGGCCCAGGGCGCCGCGGATGTCGAACGCCGCGAGCGCCTCGCAGGCGGCGATGTAGCACCCGGGATCGGTGGTGCGGACCATCTGCACGGCCCATTCGACGATGGCGGGCTGCGCGGCGGCGAAGCCGGGGGTGAACCAGCGCTCCGGCGCGGTGCGGGCCATCGGCTCCAGGCCGTTGGTGCGGACGATCACGCCGCGCTGACGGAACTCGTCGGCGGTGCCGAACCGGGGCGAGGAGGCGACGAGCGCCAGCGAGGCAACCCGGTGCGGGTGGCGCAGGGCCAGATCGGCGCCGACGGCCCCGCCGATCGAACAGCCCGCGTAGCCGAAGCGCTGGACGCCCAGCCCGTCCAGCGTCGCGATCAGCCGGTCGGCCAGATCGGCGACGGAGGCGGCGGCGTGCGCGGGCGCGCCGCCGTGGCCGGGCAGGTCGTAGCGGAAGACCCGCCAGTGCTGGGACAGCTCGGGTATCTGGCGGTCCCACATGTGCCAGGTCGTCCCGAGGGAGGGCCCGATGACCAGGACCGGGGCGTCCTCGGGCCCGTCGAAGCGGTACTGAAGCGTCCGGGGAGCGTCGGCCGGCCCTTCGACTCCCCGCGCGTCCTGCGGGCCCGGGGCGGCCACCGGACCGGTGGCGGCCACCGGACCCGGGGCGGCCTGCGGGCCGGGCGTGGACGGTGGCCCGAAGGCGGCCTGCGGCGCGGAAGCAGCCTGCGGGGCCGGTGCGACCTGCGGGGCGGAGGTGGCCTGCGGCACGGAAGCAGCCTGCGGCACGGGGGTGATCTGCGGGGCGAGCGGGGTCGGAGCCGGCTGTGCGGTCACCGGGGCCTGCGGGAATCCGGGCGTCCCGCTGCCGCCGGGGGCCGGATAGGGCGCCGGGGCCGCCGACAGGGGCGCGGGGTCCGGTTCCTGGTGGGGGGCCGGAACCGCCTGGTGAGGCGTTCCGGGGTGCGGGGCGGGCCCACCGGCGTGGGGGGCCTGCACGGACTGCGGGGTCGTCTCGCTCACTTCGCTCACTCGCTCCAGGTTACTGAGCGCCCCTCCGGCCCCCGGGTCAGGGGGTCGCCGCCGATACGACATACACGACAGGGCTGGCCGGGTCGGTCATATTGACGGTGATGTTCTGGGTGGGGCGCGGCTTCTTGTTGCTGTGCGTGGTGCTGGCCCAGTGTTCGCCCGGGCCGAAGGACCAACCGGTGATCTTGATGTCCCGGGGGCTGATGTCGATCGTGTCGGGCTCCAGTGCCGCGCGTCCGGTGCCCACCCCGCTCAGGAAGCGGTCGAGACCGGCGGAGGTCGTCCGGAACTTCGCGTACATCCGGCTGGCTTTCCAGTTGTTCGTCTCGTAGTACTGGACGCCCTGCCCGTTGCCGGGGATCGGGATCTCGAAGATCCGGCGCTGCATCTTGGAGGGCCAGCCCTCGCGGAGCCCCTGGGCGGCCGCCTCGGCCTCCTTGTCCTGGCCCGAGCGGCGGCTCTGACCGGCCGAGATCAGCAGATAGCCGGCCGGGATGCCAATCAGCAGTACGATGATCGTCGCGGTGATGAAACGCCGCTTGAACACCTGCCGCCGGTCCTCGGGCGGCTTGCCCTCGCCGTCGCCCGGAGACTCCGACTGGTGCGGCACCACGGGGTGCTCGGCTGCGATCATGATCAGGTCGTCCTCAAGATGCTGCGGTGACGGCGTACTGAAGGGTGGACGCCGGAACGGGCGGCTGCGGTTCAGTCGGCGGTACGGGTGGACCGCGTGTTGCGGATGGTGCTCGCCGCCTGGTCGTAGATCTGGGCGTACCGCTCGTACCGCTCGACACGGCGCCGGTTGGCCCGGCGGAAGCGGCGGGCGACCAGCCGGGCCAGGTCCGCGGCGCCGACCATACCCGCCTCGGGGCCGAGCTGCGCCTTCGCGATCCGGGCCTCGGGGCGGTAGCCGCGGCCGGTGAGGTGGCGCTTGAAGGCGTCCCTGGCGGGGCCGATCAGGAGGTCGTCGGCGGCGCTGACACCGCCTCCGATGACGAAGCAGGAGGGGTCGAGAGCGGCGGCCAGGTTGGCGATGCCGACGCCGAGCCACTGGCCGATGTCCTGGAGCAGCTCGATGCACATCGCATCGCCCTCGCGGGCCAGTTCGGTGATGAGCGGACCGGTGATGTCGGGGATGTGGCCCTTCACCCGGTCCAGCAGGTAATGCGCGACCGGGGAGTCGGCGGCGGCCAGTTCCCTGGCCTCACGGACCAGGGCGTTGCCGGAGCTGTACTGCTCCCAGCAGCCCCGGTTGCCACAGGGGCAGCGGTGGCCCGAGGGCACGACCTGCATGTGGCCGAACTCACCGGCCACGCCGTACTTGCCACGCTTGACCTGGCCGTCCTCCAGGATCGCGCCGCCGATGCCCGTGCCGAGGGTGATCATGACGAGGTGGTCCTCGCCGCGGCCGGCGCCGAAGCGCCATTCCGCCCAGGCGGCGGTGTTGGCGTCGTTGTCGACCATGACGGGGACGACGAGGCGGGACGCGATCGCGTCGCGCAGCGGCTCGTCGCGCCAGGCGAGGTGCGGGGCGAACAGCACCTTGGAGCGGTCTGCGTCCACCCAGCCCGCCGCGCCGATGCCCACCGCGTGGACGTCGTGGCGGTCGGAGAGGTCCAGGACCAGTTCGACGATGGTGTCCTCGACAACCTTGGGGCTCTTGGACTTGTCGGGCGTCTCGGTGCGGAGCTGTTCCAGGATGTTGCCGTCGGCGTCGACGACGCCCGCCATCACCTTGGTGCCGCCGATGTCGATCCCGACCGTGGGGACCCGGGGGGCGGTGAGGTGCGAGCGGCGTTCCTTGGTGCCGACGGTCTTGAGGACGGTGGCGCGGGCGGAGCCGCGGTGTGCGAAGTCGCGGTACGTGCTCATCGTCCCTGCGGGGTCTGAGGGGCCGGGCCGCTGTCGCGGCCGGCGGCGGACGGCGCCCGCCGGGCTCGATTCTGCCACTGCCCGGCACCGGCGGGCCGGTGGGCGGGGTCGGCCGCGCCGGGGCGGTCCCCGCTCAGGGAGTCCCGCCCTTCGTGCCGTGGGCGCCCGGGAGGGTGGGGGCCGGGGTGCGTTCCAGCTCGTGGCTGAGCTCCTCCAGCTCGCTGCCGCCCGCCATCTGCCGGGTCAGCTCGTCCAGCGTGACGTCGGCCTTGGTGTGGCTGCCGGACATCGCGCCGCGCTTGAGGAGGATGAAGCGGTCCCCGACGAGGTGGGCGTGGTGCGGGTTGTGCGTGATGAGGACCACGCCGAGGCCGGCGTCGCGGGCCGCCGCCACGTACTTGAGGACCACGCCGGACTGCTTGACGCCGAGGGCGGCGGTCGGCTCGTCCAGGACCAGGACCTTCGCGCCGAAGTAGACGGCGCGGGCGATGGCCACGCACTGGCGTTCGCCGCCGGAGAGGGTGCCGATGGGCTGGTCGACGTCGCGCAGGTCGATGCCCATGCGCAGCAGTTCGGTACGGGTGCTCTCGCGCATCTTCCGGACGTCGAGGCGCTTGAGGGGGCCGAAGCCGACGGTCGGCTCGGAGCCGAGGAAGAAGTTCCGCCAGACCGGCATCAGCGGGACGACGGCGAGGTCCTGGTAGACGGTGGCGATGCCCCGGTCCAGGGCGTCACGCGGATTGGCGAGGTTGGTCTCCTCGCCTTCGATCAGGAAGCGTCCGGCGTCGTGCCGGTGCAGCCCCGCGATGATCTTGATGAGGGTGGACTTGCCGGCGCCGTTGTCCCCGAGGACGCAGGTGATCTCACCCGGGTGGACCTCCAGCGACACGTGCTCCAGGGCCTTGATGTTCCCGTAGAACTTGGACACGTCGTCCAGCTCGACCAGCGGTCCCGCGGGCTCTTCAGGGGTGGCCGTCATGCCGTCGCCTCCGCGCGCTTGCGCACCCACGCGTTGAGCAGGGTGGCCAGGAGCAGCATCGCTCCCAGGAAGAATTTGAACCAGTCCGGGTTCCACTCGGCGTACACGATGCCCTTACTGGTCATGCCGAAGATGAAGGCGCCGACGGCCGAGCCGATCGCGGAGCCGTAGCCGCCGGTGATCAGACAGCCGCCGATGACGGCGGCGATGATGTACGTCAGCTCGTTGCCGACACCCTCGCCGGACTGGACGACGTCGTAACTGAACAGCAGGTGCTGGCCGGAGACCCAGGCGGCGAAGGCGACGCCCAGGTAGAGCCCGATCTTGGTGCGGATGACCGGGACGCCGACCGCGCGGGCCGCGCCGGCCTCGCCGCCGACGGCGAAGATCCAGTTGCCGAAGCGGGTACGGAGGAGGATCCAGGTGGCGACGCCGACGAGCGCCACCCACCACAGGATCGTCACCTTGAACTCGACTCCGCCGAGGGTCAGCGTCGAGGCGAACAGCGCGCGGGCCGAGTCGAAGCCCTCCATGTCGCCGATGGCCTTGGTGGAGACGGTACCGCTGATGAGCTTGGTGAAGCCGAGGTTCAGTCCGGTCAGCATCAGGAACGTGCCGAGCGTGATGATGAAGCTCGGCAGTTTGGTGCGGGTCAGCATGAAGCCGTTGAACGCGCCGATGGCGAGCGTGACCAGCAGCGACACGAAGACGCCGACCCAGACGTTGGCCGTCATCTGGTAGCTGAACATCGAGGAGATCAGCGCGGAACTGGTCACCATGACGCCGGCGGAGAGGTCGAACTCGCCGCCGATCATCAGCAGCGCGACCGGTGCGGCCATGATGCCGAGGACCGAGGCCGCGTACAGCACGGTGCCGAAGCTGGAGGCCTGGAGGAAACTGTCGGCGACGATCGCGAAGAACAGGAAGACAGCTGCCGCGCCGACGACCGAGCCGAGCTCGGGGCGGCCGAGCAGCTTGCGCAGCGGCGAGGTGCGTACGAGGCGCTCGTCGAGCTGGTCGGGCGCGGCGGTGGAGCCGCTCATCGGGTGCCCCGCTTGGTGTAGTCGGCCAGGGCGCCGGCGTCGTCCTTGGTGATGATCTGGGGGCCGGTGAGGACGGGCAGGCCGCCGCCGAGAACGTTGCGGTTGTAGCGGTACAGCCAGAGCAGGTCGACGGCCTCGTAGCCCTGGAGGTAGGGCTGCTGGTCGACGGCGAAGCCGAGCTTGTCGGTCTGGAGGCCGGTGGCGACCTTCGCGTTCAGGTCGAAGGTGTCGATCTCGGCCTTGCTGCCGGCGGTCTGCTTGGCCTGGACGGCGGCGTCGGCGAAGGGGGCGCCGAGGGTGACGACCGCGTCGATGCTCTTGTCGGACTGGAGCTTGGCCTCGATGGACGCGGTGACGTCGGGCATGTTGGTGCCGTCGACGTACAGGTTCTGCATCGTGCCGTCGAACGTCTTCTTCGCTCCGGCGCAGCGCTGCTCGTGGCCCACGTTGCCCTGCTCGTGCAGGACGCACAGGGCCTTCTTGCGGTCCCTGCTGTTCAGCTCGTCGCCGACGGCCTCACCGGCGATGGTCTCGTCCTGGCCGATGTGGGTCAGGGCGCCGAACTCCTTGGACTCCGCGGAGCCGGAGTTCACGGTGACGACCGGGATGCCGGCCTTGACGGCCTTGGCGACCACGGCCTTCATCGCGTCCGGCTTGGCCAGCGAGACGATCAGCCCGTCGACCTTCTTGTCGATCGCGGTCTGGACGAGCTGGGCCTGCTGGTTGGCCTCGTCGTTGTGCGAGTAGAGGAAGTTGATGTTGTCCTTGAGGGCCGCCTGCTCGGCGCCCTTCTGGACGATGTCCCAGAAGGTGTCGCCGTCGCCCGAGTGGGTGACCATGGCGAAGGTCCAGCGCGGTGTGTTCACCGCGGCCCGCCCCTCGGCCGCGGCGGCCGCGCGCTCCTCGGCGCGCTTGCCGCCGGTGCTGCTGCATCCCACGAGGGAGGCGCCCAGCACCACTGCCAGCACGGCGCCCATCGCGCGTACCCCTGTCCGAACCCTTGCCACGACGCCGTGCCCTTCTACTGCTGCTCGCTGTGCTGCTTGACGGGGCCGGGGAGTGTACGGTCCCGGCCCGGCTGCCCAAGTATCCCCGAGCCCCGACGGACACGGAGCTTGGGGCACGGGAGCTGTCGAGCGCAACCCGTGTGCCCGCACCGTTTCGGCGGGGCGGCCGGGCTCAGGCGCGCACCAGCAGCTGGAACTCGAAGGCGTACCGCTCCGCCCGGTAGACGTGCGAGCCGAACTCGACCACCCGGCCGGTGTCGTCGTACGTGATGCGCTCCATCGTGAGCAGCGGCGCGCCCACGGCTTCCGAGAGCACCCGCGCCTGCCGGTCGTCCGCGGCGCACGCGCCGACGGTCTGGCGGGCGCTGTGCAGCGTGACGCCACGGGCCCGCATCAGCCGGTAGAGGCCGGTGGCCTCCAGTTCCTCGGTGGGCAGGGGCAGCAGCCCCGGAGGCAGGTGGTTGCGCAGGAGGGCCATCGGTTCGCCGTGGGCGCTGCGCAGCCGCTCGACGAGGTGGACCTCCCCGCCCTCGGCGACGCCGAGCGCGGCGGCGACCTCGGCGGTGGCGGGTTCCGTGGTGTTGCGCAGGACGCGGGTGGCGGGCCGCTGGCCGGCCGCCTCCAGGTCGTCGTAGAGCGAGCTGAGCTCCAGCGGGCGGCGGACCTTGCTGTGGACGACCTGGGTGCCGACTCCCCGGCGGCGCACCATCAGGCCCTTGTCGACCAGTGACTGGATGGCCTGTCGGACGGTCGGCCGGGACAGACCGAGGCGGGCGGCGAGGTCGATCTCGTTCCCGAGCAGGGCGCCGGGCGCCAGCCGGCCCTGCTCCACGGCGGCCTCCAGCTGCTGTGCCAGCTGGAAGTAGAGCGGCACCGGGCTGGTGCGGTCCACGCTCAGCGGCAGCGGCCGGTCGGGTCCATGTGCGGTCACGGGGTGAGCGTAGTTCGCTTGTCCGGACAAAGCCATGGCGTCGCGGGGCCGGGGACCGTCGATCGATGCGGCCGCCATTTGTCAGGACAAACGCTTGACATGATGACCGGGCGAACGTCACCTTGGGGCCCATGCGCATCGGACTGATCGGAACGGGACGGATCGGCACATTCCATGCGGAGGTGCTGAGCCGTCACCCCGCCGTGGACGCCCTGTTGCTGGCCGACGCGGACCCGGAGCGGGCGGCCGGAGCCGCGGCACGGACGGGGGCGGCGGCCGTCCCGGTGGACGGCCTGTTCTCCGGGGAGGGGGCGGCCGGGGGCCTGCCCGACGCCGTGGTGATCTGTTCGGCGACCTCGGCGCATGCCGGGCTCATCGCACGTGCCGCCCGCGCCGGGCTGCCCGTCTTCTGCGAGAAGCCGATCGCCCTGGACCTGCCCGGCACCCTCACCGCGCTCGCGGAGGTCGAGGCGGCCGACAGCGTGCTCCAGCTCGGCTTCATGCGGCGCTTCGACGCCGGGTACGGCGAGGCCAGGGCCGCCGTACGGGAGAAGAGACTCGGCCGCCTGCACACCGTGCGCACGGTCACCTCCGACCCGGCCCCGCCGCCCGCCGCCTACCTCCCGCTCTCCGGCGGGCTGTACCGCGACTGCCTGGTCCACGACTTCGACGTGCTGCGCTGGGTGACGGGCCGCGAGGTGAGCGAGGTGTACGCCACCGGCGCGGACGCCGGACCCGCGATGTTCCGGGAGGCCGGGGACGTGGACACGGCCGCCGCTCTGCTCACCCTCGACGACGGGACGCTCGCCACCGCCACCGCGACCCGGTGCAACGGCGCCGGGTACGACGTACGGATGGAGCTGGCCGGGGAACGGGACCAGATCGCCGTGGGCCTGGACGACCGTACGCCGCTGACCTCGGCCGAGCCCGGGGGTTCCGGCGCCCCGGCGAAGCCCTGGCCGGGGTTCCTGGAGCGGTTCGCCCCGGCGTACGAGGCGGAACTGGACGCGTTCCTGCGCGTGGTCCGGGGCGAGCTGGCCAACCCGTGCGACGGGAGGGAGGCCCTGCACGCCCTGCGGATCGCCGAGGCGTGCGAGGTCTCCCGCCGCGAACGCCGGCCGGTGGCGATGACCGAGATCCCCGGCGGCTGACCGTACGGGTCCCGGACCCGTACGGTCATCGGCAGCGGGAGGGACGCGCGGCGAAGTCCGGCGGGCCCCGCGGATCGAGCACAGCCGCGGTGGTCAGCCCCTCTTCCGGTCCGGTCCGCTCCGCTCCGGTCGGGTCCGCTCCGCTTCCGCCGGCTCCGCTCCGCTGCGGTCAGCGCAGGCCGCCCCCGTCTTCCCCCTCCGTGTCGAGAAGCCCCGCGTCATGGACCAACAGCGCGATCTGGACGCGGTTGTTGAGTTCGAGCTTGGCGAGAATCCGCGAGACGTGGGCCTTGACGGTCGCGACGCTGAGGTAGAGGGAGCCCGCGATCTCCGCGTTGGAGCCGCCGCGTCCGACGGCCACGGCCACTTCCTTCTCGCGCTCGGCGAGCTGGTCGAAACGTCTGCGGGCGCGATCGGTGCGGCCGACCCGGTCGTCGTGTCCGCCACCGGCGGCGCGGGTCATCAACTGGCGGGTGACGGCGGGCGAGAGCACCGGGTCCCCGGCAGCGACCCTGCGGACCGAATCGACGATCCGGGCCGGCGGGGTGTCTTTCAGGACGAATCCGGCCGCCCCGGCCCGGATGGCCCGGAGCACCTGTTCGTCCGCGTGGAACGTGGTGAGGACGACGACTTCGGGAGCCCCGGGCCTGCGGCGCAGGCGCTCGGTCGCGGTGAGGCCATCCATGACCGGCATACGGATGTCCATCAGGACGACATCGGGGCGCAACCGTTCGACCAGTTCCTCGACCTGCTCGCCGTCCGCGCCCTCCCCCACGATGTCGATTCCCTCGTCGCCGCCGAGCATCAGGGTCAGTCCGGCCCGGACCAGCGGGTCGTCGTCGACGATCAGCAGCCGGACGGGCGGGGGTGTCGGGGACGCCGGGGTTCTCATGACGGCCACCGTAGCCAGCCGGTGCGCGGGCCCCGTACGGCGGGCGTACCGGCCGGGCCGCCCGGGCAGGCCTCGCGGTCCCGGTCCTCCGGGAGGGCGTCGCGCCCGCGGGCGTCACGCGGCGGGCCACGGCAGCCGGGCCCGGACCATGAAGCCGCCGTCCTTCGTCGGGCCGTGCTCCAGCCCGCCGCCGGCGAGCGTGGCGCGTTCGGTGAGGCCGATGAGCCCCTGGCCCGAGCCGGGGACCCGCTCGAAGGGTTCGGTGGGGGCGGGGTTCGCCACCTCGATGGTGAGCCCCTGACCGGGGCCGCCCGCCACCGTGACGGAGACCTCGGTGCCGGGCGCGTGCTTGCGGGCGTTGGTCAGGCACTCCTGGGCGATGCGGTAGACCGTGCGGCCGGTGGCCGCGGGGGCGTCCAGCGGTTCGGCGACCCGGTTGTCGACGACGACCTTCATGCCCGCGAGCCGGGACTCGGCGACGAGGGCGTCCAGGGTGGCGAGGGTGGGCTGCGGCCGGTCGCCCTCGTCGGTGTCGCCGGGCCCGCGCAGCACGCCGATGATCTCGCGGAGGTCCTGGAGGGCCTCGTGGGCACTGTCCCGGATGACGCCGGCCGCCCGGCCGACCTCGGCGGCGGGGGCGCCCGGCCGGAACTCCAGGGCCCCGGCGTGCACGCTGAGCAGGGTCAGCCGGTGGGCGAGGACGTCGTGCATCTCGCGGGCGATGGCCTCCCGGGCCAGCCGCTGGGCCTGTTCGGCGCGCAGCTCCGCCTCGGCCTCGGCGCGGCGGGCCCGTTCGCGGAGGGTGACGACGAGCTGGCGCCGGGAACGTACGACCATGCCCCAGCTGAGGACCAGCAGGATCAGCAGGATGCCGAAGACGACCGAGGCGAGGAAGGTCGTCGCGGGGTCGGGGCGCAGGAGGGGTTGCAGGGGGGCCACGATCAGCGCACCCGCGCCGACGATCGCCACCGGCTTGAAGGGGCGGTGCACGGCGAGACTGAAGAGGGCCACCATCAGCGCCCCGGCGGCCACGGGTTCGACGATGCAGACGACGGTCAGCGTGGCGGCGAGCCCGACGGGCCAGCGCCGCCGGAGCCAGAGCGCGCAGCAGGCCGCCGCGCCGATCACCGAGTCGACGAGGACGAAGACGTCCGCCGTGGTGTCGTCGGCGTCGATCGCGGCGAGCACCAGCAGACCGACGCCCGCGGCGCAGAGGAACGCCGTGATGTCGACGGCCCAGTCCCGCACGGTGCGCCGCGTCCGGGGCCGGTCCCCGGGCAGCTCGGGGTCGGCCATGGCCGAGGGGAGCAGCCAGCGGTACTCGGTGCGCGTCATATCGACAAAGTTACGCAGCCGGGCGGCCCGGAGGCGCCCCGCGCGGCGAGGGAGCGACCAAAGTCGCGGGACCGGCTACTTTCGGCGCGGCGTACGGAACCGGTGGCCGACGCGGTGGGTGCGGGGCGGGCGGGAGGCTCGGCCCATGAAGAAAATCGTCGAGACAATCGGGTTCCTCGTCTTCGCCCAGGGCGCCGCCGGGCTGCTGTACGAGTGGACGGGCTGGTTCCGGCTGTGGACAGTGGTGCGGCGGATCGACTTCCTCAGCGACCGGGGACTGTTCGTCAACATCGTGCTGATCGTGGCGGGGGCGGCCGTGATGATCGCCGCGGACTCGATCAAGTCCTGACGGCGACGGCAGGCCGCCCCGGGACGGGGAGGTGCGGTGTACGGACCCCGTCCGCACCCCACCGGCTCACACGCGGGGCGATCACGGTGTCCCCTGGGCCCCTGGAAAAGGCACACCTGTCTCAACGGTCGGATCGTCCAGGGGCATCACCCGTGGTCAGGGGCGGTCGGGCCGTTCGGCCGGGCGGCGAAGGGTCCGTCGGCCGCGCCGCCGCTCCCTAGACTGACGCCTCGATAACTCTGAGGCACGGAGTGGTCACATGACGTCGTTGAGAGCGGACGGGCGGGTCGAGCGGGGGAACCAGACCCGGCAGTTGATCCTGGGGCGGGCGGTGCAGATCGCCTCGGTCGAAGGGCTGGAGGGCCTGTCGCTGGGGCGGCTGGCCACCGAGCTCGGGCTGAGCAAGAGCGGGGTGTTCGCCCTCTTCGGCTCGAAGGAAGGGCTCCAGCTGGCCACCGTGCGGGGGGCGGTGGCGATCTACGTCGACCATGTGCTGCGCCCCACCCGGTCGGCGCCGCCGGGGCTCGGCCGGGTATGGCGGCTGTGCGAGGCGTGGATCGCGTACTCCCGGGAGCGCGTGTTCCGGGGCGGTTGCTTCTTCTACGCCGCCACCGCCGAGTTCGACGCCCGTGGCGGCAGGGTGCATGACGCCCTGGCGTCCGCGCAGACGGGCTGGGTCACCTTCGTGGAGCAGACGATCGAGGAGGCCAGATCCGCCGGGGAGCTGGTCGCGGACACCGACGTGTGCCAGCTGGCCTTCGAGGTGATCGCCCTGCTGGAGCTGGCCAACGCCGAGTCGGTGCTCCAGAACAACAACCTCGGCTACGACAAGGCGGCGCGGGCCATCCTGCGACGGCTGCGGGCGGCGGCGACGGATCCCACACTGCTGCCTCCGCGGTAGGCGCCGGGGCGGGGTCCCGGCGCCAGGTCCCGGGCGACCGTGGGTGTGCGAGCCCGGCGGGCCGTGGGTGTCCGATACCCGCCGGTGCGCGGGCCCCGGCCCGCGTTTGCTGGGGGATGTCGTCGCAGCGACGGCGTCCCCCAGCAAAGGAACACCCCATGTCCAGCACCCTGTCCACCACCGCTCCCACCGCCGCGTCCGCCGGGCTCCCGGCCCGCGCCGCCCTGGTCACCGGCGGCAGCCGGGGCATCGGCGCCGCGATCGCTCTGCGGCTCGCCCAGGACGGTGCGGACGTCGCCGTCACCTATGTCCAGGACGAGGCGGCGGCCCGTGCGGTCGTCGCGAAGATCGAGGGCTTCGGCCGCCGGGGCGTCGCCCTGCGCTGTGACGCGGCGGACGCCGAGGCGGCCGCCGACGCCGTTCACCGGGCGGCGGACGCGCTCGGCCGGCTCGACATCCTGGTCAACAACGCGGGCATCGGCGTCCTCGGCCCGATCTCCGGGCTCGCCGGACCGGAGGTGGACCGGACGCTGGCGGTGAACGTGCGGGCGGTCTTCCTCGCCTGCCGGGCGGCGGCGGAGCGGCTGGCCGACGGTGGCCGCATCGTCTCCGTGGGCTCCGCGCTGAGCCGGTACGTGGGCGGGCCCGGCTCCACCCTCTACGGGCTCAGCAAGTCCGCCCTGGTCGGGCTGACCAAGCCGCTCGCCCGGGAGCTGGGACCGCGCGGCATCACGGTGAACCTGATCCAGCCCGGGCCCGTCGACACCGATCTCAACCCGTCCGACGGGCCGTTCGCCGAGGGCCAGCGCGCGGCGACCGCGCTGGGCCGCTTCGGCACCACCGAAGAGGTCGCCTCGCTCGTCGCGTACCTCGCGAGCGGGGAGGCGGGATTCATCACCGGCACGGAGATCGTCGTGGACGGCGGCCACGCGGCCTGAGCGGCGCCGCCGCCTCGGGGGAGTGCTCGCCCGCCGCACCTCGGAGCGCTCCCCCGTCGGCCCCGTCCGGCCGCCCCCGTCCCCGCCACGCCCCTACGCTGGCCGGGACGGGGGCAGCGACGGGAAGGACGGGACCACGCACATGTCCGGCACACCGGTTCAGGCGCTCAACGACGGCACACGGCTCCCCGCGGTGGGACTCGGCACCTACCCGCTGGACGACGCGGCGGCCGAGGAGGCCGTCGCCGGGGCCCTGGAGCTCGGCTACCGGCTGGTCGACACGGCCCTCAACTACGGCAACGAGACCGGCACCGGCCGGGGCATCGCCCGCAGCGGCGTCCCCCGCGAGGAGGTCCGCCTCACCACGAAGGTGCCCGGCCGGCACCACGGGTACGAGGAGACGCTCGCCTCGTTCGAGGAGTCACGGGCCCGCCTGGGCGTCGAGTACGTCGACCTCTACCTGATCCACTGGCCGCTCCCCCGCGTCGACAAGTACGTGGACACCTGGAAGGCGATGATCCGGCTCCGCGAGGACGGTCTCGTCCGCTCCATCGGCGTCTCCAACTTCACCGCCGCGCATCTGGAGCGGCTGGAGCGGGAGACGGGCGTGCTGCCCTCGGTGAACCAGATCGAGATGCATCCGCTGCTGCCGCAGGAGGAGCTGCGGGCGGTGCACGCGGCGAAGGGCATCGTGACGGAGAGCTGGAGCCCGCTGGCCCGGGGCCGCGAGGTGCTGGAGGATCCCTCGACCGTGGCGATCGCCGAGGACCACGGGGTGAGCCCCGGCCAGGTGGTACTGCGCTGGCACACCCAGCTGGGCGCGGTGCCGATCCCGAAGTCGGCGGACCCGGGCCGGCAGCGCGAGAACCTCGATCTGTTCGGGTTCCGGCTGACGGCTCAGGAGCTGACGACGATCGCGTCCGGGCGGCAGCGGCGGTTCGGCGGCGACCCGGAGTCCCACGAGGAGTTCTAGGGAGTGTCCCGCGATGACCGGTGGATCGGTGCGCGGCGTCGGACGCGGTGCGCCGCAAGGCGGAGGGTCACCCGCGTCAGCACCCCTGCGGGTCAGTACACCCAAGGCACTGCGGTCGGGCTGCCGCCCGCCGGGCGGCGTCCGGGACGCGCCGGTCAGCGGTTGCGCGGGGTGACCTCCGCCATCCGTGACCAGCCGGCGCCCTCCACCTCGACGTTGATGATCTCGGGGACCTCGGCCACCAGCTCCGACATGGTCGCGATCGCCGCCTTGAAGTGGTCGGAGTTCACATGCGCCTCGCCCGCCGCCGCGTCGGCGAAGGCCTCCAGCAGGACGAACTCGTCGGGGTTCTCCACGCTGCGGGACCAGTCGAAGAAGAGGTTGCCGGGCTCACCGCGGGTGGCGAGGGTGAAGTCGTCCAGCCGGGTGAGCCATTCCTCGGGGTCGAGGGCGGTGAACTTGACGGCGATGAAGATCATGGGGGCTCCCGGTCGGAGGAGGTCGGAAGGTGCGGCGCCCGGCCCTCGGGGCCTGCTCGCCGCACCTCGACCAGGGTGACACACCCGCACGTAACGGGACCGGCCGGGCATACCTCGATCCTCCTGCGATCGCGGTGCGCCCTGTGCCGGGCGGGTCCGGGGATCAGCCGCCCAGCTCCCGGTGACGGGCCGCCAGGGCGGCCGCGCCCTCGTCGGTGAGCGATCCGAACAGCCGGAGCCGGGAGATGCCGCCGTCCGGGTAGATGTCGATCCGGACGTGCGTGGCCCGGACGGTCCCGTCCAGGACGAAGCGGTGGTTGGTGTCGGGCTGGAGCCGGGTCCGGGGAAGGACCTCCGTCCAGTCACCGTCCCCGGCGTTCCCGCCGTCCCGGACCGAGAGGCTCGCCCAGCCCGCGGAGTTGCCCTTGAGGTAGGCGGTGTCGATCTCGACGGCCCGGATCCCGGACCGCGCGGCGAGGCGGTAGCTGATCCAGTCGTTGCCCCGGTCGCGCCGGCGGCGGGTCTCCCAGCCGTCGTCCATCTTCCGTGAGCGTCCCGGCTGGATGGTGTTGGTGGCCGGGGAGTAGAAGCGGTCGGAGGCGTCCTCGACCTGGCCGCCGTTCTCCAGGGCGGCCAGGTCGAACGTGCCGAGCGCGCCGAGCCAGGCGGGGTCGGGAACGACCTCTCCGTACACGCGCAGGCGGGCGATCCCGCCGTCCGGGTGCTGGTTGATCCGCAGGTGGGTGAAGCGCTGCTCGGCGTCGACGGCGAACCCGTTGGCCGCGTGGCCGCCGACCGCCGTACGGGGGACGAGCGTCGTCCACTTCACGTCGGGGGCGAGGAGCTCCTCGGGGGACGGGGAGCCGGGCAGCGCGACCGCCTCAACGGAGACCGCCTGCGGGTAGTTGCCCCGGAAGTGGGCGGTGTCCAGGACGATGCCCCGGACGACACCGGGCGCGCCGAGCCGGACGAGGGCCCAGTCGTGGTCGTCGGCGGTGGGGTGCGGTTCGGCGGCGCTGACCCCGCGTCGGCGGCGGGTCTCCCAGCCGTCCATGATCTTGCCCTTGTGCCCGAAGTGCTCCGGGTCGAAGACGGCGGGCCCGGGCTTGAGCAGGTTCTCGCGCTCGGCGAAGAACTCGTCGTTGGCGGCGATGACCCCCGCCCCGAGACGGCGGTCGGCCAGATCGACGAGGTGGGTGAAGGGGAAGTCGGCGGTGCGGTGGTCGGCGTACGGGTCGCCGCCCGCGTAGGGGCTCGCGTCGCCGGTGAAGCGCGGTATCGCGGCGTCCGTCATGGTCAGGGGTTCCTTTCGGGCACGGTGCGGGGGGGCGCGTTCGGGGAGCGGACCGGTGGGCTCGCTCAGGGGGCGGCGCGTTCCAGGAGGCGGCCGGCGGGCTCGGCGAGAACGCCGTCGGAGGCGATGCGGGCACCGCGCAGCCAGCTGGAGCGGACCACGCCGTGCAGGGTCTTCCCGGCGTAGGCGGTGACCTGGTTGCGGTGGAAGAGCTCGGCGGGGTCGACGGTGAAGGTCGCGTCGGGGGCGAGGACCGCGAAGTCGGCGTCGCGCCCGGCCTCGATGGCGCCCTTGCGGGTCAGCCCGGCCAGCGCGGCGGGGGCGGCGGACATCCAGCGGGCGACGTCGTCGAGGGAGTGGCCGCGTTTGCGGGCCTCGGTCCAGATGGCGGGCAGACCAAGCTGGAGGGAGGAGATGCCGCCCCAGGCGGAGGCGAAGTCCGGGGTCTTCAGGTCCGTGGTGCACGGGGAGTGGTCGCTGACGATGCAGTCGATGGTGCCGTCGGCGAGCCCGGCCCACAGCACGTCCTGGTTGGCGGCCTCGCGGATGGGCGGGCAGCACTTGAACTCCGTCGCCCCGTCCGGCACTTCCTCGGCGGTGAGGGTGAGGAAGTGCGGGCAGGACTCGACGGTCACGCGGACGCCCTCGCGCTTGGCGGCGGCGATCAGGGGCAGGGCGTCGCTGGAGGAGAGGTGCAGGACGTGGACGCGGGCGTTCAGCCGCCTGGCGTGGGCGATGAGCCCTTCGATCGCGGTGTTCTCGGCGTCGCGCGGCCGGGAGGCGAGGAAGTCCGCATAGGCGGGTCCGGGACGCTGGGGGGCCTCGGCCAGGTGGTGCGGGTCCTCGGCGTGCACGATGAGCAGCCCGCCGAATCCGGCGATCTCCGCCATGGAGCGGGCCAGCTGTTCCTGGTCCAGCTCCGGGAACTCCTCGACGCCGGAGGGCGACAGGAAGCACTTGAAGCCGAAGACCCCGGCCTCGTACAGGGGGCGCAGGTCCTTGACGTTGGAAGGGATCGCCCCGCCCCAGAAGCCGGTGTCGACGTGCGCCTTGGGGGCCGCGACCTGCTGCTTGACCCGCAGGTTCTCGACGGTGGTGGTCGGCGGGAGGGAGTTGAGGGGCATGTCCAGGAGCGTGGTGATCCCGCCCGCGGCGGCCGCGCGGGTGGCGGTGTAGAAGCCTTCCCACGCGGTGCGGCCGGGGTCGTTCACATGGACGTGGGTATCGACGAGACCGGGCAGCAGGACATCGTCGCCGAAGTCCTCCAGGCGGACGCCCGCGGGCGTCCCGGCGTCGTACGGCAGGACCGCGTCGATCGTCCCGCCCGCGACGGCGACCGCCGCCGGGCGGGTCCCCTCGGGGGTGACGACGCGCGTCGAGCGCAGTATCAGGTTCACGTCCGGACCGGACACCTGTGCTCCTTCACTCCAGGAATTCAACGAACTGTTGAAGCTTTCGATGGAGTCTTCACTTGTGGATCGCCCTCGTCAAGACCCCACCTTCCGCCACATGGGCCTGCCGGACCACCCCGGCAGCACGCCTGGAGGTTTCCACAAAGTAAAAGTCATATTTCGAAGTGCGGAACGTAGCATGGGCCAGGAGAGGTGGCGCCGAGTCGCCCGCACCGACCGTCGGCACCCGGACAAAACAGCCCCTGACCGGCACCGACGCCGACCGGGGAGCTGTGGGCCGATCGGGAGCCGCCCGGTAGGCTGCTGCCTTGCCTTCCGCTTCGAAAGGACCGTTGACGTGCCGCCGTCCCACGCCAGCACAGCCGACTCCAAGCCCTCCGGTTCCAGCGGTGGGGTGCAGTCCCTTGAGCGCGCCTTCGATCTGCTGGAGCGGATGGCCGACGCCGGGGGCGAGGTCGGGCTGAGCGAGCTCTCCGCGAGCAGCGGTCTGCCCCTGCCGACCATCCACCGGCTGATGCGCACCCTGGTCGTCTGCGGATACGTACGCCAGCAGCCCAACCGCCGCTACGCGCTGGGCCCCCGGCTGATCCGGCTCGGCGAGTCCGCGTCCCGGCTTCTGGGCACCTGGGCCCGCCCCTACCTCAGCAGACTGGTGGAGGAGACCGGCGAGACGGCGAACATGGCGCTGCTGGACGGGGACGAGATCGTGTACGTCGCCCAGGTGCCCTCGAAGCACTCCATGCGGATGTTCACCGAGGTCGGCCGCCGGGTCCTGCCGCACTCCACCGGCGTGGGCAAGGCGCTCCTCGCGCACACCCCCGCCGACGAGGTCCGCGCACTGCTGGCCCGTACCGGCATGCCCGCCGCGACGGAGAAGACGATCACCACTCCGGAGGGCTTCCTGGACGCCCTGGAGCTGGTGCGCCGCGCCGGGTACGCGGTGGACGACAACGAGCAGGAGATCGGCGTGCGGTGCCTCGCGGTCTCCGTGCCGAACTCCCCCACCTCGGCGGCGATCTCCATCTCGGGCCCGGCCGGACGGGTGACGGAGTCGGCGACGGAGCGGATCGTGCCGATCCTCCAGCAGGTCGCGGGAGAGCTGTCCGACGCGCTGGCGAGCAACGGCACGCACGGCGGCTGAACCCGGAGACGGCGGGGCCGGGACGCCGGGCCCCGCCGCTCCTCGTCCTCAGACCCGGGCCGTCGCGGTCAGCCGCCCGTCGTCCATCGTCACCGTGCGGTCCATCCGCTCCAGGTGCGCCAGGTCGTGGGTGACCAGCACCGTGGCGGTGGAGCGCTCCCGGGTCAGGGTGACCAGCAGGTCGAGCACGGCCGCGCCCCGCTCGTGGTCGAGCGCGCTGGTCGGTTCGTCGACGAGCAGGACCGCCGGTTCGTTCATCAGGGCCCGCGCGATGTTGATCCGCTGACGCTGACCGCCCGACAGCTGGTGCGGCCGCCGGTCGGCGCGGTCGGCCAGACCGACCGCGTCCAGCAGGTCGAGGGCCCGGCGGCGGGCGGTGCGGGCCGAGCCCCCGGACAGGTGGCGCATCACCTGGAGCTGTTCGGCGGCGGTCAGCGAGGGCAGCAGGTTGGGCTGCTGGAAGACGATGCCGATGCGCTCCCGGCGCAGGGCCGCCCGCCCGGACCGCCCGAGGCCGGTGGTCGGCGTCCCGGCCACCACGACCTCGCCGGAGTCCGGGGTGACCAGGGTGGCGGCGGCCGCGAGGAGGCTCGACTTGCCCGAGCCGGACGGCCCGACGACGGCGGTGAGCGTGCCCGGGGGCACGTCCAGCGAGACCCGGTCCAGGGCGGTGAGCCGTCCCTCGCCGTCCGGATAGGTGAGGGTGACGTCGGTCAGGGTGAGCGTCATCGGGCACTCCCGAGTGCGGTGAGCGGGTCGACGGCGGTGATCCGCCGGATGGACAGGGCGGCCCCCAGCGCGCCGAGGGCGATCATCACGGCGGCCGGGACCAGGACGGTCGCCGCGTCCAGGACGAACGGCACGGCTCCTCCGCCGATCAGGGCTCCGGCCCCGGCGGCGAGCGCGGTGCCCAGTCCCGTACCGAGGGCGAGCATCACGACGGCCTGTCCCAGCGCGTCGCGCAGGAGGTACGGGGTCGACGCGCCGAGCGCCTTCAGCACGGCGACGTCGCCGCTGCGCTGGATCGTCCAGACGGTGAAGAACGCCCCGATGACGAGGGCGGAGATGGCGAAGAGGAAGCCGCGCATCAGCTGCAGCGAACCGTTCTCCGCCTGGTAGGAGCCGATGGCCGTGAGGGAGTCGTCGAGCGTGAGCGTGCTCGTGCCCGCCGCCTCGTCCCCCGCCGCGAGGTCGACGCCACCGGTGGTGGTCAGGGCGATCACCGTCGCCTGTTCGGCGGGCCCGGCACCGTCGTGGCCGATCCGCTGCCAGTCGTCCAGCGAGGTCCAGACCACGGGGGTATGGCTGTAGGAGGCGTCCGTGGCGACGGCGGCTACCTCGCTCTCGGTCCGGCCGAGGGCGATCCTGTCGCCCGCCGTGACATCGAGCTCCTCGGCCGCCTTCCCGGAGAGCACGACCCGCCCCGGGCCGATCCCCTCCGGCCCGAGGGTGCCGTCCGGTTCGACGCCGAAGGCCGACACGGCGGCGGTCCGCTCACCGGCGGCGGTGGCGTTCAGGGTCCGGATGCCGACCGGCTGCGCGGCCTCGACCCCGGGCTGTCCGGCCCAGCTCCGCCAGTCGTCCTCCCGGACGGTCGAGTTGGTGAACGACTCCGCCTGCCCCTCCGGTGGCGCGGCGAAGGCCAGGTGGTCGGCGTCCAGGCCGGTGACGGCCGAGATGTTCTCCCGGGCCAGGCCGGCGGTCAGGCCGGACAGCAGGCCCACGAGCAGCGTGATCAGCACCACGACCGAGCCCATGAGCGCGAACCGGCCCTTGGCGAAGCGGAGGTCTCTCCATGCGACGAACATGGCTCCAGCGTCGTGCGGCGCGGGCGGGAAAACATCGCGCGGCGGACGGGCCCGGGATCAACCTTTCGATTGACCGGGTCCCAGGAGTCCGCGGCTACGCTGGACGAACCATGGATTCGCGTTCGCACACCCACGTCACGGCAGCCCTGCGGCTCTGTCTGCACGCCCTGCTGACGGGGCTGCTGGCCCTGGTGGTGGTCCGCGCGGTGAGCGAGGGCGCGCCGCGGGCGTCGGCGGTCGTGGTGGTGGCGGCGCTGATGGCGGCCCTGTACGCGGCGGGGCCGCTCGCCCCCTCCGTACAGCCGGGCAGCCGGGCGGGGGCCGTGTGGCTGGCGGGTCTCGGCGCACTGTGGGCCACGCTGCTGGTGCTGTCGCCGGACGCCCTCTGGGTGGCGTTCCCCCTCTACTTCCTCCAGCTCCACCTCCTGCCGATGCGCTGGGCGCTGCCCGCCGTCGTGGTCACCGCGGGCGCCGCGATCACCGGCTTCGTCGTGCACCGGCAGCAGATCGAGCCCGGCGCGTTCATCGGGCCGCTGATCGGCGCGGCGGTCGCCGTCGCCACCGTCCTCGGGTACGACGCGCTCTTCCGGGAGAGCGAACGGCGGCGTGAGCTGATCGTGGAGCTGGTCGCCACCCGCGCGGATCTGGCCGAGGCGGAACGCACGGCCGGGACCCTCGCCGAGCGTGAGCGCCTCGCCCGGGAGATCCACGACACGCTGGCCCAGGGCCTGTCCAGCATCCAGCTGCTGCTGCGCGCCGCCGAGCGCTCGCTGCCCGAGGACGCTCCGGCCGCCGCGCATGTGCGGGCCGCCCGGGAGGCCGCGCAGGCGAACCTCGCCGAGGCCCGTTCCTTCGTGCGCGCGCTGACCCCGCCGGAGCTGGAGCACGGTTCGCTGGCCGCCGCGCTGGAGCGGCTCTGTGCCCGCACGACCGCGCCGGACCTGATCGTACGGTTCGCGGTGAGCGGCGCCCCGGTGGAGTTGCCGACGCCGTACGAGGTGGCGCTGTTGCGGACCGCGCAGTCGGCGCTGGCCAACACGGTGCGCCACGCGCGGGCCGGACGGGCGGAGATCACCCTGAGCTTCATGGACACCTCGGTGGCGCTGGACGTCGTGGACGACGGGCAGGGCTTCGACCCGGCGGGGGCACCCGTCCACGAGCGGGCCGACGGCGGCTTCGGGCTGCCGGCGATGCGGGCGCGCGCCGGGTCGCTCGGCGGTGCGCTGAGCGTGGAGTCGGCGCCCGGCCAGGGCACGGCGGTGGCGGTCACGTTGCCGCTGCCCGTCGCGGAAGCGGAGCGTGCGGCATGAGCGGGGACGGGATCGGGGGCGGGGCCGGGGACCCGATCCGGCTGCTGCTGGCGGACGACCATCCGGTCGTCCGGGCGGGGCTGCGCGCGGTGCTGGACACCGAGCCCGGCTTCCGGGTCGCCGGCGAGGCCGCCACCGCCGAGGAGGCCGTCGCCCTGGCGGCGTCCGGCGGGTTCGACGTGGTCCTGATGGACCTCCAGTTCGGCCCGGGCCTGCACGGCTCACAGGCCACGGCGACGATCACCGCCGCACCGGACGGCCCCCGGGTCCTGATCCTCACCACCTACGACTCCGACGCGGACATCCTGGCGGCGGTCGAGGCGGGGGCGAGCGGCTATCTGCTGAAGGACGCGCCGCCGCAGGAGCTGGCGGCGGCGGTGCGCACGGCGGCCGCGGGCCGCTCCGCGCTCGCGCCGTCGGTGGCGCACCGGCTGATGGACCGGATGCGCACCCCGGCCGAGGCGCTGACCCGGCGGGAGCTGGAGGTGCTCCAGCTGGTCGGGGAGGGCCTGTCGAACCTGCAGATCAGCAAGAGGCTGTTCCTGAGCCAGGCCACGGTCAAGTCCCACCTGGTGCACATCTACGCCAAGCTGGGCGTCGACTCCCGTACGTCGGCGGTCGCGGCTGCCACGGCCCGCAGGCTCATCCGCCGCTGAAGCCCGGCTCGCGCGTTCATCCGCTGAAGCCCGGCTCACGCTTCATCCGCCGGCGAACCCGGGCTCGCCCGCTCATCCGCCGCTGAGGCCGGCCCGGCGCGTCGTGCGTCAGCCGCGCGGGGGCTCCCCGAAGAGGTCGACCGCGTTGCGCACCTCGCGCAGGGCCGCGGCCACCGCGCTCACCGAGCCGATCGCCCCCGCGATCAGCAGCAGGGAGCGGCGCATGCGGGGGATCTCCGGCACGCCGCTGACGGCCATCGCGTCCAGGGCCGCCAGCTCGTCCTCGGCGATCGGCCTGTCGGGGAATTCGGTCCGGAGCCCGGCCAGTTCCCGGCGGAGCCGGGAGACGGCCACCCGCAGCTCGGCCACCCTCGGGTCCTCGTCGCTGCCGGTCAGGCGCTTCTGCCCCACGCTTCGCAACACAGCACTCCCCCTCGCACGTCCCTGTGCCGGTGTGACCCCCGAACCCGGGCTGTGGCCAAGTCCCCGGGTGTGTCCGCAAGTTAACGCCATAACAGGCAGTGCGCGCCAGCCCACGGAAAGAAATCGGGGTGACCCCTGAGGGTGATATGCGTGTCGCGTGTGCGAACCCCTCAGTGGTATCCAGAGCCCATGGTCACGGACACGCCTACGGGCAGGACGGCAAAGAGCACCGCGGACATGACGTCCGCCGCGAAGAACCCCGAGGTCGCGGGGGTGCTCCTGGCCGCCGGAGGGGGCCGCAGGCTCGGCGGCCGGCCGAAGGCGCTGCTGGAGCACCGGGGCCGGCCGCTGATCGAACACGCGGTGCGCACCCTGCGCGACGGCGGCTGCGGACCGCTGCACGTGGTGCTGGGCGCGGCGGCCGGGGAGGTGCGGGCCCGCACGGACCTCTCGGGCTGCGCGGTGACGGTGAACCCGGGCTGGGAGGAAGGCATGGGCTCCTCGCTCCGCCTGGGCCTGGCCGCGCTCAGCGCGACGGGCGCGGACGCGGCGCTCGTCCTTCTGGTCGATCAGCCCGGGATCGGGGCGGAGGCGGTGGCGCGGGTGCGTCTCGCGTACCGCTCGCGGGCGAGTCTGGCGGCCGCCTCGTACGGCGGGGAGCGGGGCCATCCGGTGCTGTTCGGCGCGGACCGGTGGGCGGACATCGCGGCGGGAGCGGTGGGCGACCGGGGGGCTCGGGCGTATCTGCGGGAGCACCGCGATGCGATCACGCTCGTGGAGTGTTCGGATGTGGCCGAGGCGTACGACATCGACACCTCACGGGATCTGAGGCACCTGGAGTGACCGGGCGGGGCGGATCGCCGCGCACGGTCCGTGGCCGCGTTGGCACGCTGCGCCGACGGCGGCCCGTTTCTGTCGACCCGGAGAATCTCGACATCAACAAACCATTGAACTTCCACCATGAGGAAACTACTATCCACTGGTCAGAAGCCCTCTGAACCTCAGACGGCACCCACGGCCGTATCTCGGAGCCATGGCACGCCGTGCCGTCTCTGGCGACCCGGCGGCCATGAGACGCCGCCGCCCGCTGAAGGAGTGACAGCTCATGTCCGCACCAGCGCCGTCCACGCTGGCCATCGTCGATGCCGAGCCCCTGCCCCGGCAGGAAGAGGTCCTGACCGACGCGGCCCTCGCCTTCGTGGCCGAACTGCACCGGCGGTTCACCCGGCGCCGCGATGAGCTGCTCGCCCGTCGCGGTGAGCGCCGCGCCGAGATCGCCCGCACCTCCACGCTGGACTTCCTGCCCGGGACTGCGGCGGTCCGCGCGGACGACTCCTGGAAGGTCGCACCGGCTCCGGCCGCTCTGAACGACCGCCGGGTGGAGATCACCGGTCCGACCGACCGCAAGATGACCATCAACGCCCTGAACTCGGGCGCCAGGGTCTGGCTCGCCGACTTCGAGGACGCGTCCGCTCCCACCTGGGAGAACGTGATCCTCGGCCAGCTCAATCTGACCGACGCCTACGAGCGTCGTATCGACTTCACCGACCCGGGGTCGGGCAAGTCGTACGCGCTGAAGTCCGCCGGCGAACTCGCCACGGTCGTCATGCGCCCGCGCGGCTGGCACCTGGAGGAGCGCCACCTCCAGCTGGACGGCGTCCCCGTGCCCGGCGCGCTGGTCGACTTCGGCCTCTACTTCTTCCACAACGCCCAGCGTCTGATCGACCTCGGCAAGGGCCCGTACTTCTATCTGCCGAAGACGGAGTCGCACCTGGAGGCCCGCCTCTGGAACGACGTCTTCGTCTTCGCCCAGGACTACGTCGGTATCCCGCAGGGGTCCGTCCGCGCGACGGTGCTGATCGAGACGATCACCGCCGCGTACGAGATGGAGGAGATCCTCTACGAGCTGCGCGACCACGCCTCCGGGCTGAACGCCGGACGCTGGGACTACCTCTTCTCCATCGTCAAGAACTTCCGTGACGGCGGGCCCAAGTTCGTCCTCCCGGACCGCAACGCGGTGACGATGACCGCCCCGTTCATGCGCGCGTACACCGAACTCCTGGTCCGCACCTGCCACAAGCGCGGCGCGCACGCGATCGGCGGCATGGCCGCCTTCATCCCCTCACGCCGCGACGCCGAGGTCAACAAGGTGGCCTTCGAGAAGGTCAAGGCGGACAAGGACCGCGAGGCGCACGACGGCTTCGACGGCTCCTGGGTCGCCCACCCCGACCTGGTCCCGATCGCCCTGGCCTCCTTCGACGCGGTCCTCGGCGAGAAGCCCCACCAGAAGGACCGGCTGCGGGAGGACGTCTCGGTGGCACCGGGCGACCTGATCGCCATCGACACCCTCGACGCGAGCCCCACGTACGACGGCCTGCGCAACGCCGTCGCGGTCGGCATCCGCTACATCGAGGCCTGGCTGCGCGGCCTGGGCGCGGTCGCCATCTTCAACCTGATGGAGGACGCCGCCACCGCGGAGATCTCCCGCTCGCAGATCTGGCAGTGGATCAACGCGGACGTGGTCTTCGAGAACGGCGAGCACGCCACGGCGGACCTGGCGCGCAAGGTCGCCGCCGAGGAACTTGCCGCGATCCGCGAGGAGATCGGCGAGGAGACCTTCACCGCCGGCAAGTGGCAGCAGGCCCACGACCTGCTGCTCCAGGTCTCCCTGGACCAGGACTACGCGGACTTCCTGACGCTGCCGGCGTACGAGCAGCTCCGCTGACCTCACCGTACGAGCACCCGCACCACCGCCCCCGGCACCGCACAGCGCCGGGGGCGGTTCTGACCGGCGGCGGGACCCGCACCCCGCGCCACCCGGTCCGTGGCGGACATGTCGTCGATCCAGCCGGGAGAGTTCGGGCGTGCCGCACGCGGTGGCCTCCTGGAGCCGACCGGTCTCGGAGTACCAACGCCTTTCGCTTGACCAAGTGCTTCGCGGAGCAGCACCCTTTGCGAAGTGAGCCCGGAAGGAACGGTGGTGATGGCCGCACTCACCAGAGTGTTCCCGTTGCCGGCCGAGCACGCCGGGAACGCGGGGAGCACCGGGGCGACGGGAATGCGATGACACAGGCGAGGGCCGAGGACTGCGCCCACCTCATCCTCCGGCAGGCCGAGCGCGCGGAAGCCGACCCGGGCGTTCTGGAATGGTTCACCGGCCCGGAGGCCGCGCGGGCGGCCGACGAGGTGCTCGGCTGCCTCGCCCTGCCCGACGGAAGCACGTGGGGCCCGGGCGTTCTGGCGCTCGGCATCGCCGACCTCTTCCGCTACGCCGCACGGGGTTCGGCCGACCGGGCTGCGCTCGCCACCGCGCTGCTCCGGTTCTCCGTGATCCGCGAGCAGGACCCCGACCGGGTCCCGCAGGGGCTGCGCCCGGTCTTCGCCACCTTGGCGGGCGAGCCGGAGGGTGCCGTGACCGAGCCCGGTCTGGCGTACGACGCCGGCGTCGGGATGATGGCGGTGTTCCAGCAGGCCCGCGACCCGGAGGTGCTGCGCGGGGCCGAGGCCCTGTTGCGGCACGCCGCCACCGCCTCCGGCGGGGGCAGCGTGGAGCAGGGCATCTGCCTGTCGGACCTCGGGCTCGTCCTCTTCTACGGATTCCAGGACGGCGCCGGACGCCAGGCGCTCGCCGACGCCGTCGCCGCGGGGCGCGCCGCCGTGGCCTGTGCCCCGGGCGACCGGGACGAACAGGCCCGCAGACACGGCAACTTCGGCCACACGCTCCGCAACTGGGCCGATGTGACCGGCGACGGGAACGCCCTGCGGGAGTCGGTCGACGCCCTGCGGAAGGCGGTGGACCTCGCCACGGGGAACAGCCCGCACCGCGAACAGCACCGCGCCACGCTCGGCTCCGCGCTCTGCCTCGCCGCCGACCGCCTGGACGAACCCGCGCTGCGCTTCGAGGGGATCGCGCTGCTGCGCACGGCCCTCCGCGAGCCGCACGCCATCGGGGCCGACCGGGCCGCACTCCTCTCCGACCTGGGTGTCGCCCTCTTCGCGGAAGCCGTCGCGGCCGGTGGGCACGGCGGGCTCCACGAGGAGGGCGTGGCCGCCTGCCGCCGGGCCGCCGACACCGCCCCCAACGTCTTCGAGCGCACCGTCTATCTCACCAACCTCGGACTGCTGCTGTCCGGCTTCGCCGGGCACGCGGGCCGCCCCGACCTCCTCGACGACGCGTGCGCCACGGCCCGTGAGGCTCTGGACGGCGCTCCGGACGGGCATCCGCTGCGCTCCCGCGCCCACTTCACGCTCTCCCGGGCGCTGGACGCGCGGTACACGGCGAAGGGCTCCCTGGGCGACCTGGACGAGGCCGTCACCCACGCCCGCCTCGGGACCGAGTCCGTGTCCTCGGACGAGGTGCCACGGCGGATCGTGCTCGCCACCCACCTCGCGGAGCTGTTGGGAAGGCGTGCCGCCCGGCGGGCCGGGAACCTCTGGGATCCGGGGGGCCTCGGCCTGGTCGAGTCGCCCGGCGACCCCGGCGCCATCGACGCCCCCCTGGCCCTCCTCCGGGAGCTCGCCGGGGAGGTTCCGGCCCGCTCCGCCGACCGGGCCCGGGTCCTGCGGGCACTCGGCGCCTGCCTGTTGCTCCCGGGCGACGCCGACGGTGCCGCCGAGGCCATCGACTGCTTCCACAAGTGCCTCGTCCTTCCCGCTCCCACCAGGAACTTCGAGGCCACCACGCGTATCGCGCTCGGGGCGGCGCTCGCCCGGCGCGCCGGGGCGAACGTCGAGGAGTGGCCCAGGGCGGCCGCCGAGATGCGCCGAGGGCTCGGACTGCTCCGGACCGGCGGCCCGGAGTACTGGGACGGCCACGGGGAGTACGCCGAGGCCCTCATGAGACGGGCGGAGGCGACCGGGGACGTCGGCCTGTGCGAGGAAGCGGTGGGCCTGTTCCGCGAGCAGTTGCGGCGAGCGCCGCTCTCCCGCGTCGACCGAGCCGTACGGCACGCGAACGTCGGCCTCGGCCTGATGAACATCGTCGCGTGGTCCGTCCGGACCGAGCTCCTGAGCGAGGCGGTGGCCGCCCAGCGGGAGGCCGTCGGCCTGTCGAGGCCGTCCGACCCTTTCGCCGCCCGGCTGCTCCTGGGCCTCGGTGAGACTTTGATGGCGCGCGCCGAGTTCTGCTCGGACACCGGGGCGCTGGACGAGGGCATCACCGTGTTGCGCAGGGCTGTTGCCGCCTCCCACCCGTCCGTGTACGGCGGATCCGCCTGCCGCACGGCCCTCGGCGACGCGCTGCGCAACCTCGCCCGTCACGCCTCCGACCCCGCTCCGCTGGAGGAGTCCGTACGGTGGCACCGGGAGGCGCTCGCCGTGGCGCCGGGCGCGCCCCCGCCGATGGCGCTGCTCGGCCTCGCCAACAGCCTGGGGGCCCTCTACCGCCACAGCCGTGACGTGCCGCAGAGCGAGGAGGCCGTGCGCCTCTACCAGGCCGTTCTGGACTCGCCCCGGCCGACACCGTACGGACTGCGGGGCAGCGTCCTCACCGGACTCGGCTTCATCCGGTGGACCCGGGCCGTCGAGAGCGGGAACGAGGCGCTCGGCGACCTGGCCGTCCGCACCCTGCGCGAGGCCGCGGCCCAGACGCCCCGCATACGCCGGGGGATGGCGCTCACGAACCTGGGCGGGGCCCTCATGGACCGCGGCCTGCTCTCCGGCAACCGGGTCTGGCTGGCCGAGGCCCTGACGGTGTTGCGCCGTGCGTTGGACGAAAGCCCGCCGACGGCGGTGGAGCGGTCCCTGCATCTCAACAACCTCGCAGAGGCCCTGCGCTGTTGGTACGAGACCGTGGGCGACGCCTCCGTCGTCGACGAGGCGGTCGCGTTGCTGCGCGAGGCGATGGTCATGACCCACGGCGACCGCTGGGGCGCCGAGTCGGCCGCCGTCAATCTGGGCGCCCTGCTGATCAACCGGGCCCAGTCGGACCAGGACCCGCGTCCCGCCGACGAGGCCCGGCGGATCCTCGATGAGGTGATCGCCGGGTTCGGCGCGGACCACCCCTCGCGCCCCTTCGCCCTGCAGAAACTCGCGACCGCCTGCGTGACCTTCGCCCGCCTCGCTCCCGGCCGCCGGGCCGGTGCCCGTCCTGCGGGGGAACCCGACGGGGCGGCGGTGCGGCAGGCCCTGCACCGGGCGGAGGCCGCCGCCCGGGACGCCCTCGCGGGGACCTCCCCCGGCCACGCCCTGCACGGGGTCTCCCAACTGCTGCTGGCGACCGCGCAACTGGACCGGAGGAGGCTGGGAGACCGGGTCGACCTGGCGGAGGCGGCCCGCGTCGCCCGCGACTGCGCCCGGAGCCCGGTGACCCATCTGGGCGCCCGGCTCCGGGCCGCCCAGGCCTGGGGGCTGGCCTCGGTCCACGCCGGGCGGACGGCCGACGGCCTGGAGGCGTACGCCTACGCCGTCGGTCTGTTGCCCCGCATCGCACCACGCAGCCTCGCCCGCGCGGACCAGGAGGCGCGGCTGCTGCTCAGCGACGGCGTGGCGAGTGACGCCGCCGCACTGGCGATCGAGACGGGTGCGGTGGAACGCGCGCTCACCCTCCTCGAACAGGGGCGGGGCGTGCTGCTGGCCCAGGGGCTGGAGAACCGGGCCGGTGTGTCGCGGCTGCGCACCGTCGCTCCCGGCCTCGCGGCGGAGTTCGAGCGGATACGCGAACGGCTGAGCCGGCCGCCGCGCCCCTCCCCCGTGCTGGGCTCCGGGCCCGGCGGGCCGACGGTGGTCCCGTCCGACGCCGCCCGTGAGGCGGCGGCGGTCGCCGAGGACCGGCTCGCCCTGGCCCGGCGCTGGGAGCAACTTCTGGAGGAGATCAGGGCGTTACCGGGCCTTGACGGCTTCCTGCGACCGCCGTCGGTGAGCGACCTGGTCGCCTCCGCGGCCGAGGGGCCGGTGGTGGTCGTCAACGTCAGCGCCTTCCGCTGCGACGCCCTGATCGTGACCGCCGACGCCGGCATCGACGTGGTGCCCCTGCCCCGCCTCACGCTGCGGGACGTCGAGGCGCGGGCGGCGGAGTTCGTCGGGGGGATCGACACGGCGTACGGGGAACGAGGCGTCGACGAGGCCGTCGCGATGATGCGCCGCCTCTCGGGAACGCTGGGCTGGCTCTGGGACACCGTGGCCGCACCCGTGCTGGAGCACCTCGGGCTCGACTCCGTACCGCGCGAGGACGGTCCGTGGCCCCGGGTGTGGTGGTGCGCCACCGGCCTGCTGTCCTTCCTGCCGCTGCACGCCGCCGGGCGGGGCGCGGCGGACTCCGGGACCTGGGTCCTCGACCGTGCCGTCTCCTCGTACACCCCGACCGTGCGCGCCCTGGTGCGGGCCCGCGACGGCCTCGCCTCCGGGGGCCGCGACCGCCCCGCCCCCGGTGGCACCGCACGCCCCTCCCCGCTGGTCGTGGCCCTCGCCGAGACGCCGGGGGCCGCGCCGCTGCCGGGCGTCGCGCGGGAGGTGGAGCTGGTCGGGGAGCTGTTCCCCGGGGGGAGGCTGCTGGCCGGGCCCGAGGCCACCGTGGCGGCGGTCGGCCGGGCGCTGGAGGCCCACCCCTGGGTCCACTTCAGCTGCCACGGAGTCAACGAGCCGCTCGATCCGTCGCGAAGCGGGCTGGTCCTGTACGACGGCCGGCTCACCGTCTCCGACGCGGCGGCCCAGCGCCCCGGCAGCCCGGAGCTCGCCGTACTGTCCGCCTGCTCGGCCGCCCAGGGTGGCATCAGGCTGTCCGACGAGGCGGTCCAGCTGGCCTCCTCCTTCCAACTGGCCGGATACCCGCATGTGATCGGCACGTTGTGGCCCGTCGCCGACAAGCTGGCGACCCGGCTCACCGAAGAGTTCTACACGGCGCTCGCGGCGGATCTCGACCGGGGCCGTCCGATCGGTCCGGCCAGGGCCCTGCACCACCCGGTCAGGGCCCTGCGCGACCAGTACCCACAGGCGCCCCACCTGTGGGCGGCCCATATCCACACGGGCCCCTGATGAGGGCGGCGCTCCACGACGGGGCGGCGCGGCCCCGCCCGCCTTCAGGGCCCGTCCGGCTCCCCGGCTCCCCGGGCGGGCGGGGCCCCCTCCCCCAGCGCGGTGCCCGACGGCCCGTGCGGCAGCTCGTCCGGCTCGGCCAGGTCGTCGGTGGGCCGATAGGTCTTGCGGAAGGAGAACTCCGCTACGAGGGCGGCCAGTTCGGCGTCGTCACCCGCCCCGTCCTCCCCGCCTCGACCCGTCCCCGCTGCCTTCGCCATCGGTCAGTCACTCCCTCCGGCCGCTGACGCGGCGGGCGGCAGCAGCACCTCCAGCACGTCCACATCGGCCGCCCGCACATACACGCCGGCGGTGCCCGGCACCTTCCCCAGGAAGGAGCCGTCGGGCCCCATCCGGTACTGGGCCTGAAGATAGAGGTCACCCGGCTGCGGATAGGCCGAGACGGCCGACCCCGAACCGAGCCAACCCCCGACCCACAGACCGCTTTTGAGGCGCACCCGGACGAAGCACGATCCCCGGTCGCGGAAGAGGGCGTCCCAGGCGGTCGGCGTCGGTTCGTACCGCGCCCGGGCGCGCCGCCGCCACCACACCGCCTCCGCCCAGGCCAGCGCGGACGGCACGGCGACGATCAGCAGCAGCGCGGCGAGCCCCGCCTGGCGCGGCTGACGCAGCACCCCGGCCACCGGCCCGTCCCCTCCCCCGGCCAGCAGCCGCACCAGCCACGGCCCGGCGACCACCGCGTAGACGGTGTCGAGCAGGGCGCCTGCGGCGATGGCGCGCACCAGCCGGTTCTGCGGCTCCTGCTCACTGGCGAGGGAGCCGCGCAGCCGTTCCCGCACCGCCTGGTAGAAGAACCCCGGCAGCACGAGGACCAGCAGAATGACCAACTGCCCCACTGTCCCCGGAACCATCGTGGTGCCGCACCCCCGTGCTCATCGCCGCGGCAGCGTCGCCGCCGCCCCAGGATGGACCATGGACCCCGGCCGGCCCAAGCCCCCGAGGGCCCCGGAAGGCCCCGCCGGATGTCAGTCCGTCAGGACCACCGTCCGCTGGGCCGAGAAGTCACCCCACGTGCCGTCCGGAAGCTTGGCCCTGAGCTTCACCGAATAGCGGGTGCCCGCCGGTTCGGGGAGGTCGAGCCGGTAGGTGGCACGGCCCTTGGGGGGCGTACCGCCCCAGACGATGGTGGTGGTCAGCTTGCCGTTCATGTACAGCTCGTAGGCGGGGATGGTGCCGCCCGTGTCGGGCTGGTCCCAGGACAGGTCCAGGGTGAACAGGCCGCCCTCCTTGCCGACCTCGGTCCGCAGCCCGGTGGGGGCGGTGCTCGCGGGGGCGCCGGGCGCGGACGCGGTGGTGAGGTCGAGGGTGTTGCTGTCGGCCGAGGACTTGTCGGAGGCGTCGCGGGCCCGGACGGTGAAGGTGTAGACGGTCCCCGGGCGCAGCCCCGTGAGCTTCGCCGTGGTCTCGGAGGCGGGAACGCTGTGGATCCGGGAGTCCTCCTGGTAGATGTCGTACGAGGTGACACCGACGTCGTCCTTGGCCGCGCCCCAGGTGAGCGTGGCCCCACGGCTGCCGTCGGCGCGGCCGGTCAGCTTCGCCGGGACGGTGGGGGGCTCGTCGTCCTTGGGCGGGGTGGCCTGGGTGGTGACGGGGACGGCCTTGCTGGGCGCGGAGAGGTTCCCGGCCGTGTCCTTGGCCCGGACGCTGAAGGTGTAGTCCGTCGAGGCCGTCAGACCGTTGACGTCGATCATGGTCTTCGTCGCGGGGACGCTCTTGACCTTGCTCTTTCCCCGGTAGACCTCGTAGCCGGCGACCTTCTCGTCGTCGGGGGCGGCCTTCCACATGACGTGCACGGAGGTGGAGCTGCTGGCCTGGGCGGTGACGTTCGCCGGGGTGCCGGGCGGCTGGGTGTCGGCTTCGGCGGAACCACCGCAGGCGGAGAGGAGGGGGGTGAGAAGCAGGGCGGAGCAGGTCAACGCGGCAGAGATGTGGGGGCGTTGCACGGTGGTGCCTTCCATCCGGACAGCAATGGTCCAGACCTGTATGCCATGGTGCGGGGGTCGCCGACAAGAGGACGGCGAGGAACCTTCCGCTATGTGACGGTGTGCGCCACCCGTCCGCCCGCCCGCCCGCGGTCCGGGCAGGACACGGGGCATGGGTCTTGGGTCGCGGGGCGCGGGGCGCGGGTGGCGGGGCGCGGGTGGCGGGTGGCGGGGCGATGAGTTTTCGGTGGTCGAGGGGTCTTCCCTGTATGGACGCACAGGAGAACCCCGTGTCGGATGCCGCCGCTCCTCCCGACCTGGAGCCCGCCGCCCGACGGATCGCCGCGCTGCTCGGTCCGCTCGACGACAGCCGGCTGGACGGCCCCACCCCCTGCCCCGACTACGCCGTACGGGAGCTGCTCGGCCATCTCACCGGGCTGGCCACCGCCTTCCGCGACGCCGCCCGCAAGGATCTCGGGGCGAGCACCGACGTGTCCCCCGACGCCGCCCTCCCCGTCCTCGACGACGACTGGCGTGAGGTGCTGCCCCTTCGGCTGGACGAGATGGCGGCGGCCTGGCGCTCGCCCGACGCCTGGACGGGCATGACCCGGGCGGGCGGGGTGGAGCTGCCCGGCGAGGTGGCGGGGGCCGTCGCACTCAACGAACTCGTCGTCCACGGCTGGGACCTCGCCCGGTCGACCGGGCAGCCGTACGCGGCCGGGGAGGCCGAACTGCGTTCCTGCGAGGCCCTCCTCGCGCCGGTGGGAAGCGGCCCGGACAGCCCGGACCGCCCGGACGGCTCCGACGGCGGCAGTCTCTTCGGGCCGCCGGTCCCGGTGCCGGACGACGCCCCGCCGCTGGACCGGGTGATCGCTCTCAGCGGTCGCCGTCCGGACTGGCAGCCGGGCAGCTGAGAGGGGCGGGCCCCGGCGTCCCCGCCGCCTCACGGGCTCCGGACGCACGGCCCGGTTCGGATCGGGTCCGCAGGATCACGCACCCCTGACCGCCGCGCGCACCCGGGCGCGCAGCCGTTCGTCGGTGAGCTCGACCGTGCCGTCCAGCCCGGACCTCACCACTCTCCTGTCCCGCTCCCCCAGCGCCGTGAGCCGCGCCCGGTGCTCGTCGGACAGGGCGTCCGTGCCGAACACCACCAGCGCGTCCACGGCCTCGAAGGGGGCCGTGGATGCTTCCGCCGCGTCGAGCAGCAGCCCGGCCACGTGCCCGGCGTCCAGCGCGTCGGGGGCGACGGCATGGAGGGCGAGGGCCACTGACGGCGTCTGCCGGGGGTCGTCGAGCAGTGCCTTCAGTACGGGGACGAGCGGCCGGCCCGCCGGGCCGAGGCCTCCCGCGGCCTCCGCCGCGCGGACCAGCGTCCAGCGCCGCCAGAGCCCGCCGCGGTCACCGAGCACTCCGGCCAGCACCGGAACCGCCTCCGCCGCGTCGCCGGTGATCCGGTGCAGGGCGACGGCGAGGGCGATGTCGTCGTCCATCTGGGGGTTGGTCCGCTCGGCGCCGGGGCTGTTGAGCGCGGCGCGCAGGGCGGGTACGAGCGACGAGGCGGCGGGCCCGACAGCGGCGGCGGCCTCCGCCGCCTCGCGTATCGCCCCGCCGGATCCCCCGCCTCCCCCGGCGCTCACCGCGAGCCGCTCCGCCAGCAGGGGAAGCAACGGCCCATCGTCACCGGCCAGTTCGTGGAGTGCGCGGGCCGCCTCGATCCGCTCCTCGGCCGGGCCCGTCCCCGTCCGCGCCCGCAGGGCGTCCGCCGCCTCGGCCCGGCGCCCGGGCGGGCAGACGGCGACCAGTGCCTTCGGCAGCACCCGGGGGTGCGTCGGCAGGGCGGCGAGCAGTTCCGGCACGGCGGCGGAGGCGTCCGGGCCCCAGGACGCGAGCAGTGCCGTCAGCCGGAACGGAGTGGTGCCGCCGGGTTCCATCGTGGCGAGCCGCCGCCGGACCGCCGCCAGCAGCTCCGGGTCGAACGGCACGACGGGGAGCGCCTCGGCGAGCCGGCCGGACGCGGCCTGCAACGCCCGGGGCCGCCGCTCCAGGTCCCGGGCGAGCAGGGGCGCGGCTCGTACCGGGTCGACGGTGACCAGGGCTTCGAGCGCGCGGTCCGCCGTATCGCCGTCGCCGGCCGAGCGGGCCGCCAGCAGATCGGCGGCGGGAGCGCCGGACGGGCCGAGCCGGCCGAGCGCCGACAGGGCGCCGGTCTCGTCGTCGGGCCCGTCCGCCAGGGCCGCCGATATCAGCGCGGGGGCCAGCCGCGCGGGCGCGGACCGGGAGAGCTCGCACGCCGTCGTGGCCGCCCATACCGCCTCGGTGCGGGCTTCGGGATCGTCGCTGCGCAGCGCGGCGTCGAGCAGCGCGAACACCGCCTCGCGGTCCGCCTCGGTGTCCCGCTCCAGCAGGGCCAGGGAGATGGCGTGCAGGGGTTCGTTCCGGGAGTGGTCGTGCCGGTCGGCGGCGAGGCGGTCCAGGGGCAGCAGGTCCAGCACGGCTTCGTGCTGGTCCCGGGTCCAGGGAAGCCCGGCGTCCAGGCAGGCCATCACGGCGGCGATCCGCAGCTCCGGCGGGCTGTCGGGGCCGACCGCCCGGGCCGCCGCGGGGGCGGCGCCCTCCGGATCCAACTCCACCAGGGACGTGAGCAGCTCGGCGCGGACAAGGGGATCCGTCTCGACCGCCGACCGCTCGCGGAGCGCCGGCACGGCGAGGGCGGCTCCCGCCGTCCCCGTCCACCCGGCGGCCCAGGCCGCCGCCTGGCGTACGGCACGGTCCCGGTGCTCCAATGAGGCCAGCAGCAACGGCAGTTGCGCGACGACGGCCCGGCGGCAGGCCGCCTCGTCGCTCTCCCCGGCCGCCCCGCCCCCGGCGGGTTCCGCCCCGGGGTCCGGGTCCGTGCCGCCCTCCGCCACGCCGCCGATCAGCAGGAGCACATCGACCGTGCGGATGCCCGCCGCGGCGATCCGGGCCAGGAACGGGACCGCCATCGCGGAGGCCTCGTACACCGATCCCTGGTGCAGGATGCTGCCGTACAGCTCGCTCTGTGCCTCCTCCGCCGCCGGGTCGTCGTCCCCGGCGAGTGCGCGCAGACAGCCGGGAACGTCCTCGGCGCTGCCGTAGGCGTGGGTGTACGACGCCCAGGGCTGCGCGTCCAGCTCGGCGTGGAACAGGGCACGGTCGAAGTCCATGGCGTCGATCATGGCAGCCGCCACTGACAGCGCCGTCGGCGCGGGAGCGCCTCAGCTGGTGAAGAACTCCGTGATGTGCGCGGCCACCTGGTCCGCCCGGGTCTCGTGCATCCGGTGGCCGCCCGGGACCGTGATCATCCGGCAGTCCGGGATGAGGGAGGCCACGTCGGCCTGGCGGTGCTGTTCCATCGCGCTTTCCGGGCCGCCGGTGATGATCATCGTCGGGGAGACGATGTCGCCGAGGGCCTCGTCGGCGTCCGGGCCGGGGTCGGCGAGCTGGTCGCGTACGGCGGGCACGGCGTTCTCGTCGTAGTCCACCGGGCCCTCGGCCCGGCCCGCCGGGCCCGGGTCGCCGGGGAACGGGGCCGGGGTCTCCACCAGCACCAGCCGCTCCACCCGGTCGGAGTGCTCCTGGGCGACCAGCCGGGCGACGACGCCGCCCATGCCGTGGCCGACGAGGCCGACCCGGTCCAGCTCCAGTTCGTCGAGGAAGCCCACGACGTCCTCGGCCATCAGGTCCAGGCCGTAGGCGTCGGGCCAGTCGCTCTCGCCGTGGCCGCGCAGGTCCAGGGCGAAGACCCGCCAGTCCTGGCCCAGCAGGGGGCCGGCCGCCTCCCAGTCCGCGGCCGAACCGCCGAGGCCGTGCAGCAGCACGACGGGCGAGCCGAACGCGTCGCCCCAGGTCCGGTACGCGAGGCGCACATCACCGACATCCACAACAGACTGATCTTCCATGCCCCTGACGCTACAGCCGACGGGCGCCGGTCGGCCGCCGGGGCCCCGCGTCGCGCGGGGCCCCGGGGTGCTCCGGTCCACATCCGCAGGGGTCAGTGGACGCCGACCCCGGCCGCGGCCGGCACCACGTGCTCGCCCGGTGCCTGCTCCTCGTCCGCCGCGTCCGGCTCGCGGCCCAGGTGGTTGAAGGCGAGGTTCAGCACGATCGCCACCACACAGCCGGTGGAGATGCCCGAGTCGAGGACCACCAGCAGGCTCTCCGGGAAGGCGTGGTAGAACTGCGGCGCCGCGATCGGGATCAGGCCGATGCCGAGGGCCGCCGCCACGATCAGCGCGTTCTCGCCCTTCTCCATGGCCGCGGTGGCCAGGGTCTGGATACCGCTGGCCGCGACCGTGCCGAAGAGGACGATGCCCGCGCCGCCGAGCACCGGCAGCGGTACGAGGGCGATGACGGAGGCCGCGACGGGGACCAGGCCGAGCACGATGAGGATGCCGCCGCCCGCGGCGACGACGAAGCGACTGCGGATCTTCGTCATGGCGACGAGGCCGACGTTCTGGGCGAAGGCGCTGCACATGAACCCGTTGAAGAGCGGGCTGATGGCGCTGCCGAGGGTGTCGGCGCGCAGACCGCCCTCGATGATCTTCTCGTCGGCCGGGCGGCCGACGATCTTGCCGAGGGCCAGCATGTCCGCGGTGGACTCGGTCATGCAGACCAGCATCACGATGCACATGGAGATGATGGCGGCGATCTCGAACTGCGGGGCGCCGAAGGCGAACGGCGTCGGGAAGCCGACCACGTCGGCCTCCTTGATGGCTCCGAAGTCGGTGATGCCGGCCGGGATGGCGATCAGGGTGCCGATGACCAGGCCGAGCAGGATCGCGATCTGCTGGAGGAAGCCGCGCAGGAGCTTGCGCAGAGCCAGCACGATGACCAGGGTCACGGCGGCCATGGTGATGTTGGTCATCGAACCGTAGTCGTCGGCCGTGGCGTTGCCGCCCTGGGACCAGTTGAAGGCGACCGGGAGGAGCGAGACGCCGATCAGAGTGATCACGGTGCCGGTGACGACGGGTGGGAAGAAGCGCACCAGTTTGCAGAAGTACGGAGCGAGGACGAACCCGAGAAGACTCGCGACGATGATCGCGCCGAAGATGACGGCTATCCCGTCGTGTCCCCGGTCCTTGCCTATGGCGATCATCGGGGCGACCCCGGCGAACGAGACGCCGTTGACGAAGGGCAGCCGGGCGCCGACCTTCCAGAAGCCGATGGTCTGGAGCAGGGTGGCGATCCCCGCCGTGAAGAGGCTCGCCCCCATCAGGAAGGCGGTCTCCTTGGCGGTGAGGCCGACGGCGGGCCCCACGATGAGCGGTGGGGCCACCACGCCCGCGTACATGGCGGCCACGTGCTGGAGGCCGCTGGTGAACATCTTCAGTGGGGGGAGGGTCTGGTCGACCGGGTGTTTCCGGTCGCCTCCCGCTTCCGCGGCGTTGTCGGCCGTCGTGTCGGGGGCGGCTGCATCTGCGTCTTTGCGAAACCTGGGCTTGGCGGCCACGGCGGTTCCTCCGGTCGGTTACACGTCGTCGGCGACGTGGGGTTCAGGGAGGTGGTGCGTAAGTGGTGCGGTGGTGCGGCTCTCTCAGGTGCTGCAGGTGGTGCAGGTGGGGCAGAAGGGGGGGTGCGGGAGCGGCTCGCACTGGGGGTGTGTGCGGGCAGCGTTCATCACCGGTCCGGCGGGCGCGCACCATGCGCGCGTCCGCCGGACCGGCTGCCGTGGACCCCGCTCGGGTCCACGGCGGCCGGTCTCGGGCCGTCCCCCTCGACCGGCCGGTCGGGGATACCGCGCGGAGCCGGGCTCCGCGGGGATGCCGCACGGAGTCGGACTCCGGCGGGGCACCGCTCGGAATCAGGCTCCGGCGGCGATCTGCGCGAGGCGGCGGGCCTCGTCGCGGGTGACCCGGGCGATCGCGTCCTCGTCCACCGTGGTGAGGTGGCTGCCCTCGACGACCGGCTTGCCGTCGACGAGGGAGAGGGTCACCGGGGCGGCCGCGCCGAAGATGAGCGCGGTCACCGGGTCGGCGATCGAGGAGTGGGCCAGGGTGTCCAGCTTCCACAGGACGAGGTCGGCGAGCTTGCCGGCCTCCAGGGAGCCGATCTGGTCGGCGCGGCCCAGGACCTGGGCCCCGCCGAAGGTCCCGAGGCGCAGGGCCTGACGGGCGTTCAGGGCTGCCTCGCGGTGGGCGCCGAGGCGGTTGATGAGCAGGGCGTTGCGCAGCTCGGTGTGGAGTTCGCCGGACTCGTTGGAGGCGGTGCCGTCCACGCCGAGGCCGACGGGAACACCGGCGGCCAGCATGTCGGGGACCCGGGCGATCCCGGCGGCGAGGCGCGCGTTGGAGGACGGGCAGTGGGCGACGCCCGTTCCCGTACGGGCGAAGGCGGCGATGTCGGAGTCGTTCATGTGGACGCAGTGGGCCATCCACACGTCGTCGCCGAGCCAGCCGGTCGACTCGAAGTAGTCGGTCGGGCCCATCCCGAACAGCTCCTTGCAGAACTGCTCCTCCTCGACGGTCTCCGAGCCGTGGGTGTGCAGCCGTACACCCTTGCGCCGGGCCAACTCGGCGCCCTGGCGCATCAGTTCGGTCGAGACCGAGAACGGCGAGCAGGGCGCGACGGCGACCTGGGTCATGGCGTCGAAGGAGGCGTCGTGGTGGGCGTCGACGGTGGCCTCGGTGGCGGCGAGCGCGCCTTCCAGGGTCTCGACGGCGAAGTCCGGGGGCAGGCCGCCGTCCTTCTCGCTGCGGTCCATGGAGCCCCGGGCGAGGGTGAACCGTACGCCCATGTCACGGGCGGCGCCGATGATCGCGCCGGAGAGGTCGCCGGAGCCCTTCGGGAAGACGTAGTGGTGGTCCATGGCGGTGGTGACGCCGCCGCGGGCCATCATGGCGAGCGAGCCCTGCGCGGCGGCCCGGGCCATCGGCTCGTCGATGCGTGCCCAGGTCGGGTAGAGCGCGACCAGCCAGTTGAAGAGGTTGTGGTCGGTGGCCAGACCCCGGGTGATCCACTGGTAGAAGTGGTGGTGGGTGTTGACCAGGCCGGGGGTGGCGAGGTGCCCGGTGCCGTCGATCCGCCGGACGACTCCGGTCAGGCCCTCGGGGGCCTTGCCGGCGCCGATGGACTCGATGCGGTTGCCCGCCACGACGATGTACCCGGACGCGTACTCCGTGTCGTGCGCGTCGACGGTGGCGATCGAACAGTTTTCGATGATGATGCGCTGAGGGTCTGCCGAAGCTGCCATGGCGCTTCCTTCTTCTCTCTGTGGCGATGTGGGCACGGCAGGACCCTAGGAGGATTTGAGTGCCACAGCGGTGCGGCTGTGGGTGCCGAGATGATGGAAGAACAGGTTGAGCACGACCGCGACCAGTGCCCCCGCGCTGATCCCGGAGCCGAGGACGGTCTGCGCCCAGGCCGGGAATCCGGCGTAGAAGGTGGGCGCGGCGAGCGGGATGATGCCCGCGCCGAGTGCGACGGCGACCAGGATGATGTTGGAGCTGTCGTCCAGGCCCGCCTCGGAGAGCGTGCGGATGCCGCTGACCGCGATGGAGCCGAAGAGGACGATGCCGGCGCCGCCGAGGACGGGCATCGGGACGAGCGAGACGACCGCGCCGAGCACCGGGAAGGCGCCGAGGACCAGCAGCGCGCCGCCGGCGGCCGCGACAACGTACCGGCTGCGTACGCGGGTCAGCGAGACGACACCGACGTTCTGGGCGAAGGCACTGGTGGGAAAGCCGCCGAAGACCGGGCCGAGGAGGGTGGCGATGCCGTCCGTGCGCAGGCCTCGGGTGATCGTACGGCCGTCGGTGCGGCGGTCGCAGATCTCGCCGAGGGCGAGCATCCCGGCCGAGGACTCCGTCATCAGGACGAGCATGACGATGCAGAGGGAGAGGATCGCGGCGGGGTGGAACTCCGGCGCGCCGAAGGCGAAGGGGGTCGGCAGGGCGGCGAGCGGCGCGGACTTCAGCGCGGAGAAGTCGGCGAGTCCGAACGGGATCGCGGCCAGCGTGCCGACGAACATGCCCATGAGCAGGGCCACTTGTTTGAGGAACCCTCGCCCGAAGCGCTGGATGAGCAGGATGACGACGAGCGTGAAGGCGGCCAGCGCCAGGTACTTCATGGCGCCGAAGTCGGCGGCGGTGGCGTCGCCGCCCTGCGCCCAGGCGACCGGGACCGGCATCAGGGTGACGCCGATGAGGGTGATGACCACACCGGTGACGAGCGGCGGGAAGAAGCGCAGCAGTCTGCCGAAGAAGGGGCCGACCGCCAGACAGAAGCCTCCGGCGACGAGCACCGCCCCGTAGATCGCGGGGAGTTGGTGGCCGGGCGCGCTGGTCTCGGCGATGGCGAGCATCGGCGCGATCCCGGCGGAGGAGGCTGCGTTGACGAAGGGCAGCCGGTTGCTGGCGAAGCGGCCGAGACCGACGGTCTGCAGGATGGTGGCGAGTCCGGCGATCAGGAGGCTCGCCGCGATGAGCCGGGTCATCCCGGCGGTGTCCAGGCCGACGGCCTGGCCGATGATGAGCGGAGGGGTGACGACGCCCGCGTACATGGCGGCGATGTGCTGGAGCGCGGCGGGGACGAGCCGCGCGGGAGGAAGCTTCTCGTCGACCGGGTGAACCGCCGTGTCGGCAGCGGTGATCGGTGAGGTGGTGCCTGGGCCTTCTGCCGGCCTCGTTGCAGGCTGTGCCATGGGTGTTCCCTCCGGGATGACCGGCCCCCGCCCGTCGTTACGCGGACGGCGGCCGGTTCAGTGCCGCGTCAGAGGTTGGTCATGTCGACCGGGATCTTCGGCTCGACGCCGTCCCGGAGCACGGTGGCCTCGATCAGACCGTAGGGACGGTCCGCCGCGAAGTAGACCTCATTGTCGTTCTTGAGGCCGAACGGTTCGAGGTCCACCAGGAAGTGGTGGTTGTTGGGCAGCGAGAAGCGGATCTCGTCGATCTCGCTGCGGCTGTTGATGATGCGCGAACCCATCTGGTACAGGGTCTGCTGGAGCGAGAGGGAGTACGTCTCGGCGAAGGCGTGGAGCATGTGCTTGCGCGCCTGCTCGTAGGACTTCTCCCAGTTCGGCATCCGCTGCTCGTCGCTGGTCCAGTTGTAGCGCCAGCGGGCGGAGACGTCCGTCGCCAGGATGCGGTCGTACGCCTCCTTGAGCGTCGTGTACCGGTCCTTGACGTAGCCCCAGAACTCGGAGTTGGTCGAGTTCATCACCGTCAGGTCCTTGAGGCCCGAGATGACCTCCCAGTTCTCCCCGTCGTAGGTGATCTGGGAGACGCGGGTCTCCTGGCCCTTGCGGACGAAGGAGTGCTTGACCTCGTCGGCGCCGATGAACTTCGAATTGCCGTCGGAGGTCGCGATGCGCTCCCAGCTGTACTCCTCGATCCGGATCCGGGCGCGGTGGATCGGCTCCTGGGAGGAGACGAAGTGCCGGGCGAGGTGGATGCCGAACTGCTCGGCGGACTCGATCCCGTGCTCCTTGGCGAACGCGAACACCGTGTTCTTGGTGGTGTCGGTCGGCAGGACGTTGGCGTTGGAGCCGGAGTAGTGGACATCGTCCATGTCGCCGGAGAGGGCGACCGAGACGTTCAGGTCCTTGATGTGGTGGGTGTCGCCGTCCCGCGTGATCTTTACGACGCGGTTCTCTGCTTTGCCGTACTGGTTCTGGCCGAGAATCGTGGGCATGTCGGTGCTAGCTCCCTCGGTAAACGGAGTAGCCGAACGGGTTGAGCAGCAGCGGTACGTGATAGTGCTCGCCCGGGGTGACCGCGAACGCGATGGTCACCTCCGGGAAGAACGCGCCGCTGTCCCTTACGCGGGGGGCGTCCTGCTGCGCCTCGGCTTGCTTCTTGGAAAAGTACGCCTCGGTATCGAATTCGAGACGCACATGGCTTGTTCCCTCCGGCAGTGCCGGGAGGTCCTTGCAACGCCCGTCCGCATCGGTCGCGGACGCTCCGAGCGTCACGTACGGCGCGTCGCTTCCACTGCGGGCGGCGAGCGAGACGGTGACGGACGCGGCGGGGCGGCCGATGCTGGTGTCCAGGATGTGGGTGGACACCGATGCGGTCGTGTCGGTACTCAAGACCGTCACTCTCCTAGATCTCAAGAGTCCTGTGCGGGAGCGCCCTCTGCGAGGGTCTCCGTCACGAGACGGGTCAGCCGGATGCGGTTGATCTTGCCCAGTTCGGTGCGCACGATCTCCTGCTCCTGCTCGGGCGAGTTCCCGATCCGGGACTTCACCGCGTCGCGCATCTGCTCACCGGTGGCACCGGTGGCACAGATCAGGAAGACATGTCCGAACCGCTCCTGGTAGGCCAGGTTCAGTTCGAGCATCTCGGTCTTGAGCTCCTCGGAGGCGCCGGCCATCCCCCGCTGCTCACGGGAGGAGGTCGGATCGCCGGGCTTCGGGCGGCCGATCGGCGGGTGGCCCGCCATCGCTTCGGCCAGGTCCTCCGCGGTGAGTTCCGCCATGGCGGCGTCGCTCGCGGAGAACAGGGCTTCTTCGGTGGCGTACGGGCGCCCGGCGAGGATGGCGTTTCCCCAGGCCGCACTGGCACAGACCTCGTGCAGTGCGGGGGTGGCCTCGCCGTCCGCCAGGGTGTTGAACCGGGCGAGGCCCGGTGTGGAGCTCGAAGTCACGGGAGCCTCCGTGGCTGCTTTTCGCTGTGCGTTGTTCGGGCTGCGGATAGCTAACGCCCTCCACAACACGACGTCAACACTTTGTTGAAATATCGCGAACGAAGAAAGCCGCCGTCCCGGCATGCGGACGGCGGCTTTCCTGTGCGTTCGGTGGTTTCGGCCAACTACTCACCCTTGGCCGCATGTTCCCTGTTCAGGTAGTTGTACACGGTGAACCGGGAGACGCCCAGGGCGCTCGCCACGGTCTCCACCCCGTGCCGTACGGAGAAGGCACCCCGTGCCTCCAGCGTCCGGACGACGCCCTGCTTGGCCTTGCGGTCCAGGTCGGCGAGCGGCATCCCGTGCCGTCGTTCCATCGCGGCGAGGATGTGGTCGAGCGATTCGGAGAGCTGCGGGAGACGTACGGCTATGACGTCCCGCCCCTCCCAGGCGAGGACGACGTCGTCCGGCTGGGCTTGATCCGGGCCCAGCAGCTCCGCGCCCATCGCGTCGACGAGCGGCTTGACCGCGGAGACCAGCGGATGGTCGAACGTCGCCGAAGGGTGGTCGGCTGCCAGGGGGGCGTCGGCCGCAGCCGGGGGGTGTTCGGTGGATCCGGTCACGGCGCGTCCCCCTCGACCACGTTCACCTGGAGCGATACCCGGGTGGCGCCCGAAGCCAGGGCCCGCCGCAGCAGGGAGTCGACGGCGGTGAGCACCGCGTCCGCGTCCCCTTCCGCCGTGTTGCCGAAGGGGCCGACGTCCACGGCGTCGAGCCCGGCGCCCTGGATCACCTCGCGGGCCACCACCGCGTGGGTGGGCGCTTCGTCGAGATCGAACGGCTCGGTGGTGAATTCCACCCTCAAGCGCACTGTGCCTCCCTGATGTCCTCGCCCCGGTGCGGGCCCCCGCGGCTCGGCCACGACTGTAACCGCTGGAGGGGGCCCGCCCCGGTGCGCGCGGGGCCCCGACGGCTCGGCTCAGGGAAGCGGCAGGACACAGACCGCGACCGGAGCCGGGAAGGGGGCGCCCGCAGCGGTCAGGGAGCCGTCGGAGCCGACCCCGAACACGGTGACGGTGGAGGAGCGCTGGTTCGCGGCGAAGAGCAGGGAGCTGTCCGGGGACAGGGCGAGCTGGCGGGGCCAGTCGCCGCCGACGGGCACGGTGTCCAGCAGTCGCAGGGCCGCCCCGCCGCTCTCCACGGCGTAACGGGTGAGGCTGTTGTGGCCCCGGTTGGCGAGATAGACGTACGCCCCGTCCCCGGTGACCACCGGCTGGGCGGGGTAGCTGGTGCCGGATCCCGTACCGGTGGACTGCCCGGACCCCGGGGTGAGAGCGCCCGTGGCGGGGTCGTACGCGCAGACGACCATGGTGTCGTCCAGCTCGCAGGCCAGGTACGCGAAGCGCCCGCCGGGATGGAAGGCCAGGTGGCGGGGGCCGGAGCCGGGAGCCAGAGCGGCCCGGGAGACCTCGGTGAGCGTCCCGGCCGACTCGTCGAGCGCGTACGTGTACACGGTGTCGGTGCCCAGGTCGACGGCGAGGACGTGGCCGCCGTCGGGTGAGGTGACGACCTGGTGGGCGTGCGGCCCGCCCTGGCCGGGTCCGGGCGGCAGCGAGCTGTGGGTGACCAGGTCGGTGCGCTCCCCCAGGGAGCCGTCCCCCGCGATCGGGTGCACGGCGACGCTGCCGGAGGTGTAGTTGGCGCTCAGCAGCCAGCGTCCGGACGGGTGGACGGAGAGGTGGGTGGGGCCGGAGCCGCCGGTGGAACGGCTGCCGAGCACCTCGTACCTCCCGTCCGGCGCGACCGCCACGGCGGTGACCGCGCCCGCGCCCTGCTCGGCGACCGCGTAGACGGTGGCGCCGGAGGGGTGGAGGGCCAGGTAGGAGGGGTTCTCGACGCCGGTGATCACCGGTCCGGGGGCGATCGCGCCGGTGCCGGTGTCGTACGCGGCGGTGCCGATGCCGGCGCCGCCTCCCGCCTCGGAGGTGTACGTGCCGAGGAGCAGCGGGCGGGTGGCGCGCGGGGCGGCCGGCACGGGAGTGGGACGGGCGGCCGCGGGGGCGGGGGCGGCGGCCAGGGCGGCCCCCGCGAGCAGACCGCCGAGGAGGCTCCGGCGACTGGGGCGGCCGGAGGCGGGAGCCTCGGAATCAGGGGCGGAAGCGGAAGCGGGGCCGGGGGCGCGGCCGGGGCCGGCTTTCGCGTGGTGGGCAGGCTTCATGCGAGGCACCTCGTGTGGGGGTTCGGTTGCTTCGGATGCGTCCGCCACCCTGACGCGCCCCCGGCCGTTCGACAAGAGGTGCAACCGGAGTTGCACCCTGCGCAACGCGACCGAAGGCGCGATCAGTCGCCCGCCTGGATGTCCCCCCTGGTGGAGGAGGCGATGGCGTCGCCGTGCGCGAAGTCGCCGGGCGGGATGCCCGGATGGTGCCCCTCCCGGTCGGGGGCGACCTCGGCCGCCGGGCCGAGCGCGAGCCGGGAGACGATCCGGTAGCGGTCGCCCCGGTAGAGCGAGTGGACGTACTCCACCGGACGGCCCGTGGTGTCGGAGGTCAGCCGCTCGAAGAGCAGCGCCGGCGACAGCTCCGGAACGTCGAGCAGCCCCGCCTCGGCGCGGGTGACGACGGTGGGCTCGATGGCCTGGACCGCCTCGTGGACGTGCACCCCGTGCGTGGAGCGCAGATGCTCGTACAGGTCGCCGCTCTCCAGCTCCCGTGCGCTGAGGCCCGGCACCAGCTCGGCCCGGATGTGCAGGTGCTCGATGGCCATCGGCGCACCGTCGACCAGCCGCAGCCGCGCCACGTAGACGATCTCGGCGGCGGGTGACATCCGCAGCTTGCGGCCGACCCGGGCCCCCGCCTGGAGCGTGGTGAACTCCAGCAGCCGGCTCGACCAGGCGCCCGCCGCCTGCGGCACGCTCAGCGCCCGGTCCCCGGCGACCAGCTCCTGGGTGATCTTGGCGGGGGCGACGAACATGCCCCGGCCGTGCTCGCGCACCAGGAGCCCGGCGGCGACCAGCTCGTCCACCGCCGCGCGCACGGTGGGCCGCGACACGCCGAGCAGGGCGCACAGGGCGCGCTCCGAGGGGATGGCGTCCCCAGGGCTGCGCGACTCGATCAGCTCCAGTACGGCCTCACGGGTCCGCTCCCGTTTGAGCACCGTCCCCGGCACGTCCGCGTCCACGCGCTCCCCTCCCGACAGCCCACATTTCCTTACCAGTTCATCACCAGCCCGATCGAACTGGCTTGCTGGTCAGGCGAAGTGTAGCGCCTTGCACACGAGACGCGAGCACTACTTCTCCGCGCGGATCACCAAATGCCCTTGTTACGCGAGGGGTTGACGGCATCAGTGGTCCATGCCACCTTCAACCCCCATCGAGAGGCGAGCTGTCCAGTGGACATCACTGGTCAGGTGGTCAGGTGCTCAGGTCACAGCCGGCCACGTCAGAGCCGGTCAGCTCCAACCAGTCAGTTCAGGTCAGGTCAGGTCAGGTCAGCCACATCAGTTCTGCTTCCGAGGTGAACCGTGAAGTACCGCTTGCTCGCCGGTGTGTCCGTGCTCGTCCTGACCACCGCGCTCAGTGCCTGTAGTTCGTCGTCCGGTTCCGACTCCGGGAACGGGGACGGCCGGACGACCGTGGACGTCTGGCTCATGCGCGACAGCGTCTCCGCCCGGTTCCAGAAGGAGTTCACGGCGGACTTCGAGAAGCGCCACCCCACGATCGACGTGAAGATCCAGATCCAGGAGTGGGACGGGATCGGCCAGAAGATCACCGCCGCCCTCGCGAGCAACGACGCCCCGGACGTCATCGAGGCGGGCAACACTCAGGTGGCGCAGTTCGCGGAGAGCGGCGGGCTGCTCGACCTCAGCGACCGGACCGAGGAGCTGAACGGCGAGGACTGGCTGAGCGGCCTGGCCGAGCCGGGGTCGTACGAGGGCAAGCAGTACGGCATCCCGTACTACGCGGCGAACCGGGTGGTCGTCTACCGCACCGACCTCTTCGAGAAGGCGGGCATCGACGCCGCGGCGATCAAGACCCGCGAGCAGTGGATCGATGCCACCGCCAAGCTGAACCGGGGCGGCACGCAGGGCATCTATCTGCCCGGGCAGATGTGGTACGCGCTGGCCGGGTTCATCTGGGACGAGGGCGGCGACCTGGCGCGCGAGTCCGGCGGGAAGTGGTCCGGCGCACTCCACACCCCCGAGGCACTGCGCGGCATGGCGTTCTACGCCCGGCTCCAGGCGCTCGGCAAGGGGCCCAAGGACTCCGACGAGGACGATCCGCCGCAGGCCGAGGTGATGGCGCAGGGGCAGGTGGCGCAGGTGATCTCCACGCCGGGCGGGGCGAGCGTCATCGCGGAGCAGAACCCCGGTCTCCAGGGCAAGCTCGCCTTCCTCCCGATCCCGGGCAAGACCGCCGGCACTCCGGGCGCGGTCTTCACCGGCGGCTCCGACCTGGTCGTGCCGGCCGCCGCGGCCCACCCCGACGAGGCGGTCACCTTCATCAAGGAGCTGACCGGGGACGCCTGGCAGAAGAAGCTCGCCGTCGCCATGAGCTATGTGCCGAACCGGACCACCCTGGCCTCCGCCGTGGCCGACGACCCGGGCGCCGCCGCGATGGCGGTCGGCGCGGCCAACGGGCACGCGACGCCCAACACCCCGGGCTGGGCGGCGGTCGAGGCGGAGAACCCGATCAAGGACTACATGACGGCCGTGCTCACCGGGGGCGATCCGGCGAAGGAGGCGGCGAAGGCCTCGGCGGACATCACCCGGGCCATGAACGCCGGTTCCTGACCCCGCTCCGCCCGCTCACGACCCGGACAAGGAGGCGTGCCGTGCCGGTCGTCGACCAACGGACCGCACCCCGCACACCCCGGCGGCGCCCGGCCTCGCGCCTCGTCGTCCGCAAGGCCGGGGGCCCGCCGCCGGGGCCCGGCCGGGCCCGCGGCCTCTGGCCGTACGCCCTGATCGCCCCCGCCGTCGGCGGCATGCTCTATCTGCTGGTCTACCCGCTGGTGCGGGCGGTCCTGATCTCGTTCCAGGACTTCCGCCTGCGCCAGCTGATCCGTGGAGACGCGGAGTTCGTCGGACTGCGGAACTACCGGACGCTGCTGGCCGACCCCAGGTTCTGGGAGGTGGTGCGGCGCACCTTCCTGTTCATGGCGGTCAACGTCGTCCTGATCATGGTGATCGCCACCCTGGTCGCGCTGATGGTGGAGCGGCTGGGCCGGATCGGGCGGACGGTGGTGCTGAGCTCGCTGGTGCTGGCCTGGGCGATGCCGGTGGTGGCGGCGACCACCGTCTTCCAGTGGCTGTTCCACTCGGAGTTCGGCATCGTCAACCGGACGCTGACCTCGCTCGGCTTCGACTCCTTCGACCGCTATCCGTGGTTCGCCAACGGCACCGCGGCCTTCGCGATCCTGGTGACGCTGATCGTCTGGCAGTCGGTGCCGTTCGCCGCGGTCACCCTGTACTCGGCGCTGACCACCGTGCCCCTGGAGCTGTACGAGTCGGCGCGGCTGGACGGGGCGGGCGCGGGGCGGATGTTCCGCTCGGTCACTTTCCCCATGCTGCGGCCGATCTTCCTGCTGGTCATCTCGCTGGAGGTGATCTGGACGTTCAAGGCGTTCGTCCAGATCTGGGTGATGACCCGGGGCGGCCCGGGTGACGCCACGACGATCCTGCCGGTCTACGCGGTCCAGACCGCTCTCTCCGGCCAGCGGTACGACCTGGGCTCCGCCGCCTCGATGGTCACCGTGGTCCTGATGTCCGGGGTGCTCGTCCTGTACTTCCGCCAGATGCTCCGCCAGGAGGACGAGACCCGATGAGCCCGCGCACCGCGCGTCCCCCCAGGGCCGCACGCCCCCGTAAGCCCGTACGCCCCCGCCTGCGGCGCCTCCCGCTGAACATCGCCGCCGCCGTGACCGTCGTCGTCTGTCTCTTCCCCGTCTACTGGATGATCTCCACGGCCTTCAAGCCGTCCAAGGACATCCGGTCCACCGATCCGCAGCTCCTCCCGCGGACCTGGACGCTCGACCACTTCCGCCGGGCCGTGGAGGCCGACGGGTTCGCTCTGTTCTGGCGCAACAGCATCCTGGTCACGCTGGGGGCCGTCCTGCTGGCGCTGCTGGTGGCGCTGGGCGCGGCGTTCGCCGTGGCGCGGATGCGGTGGAGGGGCCGGCGGCAGTTCATGCTGATGATCTTCATCGCGCAGATGGCGCCCTGGGAGTCCCTGATCATCCCGGTCTACATCATCTCGCGGGACACCGACATGCTCGACCGGCTGCCGACGCTGACGTTGATCTACTTCATGATCACGCTGCCGTTCACGGTCGTGGTGCTGCGGGGCTTCATCGGAACGATCCCACCGGAGCTGGAGGAGGCCGCGCAGGTCGACGGCTGTACCCGGACCGGGGCGTTCTGGCGCGTGGCGATGCCGCTGCTGGCGCCGGGGCTCATGGCGACGTCGCTGTTCGGCTTCATCACCGCCTGGAACGAGTTCGCCTACGCCAACTTCCTGATCATCAAGCAGCAGGACAACCGCACCCTGCCGGTCTGGCTGTCGTCCTTCCAGAACACGTTCGGTACCGACTGGGGCGCCACGATGGCCGCCTCCACCCTCTTCGCGCTGCCCGCCCTGGTGATCTTCCTGCTGCTCCAGCGCCATGTCACGTCCGGCTTCGCCGCCGGCGCCGTCAAGGGCTGAGCGGCGAAGTCCGCCCCGCCGCCCTCGCCCGCTCGCCTGCCCTCCCGCCCGCGAACCGAATCCGGAGGCCCCCGTGCCCGCATCGCGCCCAGCCCCCGCCGCCCTCTCCCTCGTCCCCCGGCCCACCAGGATCTCCTCGCTGGGCGGCCGGCTCACCCTCGACCGGGAGACCACCGTCCGGGCGCTGCCGGGTGCGGAGCCGGCGGCGGACCTGCTGCGTTCCCTGGTCGGCCGTGCCGCCGGGCTCCCGCTCTCCTCCGCCCCGGACGGCCGGGTCGTCCTCGCTCTGGACGACCGGCTCGGCGGCCTCGGCGAGGAGGGGTACGGGCTGACGGTCGCCCCGCAGGCCCTCCAGTTGCGTGCCGCCCATCTCACCGGGCTGCTCCGGGGCGTCCAGACGATCCGCCAACTCCTGCCCGCCGAGGCCCTGTCGGGCGGCTCCGCGACCCGGGGCTCCTGGGAACTGCCGTGCGTCGAGATCACCGACGTACCGGACCGGCCGTGGCGCGGGGCGATGCTGGACGTGGCGCGGCGCTTCCAGCCGGTCGGCTATCTGCGCCGGTACGTGGACCTGCTGGCGTTGCACAAGCTGAACGTCCTGCACCTCCACCTCACCGACGACCAGGGCTGGCGGATGCCGGTCGACGCCTACCCCCGGCTGATCTCGGTCGGCTCCCGGCGGGCCCGGTCCCAGAAGGGCCCGACCGGTCCGGACGGGGCGCACTTCGACGCGGTGCCGCACGAAGGGGCGTACACCAAGGCGGAGTTGAGAGGCCTCGTGCGGTACGCGGCGGAGCGCGGGGTCACCGTCGTGCCGGAGATCGAGATGCCCGGCCATGTGCGGGCGGCGCTCGCCGCCTACCCGGAGCTGGGCAACCACCCCAACCGTGAACTCGACGTGTGGACCCGCTGGGGGGTGTGCGACACGATCCTCGGCGTCCACGAGGGGGTCATCGACTTCTGCCGGGTCGTGCTGGAGGAGGTGATGGACGTCTTCCCTTCGCCGTACATCCACATCGGGGGCGAGGAGTGCCCGACCACCGAGTGGGAGCAGAGCCCTGCCGCAAGGGATCGCGCGGCGGCGCTGGGGCTCGCGGACCCGGCGGCGCTGCACGGCTGGTTCATGGGCCGGGTCGGGGCGTTCCTGGTGGAGCGCGGCCGGATTCCGCTCGGCTGGGTCGAGAACGGCTCCGAACTCCCACCGGAATTCACGGTGATGACCTGGCGTGACTCCTCGCACGCCCGGGCCGCCGCACGCCGGGGCCATCAGGTGATCGCCGCGCACCACCGGGCCACCTACCTCGACTACGCCCAGTCCGGCGACCCGTCCGAGCCGGTCGCCCAGCCCGGGGCGCCGGTCCCCCTGCACACGGTCCACCGCTACGAGCCGGCGCCTCCCGACTGGCCGGAGGCGGACCGGGCGCGGGTGCTCGGGACCCAGGCCCAGGTGTGGACCGAGTACGCCCGCACCCCCGAGGAGATCGAGTACCTCAGCTACCCACGGCTCTGCGCGCTGGCCGACCGGTCCTGGTCCGGCGGGCGCGGCGACTGGCCGGGGTTCGTCGAGCGGCTGCGTCACCACACCGCCCGGCTGGACGCCCTGGGCGTCCCCTACCGCCCCCTGGACGCGCGGTCGCTAGCGACCGAGAACGCACCGGCGCCCGCATCCGCGTCCCCGTCCGCAGGAACAGCGCGACTCCACCCGTAACCCGTCCCCCACCACCGTTCCGGAGAGGAACACGCCTGTGAACACCTCATCGAGCAGTCCCCGTCGAGGCAGGCTGCGCACCGCCGCCGCCTCGGCCGCCGCCGTGGCGCTGGCCGCCACCGGTCTGGCCGCGTTGCCGTCCTCGGCGTCCGCCGCGGCGGACGGGATCGTCGTCCAGTACCGTACGAGCGCGTCCGGCGCGAGCGCCGACCAGAGCGAGCCGTGGCTGAAGGTCCGTAACACCGGCTCCGCCTCCGTACCGCTGAGCAGCGTCAAGGTGCGCTACTACTTCAAGGCCGACTCCGCGTCCGCCGCCTACCGGTTCGCCTGTTCCTGGGCGGTGAAGGGGTGCGCGAACATCACCGGTACGTTCGGGACGCTCGCCGACCCGACCGCCACGGCCGACCGGTATCTGGAGATCGGCTTCACGGCCGGGTCCGGTTCGCTGGCGCCGGGGGCGGACACCGGGGACATGCAGCTCCGCTTCCACCAGAGCTCCTGGGCCCCGCTCGTCCAGTCCGACGACTACTCCTTCGGCGCGGACAGGACGGCGTACGGCGACTGGTCCAAGGTGACCGCCCATATCTCCGGGGCGACCGTGTGGGGCGAGGCTCCCGGGGGCAACGGCCCGACCGACCCGCCGGACCCGACGGACCCGCCCACCGACCCGCCGGGGAACGCGCCGACGCTGTTCGACGACTTCGACTACAGCTCCCACACCGACCCGGAGATCAACGCGAACGGCTGGAGCGTCCGGTCCAACTCCGGCGGCCCGGGGGTGCCGGGGGCGACCTGGGCGGCCGAGAACGTCACTTTCGCCGACCAGGGCGGAAACTCGGTGATGAACCTGGAGACCTCGACGGCCGGCACGGGGGCCTCGACCAAGCACACCGAGATCCTGACCAAGTCGATGAAGTTCAAGAACGGGACGTACGCGTCCCGGGTGAAGTTCAGCGACGCGCCGCGCTCGGGCCCGGACGGCGACCGGATCGTGCAGACGTTCTTCACGATCAACGACCTGAAGGCGCCGATGGCGGACGACTACGCGGAGTACGACTTCGAGTATCTGCCCAACGGCGGCTGGGGCGAGCCCGCGAACATCCTCTACACGACGTCGTGGGAGACCTACCGGCCCGACCCGTGGGAAGCGGTCAACGCGCACAGCGAGGTCCGGCAGTCGTACGCGGGCTGGCACGACCTGGTGGTGACGATCGACGACCACCGGATCACGTACTACGTCGACGGTCAGCACTTCGGGACGCACGGGTCGGCCTACCTGCCCGAGCGGCCGATGTCGATCAACTTCAACCAGTGGCTGATCGACCTCCAGGGGCAGCCGAGCACCACGCCCCGCGCCTACGACCAGCAGGTGGACTACGTCCTGCACGTGAAGGACCAGGTGCTGACCCCGGCACAGGTGAACGCGATGGTCGGGGCGTACCGCGGGGCGGGGACGAGCTTCGAGGACACGGTCCCGGGCGCGTAGCGGGGGTCCACACGGCGTGAGAGCCGGGCGGGGCGGGGGTCGAGAGCGGCCCCCGCCCCGCTTTCGTATGCCCGGAGGCGCCCCCGCCACCGATTCCGGGCGCCGCCGGCCGGGGCGAATTTCCCGGCACCTCTTGACAGCCCCGCCACCCTCCGGGCAATCTTCCGTTAAGCAGAAACTAACTTCCGCAATACGGAAGGAGCGCCGACATCCTCATGGGATACCCGGACCAGCGCTTCGATGTGAACCTTTCGATCCTCTTCACGGAACTCCCGCTCCTGGAGCGTCCCGCGGCAGCCGCCGCGGCGGGCTTCACGGCGGTCGAGCTGTGGTGGCCCTGGATCGAGACCCCCACCCCTCCGCAGGCGGAGCTCGACGCCCTCAAGAAGGCGCTCGACGACGCGGGCACCCAGCTGGTGGGGCTGAACTTCTACGCCGGACAGCTGCCCGGCCCCGACCGCGGCGCGCTCTCCGTGCCCGGCACGGAGTCGGACCGCTTCCGGGCCAACATCGAGGTGGCGGCCGACTTCGCCGCCTCGGTCGGCTGCACGGCGCTCAACGCGCTGTACGGCAACCGCGTCGAGGGCGCGGACCCGGCGGTGCAGGACGCGCTCGCCCTGGAGAACCTGGTGCTGGCCGCCCGCGCGGCGGACCGGATCGGGGCGATCCTCCTCGTCGAGACCCTCAACAAGCCGGAGTCGCCGCTCTATCCGCTGGTCAGCGCACCGGCCGCGATCGAGGTCGTCGACCAGGTCAACGCGGCGACGGGCCTCGGGAACGCCAAGTTCCTGCTGGACCTGTACCACCTGTCGATGAACGGCGAGGACCTGAGCCAGGTCATCAAGGCGTACGCCGCGAAGACCGGACACGTCCAGATCGCCGACAACCCGGGGCGCGGCGCGCCGGGCACCGGCTCGCTCCCGCTGGAGCGGCTCCTCGACGAGCTGAGGGACGCCGGCTACACGGGCCGGGTCGGCCTGGAGTACAAGCCGGGCGACCGGCCGAGCGCGGAGTCCTTCGACTGGCTCCCGGCGTCGGCCCGAGCGGCCCGCTGACCGGCCCCCTCGCTGCGGACGGGCCGGGGCGGCCCCGGTGGCGCGCCCGACCCCCTTACGTACACACGTTTTTCAGGAAGGCACCCTCATGAGCAACAACCTCCCCAAGGTTGCGTGGATCGGCCTCGGCATCATGGGATCCCCCATGTCCGAGAACCTGGTCAAGGCCGGTTACGACGTCACCGGATACACCCTGGAGCAGGACAAGGTCGACCGGCTGGTCGCGGCCGGCGGCAAGGGCGCCTCCTCGATCGCGGACGCGGTGAAGGACGCGGACGTCGTCATCACGATGGTGCCCGCCTCCCCGCAGGTCGAGGCCATCGCCTACGGCCCCGACGGCATCCTGGAGAACGCCAAGCGCGGCGCGCTGCTGGTGGACATGTCCTCCATCACCCCGCAGACCTCCGTGGACCTCGCCAGGAACGCGGCCGAGAAGGGCATCCGGGTCCTGGACGCGCCGGTCTCCGGCGGCGAGGCCGGCGCCATCGAGGCGGTCCTGTCCATCATGGTCGGCGGCGAGCAGGCGGACTTCGACGCCGCGAAGCCGCTGCTGGAGGCGCTCGGCAAGACCATCGTGCTCTGCGGCCCGCACGGCTCCGGCCAGACGGTGAAGGCGGCCAACCAGCTGATCGTCGCGGTCAACATCCAGGCCTGCGCCGAGGCCGTGGTCTTCCTGGAGAAGTCCGGGGTCGACCTCACCGCCGCACTCGACGTCCTGAACGGCGGCCTGGCCGGCTCGACCGTGCTGACCCGCAAGAAGGACAACTTCCTGAAGCGGGACTTCGCCCCCGGCTTCCGGATCGACCTGCACCACAAGGACATGGGCATCGTCACGGACGCCGCCCGCAACGTCGGCGCGGCCCTGCCCGTCGGCGGCGTGGTCGCCCAGCTGGTCGCCTCGCTGCGCGCCCAGGGCGACGGCGGCCTGGACCACTCGGCGCTGCTGCGCTCGGTCGAGCGGCTGTCCGGCTCCCAGGTCTGACCACCACGCTCCGCGAGGAGCCCCTGGCCTCGTACGGGGCCACGGCCCGCACGACGGGCCCCCTGACCTCCGGGCCGCGGTGGCGCTGACACCTGTCCTGTCGCGCCCAGGCGCTGCCGCGGCCCGGAACCACACACTTCGTTTTCAACAAACTGTTGACGTTGCTCCGCGGCGAATCTACGCTCCTCAAGCCGTCAGCAGCTCGTACGAAAGGTCATCCCGCCACATGGCTAAGCGTGTGCTCACGACCGAGTCAGGCGCCCCGGTCGCCGACAACCAGAACTCCGCCACCGCCGGTGTCGGTGGACCGATCCTCCTCCAGGACCAGCACCTCCTGGAGAAGCTCGCCCGCTTCAACCGTGAGCGCATCCCGGAGCGCGTGGTGCACGCCCGCGGTTCCGGCGCGTACGGCTACTTCGAGGTCACCGACGACGTCACGGGCTTCACCCGCGCCGACTTCCTCTCCGAGGTGGGCAAGCGCACCGAGACGTTCATCCGCTTCTCTACGGTCGCCGACTCGCTCGGCGGCGCGGACGCGGTCCGCGACCCGCGCGGCTTCGCCCTCAAGTTCTATACGGACGAGGGCAATTACGACCTGGTCGGGAACAACACCCCGGTGTTCTTCATCAAGGACCCGATCAAGTTCCCCGACTTCATCCACTCGCAGAAGCGCGACCCGTTCACGGGCAGGCAGGAGCCGGACAACGTCTGGGACTTCTGGGCGCACGCCCCCGAGGCGACGCACCAGATCACCTGGCTGATGGGCGACCGGGGCATCCCCGCCTCGTACCGTCACATGAACGGCTACGGCTCGCACACCTACCAGTGGACGAACGCCGCGGGTGAGGCCTTCTTCGTCAAGTACCACTTCAAGACGAACCAGGGCGTGCGGTCCCTCTCCGCCGACCAGGCAGCCGAGCTCGTCGGCAAGGACGCCAACTCGCACCAGACGGACCTGCTCCAGGCCATCGAGCGCGGCGTCAACCCCTCCTGGACCCTGCACGTCCAGGTGATGCCGGCCGCCGACGCCGCCGACTACCGGTTCAACCCGTTCGACCTCACCAAGGTGTGGCCGCACAGCGACTACCCGCTCCAGCGGGTCGGCCGCCTGGTCCTGGACCGCAACCCGGACAACGTCTTCGCCGAGGTCGAGCAGGCCGCGTTCTCCCCGAACAACTTCGTACCCGGCATCGGCCCGTCCCCGGACAAGATGCTCCAGGGCCGGCTGTTCGCCTACGCGGACGCGCACCGCTACCGCCTGGGCGTCAACCACACCCAGCTTCCGGTGAACGCCCCGAGGACCGCCGTCGTCGACAACTACGGCCGCGACGGCGTCCACGCCACCCGCAACGGCTCGCGCCACGACAAGAACTACGAGCCCAACTCGTACGCGGGTCCGGCCCAGACCGACGCGGCGCTCGCCGCCCCGCTGGCGGTCCACGGCTGGACGGGCACGCACGAGGCGCCCGCGCACGCCAAGGACGACGACTTCTTCCAGGCGGGCGAACTCTTCCGGCTCATGTCGGAGGACGAGAAGGGCCGCCTGGTCGCGAACATCGCCGGAGGCCTCTCGCAGGTCACCCGCGACGACGTGATCGAGAAGAACCTCGCCCACTTCCACGCCGCCGACGCCGACTACGGCAAGCGCGTCGAGGAGGCCGTCCGCGCCCTGCGCGAGGACTGAGCCCCCTTCTCCAGGCCCCTGCCCGTACCGCGCACCCGGATGAGGGGTGCCGCGCGGCACGGGCAGGACGACGAGGCCGCGGCGGTCGAGCGATGCCAGTGCGGTGGTGAAGGGCCGGGGACCGTCTCCTGACCTGAAGGAGACGCCCTCCCCCGGGCCGATCGCCGCCGCCGCGGTCCCTGTCACCCGGCGACACCTCTGTCGCTCCCGAACGAGGGCGCGGAGTACGGATACGGTCCCGTACTCCGCGCCCTTCTCCGTGCCCGGCCCTGTCCCCTCGCGGCGGCGGGGCCGCACCATTGCAGCCCGTCCGGCGCTTGAGGACGCAACCGTGGCTCCGGAGCGGGCCGCTGCCTGCGGGAGGGACGCGCCCTGACGCCCTGCCGTCGGAGTGCGGGTCCCCCCTCCCGCGCGAGCGTTCCGTCCTCGAACGCCGGACAGGCTGGGGTGGTGCGTGAGTGCCGGGATGGTCCGTATCCGGCCCGTCCGGCGATCGAGGACATCCCCGGCGGGGCGGAAGACGGCCCGCACGCGACGACTCAGGCCCCCGCCCCGGAGTGGAATCCGGGGCGGGGGCCTGTCGTCGTGGCGGGTGGGCCGGTCCGTCAGGACACGGTCAGGGGGCGGATCGCGGTGGGCGCGTGGGACGCGTCCGTGGCGATGTCCTCGAACTCGTTGACCGACGCGATGTCACTGCCGCTCATCGCGATGTTCGTGACCCGCTCCAGGATCGCCTCGACGACCACCGGCACCCGGAACTCCGCGGCGAGCTTCTTCGCCTCCTCGAAGGCCGGCAGCAGCTGGTCCGGCTCGGTGACCCGGATCGCCTTGCAGCCCAGCCCCTCGACGACCTTGACGTGGTCGACGCCGTAGACGCCCAGCTCCGGGGAGTTGAGGTTCTCGAACTCCAGGTTGACCTGGAAGTCGATGTCGAAGTTGCGCTGCGCCTGGCGGATGAGTCCCAGGTAGGAGTTGTTCACCAGGACGTGGACGTACGGGATGCGGTGCTGGGCGCCGACGGCCAGCTCCTCCAGCATGAACTGGAAGTCGTAGTCGCCGGAGAGCGCGACGACCGTGCCCTCCGGGTCCGCGGTGGCGACGCCCAGCGCGGCCGGGATCGTCCAGCCGAGGGGGCCCGCCTGGCCGCAGTTGATCCAGTGGCGCGGCTTGTAGACGTGCAGCATCTGCGCGCCGGCGATCTGGGAGAGCCCGATCGTGGTGACGTAACGGGTCTCGGGGCCGAACGCCCGGTTCATCTCCTCGTACACGCGCTGCGGCTTGAGCGGCACGTTGTCGAAGTGGGTCCGGCGCTGGAGGGTCGACTTGCGCTCCTGCGTGGACGCGGCCCACGCCGAGCGGTCCTTCAGCCCGCCCGCGGCCTTCAGCTCGCGCGCCACCTCGACGAAGAGCGTCAGGGCGGCCTTGGCGTCGGAGGCGATGCCGAGGTCCGGGGCGAAGATCTTGCCGAGCTGGGTGGGCTCGATGTCCACGTGGACGAAGGTGCGGCCCTGGGTGTAGACGTCCAGCTTGCCGGTGTGGCGGTTGGCCCAGCGGTTGCCGATGCCGAGGACGAAGTCGGACTCCAGGAAGTTCGCGTTGCCGTAGCGGTGCGAGGTCTGGAGGCCCACCATGCCGGCGTTCAGCTCGTGGTCGTCGGGGAGGATGCCCCAGCCCATCAGCGTGGGGACGACGGGGACGCCGGTCAGCTCGGCGAATTCCACCAGGAGTTCGGAGGCGTCGGCGTTGATGATGCCGCCGCCCGCGACGAGCACCGGGCGCTCCGAGGCGTTCAGCATCTGGATCGCCCGCTCGATCTGCTTGCGGGAGGCCGCAGGCTTGTGCACCGGGAGGGGCTCGTACAGCTCGGGGTCGAACTCGATCTCGGTGAGCTGGACATCGATCGGCAGGTCGATGAGGACCGGGCCCGGCCGGCCGGTGCGCATCAGGTGGAAGGCCTGCTGGAAGACACCGGGAACCTGCGCGGCCTCCAGAACGGTCGTCGCCGCCTTGGTGACCGGCGCCGCGATCGACGCGATGTCGACGGCCTGGAAGTCCTCCTTGTGCAGGACGGCGGTCGGAGCCTGGCCGGTGATGCACAGGATCGGGATGGAGTCGGCGATGGCGGAGTACAGACCGGTGATCATGTCGGTGCCGGCCGGGCCGGACGTGCCGATGCAGACACCGATGTTGCCGGCCTTGGCCCGGGTGTAGCCCTCGGCCATGTGGGAGGCGCCCTCGACGTGCCGGGCCAGCGTGTGCCGCACCCCGCCGGAGGCCTTGAGGGCCGCGTAGAAGGGGTTGATCGCCGCACCCGGCACACCGAACGCGTTGCTGACGCCTTCGCGCTTGAGGATCTCAACTGCCGCTCGGGCAGCGGTCATACGAGGCATTGAGTGCTCCTGCTCGGGATTGGTGGAGTCGGGCTCTGTCGCGCCACCTGAGAGCACCAATTCCGCATTACGGAAATTCAGTTCTGCTATACGGAAGCAATCTAAAACGTGGGGCGACCCTCGTCAAGGGCGCGGACGGCCGCCCGCCCCCATGAAGTCCGCCCACCCCCTCCCCAGAGCCTCGCTCCTGGTGGACGATGGTGTGACGAGGGAGGCACGGAGCGCAGTCGGTCGCGCCGTCCGTGCCGGAGGGAGACGATCGTGGAGCCCGTGCCGGTACGGTGCCCTGTCTGCGGCCGGGGCCACGCCTACAGCACACCGGCCTACCCCTGCCCGTGCGGGACGCCCACCGCCCCACCCCTGCTGCGGGACGCCCCGGCGGTGCTGGTCACCCACCGCAGCTGGAACGACGCGTGGGTCACCGTCCGTTGCGCGTCCTGCGCCCGGGAGAACCAGTGGCCCCAGCCCGAACTGTGCTGCCCGTGCGGGGCCGTCCTGCGGATAGCGGTGCGCCCGGTGGCCGCCCCTCCGGCCCCGGCCGCGCCGCCCTCCCCCGCCCACATACCCCTGCCGCGCACCGCCGCGCACCCGCGCCCGGCCTTCCGGCCGATGACGATCCGCACGGGCCACGACGCGGTGAGCGCGGCGGGCCTCTACCTGACCTGGCTGGGCTTCCGTGATGTCGGCCGGCCCGGAGCGGGCCCGGCCGCCGGGATCGACCTGCGGGCCGACGGGCTGATCGCGCGGGTCGACTCCACCACACGGCCGACGTCACTGCGCGCGGTCGAGACCCTCTGGCTCAACGCGCTGGGCGCCTCGGTCACCGGGGTGTTCTTCTCCCTCGCGGGATACGCGGCCGACGCCCGGGCCCGCGCGGACGGCGTCGGGCTCGCGCTCTTCGTCATGGATCTCACCGGGACACCGCAGCCGGTGAACAGCCCCGCGGACGACCTGGTGAGCACCAGCGCCTGAACGGTGCCGGAGACGGGGGGCGACTTCGGAAGGTGCGGGCTCCGGGCAGCGCGTTCCCCGGGGCCTTCGGCAGGACATCCTGATCCGGCCACCGCGTACCGGTCCGCCGTCCGGCGCGGCACACTGAGTACATGCGTATCCGCTCCGCCAGACGCTCGGATCTCCCCCTGCTCCAGGACATCGAGCGCGCCGCAGGGGAACCGTTCCGGGCCCTGGGCATGGCCTTCGTGGCCGACGACGATCCGCCGCCGCTCGACCTGCTGGAGACCTACCGGCTGGCAGGCCGCTGCTGGGTGGCCTCCGACCCCCTCTCCGCCACCGGTGACCGGCCGCTCGGCTATGTGCTCGCCGACCCCGTCGACGACGCCCTGCACATCGAGCAGGTCTCGGTCGACCCCGCCGCCGCCCGCCGGGGCATCGGCCGGGGCCTGATCGCCCACCTCGCCGGCCTGGCCGTGCCCCGGGGCATGGCGGCGCTCACCCTGACCACCTTCACCGAGGTGCCGTGGAACGCCCCTTACTACGCCCGCATCGGCTTCCGGATCCTGACCGAAAGCGAACTCACCGACGGGCTGCGCGCGATCCGGGCCGAGGAGGCCCAGCACGGCCTCGACCGCTGGCCACGGGTCTGCATGCGGCGCGAACTGACGTCCGCCGTTCAGCCGTCGGGCGCTCCGGGATCCACGAAGGTTCCGCGCGTCCCGGAGGCTTCGGCGTCCCAGGACGCTTCGGAAGCCGTGGCTGTCAGTGGCAGCCCGTAAGCTGTGCGCATGGCTTTACTCCCCGACAGCTCCTTCCCCGCAGACCGCCCCGCGCCCGCCGCCGAGCAGGCCAACGAGGCCATCCGCGCCCTCGTCGACGCCTCCGGGCAGGGCTGGTCCGAGGTGGAGGCCGCCACGTACGAGGTGCTGCTCATCGAATGGGCGGCGGCGACCCGGGGCGACCCCGACATCATCGAAGCCGCCTGACCCACCCCCGCCCCCCCGCTCCTCCCGCTCAGTCCGCGTACGCCTCGCGCAGTTCGATCTTGCGGACCTTTCCGCTCACCGTCATCGGGAAGGTCTCCAGGATCCGCAGCCTGCGCGGGATCTTGTAGTGCGCGAGCCGCTCCCGGCAGTACGCGGCGATCTCCTCCAGGGTGGGCGGGTCGGCGGGGTTCCGGGGGATGACGCAGGCCAGGATCTCCTCCCCGTAGCGCTCGTCCGGCACCCCGACCACCTGGACGTCGGCGACCTTCGGATGGCCGTACAGGAACTCCTCGATCTCCCGTGGGTACACGTTCTCGCCGCCCCGGATGATCATGTCCTTGATCCGGCCGACGACCTGGACGTATCCGTCCTCGCGCATCACCGCGAGGTCCCCCGTGCGCATCCACCGCCCGGCGTCGACGACTTCGGCGGTGCGATCGGGCTGGTCCCAGTAGCCGAGCATCACGCTGTAGCCGCGGGTGCGCAGCTCGCCGGCGCTGCCGCGCGGCAGCGTGACGCCGGTGGCCGGGTCGACGACCTTGACCTCGATGTGCGGCAGCACGCGGCCCACCGTGCCGGTGCGGCGCTCCAGGTCGTCGTCGCGGCGGGTCTGGGTGGAGACCGGGGACGTCTCCGTCATCCCGTAGCAGATGGACACCTCGGCCATGTGCATCTCGGCGACGACCCGCTTCATCACCTCGGCCGGGCAGGGGGATCCGGCCATGATCCCGGTGCGCAGCGAGGAGAGGTCGTACGCCGCGAACTCCGGCAGATCCAGCTCGGCGATGAACATGGTGGGCACGCCGTACAGGGAGGTGCAGCGCTCCTGCTGAACGGCGGCCAGCACGGCGGCGGGCTCGAAGGACGGGCCCGGAATCACGATGCAGGCGCCGTGCGAGGTACCGGCGAGGTTGCCCATCACCATGCCGAAGCAATGGTAGAAGGGCACCGGCAGACAGATCCGGTCCTCCTGGGTGTACGCGATCGTCTCCCCGACGAAATACCCGTTGTTGAGGATGTTGTGGTGGGAGAGCGTCGCCCCTTTGGGGAAGCCCGTGGTGCCCGAGGTGTACTGGATGTTGATCGGGTCGTCGCACGACAGCTCCGCCTCGCGGGCGGCCAGTTGCTCCCGGGTGACGGCGGGCGCGGCGGCGGTCAGCTCGTCCCAGGACGGGTCGCCGATGTAGTGGACGGCGCGCAGGCCGGGGCAGTCGGCGCGAACCTGTTCGACCAGGGCGCGGTAGTCGCTGGTGCGGTGGGAGAGGGAGGCGACGAGCAGCGAGATACCGGCCTGCTTGAGGACGAACTCCACCTCATGGGCGCGGTAGGCGGGGTTGATGGTGACCATGACGGCCCCGATCCGGGCCGTGGCGTACTGGACGAGCACCCACTCGGGGCAGTTGACCGCCCAGATGCCGACCCGGTCGCCCTTGGCCACCCCCGAGGCCATCAGGGCGCGCGCCAACGTGTCGACGTCCCCGGCGAATTCGGTGTACGTCCAGCGTCGGCCCGAGGCCACGTCGATGAGTGCCTCGCGGTCGCCGTGCGCCGCGACGGTCCGGTCGAGGTTGCGGCCGATGGTGTCGCCGAGCAGCGCGGTGTCGCCGACGCCGTGCGCGTAGGACAGGCCGCTCACGAGAGGTCCCCCTCGGCGAACTCGGCGGCGGAGCCCAGGGCGGTGCGCTCACGCAGCTCGATGCGGCGGATCTTGCCCGACACGGTCTTGGGCAGGTCCGCGAACTCCAGCCTGCGGATGCGTTTGTACGGGGCGAGGACCGCCCTGGAGTGCTCGAAGAGGACCTTCGCGGTGTCCGGCCCCGGCTCCCAGCCCTCCGCGAGCACGACGTACGCCTTCGGGACGGCGAGGCGCAGCGGATCGGGGGCGGGCACGACGGCGGCCTCGGCGACCGCCTCGTGCTCCAGCAGGGCGCTCTCCAGCTCGAACGGCGAGATCTTGTAGTCGGATGCCTTGAACACGTCGTCGGCGCGGCCCACATAGGTGATGTAGCCGTCCGCGTCGCGGGCGCCGATGTCCCCGGTGCGGTAGTAGCCGCCCGCCATCGCCTCGGCGGTGCGGTCGGGGTCGCCGTGGTAGCCGGTCATCAGGCCGACGGGTCGGCCGGCCAGATCGAGGGAGATCTCGCCCTCGGCCGCCCCGGGCCGGCCGGTGACCGGATCGAGCAGTTCGACGGTGAAGCCGGGACTCGGACGGCCCATGGAGCCGGTCTTGAGGCGCTGACCGGGGGTGTTGGCGACCTGGACGGCGGTCTCCGTCTGGCCGAACCCGTCCCGGATGGTGACGCCCCACTCCCGCCGGACCGTCTCGATGACCTCCGGGTTCAGCGGCTCACCGGCCGCGACGACCTCACGCGGCGGGACCTTCAACTGGCTCAGGTCGGCCTGGATGAGCATGCGCCACACGGTGGGCGGGGCACAGAAACTCGTGACGCCCGAGCGGTCCATCTCGGCCATCAGCCGGCCCGCGTCGAAGCGGGTGTAGTTGAAGATGAAGACGGTGGCCTCGGCGGTCCACGGGGCGAAGAGGTTCGACCAGGCGTGCTTGGCCCAGCCGGGCGAGGAGATGTTCAGATGGACGTCGCCCGGCCTGAGCCCGATCCAGTACATCGTCGACAAGTGGCCCACGGGGTAGGACACATGGGTGTGCTCGACCAGCTTGGGGCTGGCGGTGGTGCCGGAGGTGAAGTAGAGCATCAGCGGCTCGTCCGCGTCCGTCTCCCGGCCGGGTGTGAACACGGCGGACGCCTCGGCCACTCCCGCGTACGGCAGCCAGCCCGCCACCTCCTCGCCCACCGCGATCCGGGTGTAGTCCCCGGGGACCTCGTCGAACTTCGTGGTGTCCGCGTCGCGCACCAGCACATGGCGCACCCGGCCGCGCTCCACCCGGTCGCGCAGGTCGGCGGGGCCGAGGAGCGGGGTGGCGGGAATGACGACGGCGCGCAGCTTCATCGCGGCGAGGGCGGTCTCCCACAGCTCGACCTGGTTGCCGAGCATGACGAGGACACGGTCGCCCTCCCGCACGCCCTGTTCCTTCAGCCAGTTGGCGGCGCGGCCGGAGCGTTCGGACATCGCCGCGAAGGACACCTCGGTGCGCCGGCCGTCCTCCTCCACGATGTGCAGGGCGGTGCGGTCGTTGTTCTCGGCGATGACGTCGAACCAGTCCAGGGCCCAGTTGAAGTGCTCGGTCCGGGGCCAGCGGAAGCCCGCGTAGGCCCGCTCGTAGTCCTCGCGATGCTCCAGCAGGAAGTCCCGGGCGGCCCGGAACGTCTCGGTAGCGCTGGTTGCCGACATGTGCCCTCCTCGATACGGACCGGTCACCTGACATCATGTAAACAGTGACCCAGGTCTCACCACCCCCGGACGGGGGTGGTCCGGTCCCCCGTCCGGGGGAGCGGCACGGGCCGGGCGGAAGGGCGTCGGAGTGCCGGAACCGGTCGATGCGGTCGAGATGCAGACAGCGCTGTTGAGGCTGCGCCGCACGAGCGGGCTTCCCGTGGTCTTCGGCGGCCTGCTGTCCGACGCGCGCCATGCGCGGATCGCCGAGCTGAACGGGGCGCACACCAGTGCGCTGCGGGGCCTCGTCATCTCCGCCGGGAGCGGACTGGGCGGCAAGGCCATCGCGCTGTCCCGGCCCTGTGCGGTGACGGACTACGCCTCCTCCCGCCACATCAGCCACGAGTACGACGCGGCGGTGGCGGCGGAGGGGCTGCGCTCGGTCGTCGCGGTGCCCGTCGTCGTACGGCGCGCGGTGCGGGGGGTGCTGTACGGGGCGCTGCGCACGCCGGTGACGCTGGGCGACCGGACGTTCGACGCGGTGGTGGCGGCGGCCCGTGACGTGGAGCAGTCGCTCGCGGTACGGGACGAGGCGCGGCGGCTGCTGGTCGCGGGCCGGGAGCAGGTGACCGATCCGGACGCGGTGCCCGGTGCCTGGGAGGACGTGCGCGAGGCCCACCGCGAACTGCGCGCGCTGGTCCCGAGGGTCCTCGCCCCGGCCCTGCGCGACGAACTCCTGGACGTCTGCGGGCGGCTGGCCTCGGCGGCGGGGGCCAAGGCGCCCGCCGCCCGGGAGGTCCGCCTCGCGCCGCGCGAGGTGGACGTGGTGGCGTGTGTGGCGGCGGGCGCGACGAACGCGGCGGCGGCCGAGCGGCTGGGGCTGCGGCCGGAGACCGTGAAGGGGTATCTGCGGTCCGCGATGCGGAAGCTGGGGGCGCACACGAGGCTGGAGGCCGTGGTGGCGGCCCGCCGGGCGGGGCTGCTGCCCTGACCCGGGGGTTCCGGGAGGCCAGGGTCGCTCGTCCGGATCGGGCCGCCGGGCCCCGCGAGGCCGGCGTGATCCGGACGGCAGGCCGCCCTCAGTCCCCGTAGTCCAGGAACGTGCCGAACCGGATGTGGTGGTCCGTCGCGTCCGTCATCACGGTCAGCATCCGCGCCGCCTCCTCGGTGATCCCGGCGCGCTCGTCGCGGGCGAGGCGCCGGAGCGGCTGGACGGTCAGGATCGCGGTGCCGCCCTCCCGTTCCACGCGCCAGACCGCGTCGAAGAACCCGTCGACCAGCACGGACCCGTACGCCTGGTTGCCGACCCCGTTGCGCCCCTTGTTCACCGGGGCGATCACGCGGGTGCGGTCGGCGTGGCCGAGGAGGAGGTTGTCGAACTCGGGCAGGAAGCGCGGCGGGGCCGGAGTGCCGGGGTCGGGGCGCGGGGCGTCCGGAAGGTCGAAGAGCTCGACGCCCTTCTCGTCCCGGAAGGTGAGCAGCCGGGGCCTGAGCCGTTCGAAGACCTCCTTCGTGCGGGTCAGTCCCGCCCATGCCTGGAAGTCCATCACCGAGGCGGGGCCGAACGCGCCGAGGTAGCGCAGCACGGTGGCGTCGGGGGCGGGGGCGGGTTCGGCAGGCCGTCCCAGCCAGTGCTCCACGGTGGTCAGGGCGACCTGTCCACCGCGTCCCCACAGTCCGCGCGGGGTGACCTGGACCAGGGGCAGCAGGCAGCGGGCGGCGGTGGTGAGCGCGCGGGGGTCGGCGTCCGGCCAGTGCGCGAGGAGTTCCTCCCGCAGTTCCCCGACCGGGCGGGGCCGCTCCACGACCGACTTCTCGGCCACCGCCGCGAGCCGGTCCAGGTCCACGCCCTCCAGCCCGCGCCGGAAGTTCTTCAGCTCCCGCTCGCGCGCCGCCTGCACGAGGGGGCGCAGGGTGAGCGCGTCGTCCGCCGTGTGGGAGTGGAGGGTGGAGCGCAGGGTGACGATCCGGACCACCTCGCGGGACTCCATCAGGGCGGACAGCTCCGCGGGGTCGAAGTCCGCGAGCCGGGCGTACAGCTGGAAGTACGGCGGCTTGGTGTTCTGGGCCTGGAGCCCGAGGAGATGGGCGACCGCGTCCTTCGCGGACATCGCCGACCGGCGCAACAGGAGCTGGCGGTCCAGGGTCGCCCGGTTCAGCGCGCGGGTGGAGAGGACGGTGGGGTGTGCGGCGGTGCGGTGCGTCTTCGCTGCCATGGTCCGTACGCTATCGACCCTTGCGGACAGCTACGGTCCGCAAGGGCCGGCGGGCGCACGTCACGCCCACCGGGCCCGGGCGCCCCGGTCAGGCGGCGGGCACGGGGGTGACCCGCTCGCCCGGGGGCACGGGGCCCGGGGGTGTGCCGTCGCCGAAGGGGCGGCCGCCGAGCTGTTCGCGGTGGTGCGGGGCGGTCCAGCCGGAGAGGTCGGGGCCGACGGGGACGATGCCGGTGGGGTTGATGCCGGTGTGGACCTGGTAGTAGTGCCGCTTGATGTGGTCGAAGTCGACCGTGTCGCCGAAGCCGGGTGTCTGGTAGAGGTCGCGGACGTAGCCCCACAGGACGGGGTCCTCGGTCAGCTTGTTCCGGTTGCACTTGAAGTGGCCGTGGTAGACGGCGTCGAAGCGGACCAGGGTGGTGAAGAGCCGGATGTCGGCCTCGGTGATGGTGTCGCCGACCAGGTAGCGGCGGTCGGTGAGGCGGTCGGAGACCTGGTCGAGGCGGGCGAAGAGGGCGGCGTACGCCTCCTCGTACTCCTCCTGGGAGCTGGCGAACCCCGCGCGGTAGACGCCGTTGTTGACGTCCCGGTAGATGCCCTCCATGACCTCGTCGATCTCGTCGCGCAGCGGTGCGGGGTAGAGGTCGGGGGCGCCGGGCCGGTGCAGCGCGGTCCATTCGGTGGCGAGGTCGAGCGTGATCCGCTGGTAGTCGTTGGTGACCAGCTGCCCGCTCGGTACGTCCACGATCGCGGGCACGCTGACACCGCCGGGATAGTCGTCCTCCCGGGCGTCGTAGGCCTCGCTGAGGTAGCGGATGCCGAGCACCGGGTCCTTGCCTCCGGGGTCGAGGGTGAAGCGCCAGCTGCGGTCGTCCTGGATCGGGTCGGCGACGGCGAGCGGGAGGGCGTCCTCCAGGCCGAGGAGCCGCCGGGAGACCAGGGCGCGGCTCGCCCAGGGGCAGGCGCGGCTGACGACGAGCCGGTAGCGGCCCGGCTCCACGGGCCAGCCGTCGCGGCCGTCGGCGGTGATCCGGTCGGCGAAGTGGCTCTTGGACCGCTTGAACGGTTTGTGGCCGTAGGAGGTGTTGCCGTCGCTACCGGCGCTGGCCGCTGTCGTGTCGTTCATACCGTGCTCCTCGATGCGTCGCTCGGTCCGCGTGCTGTACGTCGTCTGCCCCGTCGGTCGGCTCCGACGTCGGCCAGCGCCACGATCAGCGCGGCCAGCACGAAGGCGACGGACACGATGAGCCCGTGGTCGTAGGCGTCGGCCCAGCCGTCCGGGCCGACCTGGGCGAAGAAGACCGCGCCGACGGCGGCGATCCCGATCGCGGAGCCGACCCGCTGGCCGGTCTGGAGGGTGCCCCCGGCGCTGCCGGCCCGGTTCACCGGGACCTCCGCGAGGGTCAGGGTCTGGTTGGGGGCGATGACCAGGCCGCTGCCCAGGCCGGCGAGGAGCAGCGGGGCGGCCATCGCCCAGCCCGCACCGGTGCCGGGGACCAGGTGGACGGCGAGGGCGGTGCCGGCGAGGCCCAGCGCGACCATGGCCAGACCCGCCACCACGAGGGGGCGGCCGAAGCGGCCGACGAGCCGGCCGCCGATGGACGCGGCGACGCCGGAACCGAGGGCGAAGGGGGTGATGGCGAGTCCGGCCTGGAGGGCGGAGTAGCCCAGGCCGGACTGGAGGTAGAGGGTCGTCACGAAGAAGATCGAGGTGAACCCGGCGAAGTAGAGCAGGATCAGCAGGCAGCCCAGCCAGTAGGAACGCAGCCGGAAGAGCGACAGGTCCAGGACCGGGTGGGTGGGTCCGCCCGTGCACCGCGACTCCCAGGCCACGAACGCGGCGAGCAGGGCCCCGGCCAGGACGAGCAGCAGCCACTTGCCGTTGCCGGGCCACTGCTGGGCCTGGACGAACGGCAGCAGCAGCGCCAGCACCCCGGCCCCGAGCAGGGCGACGCCCACCGGGTCCAGGTCGCGCGGCCTCACCCGCCCGGCGGACGGGGTGTCCGGGAGCAGCCGGTGGGCGAGCAGGAGGCAGACGGCGCCGAGCGGGAGGTTGACGTAGAAGACCCAGCGCCAGCCGTGGTCCGGTCCGGCGGCCTGGATGAGCACGCCGCCGAGCAGCGGGCCCACGGCCGTGGAGATGCCGACGACGGTGCCGAACATGCCGAAGGCCCGGCCGCGCTCGCGCCCGGAGAACATCTGCTGGATCAGGGCGGAGATCTGCGGGGAGATCAGACCGCCCGCGATGCCCTGAGCCAGTCGGGCGATCACCAGCCACAGGCTGGACTGGGCGGCCCCGCAGGCGGCGGAGGCCAGGGTGAAGAGGGCGAGTCCCGCCATGAAGACCGCCCGGCGGCCCCGCGCGTCGCCCAGGCGCCCGGCGGGGATGAGGAAGAGCCCGAAGGCGAGGGCGTAGCCGGAGAGCACCCACTGGAGGTCGGACTCGGGGGTGTTCAGTCCCTCCCGGATCGAGGGGAGCGCCACGTTGACGATGGAGACGTCCAGCAGGGTCATGAAGCCCGCCACCAGACAGACGGCCAGTGCCCGCCAACGCCGGGGGTCGGGGCCGCCGGGGGCGGCGTCGCGCCCGGCCGGACCGGGATGCGCCGCGCTCTGAACCATGGTTCGCACCTTAGATCGCGTGGGGTGTTTCCTCCTCCGGGACGCGTCCGCACCGGGGGCCCGGATTCCGGATCCACGGACGGGCCCGGTGCGGCGTGTCCGCGCCCGGCGGGGGTACTCGTTCCCGCATGACTGTGGAGAAAACGAGCGTCCTCGTCCTTGACTGCGCCGAACCCAGGGAGCTGGCCGAGTTCTACGCCGGTCTGCTCGACGCGGAGATACGGATCGGTTCCGACCCCGATTTCGTCGAGATCGTCGGCAACGACGGCGTCCGGCTGGCGATCCGCCGCGACCACGGCTACGCCCCGCCGAGCTGGCCGCGCCCGGAGGACTCGCAGCAGGCGCACCTGCGGATCCTGGTCGGCCCCGAGAACATCGACGAGGCCGAGCGGGAGGCGATCGGGCTGGGGGCCCGGCCCGTCGACACCGGCGACAGCAACAGCGGTCCCCGGGACGTGAGGGTGTACGGGGACCCGGCGGGCCACTCGTTCTCGCTGGCGGTCTACCCGCTGCCGCAGGGCTGAGCGGCCCGGGAGGGCCGGGCGGCACACAAGGACATACCGGCGCACCAGGGCGGGAGCGTGGCGGGAGGGCCCCAACAGGCCCTTCCGCCACGCGTGTTCATACGCAGGAAAGTTTCTCAACGCTGTTGACGACAATTGGAAGGAAGCTTTACTTTCAGTTCTGCCGACATGGCGTCTCCCACCCCCCTCCGAAGGGAGCACCACCATGCACCAGCGCACCACTCCCCCCACCGACTCCGCCCCCACGACGGGCCGCCGCAAGATGGCCCGCAAGGCCCTGCTCGCCGCGTCCGCGCTCGGTGTCGTCACCGCACTGATGGCTCCCGTCCGGGCGGGAGCCGCACCGGCCCCCGTCTCCCCCACCGCCGCCACCCCGCTCGCCGCCAACGGCCAGCTCTCCGTCTGCGGCCGTCAGCTCTGCAACGACTCCGGCCAGGCCGTCGCCCTCAACGGGATGAGCACGCACGGCACCCAGTGGTACGCCCAGTGCGTCACGGACGGATCGCTCAACGCCCTGGCCCAGGACTGGCGCGCCGACGTGCTGCGCGTCTCCACCTACGTACAGGAGGGCGGGTACGAGACCGACCCGGCCGGCTTCACCGCCCGTGCGCAGAAGTTCATCGACGCGGCGCACGCACGCGGCATGTACGCGGTCATCGACTGGCACATGCTCTCCCCGGGCGACCCGAACGCGAACCTGTCGCGGGCCAAGACCTTCTTCACCGCGATGGCGAAGAAGTACAGGAACCATCCGGGTGTGCTCTACGAGATCGCCAACGAGCCCTCGGGGGTGAGCTGGTCGCGCATCAAGTCGTACGCCGAGCAGATCATCCCGGTGATCCGGGCCCAGGACCCCGACGCGGTGGTGCTGGTCGGGACACGCGCCTGGTCCTCCTTCGGGGTGTCCGAGGGCTCCGACGAGTCGGAGGTCGTGAACAACCCCGTCCGCGCCTCCAACATCATGTACACCTTCCACTTCTACGCGGCCTCGCACCGCGAGGAGTACCTGAGCGCGCTCGACCGCGCGTCGAACAAACTGCCCGTGTTCGTCACGGAGTTCGGCACGCAGAACTACTCGGGCGAGGGCGCCAACGACTTCACCATGTCGCAACGCTACCTCGATCTCATGAAGCGCAAGAAGATCTCCTGGACCAACTGGAACTACTCCGACGACCACCGTTCCGGCGCCGTCTTCAAGACCGGCACCTGCGACGGGGGCACATGGGCGGGGACCGGGGTCCTGAAGGAGGCCGGGGTCTGGATCCGCGACCGCATCCGCCAGTGACCCCCGCCGTCCCGGCCGCCGCCGATCGGACGGGACGGACGCCCTCGTGACCCGCCCGGTGCGGTCCTCCCCCGGACCGCTCCGGGCGCCGGTCCGTGGCGCTCACCCGGGATACGCCCGGAATTAACCTCCAGCGCCTTGTCATGCCCGTTCTACGCGCATAGTTTTTGCCCCTACTACTCAGTTGGGGGCACCTCCCGTGCAGATACACAGATCCGGTTCCGTTCTTCTGACCGGCGCCGTCGCCGCCGCTCTCGCGGTGACCGCCCTGCCCGCCGCCCAGGCGGCCCCGTCCGCCACCGCCGTCATCTCCGAGGTGTACGGCGGCGGGGGCAACTCCGGCGCGACGCTGACCCGGGACTTCGTCGAGCTGGCCAACGCCGGCTCCGCGTCCTTCGAGGTCGGCGGACTCAGCGTCCAGTACCTGCCGGGCAGCCCGTCGGCGGGCTCCCGGTGGCAGGTCTCCGAGCTGTCCGGGTCGATCGCGCCCGGCGGCCGCTACCTGGTCGCCCAGGCCGCGGGCACCGGCGGAACCGTCGCCCTTCCCACCGCCGACACCACCGGCACGATCGCCATGGCGGCGGGAAGCGGCACCGTCGCCCTGGTCTCCGGAACGGCCCCGCTCACCTGCAAGTCGGCGGCGGACTGTGCGGCGGACACCCGGATCGTCGACCTGGTCGGCTACGGCTCGGCGGTCGTCCGCGAGGGCGGCGGCCCGGTCCCCGGCGCGTCGGCCACCGCGTCCGTCGCACGGGCCGCCTCGCTCGCCGACACCGACGACAACGCCGCCGACCTCTCCTCGGGCGCCCCGACGCCGGTGAACGCCAAGGGCGAGACGTCCGGCGGCGGGCAGGAGCCGGAGGAGCCCGGCCCCACCGAGCCCGGCGACGTACGGATCCACGACATCCAGGGCACCACCCGGGTCTCCCCGCTCGACGGCGAGGCGGTGACCGGAGTCCCGGGCGTCGTCACCGGAGTGCGGGCCGGCGGCTCGCGGGGCTTCTGGATCCAGGACACCGCCCCCGACGGCGACCCGCGCACCGGCGAGGGCCTGTTCGTCTACACCGGCTCCACCGCACCGGCCGTGAAGGTCGGCGACGCGGTCCTGGTCAGCGGCAAGGTCGCCGAATACTCCCCGGGCACCGGCACCCAGTCCCTCACCCAGATCACCGCACCCCGCACCACCGTCCTGTCCTCCGGCAACGCGCTGCCCGCCCCGGTCGTCCTCGACGCCCGTTCGGTGCCCGGCCGTTACGTGCCCTCGGCGGGCGGCGGGGCGATCGACGCACTGCCCCTGGACCCGTCCCGGTACGCCCTGGACCTCTACGAGGCGCTGGAGGGCTCCCGGGTCGAGATCGCCGACACCCGGGTGACCGGGGCGACGACCGCGTACGACGAGATCTGGGTGACCGTGAAGCCGGGGGAGAACCCGACCCGGCGCGGCGGCACGCGCTACGCCTCGTACGAGGACCAGAACACCGGCCGCCTCAAGGTGATGTCGCTGGACCCGGCGCGGCCGGTGCCGACGGCGAACGTCGGGGACGTGCTGAAGGGCCGCACCACCGGCGTGCTCGACTACGCGAGCTACGGCGGCTACAACGTGCAGGCCACCGAGCTGGGCACGGTGATCGACAACGGGCTGCGGCGCGAGGTGACCCGCAAGCAGAAGAAGAACGAACTGGCGGTCGCCACGTACAACGTGGAGAACCTCGACGCGCGCGACGACCAGACCAAGTTCGACACGCTGGCCGAGGGTGTCGCGGTCAACCTGTCCTCCCCCGACATCCTCTCGCTGGAGGAGATCCAGGACGACAACGGCGCGGTGAACGACGGCACGACGGGCTCCGAGGCGACGCTGAAGCGGTTCGCCGACGCGATCGTCGCGCAGGGCGGGCCGCGCTACGCCTGGCGCTACATCGCCCCCGAGAACAACAAGGACGGCGGCCAGCCCGGCGGCAACATCCGCAACGTCTTCCTCTACAACCCCGAGCGGGTGTCCTTCACCGGCCGCGCGGGCGGCGACGCCACCACACCGGTGCGCGCCATCGACACCTGGAAGGGCGTCGAGCTCTCCGCGTCCCCGGGCCGGATCAACCCGGCGAGCCCGGCGTGGGAGAACAGCCGCAAGCCGCTGGTGGGCGAGTTCGTCTTCCGGGGCAGGCCCGTCTTCGTCATCGGCAACCACTTCGCGTCCAAGGGCGGCGACCAGCCGCTGCACGGCCGCTACCAGGAGCCGACGCGTTCCTCGGAGACCCAGCGGATCCAGCAGGCCGCCGAGGTCAACGCCTTCGTCGCCTCACTGCTGAAGGCCGACAGGTCCGCGCGGGTCATCACACTCGGGGACATCAACGACTTCGAGTTCTCCCCGACGGTGAAGGCGCTGACCAAGGGCAGGGTGCTCCAGCCCCTGATCACGACGCTCCCCGCGTCGGAGCGGTACAGCTATGTCTTCGACGGCAACTCGCAGACGCTGGACCACATCCTGACGAGCCCCGGCATCCGGCGCCCCGACTACGACGTGGTGCACATCAACGCCGAGTTCGCCGACCAGGCGAGCGACCACGACCCGCAGGTGGTGCGGATCAAGGTCGGCGGCCCGGGGCACTGAGGGGCCGAGGCGCCCACCCGGCGGGGCGGACCGAGTCGGGTCCGCCCCGCCCGGACCCCGCTCAGGTCCGCCCAGCCGGGGCGCCCGCCTGGCGCGGCAGGGTGACGGCGGCGGCCCCGTCGGCCACGGGATCGCGGCCGGTGAAGAACCGGGAGACCAGCGAGGCCACTTCGTCCGCCCGCTCCAGGACCACCCAGTGGTCGGACTCCCCGATCGTCAGGAAGCGGCTGCCCTCGATCGTCGTGGCGAACTCCCGCTGCCGCGCGGGCGGCGTCACCGTGTCGTGCTCCCCGGCGAAGACCAGCGCCGGCACGCCGCTGAGACCGCCGGAGTAGTCGGGCCGGTCGGCCAGCGCCCGGTACAGCGAGTCCGCCGCGTGCGGGGAGTGGGTGAGCGCGTGCAGGAAGGAGCGACGGACATAGCGGCGGGCCAGCTCCCTGCGGTGTACGTGCCGTTCGGGATCGAGACACATCAGCGCGTCGGCGGCCGTCGCGGCGAACCCCTCGCGGTCCCCGGCGGCCAGCTGCCGCCGCGCCCGCTCCCAGGAGGCGACCTGGGCCGCGTCGATGTGCACCGGGACGCCGCCGAGCGCCAGGCGTGCCACCCGCTCCCGATGGCGGCGGGCGAAGCCGAAGGCGATGGCGGTGCCGTAGGAGAAGCCGAAGACGTTCAGCCGGGGCGCGCCGAGGTCGTCGGCGATGCCGAGCACGGCCCGGCGCAGCAGATCGGCGCTGGGGCCGGGCGGGAGCGGGTCGGCGCTGCCCATGCCGGGCAGGTCGGCGGTGACCACGTCGGTCGCCGGGCCCAGGTGGTCGTCCATCTGGGGCCAGCCGAACATGCCCTGGAGCGCGCCGCCGAGAATGAGCGCCGGTTCGGTGGCCGGGGGCTCGCCGGGGTGGGCGCCCGGCAGGACGCGGTAGCTGTAGCGCACTCCGTCGACCGCCAGGGTCCGGATGATCTCCTCGGGCATGTGCTCCTGCGTTCCCTTCCGCTCAGGCCCTGGTGAGGACGAGTGCCGCGTTGTGGCCGCCGAAGCCGAGCGAGGTCTTGACGGCGCAGTCGAAGGAGGCGCCGCGGGTCTCCTTGGTCACCACGTCGATCGGGATCTGTGGGTCGGGGGCGTCCAGATTGACAGTGGGCGGCACCAGTTGCCGCTGGAGGGCGAGCACGGTGAGCGCGGTCTCGATGCCGCCCGCCGCGCCGAGGGTGTGGCCGGTCATCGCCTTGGTGGAGGTCACCAGCGGGCTCTCGCCGAGGACCCGGTGCAGCATCGTCGCCTCGATCAGGTCGTTGGAGAGCGTCGAGGTGCCGTGCGCGTTGACGTGCCCGACCTCGGCCGGGGAGAGGCCCGCGTCGGCGAGCGCGGTGCGCAGAGCGCGTTCGATGCCGAGGCCCTCGGGGTCGGGGGCGACGGCGGAGTGGGCGTCGCTGGAGGCCCCGTAGCCGCGCACATGGGCGCGGACGGCGGCGCCCCGGGCCCGGGCGTGGTCCGGGTGCTCCAGGACGATGAGCCCGGCGCCCTCGCCGACGACGAAGCCGTCGCGGTGGGTGTCGAACGGGCGGCAGGCACTCGCCGGGTCCTCGCGGCGGGTGGAGACGGCCTTGAGGCTGCAGGCACTGGCGATCAGGAGGCGGGTGCAGGTGGATTCCGCGCCGCCCGCGATGACGATGTCGCAGGCCCCGGAGCGGAGCATCTGGTGGGCGGTGCCGATGGCGACGGTGCCGGAGGAGCAGGCGGTGGAGACGGCCTGGCTGGGGCCGTGGACGCCGAGGTCGAGGCTGACGCTGCTGGCCGCTCCGTTGACGACGCTGAGCGGTGCGAGCTTCGGGGAGACCCGGCGGGGTCCGCGCCCGGCGAGCGCGGCGTGCTGCTCGTCGTAGAAGGGCAGCCCGCCGTGGGCGGAGCCGATGACGACACCGACGCGGCCGCCGTCCCAGAGGGCCGGGTCGAGACCGGCGTCGGCGACGGCCTCGCGGGCGGCGACGACGGCGAGCTGGGCGAACCGGTCCATCAGCCGTTGGGCGGCCACCCCGAGGACCGCTCCCGGGTCACAGTCGGTGACGGAGTAGAAGAAGTCGCAGGGCAGGCCGTCCAGTTCGGGCCGGGGGCCGGCGGACGGCACGAGGCCCTCCGTGACGCCGTGCCAGGCGGCGTCCGCACCCGTGCCGGCCGCGGTGACCAGGCCGACGCCGGTCACGGCGGCGGCGAACGGGGCGAGCGGCGTTCGCCGGTAGGGCCGGCCGGTGGCCGCGCTCACGCGGAGACCTTCCCGTGGACGGCCTCGACGAGGCGGCCGACGGTGTCGCGCGAAGTGAGCGCGACGTCCTCCAGGTCCACGTCCAGCCGGTCCTCGATGAGCAGCCGCAGCTCCTCCAGCGCGAGGGAGTCCAGCCGCAGCCGGTGCAGGGGAACATCGGGGCGGATGGCCCCGGGATCGGTTCCGAACTTCGTCACCAGCAGCGTGCTGATCTCTTCCGAAGTGCTCATTCGGCTCTCCTGGGCTCGGTGACGCGGTGACGCCGGCCGCGTTGTGAGGGGAGGTGGGGGGAGGGGCCATCGGGGACGCCGGCTGCTCCGGAAGGACCCTTTATACGCCTTCCCGGGCAGGTTCCCGGTCCGCGTTCCCCCGTGCGGTGGGAGGGCTGTCCAGGTGTACGAATCCAGGCGCGGCGCGGGTGGATGCCAGGATGGGGGGCGCAGCCCGCACGGGGCGGCACGAGAGAAGGAGAAACCGATGACGGCCGAGCAGGACGGCAACGCGGAGGTCGCGTCGAGCCCCGCCGACTGGGTCGCCCGGCAGGCCGAGCTGTACGAGTCCTCCGGCGGCACGGAGGGCACCACTCAGCTGGGCGTGCCCTGCCTGCTGATGGACTACGTCGGCCGGCGCAGCGGGACGGTGCGGCGCACGGTGCTGATGTACGGGCGGGACGGCGAGGACTATCTGATCGTGGCGTCCAACGGCGGCTCGGACCGTCCGCCGCTGTGGTACCTGAACCTCCAGGCCAATCCGGAGGTCGAACTCCGGGTGGAGACCGAACGGTTCGGGGCCGTCGCGGCGACGCTCCCGCCCGAGGAGAAGGCGCGGGTCTGGCCGGGGCTGGTGGAGCTGTTCCCGCGCTATGGGGAGTACCAGGCGGGCACCGAGCGGGACATCCCGGTCGTGCGGCTGACGCGGCGCTGAGGCGGCGGGCCGGGGGGTGTCCGACAGGTCCGCGTGGATCGGCGGTCGCCGCCCGCCCGCGCCGAATCGCCCGGACACCCCCTGGACGCCGCTCGTGGCCACCGGGAGTCGCGGGACAGCCCTTAGACTCCGCGATCATGACCATGGAAACAGTTCAGGCCGACCCGTCCGCACCCGGGGGCCCCGCTCTCTTCGCCACCATGTCCACCATGCGCGCCATGCGTCGCCTCAAGCCGGACGCGGTGCCGGACGAGATGGTCGAGCAGCTGATACAGGCCGCCGTCTGGGGTCCCAGCGGCGGCAACATGCAGTGCTACGAGTACGTGGTGGTGACCGACCGCCAGGTGATGGCACGGCTCGCCCCGCTGTGGAAGCGGTGCGTCGACGCGTATCTGGCGACGACCGGGAAGTACGCCCCGCAGGGCATGGACGAGGCGGCGTACGGCCGGATGGTCGCGGCGATCGAGCATCAGCGCGACCACTTCGCCGACACCCCGGTGCTGATCGTGCCGTGCTACCGGTTCCCCGAGCCGCGCCTGGACGAGGAGGGCCTGGCCGCGTCGGCGCGGGCGCTCGGCCCGGCGGGCACGGAGCACATGATGAACACGCAGACACGTTTCCAGGCGCTGGCCGAGGGCTCCTGCGTCTATCCGGGGGTGCAGAACCTGCTGCTCGCGGCCCGGGGTCTGGGGCTCGCGGCGAACATCACCATCTGGCACCTGATGCTGGAGCAGGAGTGGAAGCGGGAGCTGGGTATCCCGGAGGAGATGGCGACGTTCGCCGCCGTGCCGGTGGGGTGGCCCGCGGGCAACTTCGGTCCGGTCCGGCGGCGGCCGGTGGCGGACGTCATCCACCGCGACCGCTGGTAGCACCCAGCCCCCGCGTCAACCCGTGCCGACTCCCCTGCCGGGTGATGCTCCACGTCACCCGGCAGGGCTAGCACCGCACTCAACTCCCGTTGTTTTGCAGGATGTTGCCAGCACAATCGCCCCTTCCGCTCTTTGTCATGCCCACCCCATATCGATAGCCTGACCGTGCTTGGCACCCCTCTGGCCCGTTCCGGGCCCGAGGGCTTTTCTCTTCCCCCCACCCCGACAGAGCAGGAGCCCTCATGCCCCTCCGCACCGCCGCCCGAATCCGGGCCCGCGCCTGTGCCGTGGCGGCCCTCACCGCCACGGCCCTCCTCGCCACCGGGCAACCGGCGAACGCCGCGCCGCGAGCGGACACGCCCGCCCCGATGAACCGCGCGCTCGCCGAAGCGGCACACGCGTACGGGGTACCGCGCGATCTGCTGGCCGCCGTCGGCTACGGCGAGAGCCGTTTCGACGGCCACGGCGGCACGCCCAGCCAGGCGAACGGCTACGGCGTGATGCATCTGGCGAGCAACCCGGCCAACCGCTCCCTGGAGAAGGCCTCCGAGCTGACCGGCGAGAGCGCGGCCCGGCTGCGCCGGGACACGACGGCCAACATCCTCGGCGGCGCGGCCGTCCTGCGCGACCACGCGGACGCGCTGGGCCTGGACGCCGCCGAGCGCCGGGACGTGAACTCCTGGTACCCGGCGGTGGCGCGCTACAGCGCCGCCGAGGGACCGGCCGCCGCGCTCTACGCGGACGCGGTCTTCACGTTCCTCGCCGAGGGCGTGTCCGCCACGGCGCCCGGCGGCGAGGAGGTGCTCGTGCCCTCCCGGCCGGTCTCCCCGGACAAGGGCGCGGTGTCGGCGTCCGACGTCTACGCGCAGAGCGCGGACTACCCCTCGGCGCGCTGGGTGCCCGCGTACTCCGGGAACTTCGTCGTCGGCCGCAAGGCCGCCATCGACAAGGTGGTCATCCACACCACCCAGGGGTCGTACGCCGGTTCCATCAGCTGGTACCAGAACCCCGCCTCGAAGGTCAGCGCGCACTACACGATCCGCTCCTCGGACGGTGAGGTCACCCAGTCGGTCCTGGAGAAGGACACCGCCTGGCACGCCGGCGGCACCAACTCCTCGTCCGTCGGGATCGAGCACGAGGGCTACGTCGACAACCCGGCCTGGTACACGGAGGCGATGTACCGGTCCTCCGCCGCCCTCACCAAGCACCTCGCGGCGCGGTACGGCATCCCGAAGAACCGGTCGCACATCATCGGCCACAGCGAGGCGCCCGGCGCCGACCACACGGACCCCGGCCCCAACTGGGACTGGAACCACTACATGGAGCTGATCGACGGCGACCCGGGCAGCGGCGGCGACGGCCTGACCTTCCCCACGTACACGACCCAGCAGTCCGGCTCCACCGGCCCGCAGGTCAAGGCCGTCCAGACGCTGCTCAACGCACAGGGTTACGAGGCGGGCGCGGCGGACGGCAGCTTCGGGCCCATGACCGAGGCAGCGGTGCAGACGTTCCAGCGGGCCCGCTCGCTCGCGGCGGACGGGACGGTCGGCCCCAGGACCTGGACGGCCCTGCTGTCGGCCGGCACGACCCCGGCGTTGGCGCGGGGCAGTTCGGGCGACGCGGTGAAGCGGCTCCAGCGGTCCCTGACGGCGGCGCTCGGGACCACCGTCTCCGTGGACGGCAGCTTCGGCCCGGCCACGGAGACGGCGGTACGCAGCTATCAGACCGGCCGGAAGCTCGCGGTCGACGGCAAGGTGGGCCCGGCCACGTGGGGGGCCTTGCAGAGCGGGAAGTGAGCCGCCCCGGGCGGGCCCCTGCTCCGGAGGGGGTCCGCCCGGGCCTGCCGGTCCGTGACCGGGCCCGGGGCCCGGCGTCCGGGGCGCGGTCTACTCCCCCGTGCCGCCCGGGTACCCGATCTCCTTGATGTCCTCGGCCAGTTCGGCGGGGATGCGCTCGGGGGCGAGAGCGGCGATCACCTCGTCGGTCAGCGGCCGCAGCGCATAGACGTGGCGTACGGCCTCGATGTCGACGGAGACCTCGAAATGGTCCTCGGCCCACTCCTGGTAGGACTCGGGGGTACCCGTGACCAGGAGCTGGAAGAGCCAGTCGGCCCCGTCGGAGTCCTCGCCTTCCTCCGGGAAGTCGATGGATCCCGCCCGCCAGCGGTCGTCGTCGCTCGCGCGCCAGAGGCAGGCGGTGACGACGGGCATACCGAACTCGTCGGTGAACGAGGGCTCGTCGACGTAACGGTGGAACACGGCGGGCACCTCGTCGAGCACTCCGGGCCAGGGTCCGTCCTCCACGTAGGGGCTCATCGGCGACTCGTGGTCGAAGCCGCGCGCGTACGCCCCGTCGGCGGAGAAGACCACGCTGTACTCACCGCCCGAACCGTCCCGCATCGAGGCCATCGACTCCGTCGGCGACCACTGCGCGTCGTAACAGTGCCAGCGGTGGTCCCACTCGGGGCACAGGATCGCGTCGAGCATCGCCAGGGAACGGCAGAGGTCGGTGAGGGCGGATATGCCCGGCAGCCTACGGGCCACGTCGTGAACGCTCATGGTCCTATCCAACCTCACCGGCCCGGCCGGTGAGCGACGTGACCGGCGGACATCGCTACTCACCCACGCACGTGGTCCCGCACCCCCGAGGCGGTGCGGGACCACGTCAGCAGGTCACTTCAGGCCGAAGGCCCGGATGATCTCCTGGTCGACGACGAGCCCGCCGGGGCCCTCCGCGTGCGCCTTGAGCGAGACCGACGTCGCGCCCTTCGACGGGGTGCGGAACTTCGCGGTCCACTCACCGGTCTTCCGCTGACGGAGCTCCACCTTCGACCAGTGCTTGCCGTCGTCGTAACTCACCGACAGCGAGGCCGTGTTCGCCTTCACCGCGCCCGGCAGCCATTCCTGGGTGCCGGAGGAGAGGCCGATCTCCGTCGTGCGGCCCGCCCGGACGTCGCCCGCCAGGTCGGTGTCGACGGCGTAGTCCAGCTGAAGCATCGGGATGTCGGCCTGGTCCGCGCCGCCCGTCTCCAGCGCGCCGGAGACGAAGCCCCACTCGGAGTGGGTGCGGGTCGACGTCTTCCAGGTCTCCGCGTCCCGCTCCGAGTCGATGACCAGGCGGTACGGGAGCCTCTCGGCGGGGAGGTCCCAGACGTATCCGGCCCTGCCCGCGCCCTTCTTCAGCTCCTTGTCGCCCTGGTAGAAGGCGTACGAGGTGGTGTCGTACTCGTCCTCGGGCATCGAGCCGGAGTGGCCCGCGCCCGCGTCCGTCCACGGGGTGATGTTGAACTGGATGTCGTTGTACACCGTGCGGAACGGACCCCAGTAGGCAGTGCCGAGACGGGGGCGCGTCACCGGGGCGAACCACTCGGCGCGGTAGTCCTCGCCCGCCCGGTAGTCCAGCTCGGCGCTGCGCATCTCGTGCGCCCGGTCCGACTGCTCGGCGTTGAGGACGGAGTGGTTCTCGTACCAGAAGGAGTCGCCCGGCAGCGGGTTGACCCATTCGGTGCGGACGTCCGGGAACTGCTCGTACTCCTCGAAGCCGAGGCCGGGCCCGTAGTCCGGGATGTCGTAGCGGTAGCCGCCGCCGAGCGTCTTCTTGTGGCCGTAGAAGGTGTTCTCCACCTTCGCGAGCTGACGGGTCGAGGGGGTGAAGGCCAGCGAGCGGTCCGGGATCGTGTCGTCGTGGCGGTCCACCAGGTCGTACAGGTAGTCCGCGAACTTCTTCTGGTCGATCTGGACCTTCTTGCCGCGCTGTGCCGCCCTGATCAGGCTCTCGCCCGCGGATGCCTGGACGGAGGCGACGGGGATGGTGGTCTCCTCGCCGTACGGGGTGTAGCTCTCCATCGCCACGCCGCGCTCGTCGTTGACGACGAACAGGGCCTCGGCCCCGGCCGCCAGCGCGGCGGCGAGGCGTTCGGCGGGAGCGACGTCGGGGCTGCGGGTGATGACGACCGCCTTGCCTCGCGCGTCCGCACCCCGGTAGTCCGCCGGTGTGCCCTTGCCCGCGTACACCGCCCTGAGCTTCTGCCTGCTGTCCTCGGCGACCGGCGAGCCGCCCTGCACGAAGACCGGCACGTCACGGCCGTCGGCTTCCACGTCGATCAGCTCCTCGCCCTGACGCCAGCGGGTCAGGAAGCTGAAGCTGCCCTGGGTGACCTTCTTGGTGGGGCTCGCCCACAGCTGGTCGTAGGTCAGCGGGATCTGGTACGCGTCGCGCTGGACGGTGCCGTCCGGGGCGGTACGTGCCATGTCGTAGCGGAGCTGGCGGGTCTCGGTCTCCTTCGGGGTCCGAACGCTGACCTTGTTGGCCTCGGAGGCGTCGAGGGTGACCGTGGTGGGCTTGTTCAGGATCGTCTCGGGCGCCGAGAGGAAGGCGACGGCCTTGGAGTCGGGGCGGTCTCCGTCGACGTCCACGGAGGACCAGGCGGTGTAGTTGCCGGGCGGCAGGCGCAGGGTGGTCTCACCACCGCTGACCTGGACGAGGCCGAGCTGCGGGTCGCCCAGCTCGGCGATGACGACGGCGCCGTCCATCGGCTTGCCCGCCCGGTCGCGGAGCTTCACCGTCAGGTCGTGCAGCTCCTTCTCCTTGGTGAGCGCGAAGCCGGTGTGCGCGACCGTCGTGCCCGCCGCGTCGGTGGCGACGACCTGGCCGGAGAAGGTGGTGTCGTTGGCGACCTTCGCCGGGTCGAGGGAGAGGACCGCCTCCGCGGTGCCTCCGGCCGGGACGGTCAGCTTGTCGGTGGAGAGCGTGTACGCCGCCTCGTCCGTGTCGGTGGCCAGGTTCAGCGTGACGTCCTCGGCACCCGTGTTGCGGTAGGTGACGGTGCGCTCGGCGACCTCGTCGGACGGGCTGTGCGGCCAGGCGTAGGAGGCGACCTCGACCGAGCCGGTGGCCTCGATCGTCGTGTCGATGGCCGCCTTCACGTCGAGCCGGCCGGTGCCCTGCTCGTACGGGGTGTACGCGTCGAGCTTCCTGGACGAGGTCATCAGCGCGTCCTTGACGCGCTGACCGGACCAGTCGGGGTGACGCTGCTTCAGGATCGCCGCCGCGCCGGCGACGTGGGGCGTGGCCATCGACGTGCCGGACAGCGACTGGTACATGCCGTCGATACCGGGGATCGACTGCGAGGCCGCGGCGTTGATGCCGACGCCGGGGGCCGACAGGTCGGGCTTCAGGCCGTGCGAGCGGACCAGCGGGCCCATGGAGGAGAAGTCGGCACGGCCGTCCCGCTTGTCGACGGCGGCGATGGTGAGCGCCTGCTCCGCCGAGCCGGGCGAGCCGATGGTGCCCGCCCCGTACGCGTTGCCCGCCGCGATGACGAACAGCGGACCGCCGTCCGCCGAGAGGGAGTTCACCGCCTGGGACATCGGGTCCGTGCCGTCGTCGGGCACCGGGGAGCCGAGACTCATGGAGACGATGTCGGCCCCTTCGGCCTTGGCCCACTCCATGGCCTCGATGATCCCGGAGTCCGCGCCGGAGCCCTCGTCGCTGAGGACCTTGCCGACGAGCAGGTCGGCTGCCGGGGCGACGCCCTTGTTGGCGCCCCCGGAGGCGGCGCCGGACCCGGCGATGGTGGAGGCGACGTGTGTGCCGTGACCGTTCTTGTCGTCGACCTCCTCGCCCGGGACGAAGCTGCGGGCGCCGACGACGCGGTCCTTGACGTCCGGGTGGTCGGCGTCGATGCCGGTGTCGAGGACGGCGACCTTGGCGCCCTTGCCGTCGAAGCCGGCGGCCCACGCCTGCGGGGCGCCCACCTGCGGCACGGAATCGGTCAGCAGCGCCTCGGAGCGGCCGTCCAGCCAGAGCTTCGCGATCCCGCCGTCGAATGAACGGGCCTTGTCCTGACGGGTGATGGCACTCCAGAACGTCCGCGCGTCGTCCTTGTCGGCCGTGAGGGCGGCGCCGTGGACGGATTCGAGAGTGCGGACCTTCTTCGCGCCGCGCGGCGCGGCGGGCAGGGCCTTGGCGCGTGCGGGCGGGTAGGTGGCGATGAGCGGGACGGAGCCGGTGCCCTCGTCGTCGTACCCCATCCGCACCAGCGCCGAGACGTTGAACAGGCGACGGTCCAGGGCGCCGGACGCGATCAGCGTGGTGGCCTCGTCGGGCAGGACGTACACGTCCTCGCCCGCCTGCTGGATGCGGACGCCGCCGCTCGCGCCGTCCGGGCGGTCCACGGTGACGGTGTCCTGGCCGCCGGGGCCGTCCGCATAGCGCACGACGTCACCGGTGATCAGGGTGATGGTGTGGCTCTCGGTACGGATGTCGGAGCTCGCGGCCTCGGCTCGCGGTGCGGGGGCGGCGCCGGCGGTGCCCGCGAGGGGGACCAGCGTGCCGCCCAGCAGGGCCGCCGAGGTCGCCAGGAGCAGGGCTCTGCGTCCGGGGCGGGCGGATCTCGCCCGGCCGGGAACGGAGGAGGGGGAAGAAGTCATGCAGCTGATCTACCGGCAAATCCGGGGCGACCGCTGCGTTCCGGGCGGGCGGGAAACCGCCGTGGCGGCAACCCGCCCGAGACGGATGGGCTGTTGACGGACGTTTCAGGCCACCGAGGCGAGCGGCTGTCCGCTGCTGTCGTGATGGATGGGGGTATGGGCACCGGTGAGCGGTACGCCGCTGCCGCCGCGCCGGACCGCGACGATCTCGGCGGCGATGGACAGGGCCGTCTCCTCCGGCGTACGGGCTCCGAGGTCGAGGCCGATGGGTGAGTGCAGCCGGGCCCGTTCACGGTCGGTGAGGCCGATCTCGCGCAGCCGGTCGTCGCGCTCCAGGTGGGTGCGGCGGGAGCCCATCGCGCCGACGTAGGCGACCGGGAGGCGCAGGGCGGCCTCCAGCAGCGGAATGTCGAACTTGGCGTCGTGGGTGAGGACGCAGAGCACGGTGCGCGCGTCGGTCGCGGTCCCGGCGAGGTAGCGGTGGGGCCAGTCGACGACGATCTCGTCGGCTTCGGGGAAGCGTGCGGCGGTGGCGAAGACCGGTCGGGCGTCGCAGACGGTGACCCGGTAGCCGAGGAACTTCCCGGCGCGGACGAGCGCGGCGGCGAAGTCGATGGCGCCGAACACGATCATGCGCGGCGGCGGGACGCTGGACTCGACCAGGAGCTCGATGGGGCGGCCGCAGCGGGAGCCCTCCGCGCCGATGGCGAGGGGCCCGGTGCGGCCCGCGTCCAGCAGGGCGCGGGTCTCGGCGGCGGCGGTCCGGTCGAGCGCCGGGTGGCCGCCGAGCCCGCCCTCGTGGCTGCCGTCGGCGCGGACCAGGAGCGGGAGTCCGAGCAACTCGTCGGGTCCGTCCGTGACGCGGGCCAGCGCGGCCGCCGTCCCCTCGGCGGCGGCCGCGAGCGCGGCGGCGAACACCGGGCGGGCGGGGTCGTCCGTCCGTACCGGTGTCACCAGGATGTCGATGACACCCCCGCAGGTCAGACCGACCGCGAAGGCGTCCTCGTCGCTGTAGCCGAAGCGCTCGCGGACGGATTTCCCGTCCTGAAGGGCCTGTTGGCACAGTTCGTAGACGGCCCCCTCCACGCATCCGCCGGACACCGAGCCGATGGCCGCGCCCTCGCGGTCGACCGCGAGGGCGGCCCCTGGCTGCCGGGGCGCGCTGCCGCCGACCGCCACGACGGTGGCGACGGCGAACTCGCGTCCCTGCGAGACCCACCGGTGCAGCTCTTCGGCGATGTCCAGCATGGCGTATCTCCTCAGGTGTGAAGGGGCGCGGGGCGGGTCCGGTCATGATCTCAGGACCGGACCCCGGGCGTCAGTGGACGCCGAGCCAGCTCTCGATCGGGTTGAGGGCGAAGAAGACGATGAAGATCACCGTCAGCCCCCACATGAAGGCCCCGACCTCACGGGCCCGGCCCTGGGCGAGCTTGATGGCGCTGTACGCGATGACCCCCGCGGCGACACCGGTGGTGATGGTGTACGTGAAGGGCATCAGGACCACGGTCAGGAAGACCGGGATGGCGACCGAGCGGTCGCTCCAGTCCACGTGCCGGGCGTTCTGCATCATCATCGCGCCGATGACGACGAGGGCGGCCGAGGCCACCTCGGTCGGCACGATCGCGGTGAGCGGGGTGAAGAAGAGACAGGCGGCGAAGAAGAGTCCGGTGACGGCGGAGGCGAGCCCGGTCCGGGCCCCTTCCCCGACGCCGGTCGCCGATTCCACGAAGACGGTCTGGCCGGAGCCCGAGGCGACACCGCCGATGACGCCGCCGGCGCCGTCGATGAACAGCGCCTTGGACAGGCCCGGCATGCGGCCCTTGTCATCGGCGAGCTTGGCCTCGGTGCCGACGCCGATGATGGTGGCCATCGCGTCGAAGAAGCCGGCCAGCACGAGGGTGAAGACGATCATGCCGACCGTCATCACCCCGACGTCTCCCCAGCCGCCGAACTCGACGTTCCCGAAGAGCGAGAAGTCGGGGGCGGAGACCGCGCCGCCCTCCAGTTCCGGCGGGCCGCTGCTCCACTTCTTGGGGTCGATGTCGACGATCGCGTTGATGACGATCGCGACCACGGTGCCGACGGCGATGCCGATGAGGATCGCGCCGGGGATGTCGCGCGCCTGGAGCATGAAGATGAGCAGCAGGGTCACGCAGAAGATCAGCACGGGCCAGCCGGCGAGTTCACCGGCCGGGCCGAGGGAGACGGGGGTCGCCTGGCCCTGGTGGACGAATCCGGCCTTGTAGAGGCCGATGAGGGCGATGAAGAGCCCGATGCCCATGGTGATGCCGTGCTTGAGCGCGAGCGGGATCGCGTTCATGATCATCTCGCGGAGGCCGGTGACCACCAGGAGGCAGATCACCACACCGTAGATCACACACATGCCCATGGCCTGCGGCCAGGTCATGTTGGGCGCGACCTGCGAGGCGAGCACGCCGGAGACGCTGAGCCCGGCGGCGAGCGCCAGGGGCACCTTCCCGACGAAGCCCATGAGCAGGGTCGTGGCGGCCGCCGCGAAGGCGGTCGCGGTGATCAGGCCGGGCTGGCTGAGGAGGTTGCCGTTGACGTCCTCCCCGCCCAGGATCAGCGGGTTGAGCAGGAGGATGTACGCCATGGCCATGAAGGTCGTGACGCCTCCGCGCAGCTCGCGCGCGACGGTGGATCCTCGTTCGGATATGTGGAAGTACCGGTCGAGCCATGATCTTCCGGCGGGGACGCGCGAGCCGGGGCCCGCGCTTTCCGGGCTGGTTCTCGGTTCCACTGACTGCTGGGTCATGATGCCTGACTCCCAAGGTTCACAGGGGCACCCGCTTGGAGATTCCTGAATGCGGGATTTGGGATGACTGCGTCGGCTGCACGACCCGGGGACGGCCGGGACGGACGGGGAAGCAGAACGGATGTGCCGGCGGCACGGATGATCCGTGAGGCGGTGCCGTGCTCTCGGCACGGCGGTGAAGAACCGCGAGCGGTGCGGTACTTGGTGTCTCCGGGCGGCGCGGGGAGCGGAAAAGTGTGACGTTCTCGGCGCTGCGCGCCGCCCGGAGGGTTCGGGGGGACCGCTCGGAGACTGTGCCGGGCGAGCTCCGGTGGGAAGTCGCCCGGCCGGTCTCTCAGGTGCTGGTGAGGTGTTCGGGCCGCACCGGTGTCCTGTTGAGCTCCAGACCCGTCGCGTTCCGGATCGCCGCGAGGACGGCCGGGGTCGACGACAGGGTGGGTGCCTCGCCGATGCCGCGCAGCCCGTACGGGGCGTGCTCGTCGGCGAGTTCGAGCACGTCGACCGGGATCGTCGGCGTGTCGAGGATCGTGGGGAGCAGGTAGTCCGTGAAGGAGGGGTTGCGCACCTGCGCGGTCTGCGGGTCGACGATGATCTCCTCCATCACCGCGACGCCCATGCCCTGGAGGGTGCCGCCCTGGATCTGGCCGAGGACGGAGAGCGGGTTGAGCGCCTTGCCGACGTCCTGGGCGCAGGCCAGTTCGATGACCTTGACCAGGCCCAGCTCGGTGTCGACCTCGACGACCGCGCGGTGCGCGGCGAAGGAGTACTGGACGTGGCCGTTGCCCTGTCCGGTGCGCAGGTCGAACGCCTCGGTGGGCCGGTGGCGCCACTCCAGCTCGATGTCGATCGCCTCGTCCTCCAGGACGTCGGCGAGGTCGGCCAGCACCTCGCCCCCGTCGGTGACGACCTTGCCGCCCTCCAGGAGGAGTTCAGCGGTGGCCCAGGCCGGGTGGTACGTCCCGAACTTGGTGCGGCCCAGCTCCAGGACCTTCTCCCGTACGGCTTCGCAGGAGTTCTTGACCGCGCCGCCGGTGACGTACGTCTGGCGGGAGGCGGAGGTGGATCCGGCGGAGCCGACCCGGGTGTCGGCGGGGTGGATGGTGACCTGGTTGACGCCGAGTTCGGTACGGGCGATCTGGGCGTGGACGGTGACCCCGCCCTGGCCGACCTCGGCCATCGCGGTGTGCACGGTCGCGACCGGTTCTCCGTTGATGACCTCCATCCGGACCCGGGCGGTGGAGTAGTCGTCGAAGCCTTCGGAGAAGCCGACGTTCTTCAGGCCGACCGCGTAGCCGACACCCCGCACGACGCCTTCGCCGTGAGTGGTGTTGGAGAGCCCGCCGGGCAGCGCGCGGACGTCGACGGAGGTGCCCTCGCTGCCCGCCGCCAGCCACTGCTGCTCGGGCGGCAGCGGCCGGGACTTGACCCGGCGCAGCAGCTCGGCGACCGGGGCCGGCGAGTCGCAGGGCTGCCCGGTGGGCAGCAGGGTGCCCTGCTCCATGGCGTTGAGCTGCCGGAACTCCACCGGGTCCATGCCCAGCTTCGCGGCGAGCTTGTCCATCTGCGCCTCGTAGGCGAAGCACGCCTGGACCGCGCCGAAGCCGCGCATCGCGCCGCACGGCGGGTTGTTGGTGTAGAGCGCGATCGCCTCGATGTCGACGTCCTCGATGACGTAGGGGCCGACCGAGAGCGAGGAGGCGTTGCCGACGACCGCCGGGGAGGCGGAGGCGTAGGCCCCGCCGTCCAGGACGATGCGGCACTTCATGTGCGTGAGCTTGCCGTCCTTGGTGGCGCCGTGCTCGTAGTGGAGCTTCGCCGGGTGCCGGTGGACGTGTCCGAAGAAGGACTCGAAGCGGTTGTAGACGATCTTGACCGGCTTGCCGGTGCGGAGCGCCAGGAGGCAGGCGTGGATCTGCATCGAGATGTCCTCGCGGCCGCCGAAGGCCCCGCCGACGCCGGAGAGCGTCATACGGACCTTCTCCTCGGGCAGGCCGAGGACGGGGGCGATCTGGCCGAGGTCCGAGTGCAGCCACTGGGTGGCGACGTACAGCTCGACGCCGCCGTCCTCGGAGGGCACCGCGAGGCCGGACTCGGGGCCGAGGAAGGCCTGGTCCTGCATGCCGAAGGTGTAGTCGCCGGTGACGATGACGTCGGCCCGCTTCGCGGCCTCGTCGGCGTCGCCGCGGATGATCGGCTGGCGGTGCACGATGTTGGGGTGCGGGACGTGACCGATGTGGTGGTCGTCGCGGCCCTCGTGCACGAGCACCGCGTCGGGGGCGGTCGCCGAGGCCTCGTCGGTGACGATCGGCAGCTCGCGGTACTCGATCCTGATCTTGGCGGCGGCGCGGCGCGCGGTCTCCGGGTGGTCGGCGGCCACGATGGCGACCGGCTCACCGTGGTGGCGGACCTTGCCGTGGGCGAGAACCGGGGTGTCCTGGATCTCCAGGCCGTAGTTCTTCATCTCGGCGGGCAGGTCGTCGTAGGTCATCACGGCGTAGACGCCGGACGTCGCGAGCGCCTCGGAGGTGTCGATGGAGACGATCTCGGCGTGCGCGACGGTGGAGCGCAGCGTCTGGCCCCACAGCATGTCCTCGTGCCACATGTCGGAGGAGTACGCGAACTCGCCGGTGACCTTGAGGGTGCCGTCCGGGCGGAGCGTGGACTCACCGATGCCGCCCTTGGTGGGCGCACCCTGGGTGATCTTGGTGGGCGTGCCGGCCGGTACGGTCCGGTCCTTCGGGGGCGTCGTCATGACTGGACCGCCTCTTCCTGACGGGCGGCCGCGAGGCGGACCGCGTCGAGGATCTTCTCGTAACCCGTGCAGCGGCAGAGGTTGCCGGAGAGCGCCTCACGGATGTCCTGGTCGGACGGCGAGGGGGTGTGCTCCAGCAGCTCGTCGGCGGCCACCAGCAGGCCGGGGGTGCAGAAGCCGCACTGGACGGCTCCGGCGTCGATGAACGCCTGCTGGATCGGGGAGAGTTCGACGGCCTCGCCGGTCTGGCCGTCGGTGGGCCTGGACTGCCAGCGCTGGGCGGCGTCCAGGGTGGTGCCGCAGGCGCCGGTGGCGCAGCCGCCGCCGGGATGGGCGTCCTCGCGGTGCTTGGCGTAGTCGGCCAGGCCCTCGACGGTGACGACCTCGCGGTCCTGGACCTGGCCGGCGGCGACGAGGCACGCGCAGACCGGGACGCCGTCCAGCCGGACGGTGCAGGATCCGCACTCGCCCTGCTCGCAGGCGTTCTTGGAGCCGGGCAGGCCCATGCGCTCGCGCAGGACGTACAGGAGGGACTCGCCCTCCCACACGTCGTCGGCCTCCTGCGGACGGCCGTTGACCGTGAAATTGACTCGCATGGTTACGCAGCTCCTTCCAGCGTGCGGCCCGCGCCGCGGTACTGCTCCCAGGTCCAGCCGAGCGTGCGGCGGGCCATGATGCCGACCGCGTGCCTGCGGTACTTCGCCGTGCCGCGCACGTCGTCGATCGGGTTGCAGGCGCCGGACGCGAGGGCGGCGAACTGCTTGGCGACGGCGGGGGTGATGATCTTTCCGTTCTCCCAGAACCCGCCCTCTTCGAGCGCGGCGTTCAGGAACTCCTCGGCCTCCTTGGCCCGGACGGGCGTCGGTGCGGCGGAGCCGATGCCGGTGCGCACGGTGCGGGTCTCGGGGTGCAGCGCGATACCGAAGGCGCAGACGGCGATGACCATGGCGTTGCGGGTGCCGACCTTGGAGTACTGCTGGGGTCCGTCGGCCTTCCTGATGTGCACGGCGCGGATCAGCTCGTCCGGCTCCAGGGCGTTGCGCTTGACCCCTGTGTAGAAGGCGTCGATGGGAATCAGCCGCGTTCCGCGTACGGATTCGGCCTCGACCTCGCAGCCTGCCGCGAGCAGGGCCGGGTGGGCATCACCGGCCGGTGAGGCGGTGCCGAGGTTGCCGCCGACGCCGCCGCGGTTGCGGATCTGTGGGGAGGCGACGGTGTGCGAGGCGAGCGCCAGACCGGGCAGCTCGGTGCGCAGGTGCTCCATGATGGCGCTGTACGGCACGGAGGCGCCGAGCCGCACGCTCTCCTGGCCCACCTCCCACTCGGACAGCTCACCGATGCGGTTCAGGTCCAGGAGGTACTCGGGCCGCCGGTGGTCGAAGTTGATCTCGACCATCACATCGGTGCCGCCCGCGATGGGCACAGCTGTGGGGTGCTCGGCCTTGGCGGCGAGCGCCTCCTCCCAGCTGGCGGGGCGAAGGAAGTCCATGAGTGGCTCTCTTCTTCTCAATCGGGTCGTTCGCTGGGGCTGGGGGACGGCCTGCCCTCGACTGGCTCGTTCATATGGTGTTCACGTGGTGTGTGGCCCAGTACACAAGCCCCGCTCCTACCGGTGCAGTCACCGAAACACTGAAGGAGTTGGCTGGTGTCCGTCCTCGTCTTGTAGATTCGAACGAATGGCGGGAACCAGTAACCTCTCCGCAATTCACAGATACCCGTATCCCCCACGGCTCCCCCACCCCACGGCCTCCTTCATCCACTTCCACCCTCACCTGCTCCTTCACGAACTTCACCTGCTCCCTCTACGGAAAGATCGGCGGCGACGAGATGCGGCTGCGCGCACTGCTGGAGACCGACGCGCTGGGCCTGCGGCTGCTCGGCGGCGAGGACGAGCTGGACCGCGCGGTCCGGGGCGTCATGACGACCGACCTGCGCGATCCCAGCCGCTATCTCTCCGGCGGGGAGCTGGTGCTCACGGGCCTCGCCTGGCGCCGGGGCGCGGCGGACTCCGAGCCGTTCGTCCGGATTCTGGCGGGCGCCGGGGTGGCCGGTCTCGCAGCCGGCGAGGCGGAGCTCGGTGACATCCCCGCCGATCTGGTCGAGGCGTGCGCGCAGCACCGCCTCCCCCTCTTCGCCGTGCATGAGACCGTTGCTTTCGCGACGATCACCGAGTACGTCGTCCGTCAGGTCTCCGGCGAGCGGGCGGGCGACCTGGCGGCCGTGGTGGACCGGCACCGCCGGCTGATGACCTCGGGCCCGGCGGGCGGCGGCCCCGAGGTGGTCCTGGATCTCCTCACCTCCGACCTGGACCTGCGAGCCTGGGTCCTCTCCCCCACGGGCCGCCAGATCGCCGGGGCGGGCGCCCCGCTGCCCGGGCCGCTGGGCGCGGCGCTGGCCGGGCACCACCTGGCCGCGACCCGTACCGGCCGCCGGGGCCCGCACCGGGCGGCAGTCGCCGGTACGACGTATTCACTCTTCCCGATCCGGAACACCGGCCGCGGCGCGGTGCCGGCCGCCCGCGACGTACGGGAGTCGGTGCTCTCCGACTGGCTGCTGGCGGTCGAGGCCGACGCCTCGGACTGGGCCGCCGCCCGGCTCGATCTGCTCCAGGGCGTCACCCAGCTGATCGCGGTCGAACGCGACCGCCGCGACGCGGCCCGTACGGTACGCCGCAGGCTCGCCCAGGAGGTGCTGGAGCTGGTCCAGGCGGGCGCGGCCCCGGCCGAGATCGCGGCCAGGCTGCGGGTCGCCGCACCCGTCCTGCTCCCCGGCCTCGGCATGTCCCCGCAGTGGCAGGTCGTGGTGGCCCGGGTCGACTGGAGCGCCGCGGGCGACATCGCGAGCGGTCCGGTGGCCCAGGCGCTGCTGGAGGAGATCCTCGTCGACCCGGCGGTCAGCGGCCCCGACTCGGCCGACCGGATCGCCGTCGCCCACACGGGTGAGGAGGCCATCGCCCTGGTGCCGCTGCCCACGCCCACCACCGTGGCCGCGGACGCCGCGGACGCCGGGGAGGGCGCTGCTGACGATGCCGCCCCCGCCGACGCCCTCGACGCGGATCCCGGGCTGCACGCCGACGCGCTGCTGGCCTCCGTACGCGAACCGCTCTCGGCGGGGCTCGCCGAGGACGGCCGGCTGACACTGGGTGTCAGCGCGGCCGTGCATTCCGCCGAAGGACTGCGCGGCGCGCTGGAGGAGGCCCGGCACGCCCGCCGGGTGGCCGCGGCCCGCCCGGGGCGGGTCTGCGCGGCCGGTCACCACGAGCTGGCCTCGCACGTGCTGCTGCTGCCGTTCGTCCCCGACGACGTCCGGCGCGCCTTCACCGCCCGGCTGCTCGATCCGCTGCGCGACTACGACCGGCGCCACCGGGCGGAGCTGATCGAGACGCTGGAGGCCTTCCTGGACTGCGACGGGTCCTGGACCCGCTGCGCGGCCCGGCTGCACCTGCACGTCAACACGTTGCGCTACCGCGTCGGACGAATCGAGCAGTTGACGGGGCGTGACCTTTCGCGCCTGGAGGACAAGCTCGACTTCTTCCTCGCCCTGCGCATGAGCTGATCTTCCGGCCGCGCACGGGGCCCGGCGGGGCACCGTCGGACTCCGGCCGATTGTGAAATCTTTCACCTGACATTGTCCGGACCCCTTGGCCCGGCGTGCCAATCCGTGCTGAGATGCGCCGTACCCAACAGCACAATGGCGCGCTCGGGGAGGGCAATGTGGCGCATACCGCCATGTCTGGTTCCGGAACGACAGCAGATGACGATCCGCCGCTCCAGACCGCGGTATGGCGGTTGCGGTCACGCGCCTGCTGGACGGACGCGGCCGCACTGCTGGAGCCCCACGCGAGCACCGATCCGGCCGCCGCTCTCCAGCGCACCGCGCTGCTGACCGAGCGGTGTCTCTACACCGGGGAGGGCTGGACCGACGCGGAGGACGCCCTGCGCACGGCGGAGGCCATCGCCCGCAGCGACGACGAACGCGGATCGGCCGCTTCCGAGCGGGGCCATCTGGCCTACGCCTCGACCCTCCTGGCCGTACGGGACCGGGCCGACGAGGCGAGTGTGGCACTGAGCAGGTCGGCGGCGCTGCTGGCTCCCGGGTCCCCGGCCCGGCCGCTGCTGGACTTCCGGCGCGGGCTGATCGCCCAGAACATCGCGGAGTCGCCGCAGTCGGCGCGCGCCGCGTTCCGCCGGGCGCACGCCGGTGCGTCGACCCGGGGCGACGACCTGCTGCTTTCGTCCACCTGGCGGCATCTGGCGGCGCTCGCCCTGCGCGAGGGGGAGCTGGCCGAGGCCCGGCACGGCTTCGCGGAGTCGCTGCGGATCCGGGAGGAGCTGGGGTTCCTGGTCGGTACGGCCCCGGCGCTGATCTCCCTCGCGGAGGCGGAGGAGGAGCCGCAGGCGGCCCGGCTGCGCGCCGAGGCCGGCCGGCTGTTCCGGCTGCTGGGCGGCGTACCCACCTGGCTGGCCCCCTACCTCGGTCCCCCGGCCCCGCGCACCGCCGAGGCGAGCTGAGGCGGAGGCGCCGGGCGCCCCTCGGGGGCACGGGCGCCGCCCCGGTCAGCCGTCGGCGCCGGCGAAGTGCTCGCGGACCAGGGCCTGGACCACGGTGAGGTCCTGGGCCACGAGGGCGTCGAGCAGGGCGGTGTGCTCGGAGGCGTCGGCCAACAGGTCGGCCCGCCGGGTGGCGGGGCCCGACACCAGCGGCCACTGGGAGCGCTGGTGCAGTTCGTCGGCGACGGACACGAGCTGCTTGTTGCCCGACAGCGCGAGGACCGCGCGGTGGAAGGCCCGGTCCGACTCGGCGTAGGCGGCCCGGTCGCCCACGGCCGCCGCCGTGACCGTGGCCTCCGCCAGCGGGCGCAGGCCGCTCCAGCGGTGCGCCGGGACCGTCCGGGCCAGGCTGAGCATCACCGGGACCTCGATCAGGGCCCGTACCTCGGCCAGCTCGGCCAGCTCGCGGGGGCCGCGTTCGCTGACCCGGAACCCGCGGTTCGGCACGACCTCGACGGCTCCCTCGACGGCCAGCCGCTGCATGGCCTCGCGCACCGGCGTCGCGGAGACGCCGAAGCGGGAGCCGAGCGCGGGGGCGGAGTACACCTGGCCGGGCACCAGCTCGCCGTCGACGAGGGCGGCGCGCAGGGCGTCCAGGATCTGGCCGCGGACGGAGTGGCGCTGGACGGCACGCGGTGCGAGAGGCTCCCCGTGGGTGTGCTCGCCCCGGGCGGCCTGCTCGCCCTCCGCCGGTCGCCCCCCGGCCTGCCCGGCTCCGGCCCACTCGGCTCCGGCCCACTCGGCTCCGGCCCGCTCGCCCCGGGCCTGTTCCGGCACCCGGCACTCCGCCATCCGGCCGTCCGCGGGAGTGCGCGGGAACGCTCCCAGGGCGTACGCCGGACGTGCGCCCTCATGCGCGTTGCCCTGCTCCACCCGGACCTCCTCCGCCTGCCGCGGGCCGACTCGCGTGCGCGGGGCCTCCTGTGCACGATAGAGGGAGGAGGGCGCGGTTCAAACATCGACGGCGTCGGGTAAGGTAAGGCTTACCTGCAAACGATCCCCTTTCGGTGGTTCCCCGCATGCCCCTCTCCCCGCCGTTCACCGGTACCGCGACGTCTCCCGTGACCGCCGCGTACGCCCGGCTGACCGAGGTGTTTCCCGGTCTGCGGGCCGACGTGCTCGCCGGCGACGCCGTCGCCCCGTCCGGAGCGGGCTGGGTCGGCGCGGCGGAGCTGGCGGCCGGTGGAGACGCCGTGGACGCCTTCCTCGCCTGGGACGACGCCCAGGTGCTGCGCGACTACGGACAGCGGGCCCGCCCCGACGTGGTGGCGAGCTTCGGCCTGCACCGGTACGCCTGGCCCGCCTGTCTGCTGGTGACCGTGCCGTGGTTCCTGCAGCGCCGGGTGGTGCGGATCCCGGTCGAGGACGTCGCCTTCCAGCGGTCCCTGGGGCATCTGACCGTACGGGTCCGGGAGTTCGCCTGCCTGCCGGACGACCCGGCCGCCACGCTGCCCGGGGCCCGGGTCGTCCCGGACGAGGCGGCGCTGCGGGCCGAGGTCCTGGCGTCCCTGACCGAGCACCTCGGCCCGGTGCTGGAGGGCTTCGGGCCGCGCATGCGGCGCGGGAAGCGTGCCCTGTGGGGGATGGCGACCGACGAGATCGTCGAGGGCCTCTGGTACATCGCGCACCTGCTGGGCGAGGAGCGCCGGGCGATGGCCGAGCTGGAGCTGCTGCTCCCCGGCGCGACGAAGCCGTACGTCGGCACCGCGGGCTTCCGCGAGCTGACCGGACCCGAGGGCCGGTCGCTGCCGACCCGGGACCGGGCGAGCTGCTGCCTCTTCTACACCCTGCGCCCCGAGGACACCTGTGTGACCTGCCCGCGCACTTGCGACGCGGACCGGGTACGGAAGCTCGCGGCGGCTTCCTGATCCACACCGCCCGTCCGGATGACGTGGAATCGAACGCAACCCGGCCCGACCGGGCAGTCGTTCGAGAAGATTCCACCCATCGATAACCTCTCCCACCCCCATGGCGTGCTCTTGTCCCGAAACCACCGGAGCGGGACGGGAATTCCGTCACGATGGCGCACGAAACGCCCTACGTGACGCAAGGGACCGCGCATGAGACTGACCGACATATCGCTTGACTGGCTGCTTCCGGGCGCCGTATTGCTCGTGGGGGTCATGGCGGCGGTGACGGTGGTCGCACGCGGCAAGCGTGCCGCCGGCAAGGCCGCGGCCGACGACTCCTGGGAACGCAGCGAGGAGCGCCGCAGACGCAAGGAAGCGCTGTACGCCACCGCCAGCTACGTCCTGCTCTTCTGCTGCGCGGCGGTCGCCGCCGCGCTCTCCTTCCACGGGCTCGTCGGCTTCGGCCGGCAGAACCTGAACCTCACCGGAGGCTGGGAGTATCTGGTCCCGTTCGGACTGGACGGGGCCGCGATGTTCTGTTCCGTGCTGGCCGTACGGGAGGCGAGCCACGGTGACGCCGCGCTCGGCTCCCGGCTGCTGGTGTGGACGTTCGCCGGGGCCGCCGCCTGGTTCAACTGGGTGCACGCCCCCCGGGGCATGGGCCACGCGGGAGCGCCGCACTTCTTCGCGGGGATGTCCCTCTCGGCCGCGGTCCTCTTCGACCGCGCGCTGAAGCAGACCCGCCGTGCCGCGCTGCGCGAACAGGGCCTGGTGCCCCGTCCGTTGCCGCAGATCCGGATCGTCCGCTGGCTCCGGGCGCCCAGGGAGACCTTCTGCGCCTGGTCGCTGATGCTCCTGGAGGGCGTCCGCACCCTGGACGAGGCGGTGGACGAGGTGCGGGAGGACCGCAGGGAGCGTGAGCAGGAACGGCTGCGCCGACGCGACCAGGAGAAGCTGGACCGGGCCCGCATCAAGGCCTTGAACCGGCAGAACCGGGTCTGGGGACGCGGCGGAGGGGGCGCGCGACAGGTGGACGTGCCCGCTCTCGCCCCGGCCTCGGGCGGCGCGGCGCCGGCCGTCGCGGAGCCCGCCATAGCAGAGCCGGGTCAGCTGCCTCTGCGGCCCCGGCCATCCCTGCAAGCCGTCGGCCCGAAGCAGGCGGACGGTTCGAACTCGAAGAGCCTGGACGCTTCGAGCCGGGGAAGTGACCCGCGGACCGTCGACCTCACCGCCGAGGACGACACCCAGACACTCCCCCGGCTCGACTCGCTGGAACAGAAACTGAAGGATCTGGAGCAGCAGTTCGGCTGAGCGCCCCTCAGCGCCTCCCGCCGCGCAGCTCGAACCAGACGACTTTGCCCAGGGTCTGCGCCTCCACGCCCCAGGCGTCGGCCAGGCTCCGGACCAGGATCAGGCCCCTGCCGTGCGTACCGTCGTCGGCGTTCGGTACGTACGGCGCGGGCAGATCCTCCGACGCGAAGTCCTGGACCTCCACGCGCAGTCGGGCGGGCGACGCGGTGGCGGTGACCACGGCCCCGTGCCGGGTGTGGATGAGAGCGTTGGTCACCAGCTCGCTCACCAGCAACTCCGCCGCCTCGCGCTGCTCCTCGTCGGAGCGGTGCCGGAGGAACTCCCGCAGTTCCCGGCGCACTTCGCCCACGGCCGATTGTTCGGCGTGGCCCACCCTCCGGCGCATCCGGGCCGGCGGTGGTGCCTCGCCCGGTCTCCGGCCCCGCGGGCCGCACCCCTCGACGACCGCGATCCTTCTCTGACGCTTCGCCATTTCCCCCGCCCGCACAGTGGACCGACCTCCTCTGATCCGGCCGATCATCGAACAGCCTCACGGGATGCATGCCCCTGTACGCGTACGGTCACGCTTGCCGGGTCATCAATAGGTGAACGGTCAGGAGCGGCGAGGGGCGCACGGAACATCCCACCCGCGCACACCATCACCACGCAGGCGCAGCTCCGCTCAGGGGCGGGGCACGTTGCGGAGGTTGGAGCGGGCCATCTGGAGCATCCGGCCCACTCCGCCGTCGAGCACGATCTTGCTGGCGGAGAGTGCGAAGCCGGTGACCATGTCGGCGCTGATCTTCGGCGGGATGGAGAGCGCGTTCGGGTCGGTGACCACATCGACGAGCGCGGGACCCTTGTGCTTGAAGGCGTCCTTGAGCGCGCCCTGCAACTGCTTGGGCTTCTCCACGCGTACGCCGTAGGCGCCGGCCGCGCGGGCGATGGCGGCGTAGTCGGTGTTCTCGTTGGCCGTCCCGTACGACGGCAGGCCCGCCACCAGCATCTCCAACTCCACCATGCCGAGCGAGGAGTTGTTGAACAGAACGACCTTCACCGGCAGGTCGTGCTGGACCAGGGTGAGGAAGTCGCCCATCAGCATGGAGAATCCGCCGTCGCCCGACATCGCGACGACCTGCCGGTTCAGGTCGGTGAACTGGGCGCCGATCGCCTGCGGGAGGGCGTTGGCCATCGAGCCGTGGCTGAACGAACCGATCACCCGCCGCTTTCCGTTGGGCGTCAGATAGCGGGCGGCCCACACGTTGTTCATGCCCGTGTCGACGGTGAACACGGCGTCCTCGTCGGCCATCTCGTCCAGCACGGAGGCGACGTACTCGGGGTGGATCGGGACGTGCTTGTCGACCTTGCGGGTGTAGGCCTTGACCACCCCCTCCAGGGCGTTCGCGTGCTTCTTCAGCATCCGGTCGAGGAACTTGCGGTCCGACTTGGGCTTCACCCGGGGCGTCAGGCAGCGCAGGGTCTCGCGCACATCGCCCCAGACCGCGAGGTCGAGCTTGGAGCGGCGGCCGAGGTGCTCGGGGCGCACATCGACCTGGACGATCTTCACGTCGTCCGGGAGGAAGGCGTTGTACGGGAAGTCCGTGCCCAGCAGGACGAGGAGGTCGCACTCGTGGGTCGCCTCGTACGCGGCGCCGTAGCCGAGCAGCCCGCTCATCCCGACGTCGTACGGGTTGTCGTACTGGATCCACTCCTTGCCGCGCAGCGCGTGCCCGACCGGGGACTTGATCTTCTCGGCGAACTCCATGACCTCGGCGTGCGCCCCGGCCGTGCCGCTGCCGCAGAACAGCGTCACCCGTTTGGCCTTGTCCACCATGCGGCAGAGCTTGTCGATCTCGTCGTCGCCGGGCCGTACGGTCGGCCGCGCGGTGACGAGCGCGTGCTCGATGCTCTTCTCGGGGGCGGGCTCGGAGGCGATGTCACCCGGCATCGAGACGACGCTGACGCCGCCGCGCCCGATGGCGTGCTGGATCGCCGTCTGGAGCAGCCTCGGCATCTGCTCCGGGCTGGAGATCATCTCGTTGTAGTGGCTGCACTCCTGGAACAGCAGCTCCGGATGGGTGGCCTGGAAGTAGCCGAGACCGATCTCGCTGGAGGGGATGTGCGAGGCGAGGGCCAGCACCGGGGCCATCGAGCGGTGGGCGTCGTACAGGCCGTTGATCAGGTGCAGGTTGCCCGGGCCGCAGGAGCCGGCGCAGGCCGCGAGTGAGCCGCTGACCTGCGCTTCCGCACCGGCCGCGAAGGCGGCGGTCTCCTCGTGGCGGACGTGGATCCAGTCGATGGCCGAGTTACGCCGGATGGCGTCCACGACGGGGTTCAGACTGTCGCCGACGACGCCGTACAGACGTTTGACGCCGGCCCTGGCGAGGATGTCGACGAACTGCTCCGCCACGTTCTGCTTGGCCATGGGTGCGCACCCTTCCTTGCCCGTGCTCCGTGCACTTCGGTTGTCCGGACTCCGGAGCCCGAAACACCGTGTCGCCCGGCTCCGGAATCCATCAACCCACGGTGCGCGCGGTTACGCCTCCCAGACCGCGGCGCAGGTGCGGTCGTCGGCGTACCCCTTGATCCGGAGCTGGGTGTCGGCGAGGAAGGCGGGCAGCCCGGGCGGCCCGGTGCTCCCCCAGCGTTCGGCGAGCTCGCCGGGGAGCGCCGCCTCTCCGCGCATCGGCTCGGCCAGTCCGTTGCTGCACAGCAGCAGCGTGTCGCCGGGGCGCGCCACGGTGGCCCGGAAGCGGAAGGGCTCGGCAGGGCGGCGCGCGGGGCTCTCGGCGTCCGGGGGCGGCGGTGCGGCGATCTGGAGGTCCATGGTCAGCCGGTCCCCGTCCGGGCTCTCCTCCTGCTCGTCGCCCGGCATCGGGCCGTCGGCCGCCGGGACGAAGGGCTCCAGGTCCTGCCAGAGTCCGTCACGGAGGCGGAAGAGGCCGCCACTGCCGACGCCGAAGAAGACCCGGGTGCGGCAGGCGGGGTCGGCGGACAGCAGGAGGCAGCGGAGGCTCGCGGTGTACGCGTCCGGTTCGACGCCGAGTTCGGCGGCGCGGGCGCGCAGCTTGCCGTACGTACGGTCCGTGAGCCGGTGCAGCCCGGCCTTCAGGTCGTCCCGGCGGCCCGCTCTTATGTCCTCGGAGAGCCGGAGGTGGCTGCGGGCGACGGCTCCGCCGATCCAGCGGCAGGCGTCGGCCGCGGCGAGGTGCGCCGCCTCGCCGGTCCGTCTGCCGCCGGCCACGGCGACGAGGACGAGGGCGCTCTCGGCGGCCCCGAAGCGGGCGGTGAGCAGCCCGTCGCGCCGGGGTTCTCCGCGGAAGCGGGCGGAGTCGCCGCGTACGGAGGCGGCGCGCAGGGTGTACGTCCCGTACCGCGCGCCGTCCAGGACGGTGTCGGGGGCGAGGCCGGCCAGGTTCTCCGAGGTGGCGGAGGGCAGGGCGGCGGGTTCGGCGTCGTAGGTGGGCGGCCGGTCCCCGAGGTGCCCGACGGACGGCCGGCCGTCGGCCGTGTCGGCGGCGGCGAGGTCCGGCGGGAGTGCGTGCGGGGCGCCGGGCCCGGGTGCTGTCGGCACGCGGGGCGCGGCGAACGTCCGGGGCCCGGACTGCCCGGCGGGCGCCTCCCAGGGGGCGGGGAAGACGGCGGTGCGGGGAGTGGCCGGCGGGGAGGGCGGAAGAGGCGGCGCCACGGGCGGCACCGTCGGAGGTGCGGGCGGGACGGCAGGCGCCCCTGCTGCGGACGGCACCTCCGGCGCGGACGGTACCTCCGGCGCGGGCAGGGCGGCCGGCGCCGGAGCGACAGTCCCTTCGGGGTCGGCGCCGCGCGGCCAGTCCTCCCGCCCCGGGCCCGGCTCCGGTTCCGGCTCCGGTACGGCGTGAGTGGCCTGCTCCGGCGGCCGGTCGCGCTTCGCGTACGGGTCCCGGGCCGACCGCGGGTCCAGCACGGGATCCGGCGCCCTTGCCGGGTCGGGAGCCGTTCGCGGGTCCGGAGCCGCTTCCGGAGCCGTTTCCGGAACCGGGGCGGGGTCCGGCGACAACTCCCGCCGCGTCACCACGGGCCCACTCGGCTCCGGCGGCCGGTAGGCATCCGCGTACGGGTTCTCGTAGCGGTCCGCGTCCGGTTCCTCGAACCGGTCCGCGTACGGGTCCTCGCAGGCGTCCCCGTACGGGTCCCGCACGGTCTCGCGCACGGAGGCCCGGTGGTCGCCCGCCGGGCTGCTCACCGTGTCCGACACGGAGTCGAAGCGGTCGTCGAGGCTGTCGGCCACAGCGCTGGGACCGGCGTCCGGCGCGGTCTCGTCATACAGCTTGTGCCACCAGTCGTCCTCGTGGGCGGCGGGCTTCTCCCCCTGCTGACTCATGCCCTTATTGTCCACCGCGGAGGCGGCCCGAAACCGGGACACCGGGAAAATGTGACCCGTACAGAGATCCGCCGGGCGGCCCCACCCCCCACGGGAAGGACGCCCGACGGACCGGTCGGAGTGATCGGCGGGTCGGCGTTCCAGCCGCTCGCGCGACCGGCCGATCACGGATTCAGCGGCTCATCGGCGCATCCGCTCGCTCGACGGCCGCCCCTTCAGCGCACGACGTACGCGTCGTCGACGGTCTGCACCACGGAGTTGCCGTTCGCGTCGGTCAGTTCCGTCCGCAGCGTGACCGACTTCCCGGTCGCGTCCGCGTGGTCGACGGTCGCGGTCCAGCTGCCGCTCCGCTGTGCGGTGGGGGCCGCGTGCCAGGTCTCGCCGCCGTCGTAGCTGAAGGAGACCGTGGCGCCGGTGAGTTCGCCGGGGGTGTATCCGGCGTGCCCGGTCGCGCCGAGCCCGATCTTCTGGCTGTCCTTCGCGGGCACCGTCTTCATGCCGTCCGACGGCACGTCGTAGCGCGGGAAGAGAAGTGGGAGGCCTTGTGATGCCACGTCCGGCTTCCGCTCGGATCGGAACGCCCAGGTGGTCTCCGTCCGTGTGGACCGCTTCCAGACCGCGGCGGGCGAGCCGATCTTCATGGTCGTCAGGGTGAGTTCGTACGCGGCATCCTCGGCGGGCACGGCGAAGGCTCCGAACGGATAGCCGCTCTCGCCGACGAGTTCGCCCTCACGCTTGAGCCGCGTATTGCCGATGTCACCGAACGAGCCCTGCTGACCCACGTGTTCGGAGTCGGTCATGAAGGCCGGGGCGACGCCGATCATGTTGTCCTGGCGTTCGCCGGCGAGCAGCTCCGCCCCCTGCGCGTCGCGCGGGGCGCCGGGAACCAGCAGGCCCCGGTACCACTCCTCCTCCGTGGCCCGACCCGCCTGGTACGTGCGGGCGTTGCCCGTCATCAGCTCGCCCCAGGGGAAGCTGGAGGAAAGCATCTTCTGCCAGACCGTGTCCCCCGCCGTGTAGAACTCGGTGCGTTTTCCGGGGGCGGCGACGACGGCGAGCGAGGACGCGCCGAAGGTCGCGCCGTAGGGGCGGGAGACCAGGAGCGTGTCGACGAAGTCGGTGGCCACGCCCATGGATTCATGGGTGGAGACGACCGAGCCGAGCTTCTTGTCCCGGACCTTGTAGGTGCGGTCCGAGGTGATCTGCCCCTTCTCCGGGAACGACAGGTTGTACACGAACGGGCTGACGGCCGTGGCGGCCCAGGAGACCTCCGTCCTCCCCTTGCCGAGGGCCGTCCTCACCACGGCGGCCTCGTCCGCCCGCAGGCCGAGGACCGGGAGAGGCGCGGCCCCGTAGCCGACAGACGGCTTCCAGTCGCCGGCCGAGGGACGGTGCACCAGGAGCGCCGTCGCCCCGGCGGCCCGCGCGGCCCGTGCCTGGTCCAGGACGGCCGAGGAGTCGTCGCCCACTTCCACCAGGGCGATCCGGCCCTTCACGCCTGCGGCCTCCAGCTCGGCGGCGCTGCCCGCGCCGGCGTCGACGACCTCGGCGCGGCCGGTGCCGTCCAGGTTGACCGAGCCGGTGGTGGCGGGCCGGGGGTGCAGGGCCGCTCCGCCGACGAGGGAGAACTTCCGGATCTGCGGGGCATAGGCGCGCCAGACGGAGGCGAACTCGAACTCCCCGTCCCGCGCGGTGCCCTGGACGTCGACCAGGTAGTCCTTGATCAGCCCGGTGCCGGCGATGGACCCGGAGTGCAGCCAGGTGTCGTCCCACGAGCGCCCGAAGGCGAGGGTCGCGCCACGCGTCTCGGCGGCCCGGTCCTCGGTCCTCACCTTCAGGCGGTGCGCCTTGCGGGCGTCGAGGACGAGTGTGGTGTCCTTGGTTATGCGCAGTTGGGGGCGTGCCAGATAGCCGATGGATCCCACGAGTTGACCGGTCGCGTCGCCGGGGTCGGGCGAGGCGATGAAGCTGGAGACGAAGTACGCGCCGGGGCGGACCTCGTAGGTCTGGTCGGTGGCGCCCTCGTTGAAGCGGCGTTCGCCGGATGCGGTGTCGGTGCCGATGAGGTCGACCGAGGAGACGCCGTCGGCGGGCTTGCCGTCGCGGTCGACGAGCTTGACGCGCAGGGTGACGGTCTCCGGCGCGACGTACAGGGAGAACGGGGTGGAGACCGTCACTCCCCCGGGGGCCGTGGCGAGGACGCGGCCGGTGACGTCGCCGTACTGGGCGGCGGACAGCCGGGCGTCGGGGGCGAGAGCGAGGGGGACCTCGACGGTCTCCCCCGCCGGGACGGTGACGGACTTCCGGCCGAGTGAGGCGACCTTGGAGCGGACGGTCGAGCCGTCGTTGCCGGTGACGCCCGCGACCTTCAGCGAGAGGGTGACCGGCTTGCCGCTCGTGTTGGTGTAGGGCACGGCGACGGTGGTGCGGTCGCTCCTGTCCTGCGGCCAGTTGAAGGTGCCGCCCCGCACGGCCGGTGCGCCGAGTACGGGCGTACGGATCGCGCGGTCGACGTCGAGTCGTCCGCCGCCGGTCTCGCGTACGTCGCCGGGGACGGCGCTCCGTGCCGAGGAGACGAGCGCCGCCTTGATCTGCTGGGCGGTCCAGTCGGGGTGACGCTGCTTCACCACGGCTGCGGCGCCCGCGACATGCGGGGTCGCCATCGACGTACCGGACATGGACCGGTACGCCTGGGAACCCCGGCCGCCCGCGGCGGCGGCGGAGATGGCGACGCCGGGCGCGGCGATCTCGGGCTTGAGGGTGTGCGAGACGATCGTGGGGCCGCGGCTGGAGAAGTTCGCGGTGGAATCGTCACGGTCGACCGCTCCGACGGTCAGCACCCCGGGTGCGCAGCCGGGCGAGGAGACGGTGTTCAGGGACGGGCCGAGGTTTCCGGCGGCGACCACGAAGAGGGTGTCCTTGTTCTTGCCGAGTTCCTCGGCTGCCAGGCTCATCGGGTCGGTGCAGTCGGTGGGCTCCGCGCTGCCGAGGCTCATGGAGACGACGTCGGCCTTGTTGTCGACGGCCCACTGCATGCCCGCGATGATCCAGGAGGCGGCGCCGGAACCGCTGTCGTTGAGAACCTTGCCGACCATCAGATCGGCTCCGGGCGCGACGCCCTTGTTCTTCCCTCCGCTCGCCGCGCCGGAGCCGCCGACCGTGGACGCGACGTGGGTGCCGTGGCCCTGCCGGTCGTCGGTGCCGGTGGAGTCGGTGAAGTTCTCCGAAGCGGTGATCCGGCCCTGGAGGTCGGGGTGCCCGGCATCCGCCCCGGTGTCCAGCACGGCGACCTTGGCACCGGTCCCGTCGTAGCCGGCGGCCCAGGCGAGGTCGGCTCCGACCTGTTTCGTCGACTTGTCGAGACTGGCTTGAACCTTGCGGTCGAGCCAGAGCTTCTTGAGTCCGGCCCCCGACCGGGAGCGGGGTGCCGTGAGGTCGGCCCAGAACGCGGCGGCCCTCTTCTTGTCGGCCTTCAGCGCGAGCCCGTCGATGACGTCGAGGGCCGCTCCGCGCTCGGCCCCGCGCGGGGTGAGCGGAGCGCGGCGGGCGGTGTCGCCGGTGTAGGTGGCGATCAGCGGGACGGTGTCGGCGTGGCTGTCGTCGTATCCCTGGCGGATGAGCCCGGTGACGTTGAACAGCTCCTCGTCCACGGTGCCCGCGGCGAGCGCGGGCACGGCGGACTCGGGGTAGACGTACAGGTCCGGGCCGGACTGCCGGGTCTGCAGAAGTGGGACGCTGCCATCCGCGCGGGGCAGGGCGGTGGCGGCGGACGCACCCGACGCGTCCGTCGTCACCAGCACCGTGTCGCCGGTGACGAGCGTCAGGGTGACGGGCTTCGGGGCGCCGGCGGTGGTGGCCGCGCTCCCCGTGATGGGTCTGTTCGGGTCCCGCTCGTCCGGTGGCGCGGCCACCGACGGCGCGATCACGGTGACGGCGAGCACGGCGGCGGTCGCCGCCCCGAGTGCCGTACGCGATATCGGGCGCATCGCTCTCCCCAGGTCAATCCGGAACGAAACAGCCCAAGAGGCCGTATCCCGGAGGTTGTTGGTGCTGCGGTGGCGCCACAGTGGCAGAGGGGCAGGGGGTACAGGGGATGATGTGGGCGGCGGGTTTACGCCGTGGCCTCTTCCCGCCACCCGGGACCCGCCGCAGGGGCGCCTCGATGCGCGATCACCACCACCCGGGGAGGTCGGAGAATGCTGGGGGCCATAGGTCTCGACGAGAGACAGGAAGCCGCGTACCGCGCGCTCGTCGCGGCGGGAGCCGCGGAGCTCGCCGATCTCGCGCACCGGCTGGCGCTTCCCGAGGCGGACACCGAACGTGTGCTGCGGCGGCTGGAGCAGCAGGGTCTGGCCGCACAGTCCTCGGCCCGGCCGGGCCGCTGGGTGGCGGCGCCGCCCGGCGTGGCGCTCGGCGCGCTGCTGATCCAGCAGCGGCACGAGCTGGAGCAGGCGGAGCTGGCGTCCGCGCTGCTCGCCGAGGAGTACCGGGCCGAGGCGAGCGAGCCGGCGGTGCACGACCTGGTGGAGGTGGTGACGGGGGCGAGCGCCGTCGCCCAGCGCTTCCACCAGCTGCAGCTGGGAGCGGTGTCGGAGGTGTGCGCGCTGGTGACGGGCAAGCCGATCGCGGTGACCGGGATGGAGAACGAGTCCGAGGAGCGGGCGACCTCGCGGGGGGTGAGCTACCGGGTGGTGGTCGAGCGCGAGGTCCTGTCGACTCCGTTCGGGATCCTGGAGCTGTCGGCGGCGCTGAGCCGGGACGAGCAGTGCCGGGTGGTGGACCGGGTGCCGACGAAGCTGGTGGTGGCCGACGGGAGCCTCGCGATGGTCCCGCTGACCGGGCGGGGCGCGGAGCCCGCCGCCCTGGTCGTGCATGCCAGCGGTCTGCTGGAGTCGCTGATGGGCCTCTTCGAGGCGGTGTGGCGGGAGGCGATGCCGCTGCGGCTGGGCGAGGGCGGCGGCGGGGTGCGCGAGGACGGGGCCGGGCCGGACCCGACGGACCTGGAGATCCTTTCGCTGCTGCTGGCGGGGCTGACGGACGCCAGTGTGGCCAAGCAGCTGGATCTGGGGCTGCGGACCGTGCAGCGCCGCGTCAAGGGCCTGATGGAGCTGACCGGCGTTTCGACGCGGCTCCAGCTGGGCTGGCATGCGTACGAGCGTGGCTGGGTGGCCCGGACCGGGCCGGCCTGAGACGGACTCCGCGCAGGTCGATGCCGGTGGGCGCGGTGCGCTGACGGGCGGAGCGGGGCACTCTCCGGCAGGCTGGTCAGATGAGTGTGTGGCAGCTCGTCGCCATGGGCCTGGTCATGCTGCTGGGCCTGGTCGGGGTGCTGGTGCCGGGCGTGCCGGGTCAGGCGATCGTCTGGGCCGCGGTGCTGTGGTGGGCGCTGACGGACATGACGCCGGCCGCCTGGGGCGTCCTGATCGGCGCGACGGCGCTGATGCTGCTGAACCAGGCCCTCAAACCGCTGCTGCCACCGCGTCGCCCGGGCGACTCCGGAGCCCCTCGCCGCACCCTGATGATCGGCGGGGTCGCGGGGATCGTGGGCTTCTTCGTCGTGCCCGTGGTCGGTGGGATCCTCGGGTACGTGGGGGCCATCCTCGGCGCGGAACGGCTGCGGCTGGGCAGTAGCGGCGCGGCCCGGGCGTCGGTGCGCTCGGTCATGCGGGCGACGGGCTACGCGGTTCTGGTGGAGCTTTTCTGCTGCCTGCTGGTGGCGGGCGCCTGGCTGGGCGCGGTGCTCTGGGGCTGACGCGGCGCTCCGGCCGCCCCGGCACCCTCGGGCCGTTCGTTCCGGACATGCCGGACGCGCGGGGCCCGGCCCGGACCGAACGGGCGGCCGACGTCAGCTCGGGACCGCCGCCCGCGCCGCTTCCAGGTGGCGCACGGCGTAGGAGCGCCAGGGCCGCCACCGCTCCGCGCCCGGCGTTCCGTACGGGTCCACGTCGGGGTCGCCGAGGGCCCGCATCCGGATCAGGGCGGCGGTGCGTCGGCCGATGCCGGGCAGCGTCAGCAGCGTCCGTTCCGACTCGTCCCGGTCGGCCCCGGCGTCCAGCCGCAGCCGCCCGTCGGCGAGCGCGACGGCCAGCGCCGCGAGGGCCGGGTCCTCGGCGGAGGCGGCGAGCATGTCCGGCTCCGGGAACACATGGGTGAGCCCGCCGCACGGCACGTCCAGCGCCTTCCCGTACCGCTCGACCAGCTCCCCGGCGGCCTCGCGCCCCACCAGGACCCGCACCGCGGCCTCCTCCGGGTCGGCCGCGCCCGGCGACCGCAGCCCGGGGCGGGCGGCGACCAGCGGGGCGAGCCGGGGATCCGCGGCCAGCGCCTCGTCCACGGCGTACGGGTCGGCGTCCAGGTCGAACAGCCGGCGCACCCGCTGGACGGCGGTGGTCAGGTCGCGGAGGTCGGTGAGCTGGATCCGGGCCTCCAGCCAGGGGCCGCCGGGCGAGGCCTCGTCGACCGCGACGAGCCCGGCCCCGTACGGCAGTCGCAGGGTGCGCCGGTAGGTGCGGTGGCCGGGCGGGCCCGTCACCTCCTCGACCCGGGCGACCGCTCCCGCGGCCAGCAGGTCGAACAGGGCGGCGGTGGCGTACGGGCCCCGGTGGGCGAGCCGCAGCGGAATCCCGGCACGGGCCCCCGCGCCGCGTCCGCCGCCGAGCCCCGTCCCGGCCTCGGTGCGCAGGGCGCTGGGCGTGCGGGCGTAGATCTGCCGGATGGTGTCGTTGAACTGCCGGATGCTGGCGAAGCCCGCGGCGAAGGCGATCTCGGTGACCGGCAGCCCGGTGGTCTGGAGGAGCACCCGGGCGGTGTGGGAGCGCTGGGCCCGGGCGAGCGCGACGGGCCCCGCGCCCAGCTCGGCGTTGAGCTGGCGCTGGACCTGCCGGGCGCTGTAGCCGAGCCGCCCGGCGAGTCCGGGGACGCCGTCGCGGTCCACGACGCCGTCGCCGATCAGGCGCATGGCCCGGCCGACGACGTCGGCGCGGACGTTCCACTCGGCGGAGCCCGGCACGGCGTCCGGCCGGCAGCGGCGGCAGGCCCGGAAACCACCGGCCTGGGCCGCCGCGGCGGTGGGGTAGAAGCGCACGTTGGCGCGTTTGGGTGTGACGGCGGGGCAGCTCGGCCGGCAGTAGATGCCGGTGGTCACGACGGCGAAGAAGAACGCGCCGTCGAACCGCGCGTCGCGGCTGCTGACCGCCTCGTAGCTGGTTCGTTCGTCCATCACACCGTCCAGTGTGCGGCAGCCGGGGCTGCCGCACTCGCGGTTTTCGGACGTCGAACCGGTGGCTCGGGGCTACCGCACCCGGCCACGCTTGGCCTGCATGGCCGCGCGCCCCTCCGCGCCCTTGCGCTTCCAGTCCCGCAGGATCTCGGCACGCACCCGGGCGTCGGTCTTGGCGACGATCCGCTGGTTCTCGCGGATCAGCTTGCGGTAGCTGTCGAGCCGCCGCTCGGGCAGGACTCCGTCCTCCAGCGCGCCGAGGACGGCGCACCCCGGTTCGGCCTCGTGGGCGCAGTCGTGGAACCGGCATCGGGCGGCCAGCTCCTCGATCTCGGAGAACACCTCCCCGACCCCGGCCCCGGCGTCGTAAAGGCCCACTCCGCGGAGCCCGGGGGTGTCGATGAGGACGCCCCCGTGCGGCAGGACGAGCAGATTGCGGGTCGTGGTGGTGTGCCGCCCCTTGCCGTCGACTTCCCGGGCGGCCCGCACCTCCATCACGTCCCTGCCGAGCAGGGTGTTGGCCAGGGTCGACTTGCCCGCGCCGGAGATGCCGAGGAGCACGCTCGTACCACCGGAGGCGACGGCGCCGAAGATGTCGAGCCCCTCGCCCGTGGTGGAGCTGACCGGCAGCACCTGGACGCCGGGGGCGATCGCCTCCACGTCCTGGACGAGGTGGGACACGGTGGCCGCGTCGGGCACCAGGTCCGCCTTGGTGAGCAGCACGATCGGGTCGGGGCTGTGGCCCGCCCTCCGGCCGTCGCCGAGCAGGGCGGCGCCGCTGGAGCTGGACAGGGCGAGCGCGAGGAAGCGCTCCAGGCGGCCGAGGTCCAGCTCGACGGCGAGCGAGACACAGATCGCGATGTGATCGATGTTGGTGGCGAGCACCTGCCCCTCGGACCGCTGGGAGGAGGTGGAGCGGACGAAAGCGGTGCGGCGGGGCAGCAGCGTACGGACGAAGCGCGGGTCTCCGTCCGCGTCGAGCGCCACCCAGTCGCCGGTGCAGACGATCCGCATCGGGTCACGGGGCACGACGAACGCGGTGTCGGCCCGGACCGTGCCGTCGGCGGTGATCACGTCGCACTGACCGCGGTCCACCCGGACGACCCGTCCCGGCACGAGCCCCTGCTCGGCGTACGGGAGGAAGGCAGCCGCCCAGTCCTCGTCCCAGCCGTACGGAGTCAGCGGGTGCGAGGGAGAAGGAGCGGGAAGAAACGAGAAAGACAAGGGAAACCCTTCACAGGGTGGCCCCGGCACGCGCGCTCGGCGCGGGAATGAGAGAAGTCGGTCAGCCGGTGGCCACGGGGATGAGGACGATGCTCTTCCGGTTGTGGGCAGTGCCCATCGCAACGACAGTCATCAATGTCCTCACCTCCTGGTTCTCTTCCGTTTCCGTGCCGCACGCGTCACCGCGGCGCCCGGAGCAGTGGTCACATTAGCCCGGCCCCCGGGAGCGGCGTCAACAGCTTTTCCGTACACCTCCGATGGAGGCGGTCGGACGGGGCGTTCGCCGGAGTTGGCAGCAGTTCTCCCTCGATCGGGTGATACGCATGCATAGAGCCTGGTCCGGGGCCGTTAGGGTGCCGAGCATGACCACACCCCAGGCCCCCACCGGCACGTTCACCCCCGCCCAGCTGGGCACGCAGATCCTGATCGGCTGGAGCGGCCGGCAGCCCGACGCGGACCAGGACACCGCTTTCCTCCTCGCCTACTCGCTGGGCGACGGACAGGACGGTCCGGACGTCGGCCGCGAGGCCATGCGCGCCGCGCTGGAGCGCGCGGGCCTCCACGTCGGCGGCCCGATCCAGGACGCGGCGGAGAGCCCGGGCGTCCAGGCGAAGCTCCTCGTCCAGGCGGGCCGGGCGGTCCTGACACTGCCTCACCTCTCGGCGCAGTATCCCGCCCCCGCGGAGTGGCTGGCCGCGGCGCAGGCCCAGGGCCAGGTGTACGGGATGTTCGCCACCAGCCCGTGGCCGGACGCCCTTCCCGGGCAGCCGGTCAGCGAGGAACAGCTGCGGGCCTTCGCCACCGACGCGGACGTCGTCCGCACCGCCGCCCACTGCCTGCTCCCGGTCCGCTCCCTGGGCTGAGGAGCGCTTCCGCCGCCCCGGACACACGACGAGGCCCACCACCCCCCGTGGAGTGGTGGGCCTCGCCCGTGCGGCGTGCGACCTGCGGCGGGGCCGTTGTCGCGAAACGAGGACGGGCGGCCCGGAGTGTGATCTCCGGGCCGCCCGCACTCAACACCTCAGGCTGTGGCGCGTCAGTTGTTGCCGACGCCGTTGCCCGAGAGGACCGGGATGTCGTCCAGGATGTGCGACAGCGGCTCGTCACCCTTGGCCTGGGTGGAGTTGTCGGCGCACTGCTGGTTCTGCGGGTTGGACAGGACGTTGACGTCCTGGACCGCGATCGGCACAACGCCGACGAGCGAACCGACGTTGGCCTTGAGGGGCAGGCCGACGCAGAGCTTGTTCAGGGTGCCCTGGACGAGCTGGTTCTGCGGGCTCCAGTTGCCCTCCGTCTCGGCGTTGCCGATCTCCGACTCGGCACCGTTGCCGTTGACGGTGGTGGTGCCACCGTCGTTGCCGATCGCCATGGCCGTGGGAGCCGCGGCTGCGGACAGACCGAGCAGGGACACGGCCACTGCAGCGCCGGCCATCATCTTCTTCATCAACTTCACCTTTCGGAGCGTTCCGTTGTGGAACGTACTGATCAACTGCCACCACCCCCGATCGGTTGCGCAGCACCACTCAAATGGGTTCGTTCCGGCGCAAGGTCGACGCCGCCCCTCACCCTCCGGAGCCACTCCCTCCGGGGCCACACCCTCCTGGGGCCCCGGGCCCGGAGCTCTCGTCCGAGGTGCGCGCCGCCGGCACGAAACCGCCGTGCCGGGTGGTGGCCTGGTCCTGGTGCGGTTCCGAGAGGGGGTGACCGCCCCCGGCCGCCTGCCACTCGGCGACGAGCCGGTCGTAGATCGGTGTGCCGCCCGGGGCGGGCCACCGCTCTGTGCCCTGCGGGGTCTGACTGTCGTACGGATCCATACCGAGGCCCTACCCGGCCCGGCCAGGATCGTCAGCCGGGGCTACGGCATCCGGCCCAATCGGACAACCCGGCCGGAGACGTCCGCACACGCCGAAGGGCCAGTCCGGCCGGGCGGCGCAGAACGATCGCCGTACGGATGGACTGGCCCCACGCGGTCGGACCGAGCGGACCGGAGCTACTCGGTCTCAGTTGTTGCCGGCGCCGTTGCCCGAGAGGATCGGAATGTCGTTCAGCAGGTGCGAGAGGGCCTCGTCGCCCTTGGCCTGGGTGGAGTTCTCGGTGCACTGCTGGTTCTGCGGGGAGGACAGGACGTTGATGTCCTGGACCGAGATCGGCACGAGGCCCACGAGGGAGCCGAGGTTCGCCTTGGCCGGGAGGGCGATGCAGGGCTTGTTCAGCGAGCCCTGGATGAGCGCGAACTGCGGGCTCCAGTCACCGTGGGTCTCGGAGTTGCCGTAGGCCTGCGAGGCACCGTTGCCGTTGACCGTGGTGGTGCCACCGTCGTTGGCGATGGCCATGGCGGACGGGGCGGCAGCGGCGGAGACACCGACGACCGACGCGGCGACGGCTGCGGAGGCCATGATCTTCTTGAACATGAGAGGGCCCTTCTGGGGAGTGAGGCGGAGCGATGAAAGAACCAGGTGGAACGGTCGTGTTACGACGGTCAGCCGCCGAGGGGAACTCCGCCGAGCAGCGGGGCGGCACCTTCGGCCGCACCGGTTGCCTGGCCCGCCAGCTTGCCGACCGTGCCGTTCTTCGAGACCGTCTCGGTGGTCTCGGCAACCGTGTCCACCACCGGGTCCACGATCTGCGGGGCACTGGCCATCACCTGGTTGAGGCCGCTGTCGAGGCTGAAGTTGGGGGCCGTGGGCGTAGTAGCGGCGAAGGCGGGAGCGGCCGCTCCGAGGGCAGCCACGGAACCGGCAACAAGGGCGGCGGTCTTCGCGTACTTCACTGTTCTGGTTCCCTTCTGCGCGGCATCTGTTTCGGTCACGTTCCCGTGCCGCACACAAGCTTTCTTTACCTGTGACTTCTGCCGCTTTCTCCCTGATCAACGATCCTGCTGATGTCGGGAAACTGCGGAGCGGCGTTTTTCTCCGGCGTCTTGCGTGATTCCGGCCCGCGAAGCCGGGCCGCGAAAGGGCTCCGGACGGCAACGGGCCCGAGCCGCTCGGTGGAGGAACGCCGAGGGCCCGGGCCCGAGTAGGGCGGCCGCGGATCAGTTGTTGCCGGCGCCGTTGCCGGAGAGGATCGGAATGTCCTCCAGGATGTGCGAGAGGGCCTCGTCACCCTTGGCCTGGGTGGAGTTCTCGGTGCACTGCTGGTTCTGCGGGGAGGACAGGACGTTGATGTCCTGGACCGAGATCGGCACGAGGCCCACGAGGGAGCCGAGGTTCGCCTTGGCCGGGAGGGCGATGCAGGGCTTGTTCAGCGAGCCCTGGATGAGCGCGAACTGCGGGCTCCAGTCACCGTGGGTCTCGGAGTTGCCGTAGGCCTGCGAGGCACCGTTGCCGTTGACCGTGGTGGTGCCGCCGTCGTTGGCGATGGCCATGGCCTGCGTGGTGCCGAGACCGAGGATGGAGGCGGCGACAGCGCCCGTAGCCAGAACCTTCTTGATCACGATTAACCCTTCTCGTACCGATCGCCCCGTAGCGGAGCCTCCTGGTCAACTGACCGCCCGCGTCGAGGTTCCGCCCATTCACCCGAATGCCGGACACGGGAGCCGGCCCCGTTCCCCGGTCGTACGGCCGCCCGCTCGTGAAGGAATTGCGCGCGTCTCTCCGACACGCCCCGCCCGAACGGGTGGGCGGGGGCGGACGACTCCCAGGCCGCGCTATACGCCGGAGAAAACGCGCCCCTCGCCGTCAACACCGGCCACATGCTGCCCAGTTGCAGGCGAATCGTTTTCCTTCATCGGTGAACCGGGATGTGCGAGGCCCGACAACACCACCCGTTCGGGTGATTACACAATTTCCACGCACCTTCGAGTTTCCCGCTTGGGCCTCCGTCGTTAAGGCAATCGTCCAGCGCGCACGTTTTCACCACGTTCACCATGGCTTCGCCGCAGGATCCGGCTGTGCAGCGGCTCCGCCCGATGGCTGCCCGCTTCCTCCGCGCGCGAAGCACCCACGCGAAGTCCTCGCGAATGTCCTAGGAAAGGGCAAGTAATGCGACAGGTCTTGAACAGAAGCATGATCGTCATGGCGGCCGCATCGGGCCTCCTGGCGGCGGTCGGCGGCACCGCGCACGCCGACGCGTCGGCCGAGGGCGCTGCCGTCGGCTCACCCGGGGTCGGTTCGGGCAACGCGGTGCAGGTGCCGGTGCACATCCCGGTCAATGTGTGCGGCAACACCGTCAATGTGATCGCTCTGCTGAACCCTGCCTTCGGCAACAAGTGCGTGAACGCCGACGGTCCGAAGCACAACCACCCGCCCGTGGACAAGCCCCCGGTGGACAAGCCCCCGGTGGACAAGCCGCCGGTGGACCAGCCCCCGGTCGACGAACCGCCCGTGGATGAACCGCCGGTCGACAAGCCCCCGGTGGACAAGCCGCCGGTCGACAAGCCGCCCGTGGACAAGCCCCCGGTCGACAAGCCGCCGGTGGACCAGCCGCCCGTCGACGTACCTCCGGTCGACCAGCCGCCCGTGGACCAGCCGCCCGTGGACCAGCCTCCGACCGACACGCCCGGCTCGGGCACTCCCGGCTCCGGCACGCCCGGGTCCAACGCCCCGGACGCGCATCTCGCCGACACCGGTGCCGCCGACCTGGGCCTGGCCGCCGGAGCGAGCGCCGCGCTGCTGCTCGGCGGTGCGGTGCTGATGCGCCGTACCCGCGACGCGCGGGACTGAACAGAGCTCCTGCGGGAGTACGAGGTCCGGCCGGGCAGCGGGGACTGTCCGGCCGGACCTTTCCTGTGCGCTCCGACCCGCCCGCCCGGGGTGCGGGCCGGAGCGGTGGAACGACCGCCGGGCGCCGACCCGACCCGAAACGAAACGGATACGAGCACGGGCACGGGCACGGGCAGGGAGGCAACGGCTCGCGGGGAGGGGGAGTTGGGTTGTGCGCGAACCGCGTTCAGCTCGCGACGCGTTCGAAGACCGCGGCGAGGCCCTGACCGCCGCCGATGCACATCGTCTCCAGTCCGTACCGGCCCTCGCGGCGGTGGAGTTCGCGGGTGAGGGTGGCGAGGATGCGGGCTCCGGTGGCGCCGACCGGGTGGCCCAGCGAGATGCCCGAGCCGTTGACGTTGATCCGCTCCTCGTGGTCCTTCTCGCCGAGGCCCAGCTCCCTGGTGCAGGCCAGCACCTGGGCGGCGAACGCCTCGTTCAGCTCGATCAGGTCGAGGTCGGCGAGGGTGAGGCCCGCCCGGTCGAGCGCGGCGCGGGTGGCGGCGACGGGGGCGATGCCCATCGTCGTGGCGGGCACCCCCGCGCGGGCGAAGGAGACGAGGCGGACGAGCGGGGTGAGGCCGAGGCGTTCGGCAGTCGCGGCGCTGGTGACCAGGCAGGCGGCGGCCGCGTCGTTCTGGCCGCTGGCGTTGCCCGCGGTGACCGTGGCATCCGGGTCGGACTTCGCCATCACCGGTCGGAGGGCGGCGAGTTGTTCGGCGGTGGTGTCGGGGCGGGGGTGTTCATCGGCGGTGACGGTCGTCTCGCCCTTGCGGGTGCGTACGGTGACGGGGACGGTCTCCGCGTCGTAGCGGCCCTCGGCCGCGGCGCGGGCGGCGCGCTGCTGGGAACGCAGGGCCAGGGCGTCCTGGTCGGCCCGGCTGATCCCGTACTCCCGGCGCAGGTTCTCCGCCGTCTCGATCATGCCGCCGGGCACCGGATGGTTGACGCCTCCTGCGGTGACGCGGCCCCGGGCGAGCGCGTCGTGGAGCTGCAGTCCGGGGCCCTTGATGCCCCAGCGCCCGTCGTGGGTGTAGTAGGGGGCGGCGCTCATCACGTCGACGCCGCCGGCGATCACGACCTCGCTGAATCCGGCCCGGATCTGCATCGCCGCGTCCAGCACCGCCTGGAGTCCGGAGCCGCAGCGGCGGTCGATCTGGGAGCCGGTGACCGTCGTGGGCAGTCCGGCGTCCAGGGCGGCGACCCGGCCGATGGCGGGGGCCTCGCTGGTGGGGTAGGCGTGGCCGAGGATCACCTCGTCGACCCGGGTGGGGTCGATGCCGGTGCGGGCGACGATCTCCGCGATGACGTGCGCGGCCAGCGCGGCCGGGGTCTGCCGGGCGAAGACCCCGCCGAACCGGCCGATGGGGGTGCGCAGGGGTTCGCAGATGACGACATCGAGCGGCACGGCGGGGCCTTTCCTTCAGGGCGACCAGGGCGACCAGGGCGACGGGCGGGGCGCGGGCGGTTGGGGTGACCTTCGCATCCGGTGACTGAACGGGTCCAATACCGGATGTGCCGCCTTTTCAGAGGCCCGGCGTCTCAATCGGTCCTCCGCCCGGTCCGCGTACGGGGGTCGGCAGGGCCTCCCGGGCGACGGCGAGCACGGCGTGCAGGGCGGCGGAGGGGTTGTCGGCACGCCAGGCGAGGGCCGCCTGGCGGCGGATGGGCGGGCCGGTCAGGGGGCGGTAGGCCAGTCCGCTCTGCTGGATGTGGCGTACGGAGGTGACCGTGAGGGTGACGCCGACCCCGGCGGCGACGAGAGCCATGATCGTGTACGAGTCGGGGGCCTCCTGGACGACGCGCGGGGTGAACCCGGCGTTCTCGCAGGCCTCGGTCATGGCGTCGCGCACGGTGGAGCCGGAGTTGGCGGGGAAGGAGACGAACGGTTCGTCCGCCAGCTCGCCGAGCGGCACCGCCGCGTGCCGGGCGAGCGGGTGGTCGAACGGCAGGGCGCACAGCAGCTCCTCCTCGTCGATCACCCGGTGCTCCACTCCGGGCCGGGTCACCGGCAGCCGGACGAAGCCCAGGTCGAGGGAGCCGTCGGCGACCCGGTCCAGCGCGACGTTGGCGTAGGTCTGACCGGTCATGACCAGTTCGAGGCCGGGGTGGGCGGCGCGCACGGCGCGGGTGAGGCGGGGCAGCGTCTCGTGGCTGGAGGCTCCGGCGAAACCGATGGTCACCCGGCCGTACTCGCCCCGGCCCGCCGAGCGGGCGGCCCGGACGGCGGTGTCGAGGTCGTCGAGGACGGTCCGTACGGGGGCGAGGAAGGTCTCCCCCGCTCCGGTGAGCCGGACGGAGCGCGTGTTGCGGCGGAACAGCTGGACGCCGAGTTCCTTCTCCAGCTGCCGGATCTGCTGGCTCAGAGGCGGCTGTGCCATCTGCAGGCGTTTGGCGGCCCGGCCGAAGTGGAGCTCCTCGGCCACGGCGAGGAAGGCCTTCAGGTGGCGCAGTTCCATGGGACGCCCCCTCGCGTCGATTGATATGCCCCCGGTCTTGATCAGACCCTAATTCGGTATTGGACAGCCATCAATGGGTGCTGACACCGTGGGGTCCGCCCATGCGGACGATGAGGAGAACCGTGGACCGGACGGACGGCAAGGTCATGTCGATGAGGGAGGCCGTCGCCGCCTTCGTCCGCGACGGGGACACCGTGAGCCTCGAAGGGTTCACTCACCTCATCCCGACCGCCGCCGGCCACGAGATCATCCGGCAGGGGCGCCGGAATCTCACGGTCGTCCGGATGACGGCGGACATCGTGGTGGACCAGATGCTGGCGGCCGGGTGCGTGACGGGTCTGGTCTCCTCCTTCGTGGGGAACTCGTCCGCCGGTTCGCTCGGGGAGCTGCGGCGGCGGATCGAGCACGCCGACCCGGGGCCGCTGGCGTTCGAGGAGTACAGCCACTACGGGATGGTGTGCCGCTATCTCGCGGGGGCGCAGCGGCTGCCGTTCTACCCGCTGCGCTCGTACGCGGGCAGCGACCTGACGTCCGTCAACCCCGGCATCCGCAAGGTCGTCTCGCCCTACCCGGCCGCCGACGGGGGAGCCGAGCAGATCTACGTCGTACCGCCCGTCAATCCGGACGTGACGATCGTCCACGCGCAGCGCGCCGACCGCCGGGGCAACACCCAGGTCTGGGGGCTGACCGGCGTCCAGGCGGAGGCGGTGTACGCGGCGGAGAAGGCGGTTGTGGTCGTGGAGGAGCTGGTGGCGGACGAGGTGGTCCGCTCGGACCCGAACCGCACACTGATCCCGGCCCACGCGGTCGACGCGGTGGTGGTCTGCCCGCGCGGGGCGCACCCCTCGTTCGCGCAGGGCTACTACGACCGGGACAACGCCTTCTACCGCTCCTGGTCCGCGATCAGCAAGGACCCGGCTCGGCTGCGGGAGTGGCTGGAGGAGTGGGTGTACGGCACCGCCGACCACGCGGAGTACGTGGCGAAGCTGGGCGAGGAGTTCTGGGCGGGGCTGGCGGTCGGCGAGGCGCTGAGCGAGCCGGTGAACTACGGGAGGCGGCTGTGAGCGAGCAGGAGTCGAAGGCCACGCCCGTCACGTCCTCGGAGTTGCTGGCGGTCGTGGCCTCGCGTGAACTGGCCGGTCGCCGGGCGGTGTTCGCGGGGATCGGGCTGCCCACGCTGGCGGCCGAGCTGGCGCGGCTGACCGTCGCGCCGGGCATCGAGGTGGTGTACGAGTCCGGGGTCTGCGGGGCGCACCCTTCCCGGCTGCCGGAGACCATCGCGGACGCCGTCCTGATCACCGGGGCCGAAGCGGTGGTGTCGATGCCCACTCTGTTCGGCTCGGTGCTCCAGGGCGGGCACATCGACGTGGGTTTCCTGGGGGCCGCGCAGATCGACCGGTGGGGCAGCCTCAACACCTCGGTGATCGGGGACTGGGACCGCCCGTCGGTGCGGCTGCCGGGTTCCGGTGGGGCGGTCGAGGTGATGGCGAACGCCCGGGAGGTCTTCGTGGTGATGCGCCGCCACACACCGCGTTCCTTCGCCGACGCCCTCGACTTCTGCACCACGCCGGGCCCGGACCGGGCGCTGGCGGACGGGATCCGCCCGCTGGGCGCCGGCGTCACCCGGGTCGTCACCGAGCTGGGCGTCCTCACCCGGGAGGGGGTCGGCGACGAACTGCGGCTGGTCGCCGTCCATCCCGGGGTCACCGTCGAACAGGTGCGGGCCGCGACCGGGTGGGAGCTGAGGACGGCCGGCACGGTGGTGACGACGGCCCCGCCGACCGCCGACGAGCTGCGGCTCCTGCGGGACGATGTCGACCCCGACCGTGTCTACCTCCGCTGATGACCGCGGCCGCCCCCGTGGCAGAACCGCCTCCCTCCCCGCGAAGAACCGTCTCTGTCTCCCCTGAGACCTGTCTCTGTATCCCGTCGAGACCTGTCTCTGTATCCCGTTGAGAACCGTCTCCCCATCCGTTGAGAACCGTCTCTGTCGCCGCTGAAAGGGCTCCCACCACCATGCGTATCAGGATCGTCGGAGCCGGGGCCATGGGCCGCGGTATCGCCCAGTGGGCGGCGAGCGCCGGTCACACCGTCGAGCTCGGGGACGTACGGCCCGAGGCGGTGACGGACGCCCTGGATTTCGTCGCCTCGATGCTGGACCGGGCCGTCGTCAAGGGCCGGATGGCGGCCGTCGAGCGGGACGCGGCCGTGGCCCGGCTGGTGCCGCTCGCCGAGCCGTGGGCGGCGGGCCCGGAGGTGGAGCTGGTGATCGAGGCGGTACGGGAGGACCTGGCGACCAAGGCCGAGGTGTTCGGGAAGCTGGAGCGGGCGCTGCCCTCCTCCGCCGTCTTCGCGACCAACACCTCCTCCCTGTCGGTGACCCGGATCGCCGCGACGCTCGGTGACCCCTCGCGCCTGGCCGGGCTGCACTTCTTCAACCCGGTGCCGCTGATGAGGATCGTCGAGGTGGTGCCGGGCGCGGCCACCCGCCCGGAGATCCCTGCGCTGCTGACCGGGCTGGTGGAGGGCTGCGGGCACCGGGCGGTGACCGTCGCCGACACCCCCGGGTTCCTGGTCAACCACGCCGGGCGGGGGCTGGTGACCGAGGCGCTCGCGCTGCTGGAGGAGTCGGTGGCGGACCCGGCGGAGATCGACCGGATCGCCCGGGACGTGCTGGGGCTGCGGATGGGTCCCTTCGAGCTGATGGACCTGACGGGTCTCGACGTGACGGCCGCGGTGATCGACTCGATCTGGGAGGGCTTCCGGTACGAGGACCGGCTGCGCCCGTCCTTCCTGACCCCGAACCGGGTGGTGGCGGGGCTGCACGGCCGCAAGACGGGCCGGGGCTGGTACGGGTACGGCGAGGGGGCCTCGGGCCCCGCGCCGGAGAGGGCGGTCACCGGGGACGCGGAGCGCCCGGTGTTCCTGGTCCCCGGCGGGCGGCCGGTGACCGCCGCCTACGAGGAGGCGCTGGCCGGGTCGCTGGAGGCGGCGGGGGTCCGGGTCGAGCGGGGCGCGGAGCCGTCCGCGCGGGCCGTCGTGCTGGTGCCCGTCTGGGGGACGCCGGTGTCGGCGGCGGTCGCGGAGGGCGCGTGGCCCCGGGAGCGTACGTTCGGGGTGGAGGTGCTGCCGTCGGCGGGGCGGCGGCGGGTCCTCGCGGTGACCGCGGCCGGCGACCCGGCGGCCGCCCGGGACGCGCGCGCGGTGCTGGCGCGGGCCGCCGAGGGCGAGGATCCGTACGCGGTGTCGGTGGTGCGGGACACCGCGGGCTCGGTCGCGCAGCGGCTGCTGTCCTCGGTCGTCGCGATCGGCTGCTCGATCGCGGAGCGCTCGCTCGCCGCGCCGCCCGACATCGATCTGGCGGTGACCACCGGGCTCGGCTATCCGTACGGGCCGCTGGCCTGGGGCGAGCGGGTCGGGGCCGCGAGGACGCTGGAGCTCCAGCGGTCGCTGCACGCGACGACGGGCGATCCGCGCCACCGGCCGACGCGGTGGATCACGGAACGGGCCGCCCTGGGCCTGGCCGTGACCGACCCGGGGACCTCGCCTGCCGACTGCCTGGGGTGAGGCCCCGGCGCGGGTGACCGATTCGTACAAGACCGTCGGGGCGCCGCGTGCGTACGGTCGGGGCATGACTCCACGACTTGACGCGATCAGCATCATCACGGCGGACCTGGCGGCCTCGCTCGCCTTCTACCGCAGGCTCGGCCTCGACATCCCCGAAGGGGCGGAGTCCGCACCGCATGTCGAAGTGACCCTGCCGGGCGGGCAGCGGCTGCTGTGGGACACGGAGGCGGTCATCGCCTCGTTCGATCCGGCGTGGCAGCGGCCCTCGGGCGGCGAGCGGCTCGGGCTGGCTTTCGCCTGTGACGGCCCGGAGGAGGTGGACACGCTGTACGCGGAGCTGACGGGCGCCGGATACACGGGGCACCTGAAGCCGTGGGACGCGGTGTGGGGGCAGCGCTACGCGGTCGTGCTGGACCCGGACGGCTGCGGGGTCTCGCTGTTCGCCCCGGCGTCCCCCGCCGTGAAGTAGGCCCCGAGCGTCGTCCCGGCGAGGTCGCGCATCTCGCGGGCCAGGTGCGCCTGGTCGACGCAGCCCGCCGCGCAGGCCGCCTCGGCGTACGGCAGGCCGGAGCGGACGAGGGCCAGGGCGCGCTGGAGGCGGAGGATCCGGGCCAGGGTCTTGGGGCCGTAGCCGAAGGCCGCCAGGGAGCGGCGGTGCAGCTGGCGGGCTCCGAGGCCGACCTCGGCGGCCGTCGCCGCGACGGATCCGCCGCGCCGCAGCCGGTCGGCGACGGCCGCCGTGAGCGGGTCCGGGGGGCCGGTCTCGGCGGCCAGGCCCAGGGCGAGGTCCTCCAGAGCGGTGGCGGGGTCGGCGGCCCGGTCGACGCGCCCGGTGAGTTCACGGACGGCGGTACGGGACCAGAGGTCGGCGAGCTCGACCCGGTGGTCGCGCAGTTCGTACGCCGGTACGCCGAGGAGCACGGGGGCGGTGCCGGGCGGGAAGCGGATCGCGGCGCAGGAGGCGCGGTCACGGGCGTCGACCTGGAAGGCGTGGGTGTCGGGTCCGGCGACGACGAGGCGTCCGGCGGACCAGATCAGGTCCATGCAGCCGTCGGGAAGGACGGAGCGGGCCCGGCCCGGCGGTCCGGTCGGTGCGTCCAGGGTCCAGACGACGGCCCCGGTCAGCCGGGACGGCCGCTCCTGGTAACGGTGGTGTTCCCGGGGCATGCCTCCACGCTAGCGCGCGGGCGGTCCCCCGGCGTCCCTGGTCTCCTTGGTCTCCTTCGCGTCCCTGGGGTCCTTCTCCCAGGTCGCGTGCAGCCGGGACTTCACGTCGTCGGGCGGCAGGAAGCGGGACCAGCGCTCGGGGAACTCGGAGGGCATGTACGCGGGGCCGTCGTCCTCGTCATCGTCGTCGTCCGTTCCGGCGTAGGCGGCCGAGCGGGTACGGGCGACGAACTCGGCGGCCTGTGCGGCCCGGACGCGTTCGGTGGCCTCGCGGGCGGCGGCCGTGGCGAGCGAGGGCCACACCCGGTCGATGGCCGCGTTGACCGCGGCGCCGACCAGGACCGCGAAGGCGGAGATGCCGATCCACAGCAGGACCGCGATCGGCGCCGCCAGGGAGCCGTAGATGGTGGGCCCCTCGACCGTGTTGGTCAGGTAGATCCGGAGCAGGAAGCTGCCGAGGACCCACATGCCGAGCGCCACCAGTGCCCCGGGGACGTCCTCGATCCAGGGCGAACGCACCGGCACGGACACGTGGTAGAGCGTCGTGAGGAACGCGACGCTCAGCAGTATCACGAGCGGCCAGTACAGGACCGCTATGACCTCGGTGCCCCACGGCACCAGCTCGACCACCCGGTCCGGGCCGACGACCAGCAGCGGCAGCACCACGGCGCCGAGCAGCAGGGCGACGACGTACAGCAGGAAGGCGAGCAGCCGGGTCTTGACGATGCCGCGGTGGCCGTCGAGTCCGTACATGACGGTGATGGTGTCGATGAAGACGTTCACCGCGCGGGAGCCGGACCACAGGGCGATGGCGAAGCCGATGGAGATGATGTCGGGGCGGGCCCCGGTCGTGACGTCGGCGAGCAACGGTTTGGCGAAGTCGTTGACCCCGCGCTCGGACAGCACCGTCTGGGCGGCGGAGAGGATGTTGCGCTCGATGGAGGCGACGGTGGTGGTGGTCGTCCACTCGTCGACGTAACCGAGCAGCCCGATCATGCCGAGCAGCAGCGGGGGCAGCGAGAGCAGGGTGAAGAACGCCGCCTCGGCCGCGAGTCCCAGAATGCGGTACTCGATGCACGAGTTGACGGTGTCCTTGAGCAAGTGCCACACCATCCGCCGTTTGGAGACGTTGCGGTAGAGCACTCGCGCCCGGTGGAGCCGGCCCGGTGACCGCTCGGGTGTTTCCTTTGCTGCCTGCACCTCCTTACCGTATCGGCATGGCAGCCACCACCCACACCGTGACCAATCAGGTTCCGCCGCTGGTCGGCTATGACGTCTTCGCTGCCGACCGGGTCCTGTCCGAGGCCGTCGAACGGCATGTCGCGCCCGGGGTCCTGCCCGTGGCCCTGGAGGAGCTCGGCGAGCTCGGCCGTGCCGCGGGCTCCGCCCAGGCCCAGGAATGGGGGGCGCAGGCGAACGCGTGTCCGCCCGTACTGCGCACCCATGACCGTTATGGGCATCGTGTCGACGCGGTGGAGTTCCATCCGTCCTGGCACCGGCTGCTGAGCCATGCCGTGTCGGCCGGGCTGACGGACGCCTGGGGGCGGCCCGCCGGTCATGTCCGGCGGGCGGCGGGGTTCCTGGTCTGGACGCAGGCCGAGGCGGGGCACGGCTGTCCGCTGTCGATGACGCATGCGGCGGTGCCCGCGCTGCGGACCGATCCGGCGCTGGCCGCCGAGTGGGAGCCGCTGCTGACCTCGCACACGTACGTGGAGGGGCTGCGGCCCCCGCGGGAGAAGGCCGGGGTGCTCCTCGGTATGGGCATGACCGAGAAGCAGGGCGGCACGGACGTCCGGTCCAACACGACGCGGGCGGAACCGCTGTCCGGCGAGGGCGAGTATCTGCTCACCGGTCACAAGTGGTTCTGTTCGGCGCCGATGTCGGACGGCTTCCTGGTGCTGGCGCGGGCGCCGGGCGGACTGACCTGCTTCCTCCTGCCGCGGGTGCTCCCGGACGGCACGCGCAACGTGTTCGCGATCCAGCGGCTGAAGGACAAACTGGGCAACCGGTCCAACGCGTCCGCCGAGGTCGAGTTCGACGGGACCTGGGCCCGCCGGGTCGGCGAGGAGGGGCGCGGGGTGCGCACCATCATCGAGATGGTGGCGGCCACGCGGCTGGACTGCGTGGTGGGTTCGGCCGCGCTGATGCGGCAGGCGGTGGCACAGGCGGTCCATCACAGCGCGTACCGCCGTGCGTTCGGCGGGCTGCTGATCGACAAGCCCCTGATGCGCAACGTGCTGGCCGATCTGGCGCTGGAGTCGGAGGCGGCGACGGTGCTGGCGATGCGGCTGGCCTCCGCGTACGACACGGACACGGCGGAGGAACGGGCCTTCCTGCGGCTCGCGGTGCCCGCCGCGAAGTACTGGGTCACCAAGCGCTGCTCCGTCGTGGTGGGCGAGGCGCTGGAGTGTCTGGGCGGCAACGGGTACGTGGAGGAGTCGGGGATGCCCCGGCTGTTGCGCGAGGCGCCGCTCAACTCGATCTGGGAGGGCTCGGGCAATGTGCAGGCGCTGGACGTGCTGCGGGCGTTGCGGCGGGAGCCGCAGGCGCTGGACGCGTTCCTGCGCGAGGTCGGCCGTGCGCGCGGGGCGGATCACCGGCTGGACGCGGCGATCAAGGGCCTGCTGACGGAGCTGGCCGACCTGGAGGGCATCGAGGCGCGGGCGCGGCGTCTGGTGGAGCGGATCGCGCTGGTGCTCCAGGGTTCCCTGCTGGTGCGCTGGGCTCCGCCGGAGGTGTCCGACGCGTTCTGCGGCTCGCGGCTCGGCGGGGACTGGGGCTCGGCCTTCGGGACGCTGCCGCCCCGTCCGGACCTGGCTTCGGTGGTGGCACGGGCCCGGCCGGCGGGCGGGGAGCTGTAGCGGGGCGGGGAAGCGACGGAAGGTGGTGCTGCGCCGACACGGCACCACCCTCCATGCTCCTGCACCACCGGGCGGCCGGGGCAGGCCCGGCGCACAGTGTTCCGCGAGTCTTGTACGGCCCGTGGGACACCGCCAGAGTTGCAAAGGGTTGCAACCATTGTGTGGACTGATCGGCGGTCCGGCCAGGTGAACGGCAGGATGGGCCGGGAGCGGGATGCGTTCGGGGGGAACGGGGACCATGACGGACACAGCTTCTGCGGGGGTGGTGCGGGTGACGGGCCAGGGGGCCGGCCGGGAGGCGACCCGATCGCTCCACCGGGCGCGGGAGGCGCGGCTGGCGGGGACCCGGTCCGAGGTCGCGCCCCGGGCACAGATCGACGCCTCCTGGGACCGGGTGGTGCGGAGCGGCATCGACCCCGACCAGTCGCCGGAGAGCGAGCTGCTGCGGGCGGACGAGATCGAGCACCGGCGCCACAGCACGGCGCTGGGCGAGCTGATGCCGTTGCTGCGGGCGGGGCTGGCCTCGATAGCGGACGCCGCGCAGCAGATCATGGTGGTGACCGACATCGAGGGCCGGGTGCTGTGGCGGCAGGGCAATACGGGGGTGCTGCGCCGGGCCCACGACATCTGCCTGGAGGAGGGTGCGGCCTGGGCCGAGGCGGCGACCGGGACGAACGCGATCGGGACGGCGCTGGCCGCCCGGGTCCCCATCCAGGTCCACTCGGCGGAGCACTTCATCCGGGCGCTGCACGGCTGGACCTGTGCGGCGGCCCCGGTCCGGGATCCGCGCGACGGCCGGCTGATCGGGATCGTGGACATCAGCGGTCCGGCGTCCACGTTCCATCCGGCGACGCTGGCGCTGGTCGACTCGGTGGCCCGGCTCGCCGAGGGCGAGATCCGCACCCGTCACCTGGCGGAGATCGAGCGGCTGCGCGCGGTGGCCGCGCCGATCCTGTGCCGGGTCGGCGGGCGGGCGCTGGCGGTGGACGTGCACGGGCGGCTGGCGGCGGTGACCGGGATGGCGCCGGTGGACCGGCTGCCGCTGCCGAAGTCGCTGGGGCCGGGCACGGTGTGGCTGCCCTCACTCGGCCTGTGCCGGGTCGAGCCGTTGCCGGGCGGCTGGCTCGTGCGGGTGGACGACGGCGGCACGGAGGGGACGGCGCGACGGATGGTGCTGGACCTGAGCCGGCCCCGGGCGCTCGCCGTGCGTCTGACCGGGCCGCTGGGAGACCGCACCCATCGGCTGTCACCGCGGCACGCGGAGCTGTTGTACGCGCTGGCGGTGCACCGGCGGGGGCGGTCGGCCTCGGAGCTGGCGCGGGACATCTTCGGGGACGCGACCCGGACGGTGACGGTGCGGGCCGAGGTCTCCCGGCTGCGGCGCCATCTGGCGGATGTGCTGGCCCACCGCCCGTACCGCTTCGGGGACGACGTCGAGGTGGAGGTGATCCACCCGCGGGACCGGGCGGATCTGCTGCCGCACTCCACGGGGCCGGTGGTGGCGGAGGCCCGCGCGGCGGCCCCGACCGCCTGAGCGGGGTCGCGGGGCGCACGCGGCCGGTCCGGGGAGGGGCCGCCGTGCGCGGGCGGGCGGCGCCATGGTTTTCTGGCCGTCATGAGCGACACCCCGCAGCCCGCAGCCCCGACCGCTCCCGCGGTGACCACCGAGGTGACCGTCTGGTCGCTGGAGCAGTCATCGCCCGACGATCTCCGGCCGGCCGCCGTGCCGGAGGGCGATCTGCGTATCGTCCGGTCCGAGGTGGTACTGCCGGAGTTCAGCCGGTTCCTCTACTCCGCCGTGGGCGGTGACATCCACTGGACCGACCGGTTGGGCATGACGTACGCCCAGTGGCAGGAGGCCCTGGAGCGGCCCGGGGCGGAGACGTGGGTGGCGTACGAGAACGGGACGCCGGCCGGGTACATCGAGCTGGACCCGCAGGACGACGGCGTGGTCGAGATCATGTACTTCGGGCTGATCCCGGCGTTCCGGGGGCGGCGGATCGGCGGCCACCTCCTCAGTTACGGGGTGGCGCGCGCCTGGGACCTGGCGGAGCGCTGGCCGGAGCGGCCGACGACGAAGCGGGTGTGGCTGCACACCTGCTCGAAGGACGGCCCCCACGCGATGGACAACTATCTGCGTCGCGGCTTCCGGCTCTTCGACACGAAGACCGAGGTGGAGCCGGCCGTGGCGACGCCCGGTCCGTGGCCCGGGGCGTACGCCTCCTGAGCCACCCCGATCTCTGAGGGCGGAGGAGCGGTCGCTCCTCCGCCCTCAGAGCTTCCCGGTGGGCGTTTTGTCACCAATGCCGCCACCGCGCCGCGTGATGGGCGCCACACCGTCCCACCCTTCGAGACCCAGCAGTCCATATCGCGGATAGTGGTGGACTGCCCCGAGATGCCCGTGACACGCTTCCGTCATGTCTGGAACTGGAATTGCCTTGGTGAGTCGACGCCACGTCGACCTCTGCCGCATGTCCAGCGCCATCTGTCCGGCGAGCTGAGAGTCCCAGCACCGCCGCCCTCCTCTTCCCTCTGAACAGCCCTGCGCACCGCCGCGCCTCAGCGCGAGTGTGCCGCTCAGAGCCGCCCTCCCGCAGTCCCGAAGGACGTATTGTCATGGCCGCTACCCCGGAACAGCCTGCGACCTCCACGCCCCGCCGCAAGGCCGGACGCCACCGCGGCGAGGGTCAGTGGGCCGTGGGCCACCACACACCCCTCAACGGCAACGAGCAGTTCAAGAAGGACGACGACGGTCTCAACGTACGGACACGTATTGAGACGATCTACTCCAAGCGCGGTTTCGACTCCATCGACCCCAACGACCTGCGCGGACGCATGCGCTGGTGGGGGCTTTACACCCAGCGCAAGCCCGGCATCGACGGCGGCAAGACGGCCGTCCTGGAGCCGGAGGAGCTGGACGACGAGTTCTTCATGCTGCGCGTCCGCATCGACGGCGGCCGGCTGACCACCCGGCAGCTGCGGGTGATCGGGGAGATCTCCCAGGAGTTCGCGCGCGGCACCGCCGACCTCACCGACCGGCAGAACGTGCAGTACCACTGGATCCGCATAGAGGACGTGCCGGAGATCTGGCGGCGGCTCGAAGAGGTGGGCCTGTCCACCACCGAGGCCTGCGGGGACACGCCCCGCACGATCCTCGGCTCGCCCGTCGCGGGCGTCGCGGAGAACGAGATCATCGACGGCACGCCCGCGATCGACGAGATCCAGCGGCGGTTCATCGGCAACCCGGACTTCTCCAACCTGCCCCGCAAGTTCAAGACGGCGATCTCCGGCTCCCCGCACCTGGACGTGGCGCACGAGATCAATGACATCGCCTTCGTCGGCGTGGACCACCCGGAGCACGGCCCCGGCTTCGACCTCTGGGTCGGCGGCGGCCTCTCCACCAACCCCAAGCTCGGGGTGCGGCTCGGCGCCTGGGTGCCGCTGGACGAGGTGCCCGATGTGTACGGCGGAGTCATCGCGATCTTCCGCGACTACGGCTACCGGCGGCTGCGCACCCGCGCCCGCCTGAAGTTCCTGGTCGCGGACTGGGGCCCGGAGAAGTTCCGCCAGGTCCTTCAGGACGAGTACCTGAAGCGCGAGCTGATCGACGGGCCCGCGCCCGAGGAGCCCGCCCAGACCTGGCGCGACCACCTCGGGGTGCACCGGCAGAAGGACGGCCGCTTCTACGTCGGCTTCGCCGCGCGGGTCGGCCGGGTCGACGGCTCCACGCTCACCAAGATCGCCGAACTGGCCGACGCCCACGGCTCCGGCCGGGTGCGGACCACCGCCGAGCAGAAGATGATCGTGCTCGACGTGGCCGAGGAGCAGGTGGAGTCCCTGGTCGCCGGACTGGAGGCGCTCGACCTCAAGGTCACCCCGTCCCCGTTCCGGCGCGGCACGATGGCCTGCACCGGCATCGAGTTCTGCAAGCTGGCGATCGTGGAGACGAAGGCGCGCGGCGCCGCCCTCATCGACGAACTGGAGCGCCGCATCCCGGAGTTCGACCACCCGATCACCATCAACATCAACGGCTGCCCGAACGCCTGCGCCCGCATCCAGGTCGCGGACATCGGCCTCAAGGGCCAGCTGATGCTGGACGAGAGCGGCAACCAGGTCGAGGGCTACCAGGTGCACCTCGGCGGGGCGCTCGGCCTGGAGGCCGGGTTCGGCCGCAAGGTCCGCGGCCTGAAGGTCACCTCGGCCGAACTGCCGGACTACGTCGAGCGGGTGCTCGGCCGCTTCCAGGAGGAGCGCGAGGACGGCGAGCGCTTCGCGACCTGGGTGGCGCGCGCCGGTGCGGAGTCGCTGTCATGAGCGAGCGAGCCGCCCCGTTCCACTGCCCGTACTGCGGCGACGAGGACCTGCGCCCCAACGAGACCGGCCACGGCGCCTGGGAATGCGCTTCCTGCAACCGTGCGTTCCAGCTGAAGTTCCTGGGCCTGCTGACCCGGGGTGTTCAGCGCAACCACGGTGAGGGGGACCGGATATGACGGACACTCTGCTGGCCGGACAGCTCGGCGACGAGGAGCTCCGGGAGCTGGCCGAGCGGGCCGGACGGGAGCTGGAGGACGCCTCCGCCACCGACATCCTGGAGTGGGCGGCAGCCACCTTCGGGCCGCGCTTCTGCGTCACCTCCTCGATGGAGGACGCCGTGGTCGCGCATCTGGCGTCGCGGGTGATGCCGGGCGTGGACGTGGTCTTCCTGGACACCGGCTACCACTTCCCGGAGACCATCGGGACCCGGGACGCGGTGGACGCGGTGATGGACGTCAACGTCATCACGATCACTCCACGGCAGACCGTCGCCGAGCAGGACGCCGAGCACGGTGAGAAGCTGCACGACCGCGACCCCGACCTGTGCTGCGCGCTGCGCAAGGTGAAGCCGTTGGAGGACGGCCTGACCGCGTACGCCGCCTGGGCGACCGGCCTGCGCCGCGACGAGTCCCCGACCCGGGCGAACACCCCGGTCGTCGGCTGGGACGCCAAGCGCCGCAAGGTGAAGGTCTCCCCCATCGCCCGCTGGACCCAGGACGACGTGGACGCCTACGTCGCCGAGCACGGGGTGCTCACCAACCCGCTGCTGATGGACGGCTACGCCTCCGTCGGCTGCGCGCCCTGCACCCGCCGGGTGCTGGAGGGCGAGGACGCACGGGCCGGCCGCTGGGCCGGACGGGGCAAGACGGAATGCGGGCTGCACGGCTGATGACGACTGATCAGGAGACTTCGATGAGCGTGACGGAGACGGGAGCCACGATCTGGCTGACCGGTCTGCCGAGCGCGGGCAAGACCACCATCGCGTACGAACTGGCGGGCCGCCTGCGGACCGAGGGCCACCGGGTCGAGGTGCTCGACGGCGACGAGATCCGCGAGTTCCTCTCCGCGGGCCTCGGCTTCTCCCGCGAGGACCGCCACACCAACGTGGCCCGGATCGGCTTCGTCGCCGAACTCCTCGCCGCCAACGGCGTGAAGGTGCTGGTCCCCGTCATCGCCCCGTTCGCCGACAGCCGCGAGGCCGTCCGCAAGCGGCACGCCGCCGAGTCCACCACTTACCTGGAGGTGCACGTCGCGACACCCGTCGAGGTGTGCTCCGTACGCGATGTGAAGGGGCTGTACGCCAAGCAGGCGGCCGGCGAGATCAGCGGCCTCACCGGGGTCGACGACCCCTACGAGGCCCCCGAATCGCCCGACCTGCGGATCGAGTCGCACCAGCAGACCGTGCAGGAGTCCGCAGCGGCGCTCCACGCGCTGCTCACCGAGAGGGGCCTGGCGTGAGCACCGTCGCCACCGTGCCGGAAGGCACCGTCAACCCGTACACGCTCAGCCACCTGGACTCCCTGGAGTCGGAGGCGGTGCACATCTTCCGTGAGGTGGCGGGCGAGTTCGAGCGGCCGGTGATCCTGTTCTCCGGCGGCAAGGACTCCATCGTGATGCTGCACCTGGCGCTCAAGGCGTTCGCGCCCGCGCCGGTGCCGTTCACGCTGCTGCACGTGGACACCGGGCACAACTTCCCCGAGGTCCTGGAGTACCGCGACCGCACGGTGAAGAAGCACGGGCTGCGGCTGCACGTCGCCTCCGTGCAGGAGTACATCGACGCCGGGAAGCTCCGCGAGCGCCCCGACGGCACCCGCAACCCGCTCCAGACCGTCCCGCTCACCGAGGCGATCCAGCAGCACCGCTTCGACGCCGTGTTCGGCGGCGGGCGGCGCGACGAGGAGAAGGCACGCGCCAAGGAACGGGTCTTCTCGCTGCGCGACGAGTTCTCGCAGTGGGACCCGCGCCGCCAGCGCCCCGAGCTGTGGCAGCTGTACAACGGCCGGCACGCCCCGGGCGAGCACGTCCGCGTCTTCCCGATCTCCAACTGGACCGAGCTGGACGTCTGGCAGTACATCGAGCGCGAGTCCATCGAGCTCCCGGAGATCTACTTCGCCCACGAACGCGAGGTCTTCAACCGCGGCGGCATGTGGCTGACCGCCGGGCACTGGGGCGGGCCCAAGGAGCACGAGGCCACCGAGACCCGACTGGTCCGCTACCGCACGGTCGGCGACATGTCCTGCACCGGGGCCGTCGACTCCGACGCCACCACGCTGGACGCCGTGATCACCGAGATCGCCGCCTCCCGGCTCACCGAGCGGGGCGCGACCCGGGCCGACGACAAGATGTCCGAGGCCGCGATGGAAGACCGCAAGCGCGAGGGGTATTTCTAACCATGACCACACCCATCCTCTCGGCCGAGCGGCTGGCGGCCACCACTCTGCTGCGGTTCGCCACCGCCGGGTCGGTCGACGACGGCAAGTCCACCCTCGTGGGGCGCCTGCTGCACGACTCCCAGTCGATCCTCACCGACCAGCTGGAGGCCGTCGAGCAGGCCTCACTGAACCGCGGCCAGGACGCGCCGGACCTCGCGCTGCTGACCGACGGGCTGCGGGCCGAGCGCGAGCAGGGCATCACCATCGACGTCGCCTACCGCTACTTCGCCACCGCGCGCCGCCGGTTCATCCTCGCGGACACCCCGGGCCATGTGCAGTACACCCGCAACATGGTGACCGGCGCCTCCACGGCGGAACTGGCCGTGGTCCTGGTCGACGCCCGCAACGGGGTCGTCGAGCAGACCCGCCGGCACGCCGCCGTCGCCGCGCTGCTGCGCGTCCCGCACGTGGTGCTGGCCGTCAACAAGATGGACCTGGTCGACTACGCGGAGCCCGTGTTCGCCGCGATAGCGGAGGAGTTCACCGCGTACGCCGCGTCGCTCGGCGTCCCGGAGATCACCGCGATCCCGATCTCGGCGCTGGCCGGCGACAACGTGGTGGAGCCGTCCGCGCACATGGACTGGTACGGCGGGCCGACCGTCCTGGAGCACCTGGAGACGGTGCCGGTCAGCCACGACCTCACCGCCTGCCACGCGCGCTTCCCGGTGCAGTACGTGATCCGCCCGCAGACCGCCGAACACCCCGACTACCGGGGTTACGCCGGTCAGATCGCGGCCGGGGTGTTCCGGGTCGGTGAGCCCGTCTCCGTACTCCCCTCGGGGCGCACCTCGACGATCACGGGCATCGACGCGCTCGGGGAGAGCGTCGAGACCGCCTGGGCCCCGCAGTCGGTGACGATCCGGCTGGCCGACGACATCGACATCTCACGCGGTGACCTGATCGCCCCCGCCGACGACGCCCCCGCCGTGACGCGGGACGTCGAGGCCACCGTCTGCCACGTCGCCGACCAGCCGCTCTCGGTGGGCCAGCGGGTGCTGCTCAAGCACACCACCCGTACGGTCAAGGCGATCGTCAAGGACATCCCGTCGCGGCTCACCCTGGACGACCTCTCCCAGCACCCGGCCCCCGGGCAGCTCGTCGCCAACGACATCGGCAGGGTCGTCGTGCGCACCGCCGAGCCGCTCGCACTCGACGCCTACGCGGACTCCCGGCGCACCGGTTCGTTCCTCCTGATCGACCCGGCGGACGGTACGACGCTGAGCGCCGGCATGGCGGGCGCCTCGTTCGCGGCGGTCGCCGAAGCCGCCGCCCCGGCCGCCGACGACGACGCCGAGTGGGACTTCTGATGGCCGCCGGATTCTTCTCCACCCTCGCGAAGGAGGGTGGCCGGGCCGGCAGCGGCACCCCCGGGAGGGGGCACCCCCCGCGCGAGCGCACGCGAGAGCTCGGGGGAGGTCAGGGCGGGATCGGGCGATGTGCGTGAGGACGTACGCGCACCGCTCGCGCGCCCTCCCTCACCACCCGCACCGCCCGTACCGCCGTAGACCTGCCGACCTCCCGGCCGCGCCCCCCTGACCAGCCAGCGGGGCGCGAGCGCCGGGCCGACGAGAGGAACTCCTCCCGTGCCTGCCCCCCGATCCACCGTTCGCCGCTCCATCGCCGCCGTCGCTGCGCTGCCGCTGCTCGCCCTGACGGCCACCGCGTGCGGCTACGGCTCCCAGGCCAAGGCCGACGACGCCGAGAAGGCGAACGTCTCCGCCGGCGGGAAGAAGCTCTCCACGGACACCGTGAAGATCGGCTACTTCCCGAACATCACGCACGCCACCGCCCTGGTCGGCATCCGGGAAGGCACCATCCAGAAGGAGTTGGGCGGGACCCGCGTCGAGTCCACGACCTTCAACGCGGGCCCCTCCGAGATCGAGGCACTGAACGCCGGGTCCATCGACATCGGCTTCATCGGCCCCTCCCCCGCCATCAACGGCTTCAGCAAGTCCCAGGGCCAGGGACTGCGGATCATCTCCGGTTCGGCCTCCGGCGGGGTGAAGCTGGTCGTCAACCCGGACCGGATCAAGACCCCGGACGATGTCAGGGGCAAGAAGATCGCCACCCCGCAGCTCGGCAACACCCAGGACGTGGCCTTCCTCAACTGGATCTCCGAGAAGGGCTGGAAGGTCGACGCCCAGAGCGGCAAGGGCGACGTCTCCGTGGTCCGCTCGGACAACAAGGTGACGCCCGACGCCTACAGGTCCGGTGATCTGGACGGCGCCTGGGTACCCGAACCGACCGCCTCCAAGCTGGTGTCCGAGGGCGCGAAGGTGCTCCTCGAGGAGAAGGACCTGTGGCCGGACCGGAAGTTCGTGATCACGAACATCATCGTGTCGCAGAAGTTCCTCGACGAGCACCCGGACGTGGTCGAGGCCGTGCTGAAGGGCTCGGTCGCCACCAACAAGTGGATCAACGCCAACCCCGGGAAGGCCAAGGCGTCGGCCAACAAGGCGCTGGAGAACCTGAGCGGCAAGCCCCTGCCCGAGGAGATCCTCGACCCGGCGTGGGAGTCCATCGAGATCACCGACGACCCGCTGGCCGGAACGCTCAGGACGCAGGCCGGTCACTCGGTGAAATCGGGGCTGCTCAAGGACCCGGACCTCCGGGGCATCTACGACCTGGGTCCGCTGAACAAGGTCCTCGCAGCCGAGGGCCGGCCCGAGGTCGCCGACGCCGGTCTCGGCGTCAAGTAACCCCGCCCATCCGTACCAGGACGTAAGGATCCCCAGGAGGTGACGACCATGGCGACCACCACCCTCACCAAGGCCGAGGACCGTACGACGGTCGAGCACGCCGCCCGTCTCGCGCACGTCTCGAAGTCCTTCGCCGGACCCACCGGTCAGCAGCTCGTCCTGGACGACATCACGCTCGATGTCGCTCCGGGCGAGTTCGTCACCCTCCTGGGAGCCTCCGGGTGCGGAAAGTCGACGCTGCTCAATCTGGTGGCCGGACTCGACCGCCCGTCCCAGGGGTCCATCGAGACCCCCGGCGGGCGGCCCGCCCTGATGTTCCAGGAGCACGCCCTCTTCCCCTGGCTGACCGCCGGCAAGAACATCGAACTGGCCCTGCGGCTGCGCGGGGTGCCCAAGGCCGGGCGCCGCGCCGAGGCGGAGCGGCTGCTCGAACTCGTACGTCTCGGCGGGGCGTACGGCAAGCGGGTGCACGAGCTGTCCGGGGGTATGCGGCAGCGCGTCGCGATGGCCCGCGCGCTCGCGCAGGACAGTCAACTGCTGTTGATGGACGAGCCGTTCGCGGCGCTCGACGCCATCACCCGCGATGTGCTGCACGACGAGCTGACCCGGATCTGGCGGGAGACGAACGCCTCGGTCCTCTTCGTCACGCACAACGTGCGCGAGGCCGTACGGCTCGCGCAGCGCGTCGTGCTGCTCTCGTCGCGGCCGGGACGCATCGCCAGGGAGTGGACGGTCGACATCGAGCAGCCTCGCCGTATCGAGGACACCGCCGTGGCGGAGCTGTCCGTCGAGATCACCGAAGAACTGCGTGGGGAGATCCGCCGACATGGCCAGCACTGACATCACGTCGAGCCGGAAGCGGCCGGACGGGGCGGCCGGACGGGGCGGCGCGAGGCCCGACGATCTGGCGGGGCTGGAGGCCGGGCTCGACGCCCTGGACGCCGTGCAGATCAGCCGCACCCCGGTGCGCGAGGTCCTGCTGCGCAAGGTGCTGCCACCGGTCGTGGCGGTGACGCTGGTCCTGCTGATCTGGGAGCTGCTGGTCCGCGCCCAGGTCACGGAGGTCTACAAGCTCCCGCCGCCGTCGGCCGTGTGGAACAGCGCCCGGGAGATGTGGCTGGCGGGCACGCTGCTCGACGTCGTCTGGACCAGCGTCTCGCGCGGCCTGCTCGGCTTCCTGCTCGCGGTCGCCATCGGTACGCCGTTGGGGCTGCTGGTCGCCCGGGTGAAGCTGATCCGGGCCGCGATCGGCCCGATCCTGTCCGGGCTCCAGTCGCTGCCCTCGGTGGCGTGGGTGGCCCCGGCGGTGATCTGGCTCGGGCTGAACGACCAGATGATGTTCGCCGTGATCCTGCTGGGCGCGGTGCCCTCGATCGCCAACGGGCTGGTCTCCGGCGTCGACCAGGTGCCGCCGCTGTTCCTCCGGGCCGGCCGCACGCTGGGCGCGACCGGGCTGCGCGGGACCTGGCACATCGTGCTCCCGGCGGCGCTGCCCGGCTACCTGGCGGGCCTCAAGCAGGGCTGGGCGTTCTCGTGGCGCTCGCTGATGGCCGCCGAGATCATCGCCTCCTCTCCCGAACTGGGTCTGGGGCTCGGGCAGTTGCTGGAGAACGGACGCAGCAACTTCGACATGCCCGGGATCTTCCTCTCGATCCTGCTCATCCTGTTCGTCGGCATCGCGATCGACCTGCTCATCTTCAGTCCGCTGGAGCGGTGGGTGCTGCGCAGCCGCGGTCTCCTCGTCAAGAACTGAGCCCTCCCATGACGCACCCCGCTCTCCTCGTCATCGCCCACGGCAGCCGCGACCCGCGCCACGCCACGACCGTGCACGCGCTCACCGAGCGGGTCCGTGCCGAGCGGCCGGGGCTGCGTGTGGAGACCGCGTACCTGGAGTTCAACGCCCCTTCCGTGCCCCGGGTGCTGGAGCGCCTGGCAGCGGAGGGGACGGACGAGGTCGTCGCCCTTCCGCTGCTGCTCACCCGGGCGTTCCACGCCAAGACCGACATCCCCTCGGTCCTGCGCGAGGCCCGCGCCCGGCTGCCGCGGACGCACATCCGGCAGGCCGCCGTGCTCGGCCCGTCCCCTCTGCTCAACGCCACCTTGGGGCGGCGGCTGCGGGAGGCCGGGATCCGTCCCGGCGACATCCCCCGGACCGGGCTCGTCCTGGCCTCGGCGGGATCCACAGACCCGGAGGCGATCGCAGTGATCGCTGAAATCGCGCGGGAGCTGCGGCACACCGGTTGGTGCGCCGTGCGGCCTGCGTTCGCCTCCGCTGTTCATCCCGGTGGCATCTCCCGCACCGAGGACGCGGTACGGGCCCTGCGCGCCGACGGCGTGGAGCGGGTGGCGGTGGCCCCGTACGTCATCGCGCCCGGCCGGCTGCCCGACCGCATCATGGCGGGAGCCGAGGCGGCCGGGGCCGACGTGCTCGCCGATGTGCTGGGCCCCGCGCCGGAGTTGGCGCGGCTGCTGCTGGACCGCTACGACGAGGCGCGGGTGCCGGTGGGGGCCTCCCTGTCGGCGTGAGGCCGTCGGCGTGTGCGGCCCGTCGGTGTGCGGCTACGGACGGCCCGGGGTGGGCTCACGGAGGTCGTCGAGGGGCTCGTCGTCGAACGGTGTCGCCTGGTGGAAGTAGAGCCGCCAGCCCTCCGGGGTCAGCCGCCACAGGGAGCTGCGGTGCGAGCGGATCCCCTTGGACTCCGTGTCGAAGGTGAGGTGCACCAGGTCGGCGCAGAGCTGTGTCCCCCGCATCCCGGAGGCGGTGAGCGGGCCGGGGCGCGGGGCGTCGTCCGCGGTGAGCGAGGCGATGATCCGCTCCCGGGTCCAGAGCCGGCCGGTGGTGCCGATCTCCCGGAACTCGGGGTGCAGCAGCGAGGCGAGGAGCTCGGCGGAGACCCGTACCACCGGGTCCAGCAGGCGTAGCTCGCCCTCGATGGCCGCGGCCACGGCGGGCGACGGCTCAGCCACGGGTCATCTCCACGAGCTTCGCCACGGTGTTCCAGTTGCGGCTGGTGGCGATGAGGCCCTTGACGTGGCGGGGGCGCCCCAGCGCGACCGCCAGCTTGGAGCGGCCGAGCCCGTCGGGGGCGTACAGGTACAGGCAGCGGTCGCCGAGCCGGAACTCCTCCGGCAGGAAGTCCCCCGCCTCCAGGTCCGCGAAGCGGTCGGCGTCCACGGGCCGGTCGAAGAAGGTGACGTGGAGCTGCTTGCCCTCCAGCTCGGCGGCGGGGAACGGACAGGCCCCGGCGACGGCGGCGAGATGGCCGGCGTCACGGACGAGGCAGTCGACGGCGAACCCGAACCGCCGGCGCAGAGCCTGCTCCAGGGCTGCGGCCAGGGCGTCCTCGTCGTCGCTGTCGCTCCGGAAGACGGCGTTTCCGCTCTGCAGATAGGTGGCGATGCCGGTGTGTCCCAGTTCGGTGAGCACGGTGCGCAGTTCGGGCATGGGGACCCTCTTGCTGCCGCTCACGTTGATCCCCCGCAGCAGCGCCGCGTACGTCGTCGTCATGGCCCCCCACCCTAGGCCCTCGCACGCGGTTCCGGCCGGATTGGCCGGATCTGCCGGACCGGGGAGCGGGGCCCGGCGTACCGGTGTCACGGCGTACCGGCGCCCCGGCCGGATCGTCGGGGCCACCCGGGGAACGGCGCGACCGCCGCGCTCCGTGGGGGAGAGCGCGGCGGCCGCTGTGCGCGGGGCCGGGCGGCGGGGGCCGGTGACCACCGCCGCCCGGCGTCGTCCGGTCGGAACCGGGGTCCTACTCGACGACCTTGAGGAGCTTGTTGGCCGTGCCTTCGGTGGCGTTGCTGATGGCGTCCGGGGTGGCTCCCTCGGTGAGCGCCGTGGCGACGGCCTCCGGGGTCGCGTCCTGGTTGCCCGCCAGGTAGACGGCGGCCGCACCGACGACGTGCGGGGTGGCCATGGACGTACCGGAGATGGTGTTGGTGCCGGTGTCGCTGTCGTTCCAGGTGGAGGTGATGTCCGAGCCCGGGGCGTAGATGTCCACGACCGACCCGTAATTGGAGAACGACGACTGCTCGTCGGCCTCCGTGGACGAGGCGACGGTGATCGCCTCGGGGACGCGGGAGGGCGAGCCCTGGCCGGCGTCGCTGGACTCGTTGCCGGCGGCCACACCGAAGGTGATGCCCGCGGCGATGGCCTTCTGGACGGCCTCGTCGAGGGCGGGGTCGGCGCCGCCGCCGAGGCTCATGTTGGCCACGGACGGGCCCTTGGCGTTGGCGGCGACCCAGTCGATCCCGGCGATGACCTGCTCGGTGGTGCCGGAGCCGTTGTCGTCCAGGACACGGACGGCCACGATGTTCGCCTTCTTGGCGACGCCGTGCGCGGCCCCGGCTATGGTGCCCGCCACGTGGGTGCCGTGCCCGTTGCCGTCGTCGGCGTCGTCGTCGTTGTCGACGGCGTCAAAGCCGGAGGTGGCCCGGCCCTCGAAGTCCTCGTGGGTGACGCGGACACCGGTGTCGATGACGTACGCGGTGACGCCCTCGCCTCCGGCGTCCGGGTAGGTGTACGCGTTGTCGCCCGCGGTCTCGGTCTGGTCGATCCGGTCCAGACCCCACGACGGCGGGTTGTCCTGGGTGGCGTCGATGCTGAACTTCTTGTTCTGCACCACCTTGGCGACGGCCGGGTCGGCGGCGAGGCGCTTGGCCTCGGTCTCCGAAAGGCCGCTGGCGGAGAAGCCGTTGATGCTGGAGGAGTAGGTGCGCTTGAGCTTGCCGCCGTACTCCTTCGCGAGCTCGGACTTGTCGGCCTTCTTCTCGTCCAGCATCACGATGTAGCTGCCGGACACCGCGGTCGCGGCGTCCGCGCCGTAGACCGTGCCCATGGGAGCCGGTGCGGCTCCGGCGAACGAGGTACCGAGAAGGGTGACTCCGGCGGCGGCCGCCACGGCGGTGATCGCGGCGGTCAGCTTGGTGCGACGGGTGCGCTGGTGCTTGGCCATGAAGAGGGGTCTCCTCGTCAAACTCTGTGGGGGGATTGGCCCTCGGCCGGAAGATCTCCGGGGGCTGGCTCGAAACCCTGACCGATTGACGAGCACAGATCAAGACCCTCATGAGGGATGACTTGTTCAACAACGTTGCGTAACAAGAAATCGGCCATGGCCGGTCACCACGGCCGGGGGCGGGCGACAGGCGTCCGCCCCACCCCGATCGAGCGGTATCGAGCCGCCCCGCGAGGGCACACCGCCTCGCATATCCCCTGCTCAGAGCCGCACTTGAAGAGTCGGGCACCTCCCGCCCGGCCATCGCCGGGCCCTCCGTGTGGCCTGTGGGGCGGGAGTGACCACGCGTGAAGACCCGTGAAGGTCCGTGAAGGTGTGCGCGCGAGGGGTGAACGCGCGGCTTCCGGTGTGAAATCGCGAGGGTGTGCGTGCAGATGCGCCGACCGGACCCGCCGCGACAAAGGCTTCACCGAGCCGAAACACGGAGGTCCCGCCCCGGGAGACCGCGGGGCGCGGCACTCGGGGCGGGACGGAGAACGTCCGGATACCAGTCAGGCGATTCCGCTCAGCGCGACAGTTCGGCCTCGATGAGGTCGGCGGCCCTCGGGGTGCCGCCCTCCCGCGCCATCCGCTCGCTCAGCCGCCCGCACCGGGCGGCCACTTCGGGGTCGTCCACCAGGGCGAGGACGGCCTCGCGCAGGCTCGCGGCGTCGGCCTCCTCCATCGGGAGGTGCCGGGCCACGCCCAGCGACTGGAGCATGTCCGCGTTGCCGAACTGGTCGACGGCCTGGGGGACGGCGACCATCGGGGTGCCGGTGGCGAGACCCTCCTGGCTCCCGCCCGCGCCGGCGTGGGTGATGAAGGCGTCGGCCTGCTTGAGGACGGCCAGCTGCGGCACCCAGGCGCGCACCTCCACGTTGTCCGGTACGTCTCCGAGTTCGGCGGGGTCGACGTGCGCCCCGATCTGGAGGACCACGTGCCAGCCGGGCAGTCCGCCGAAGGCCTCGACGCACTCCCGGTAGAAGGCGGGCTGCTTGGTGAAGGAGGAACCCAGCGACACCAGGAGCACCTTCTCCGCCCCGGCAGGCCGCGCCCACTCCCCCTGGTCCGCGCGGTCGCCCTGACAGGCCCCGACGAAGGTGTACATCTCGCGGTTCACCCGGTCCGCGTTCGGCTGGAGCGCCTCGGGGATCAGGACGAGACCGAGGCGCGGGCGGGCGACGAAGTCGTCGCAGGAGACATGGCCGAGGCCGTTCCCGGCGAGCCAGTCGTCGAAGCGCGCGTAGTACGCCTTGCCGCGCTCGGTCTGCTTCAGCTCGGCGGTCATCGGCTCGCCGACCTCCTCCTCGTACCCCTCCCAGGGCACCAGATTGGGCCAGAGGGAGACAGCGGGGACGCCCCAGCGGTGGGCGAGGACCCGGGCGGGATAGGAGGTGATGTCGTGCAGGACGAGGTCGGGCTCGTCGCCCGCGAAGGCCTCGGCGAGCTGCGGGAGCGCCTGGATCGCGTCGTCGAGGAAGGGTTCGATGTTGTCGATCAGCTCGGTGCCCCAGGCATCGGGGTCGTCGTCGGTAGGCAGGGTCGAGGTGTAGATCACCGGCCGGGCTCCGGTGGCGGCGACCTTCTCGGCGAAGGAGGCCGGGATGGCGTAACTGACGCGGTGTCCACGGTCGACGAGCTCGCGGATGACGTCGAGGCTCGGGTTCACATGTCCGTGGGCGGCGATGGAGAACATGGCGATGTGGGCACGCGGGGATTCCGTCATGCCGCCCACCATAGACGAGACGAGACGTCTCGTGCAATCCGCTGTGCGGGCCGAGGTCAGCGCTGGTAGCGGGCCAGCACCCGGTTCCCGTCGTCCACCAGCCGTTTCCGCAGCTCGCCGGTGTCGATCGCGCCGCTGTAGTACTCCTGGAGCGCGGGGGTCGCCACCTTGTCCTTCCACTCCGGGTAGCCGCGCACCGACTGGGCGGGCGCCGGCCGCAGCCCCCGCGCGAGCGCGGTGCCGACGGCCCAGCCGTGCTCGCTCCCACGCAGCGACGGGTCGGCCAGGGCCTCCGTCCCGGTGGGCAGCATCCAGTCGCCCCGGGCGAGGCGCACCATGTTCACGGGGCGCAGCAGGAAGTCGATGAACGCGACGGCCTCCTTCTTGTGCGGGCTCTCCTCGGCGACCGACAGCGTCTGCGGGCTCACGCCCTGGACCGCGCCTCCCGCGCCCGCGGGCATCGGCAGGACCGTCCAGTCGAACCCCTCGGGGGCCTGCTGGATGATCTGCTGACGGTAGGAGAAGCCGAGCGGGAGCATCGCGTACTTGCCGCCGAAGAACCCGGGCAGCGCGTCCGACCCGCCCATCCCCAGCGCGCTGCGGGCCGCGCTGCCGTCGGTGTTGACCTGGTCGCGGATGGTGCCGGTCACCACGCCGTCGCCCCGCTCGAAGCGCAGGACCGCCTTGCCGTCGTCGTCCCGGTGGAAGAGCTGTCCGCCGCCGGAAAGGCCCAGGTTGAGGGTGACGGAGACCGGCTCCTTGAGCGGCCAGGCGATCCCGTACCGCCCCTTGCCCGTCAGCCTGTCGGTGACCCGCCGGAACTCCTCCCAGCTCCAGGGGCGCTCCGGGGTCGGGACGCGCGCGCCCGAGGCCTTCAGCAGCTTCGTGTTGGCGATCAGGACCCGGGGCTCCTGGAGGAAGGGCACCCCGTGGACACCCTCGCCGAACGTGGTGGTACGCCAGGACTGTTCGGGGATGTCGGCCTTGAGCCGGTCGGGGAGGAAGGGGCGCAGGTCGGCGAGGTAGCCCCCGTAGGCGAAGTCGGCCAGGTCGTCGGAGGCGTCGTGGATGACGTCGGGGGCCTCGCCGCCCTCGAAGGAGGTGAGCAGCTGGTCGTGGACGCTGTCCCAGCTGCCCTGGACGTAGTCCACCTGGACCCGGGGGTGGGCCGCGTTCCACTCCTTCACCAGCTGTCTGTTGGCGTCGACGGACTCCTTCTGCCAGGCCAGCGACTGGAACCGGAGCCGGATCGTGCCGTCCGCGTCCCGTCCGTCGTCGCCGTCACCGTCGCCGGAGCAGCCGGTGAGCAGCAGGGCCAGGACGGCGAGGACGGTCACCGCCCGCCGGGCCGGGCCGCGCATCAGTTCTTCACCGCCCCGGCCGCCATCCCGCCGGTGATCCGCCGCTGGATGAGGGCGAAGAGGACGAGGGAGGGGAGCGTGGCGAGGAAGGCGGCGGCGGCGAGCGGGCCGAGGTCGGCCACGCCCTCCGCGCCGAGGAAGTGCGTGAGGACGACCGGCAAGGTCTGCTTCTCCGGGGTCTTGAGCAGGACGAGCGCGAAGAAGAACTCGTTCCATGCGGTGATGAACGCGAACAGCGCGGTGGCGACGATCCCGGGGGCGAGCAGCGGGGCCACGACCGAGACGAGCGTGCGCACCCGGCCCGCCCCGTCGACGGCGGCGGCCTCCTCCAGCTCGGCCGGCACGGCCCGTACGTAGCCGGCGAGCATCCACAGCGCGAAGGGCAGCGACCAGACGACGTAGACCATGATCAGCCCTCCCAGGGTGTTGATCAGGTGCAGGTTCTTCAGGATGAGGAAGAGCGGGATGATCACGAGAACAAACGGGAACGCCTGGCTGACCACCACCCAGCCGGTCGCGGCGGTGGCGAGGCGGCCCCGGTGGCGGGCCATCACATAGGCCATCGGGGTGGCGATCACGACGGCGATCACGGCCGCGCCGACGGCGGCGATCAGCGAGTTGGCCGCGGCCTGGAGCAGCGGCTGCTCGTCGAAGGCCTGCCGGAAGTTGTCCAGGGTGGGCTGCTCGGGGATCCAGGTGGGGTGCAGCGAGCCCAGTTCGCGGGCGGGCTTGAAGGCGGTCGAGACCAGCCACACGAACGGGAACGCGAGGAAGACCAGGTACGCCAGGAGAGCCAGGTACTGAGCGGCCCGCGCGGGCCCGCTGGTGCGCAGCCCCGTCGATTCACGCTCCGCCGCCCTTCGCCTCGTCACTCCCCTCCCCGCCGGTCCGCGCTTCATCGGTTCTCGCTTCATCGGTCCTCGCCTCCCCTGAGCCGGCCGACGAGGTAGAGGGCGAGGAGCACGGAGATCACCGCGACCATCACGCAGCCCATCGCCGCGGCGTAGCCGAACTGTCCGTAGCGGAAGGCCTCCTCGTAGGCGAAGAGCATCGGCAGCCGGGTCCGGCCGCCGGGTCCGCCGCTGGTCAGGACGTAGACCAGGGCGAAGGAGTTGAAGTTCCAGATCAGGTTGAGCGCGGAGATCGCGAGCGCGATCGGTTTCAGGGCGGGCCAGGTGACGGTACGGAAACGGCGCCACGCGCCCGCTCCGTCCAGGGCCGCCGCCTCGTGGAGTTCGCGCGGGGTGTTCTGGAGTCCGGCGAGCAGGGCGACGGTGGTCTGCGGCATGCCCGCCCAGATGCCGACGAGGATCACGGCGGGCAGTGCGGTGGCGAGGCCGGTCAGCCAGTCCCGGCCGTCGCCGAGTCCGAGGTCGCGGACGGTCTCGTTGAGAATGCCGGCGTCCGGGTTGTAGACGAGCCGCCACATGATGCCGACGACGACCTCGGGCATCGCCCAGGGGATGATCGCCAGCGCCCGGGCCAGCCAGCGCATCCGCAGGTTCTGGTTGAGCAGCAGGGCGAGGCCGAGCGCCAGCAGGAACTGCGGGACGGTGACGCCCACGGCCCAGAGCAGGCCGATCCGGAACGAGTCCCAGAACAGGGTGTCGTGCAGCAGGTCCTGGAAGTTCAGGGCGCCGATCCACTGGGTGGAGCGGGTGCGGCCGGACTGCGCGTCGGTGAAGGCGAGAGCGATGCCGTAGAGGAGCGGCCCGACACTGAGGATCAGGATCGGGAGGAGCGCGGGCAGCACCAGGAACCAGGCGGCCCGGTCCCCGAACGCCTTGCGTTCCGGACGCCCCGGAGGCCCGGGACGCCCGGGGCCGCCCCCGCGTCCGCCTCGCCCGTCCCGCCCGCTCCGCCCGCCCCGTCCTTCACGCCCGCCGTGCGGGCCGTCCGGTCCGGACCGCTTCGCCGCGGTCACCGATGTCACGAAGAAGACACCTCTGTCCCGTTTCTCACTGATGCACCTGAGACGGATTTCATCCCGTTCCGGCCGCCCGGGAGGCCTCCGTCATCGTGCTGACGGGTCATCGGTTCGTCAAGGTGGCCTGCGGGGATGCAAAATCGCACCCATGGACGAGATGCGAGCGCGCGAGGTGCTGACGGCCACCGGCTTCCCCGGCGCGGCAAAGCTGCTCGCGCTGGGCGAGAACGCGGTCTTCGCGGCCGGCGACCTGGTGATCAAGGTCGGCCGGGACGCCACCGGCCACCCCGAGCTGCGCGAGCGGGCGGAACGTGAGGTCGCTCTCGCCGACTGGCTCGCCGCCTCCGGTGTCCCGGCCGTCCGGGCGGCCGAACGCGCACCCCGCGTGGTCGAGGGCCACCCCGTCACGCTGTGGTACCGGCTTCCCGATCCCGTGCGCCCCGCCGAGCCGCGCGACCTCGCACCGTTGCTCTCCCTGGTGCACGCGCTGCCCGCCCCGGACGGTTTCACCCTGCCGCGACGCGAGCTGCTGGGCGGCGTGGAGCGCTGGCTGAGCCTGGCGGGGGACGCGATCGACCCGGCGGACGCCGACTACCTCCGTGAGCGCCGCGACGGCTTCGCGGCCGCGGCCGCCTCTCTCGTTCCGCATCTGCCGCCGGGACCGATCCACGGCGACGCGCTCCCGCGCAACGTCCACGTCGGGCCCGACGGTCCGGTCCTGGTCGACCTGGAGACCTTCTCCGCCGATCTGCGCGAACACGACCTGGTCGTCCTCGCCCTCTCCCGCGACCGCTACGGCCTCGACCCCGCGGCCTACGACGCCTTCACCTCCGCGTACGGCTGGGACGTCAGGGAGTGGGAGGGGTGCGCGGTGCTGCGCGGCGCCCGGGAGACGGCCAGCTGCGCCTGGGTCTCCCAGCACGCCCCGGCCAACCCGAAGGCGCTCGCCGAGTTCCGCCGCCGGGTGGCATCGCTGCGCGAGGGGGACGCGGCGGTTCGGTGGTATCCGTTCTAGCGCTCGACGACTCCCGTGGTTCCGGTTCCGGTTCCGGCCGGGTCGGCGACGGGAGGACCGGATGATGGACGGCGTCGCGGCTCAGGCCATCGTGGGCGACATCGTCGATCGGCTCGGCGTCCGGGTGAACGTCATGGACGATCACGGCATCATCATCGCCAGCAGTGACCGGTCCAGGGTGGGCAGCCTCCACGAGGGCGCGCTGCGTGTGCTGCGGACGGGGCGGCTGTTCGCCGTCACCAGCGAAGAGGCCCGCGCCCTGACGGGAACGCTCGCCGGAGTCAATCTGCCGTTGCGGCTCGGCGACGAGATCGTCGGCGTCGTCGGTGTGAGCGGCGACCCCGCGCGCGTGGGCGAGATCGCCCGGGCCATCGCGAGGATGGCCGAACTCATGTTCGCTCAACAGGCGTTCCTCGGAGAGGCCGGCTGGCGCCACCGCGTGCGGTTGCAGCTGATCGAGGACCTGCGCACCGGAGGTCTGACAGGGGCGGGCTGGCGGCAGCGGCAGCAGCTCGCGGGCTGCCGGGTGGAGCCTCCGTACCACCTTTTCCTGGTCGACGGCGTGACGTCACGGCCCGGCCGCAGCCCCCTGGGCGATCCGGAGGACCCCGCGGAGCGGTACCGCCGGCTGGAGGCGGACGAGGCCACCACCATCATCGCGCCGGACACGAACGGCGTCCTGTGGGTGGTGGCCGGCGGGTCCGCCGGAGTCGGGCTGCGGCACCGGATCTCGCTGCTGTGCCGGGCGGAGAGCGACATCGGATGCCTGGACGCGGGGCGCGCCGATGACTTCCCGACGCTCCTCGAACGGGCCGCGCAGGCCGGGTTCGCGCTGCGGCGGCGGCTGCGCGGTGTGGTGCGCCTGTCGAGTCTGGAGCTGCCGGCCCTCCTCGCCAGGCTCGACCCCGGAACCCGGCGCGGCGCGGCGGCACGCATCGTGGGGGCGCTGCCCGAGGAGCTGCGCCACACCCTGCGGGTGTACTTCACGCACGACCGGAACGTGGGCGACGCCGCGACCGCTCTGAACGTCCACCGCAACACCCTGGCCTACCGCCTCGGACGGGTGGAGCACCTCACCGGCCGCGACCCGCGCGCCTTCCAGGACGCGGTGGTCCTCCAGGTCGCGCTGCACTTGCAGGAGCTGTCCGAGCCGGAGTGACCGGCATTGTCGAGGGTTCCTTCCGCGGGTGCTTGTGCACATGCACAGAGACGCCCCGCCAGGACCGGGGGAACTTCGTCTGCCGAGCCGATGTCCCACGGGTGGGGCGATTCCTACAGTGCTCCCACGGACCGTTCGTTCCCCGAGTGTTCCGGTTTTCACCCAAGGAGTCCCATGAGCACCGCAGGACCGTCCCTGCTCGTCGCCCTCGCGATAAGCATCGTCTTGATCATCGTTCTGTGCGGCCGGTTCCGGCTGCACCCTTTCCTGGCCATCGTCATCGCCACGTACGGCTTCGGCCTCGCGGCGATGGGCATCGGCGCGGCGACCGGGGCGGACAAACCCTTCGTCGACGACCTCGGAGCCACCATCGCCGAGGGGTTCGGCTCCATTCTGGCCGGCATCGGCCTGGTGATTCTCTTCGGGACGGTGATCGGCAAGGTCCTGGAGCGCACGGGTGCGGCGGTCACCCTCGCCGAGGCCGTGCTGAAGGTCGTGGGCAAACGGCATCCGGCGCTCGCCATGTCGGTCATGGGCTGGGTCGTCTCCATTCCCGTCTTCTGCGACTCCGGCTACGTGGTGCTGTCCCCGCTCCAGCGGTCGATCGCCCGCAGGACCGGCAAGAACCCGGTCGTCCTGGGCACGGCACTGGCCACCGGCCTGTACGCGTCGCACACCTTCGTACCTCCCACGCCGGGTCCCATCGCCGCGGCGGGGAACGTGGGCATCGGGTCGGACGGACTGGTGTGGGTCATCCTCTTCAGCATCCCGGTCTCGTTGGTCGCCGCGCTGGCCGGACTGCTCTGGGCCCTGCGTCGCACCCAGGACCTGCGGAGTTCGCTGCCCGACGTCGAGGAGTCCTTCGAGGAGTACAAGGAGCAGTTCGAGCGGCTTCCGGGGCTCGGCCGGGCGCTGGCTCCGATCCTCGTCCCGATCGTTCTGATGGCCACCGGCTCGGTCGCGGCCTTCCCCTCAGGTGACTCCACGCTCGTCGACGGCGCCCTCGGAGCTCTGCTCACGGACCTGGGCTCACCGGTGAACGCCCTGCTGATCGGTGTCGTCCTGGCACTCGCGCTGCTCCCGCCGCGGCGGGACGCCAAGGCGCTCACCACCTGGGTCGCCGAGGGCCTGGTCGACGCGGCGCCGATTCTCGTCATCACGGGGGCGGGCGGCGCGTTCGGCGCGGTGATCAAGGGCACTCCGCTGGCCGACTACATCGGCACCCTCATCGGGGACGGCTCGGCGCTGAAGGGAGTGACCGCCCTCCTGGTGCTGTTCGGGATCGCGGCGCTCCTCAAGACCGCGCAGGGCAGCAGCACCGCCGCGCTCATCATCACCTCCACCCTCGCCCACCCGCTGCTGCCCACGCTGGGCCTGGACGGAACGCTCGGCTCGATCCCCATCGGCCAGGTGATGGCGGTGCTGGCGATCGGCGCAGGCGCCATGGTGGTGAGCCATGTCAACGACTCGTACTTCTGGGTCGTCACCCAGTTCTCCGGAATGGACGTCAAGACCGCGTACCGGGCGCACACGGCGGCCACCCTGGTCCAGGGCCTCAGTGCGCTGGCCGCCGTACTCGTGCTCGGCGCCGTGCTGCTCTGAGCCGCCGGCGCCCTCCGGCGGCCGGCCGCGGGCACGGTGCCACGTATGCTTCCGCCGACTGTCCCGCACCTTGCGAATCGGAGCCTTCCCATGCCCATGACCCGCTCGACCGCAGTGACGTGGAGCCTCTCGGCCCTGGCCGCCGGAGCGCTGCTCGTCGGCTGCTCGGCCTCGGTGAGTGTGGGAAGTTCCGAGTCGAAGCTGTCCAAGGACAAGCTGTCCGCCACGGTCGCCAAGAAGCTCGCCGAGACGACGGGCCAGCCGGAACCGGACGTCACGTGCCCCGAGGACCTCGTCGGGAAGGTCGGCACCGAGACCCGCTGCACCCTCACGGCGGGCGACGGCAGCACCCTGGGCGTGACGGCGACCGTCACTTCGGTCGACGGCGATCAGATCAACTTCGACATCAAGGCGGACGACACGGCCTCCCCCGCCGCCAACTGACGCGGAGGGGGTTTCCGGCCCCGTCGGCCCCGGCTCAGCGGCTGCGTGGGATCACCGGCCAGGACGCCTCGACCACGGCCGCCGGGTCCGAGCGGCGCAGGTAGGCCTGGAGGGAGGCCGACTGCTCGGCTGCCGCCCGGATCTGAAGGGCGTGCAGTTCGGCGGGGGGCAGGGTGCCGACGGGGCGGTGCCGCTCCCCCATCCGGCGCACCACGCGCACCGCCGCCACCGCGTCGGCGCTCGCCTCGTGGGCTCCGTCGAGCGTGACCCCGTAGTGGTCGCACAGTGCTTGGAGGGCCCGCTTGCCCCTGCGGTACTTGTCGACGTGCTTGTCGATCACCAGCGGGTCGATGACGGGCGAGGGCGCCCCGCCGACCCTCTCGTCGACCGACAGCAGCCCGTACCTGCGGCACTCACGGTCCAGCAGCGAGAGGTCGTAGCGCGCGTTCATCACCACCAGCGGGACACCCGAGCGCAGCACCTCGGCGACCGCGTGGGCGATCTCCTCGACCGCCGGGGCGGCCCGCGCCCCGTGCTTGCGGGCGTGGTCGGTGCCGATGCCGTGGATCGCGGACGCCTGTTCGGGTATGGCCACCCCCGGGTCGAGCAGCCAGGTACGCTGCTCGGCGACCGTCCCGTCTGCGTCCAGCCGGACCAGTGCGGCCGTGACGATCCGGTCGTTCTCGACGTCGGTCCCCGTCGTCTCCAGGTCGAAGCCGACCAGTGTTCCCCGGTGCCAGCTCATCCCGATACCTCCTTCGTGGTGCGCTCCCCCATGTGCTCACCACCTTCGCACGGGCCACTGACAGGGCCCCGGGGAGGGCTGCGGCGCCACGGCCCGTCAGAAAGGCCGAGCGGGGCGCGAGGAGAACAAGGCGCGAGGGGAGCGGGGCGGGCCGTCAGGGCGCCGGGCGGGAAGTCGACCAGGTCCGCTGGTTCAGGAACGACCAGGTCCGCTGGTTCAGGAACGAGCGGGTCCGCTGGTTCAGGAGACCGGCCGGGAGTCCGTCCAGACCGATTCGAACTCCTCGCGGTACGTCTCGAACAGTCCGTGCTCGCTGTCCTGCCCCGCCCGCACCACCGTCCGCCGGCCCCCGCCGCGCAGCACCAGCACGGGCGCCTCCATGCCCCGGGCCCGCCGCAGATAGGGCTGGACGACGCCCACGGCGTCCGGCCCGTCGCCGTCCACCAGATAGGCGGTGAAGCGCGGGGTCTCGTCGAAGACCTGGATCTCGAACGCGCCCGGGTCGCGGAGCTTGGAGCGCACCCGGCGCATGTGCAGGATGTTCATCTCCACCGAACGGCTCAGCTCACCCTTCTTGAGGCCGAGTTCCCGCTCCCGGCGGCGTACCGCGCTGCTGGCCGGATTGATGAACAGCAGCCGGACCCGGCAGCCCGTTTCGGCGAGCCGGACGAGCCGGCGGCCGGAGAAGTTCTGCACGAGCAGGTTGAGGCCTATCCCGATGGCGTCCAGCCGCCGCGCCCCGCCGAACAGGTCCTCGGCGGGCAGCTGGCGCTGGAGCCGGACCCGGTCGGGGTGGACGGAGACCACGTCCGCGTACCGGTCGCCGACCAGCTCCTCCACCGCGTCCACCGGCAGCCGGTCCGCCGAGGGCACTCCCGCCCCGCTGCCGAGGATGTCCAGGAGCCGGGCGGAGGCCCGTTCCGCCTGGGCGAGGACCGCCTCGTTCAGCGCACGGTTGCGGGAGACGACGTTGCGCGCGACCTCCAGCTCGTCCAGGGCCAGCTCGACGTCGCGCCGGTCGTCGAAGTACGGCTCGAAACAGGGCCAGTGCTGGACCATCAGCTCCCGCAGCTGCGGCAGCGTCAGGAAGCTGAGGACGTTGTCGTCGGCCGGGTCCAGCAGATAGCCCTTGCGGCGCGAGACCTCCCGTACGGCGACGGCACGCTGCACCCACTCCTGCCCGGCCGGTCCGGCCGCGGCCACCACCCACTCCTCGCCGTGCACCGGCTCGTAGATCGGCCGGAGCACCGCGGCGACGACGGCCCGCAGACGCTGTTCGACCAGATTCAGCCAGATATAGGCGCGTCCGGCCCGCTGGGCCCGCGTGCGCACCTCGTTCCAGGCCTCCGAGCCCCAGTCCAGCTCGGCGCCGATCTCCACGGGCTGCGCGAGAGACACCGCCCCGGGCGGGGCATCGGTCGATTCCCCCTCGTGACCCGCGTCACCTGGGGGCAGCTCGAACCCTCCCGAGCTCACCCGCGTACCGCCTTCCACTCCCCCACCCAACGATCAAGGAAGGGTACTCCGGGAGCACGATCCGACGCAGCCCGATGCGCAGGCGACTTTCTCAACTCCCCTGCGCGTCCGGCTTGTTCCTTGCGGCGAGATCGGGTGGAGTGAGCGGATTCATAGTGATTGGACCCCCTGTCCCCCGGCGGGAACCGGACGCCCGCCGGGGGACGGGGTCCGCAAGCACATCCGGGGCGGAACTGGAGTGTCCGAAGTTGACCGGTCCGGCCCGGACCGGACAACGGGACCCGGCCGCACCGGGCGACATCCTAGGTGAGCGCCTCGTTTTCGGGGAAGATTCGGGCAGTACCGGGCCGAGGAAGGCCACCGCACCCGGATCAGAAGTGGAAGAGTCTTCATCATGCAGGTCTGGCCGGGACACGCTTACCCCCTCGGCGCCACGTACGACGGCGCCGGCACCAATTTCGCGGTCTTCTCCGAGGCCGCCCACCGGATCGAACTGTGCCTGTTGCACGACGACGGCTCGGAGACGGCGGTGGAACTCCGCGAGACCGACGCCTTCGTGCGCCACGCCTATCTGCCCGGGGTGATGCCGGGTCAGCGGTACGGCTTCCGGGTGCACGGCCCCTACGAGCCCCAGCGCGGGCAGCGGTGCAACTCCGCGAAGCTGCTGCTGGACCCGTACGCCCGCGCGGTGGCCGGGAAGATCCAGTGGGGCGAGGAGGTGTACGGATATCCGTTCGGCAGGCCGGACGCCCGCAACGACCTCGACTCGGCCCCGCACACCATGAGCTCGGTGGTGGTCAACCCGTACTTCGACTGGGGCGACGACCGCCGCCCCCGGACGGACTACCACCGCACGGTGATCTACGAGGCCCATGTGAAAGGCCTGACGATGCTGCACCCGGGGCTACCTCCCGAGTTGCGCGGCACGTACGCGGGGCTCGCGCACCCGGAGGTGATCGCCCACCTGACCGAACTGGGCGTCACCGCGATCGAGCTGATGCCCGTTCACCAGTTCGTGCAGGACCACCGGCTTTCGGACATGGGGCTCGCCAACTACTGGGGCTACAACACCATCGGCTTCTTCGCCCCGCACAACACGTACGCCTCCTGGGGCGAGCGCGGCGAGCAGGTGCTGGAGTTCAAGCAGGCGGTGAAGGCGCTGCACCAGGCGGGCATCGAGGTCATCCTCGACGTGGTGTACAACCACACGGCCGAGGGCAACCACCTCGGCCCGACGCTCTCCTTCCGCGGCCTCGACAACGCCTCCTACTACCGGCTCACCGACGACCAGCGCTATTACATGGACACCACGGGGACCGGGAACTCCCTGCTCATGAGGTCCCCGCACGTCCTCCAGATGATCATGGACTCGCTGCGGTACTGGGTGACCGAGATGCATGTGGACGGCTTCCGCTTCGACCTCGCGGCGACACTCGCCCGGCAGTTCCACGAGGTGGACCGGCTCTCCTCGTTCTTCGACCTGGTGCAGCAGGACCCGGTCGTCAGCCAGGTGAAGCTGATCGCGGAGCCGTGGGACGTCGGCGAGGGCGGCTACCAGGTGGGCAACTTCCCGCCGCTGTGGACCGAGTGGAACGGCAAGTACCGCGACACGGTCCGCGATCTGTGGCGGGGTGAGCCCCGCACCCTGGCGGAGTTCGCCGGCCGGCTCACCGGCTCGTCCGACCTCTACCAGGACGACGGCCGCCGCCCGCTCGCCTCGATCAACTTCACCACCTGCCACGACGGCTTCACCCTGCACGACCTCGTCTCGTACAACGACAAGCGCAACGACGCCAACGGGGAGGACAACCGGGACGGCGAGAGCCACAACCGGTCCTGGAACTGCGGCGCGGAGGGCGAGACCGACGACCCCGAGGTCCTGGAACTGCGCGCCCGCCAGATGCGGAACTTCATCGCCACGCTGATGCTCTCGCAGGGTGTGCCGATGCTGAGCCACGGCGACGAGTTCGCCCGTACGCAGAACGGCAACAACAACGCCTACTGCCAGGACAACGAGCTGGCCTGGGTGCACTGGCCCGATCCGGACGAGGAGGCCGGCTCCCCCGCCTCGACGCTGCTGGAGTTCACCCGGGCGATGGTGTGGCTGCGCCGCGACCACCCCGTGTTCCGGCGCCGCCGCTTCTTCCACGGACGGCCGGTGGAGGGCACCCACGACGAGCTCTCCGACATCGCCTGGTTCACTCCCGAGGGCGAGGAGATGACGCAGCGGGACTGGCAGGCGGCGCACGCGAAGGCGATGACCGTCTTCCTGAACGGGCACGCGATCTCGGAGCCGGGGCCGCGCGGCGAGCGGATCTCTGACGACTCGTTCCTGCTGATGTTCAACGCGAGCGCCGAGACGCTGGAGTTCGCCGTCCCGGTCGGCCACGGGGAGCAGTGGCAGGTCGTCGTCGACACCGCGCGTCCCGAAGGGGTGGAGCCGGGGGCGGGCCCGAAGGTCGCCGAGGGCGAAGAGGTCACGCTGATCGGGCGCAGCCTGACCGTGCTGAAGCGGCCCGCCTGAGACCGGACGGGCGGGGAGCGGGAGTGAGTGTGCCGCCCGGAATGACACGGATCGCCCCGGGCGGGGTACGTAGGAGTCCATGACGCCCACCGCCACGTACCGGCTGCAGCTCCAGCCCGACTTTCCGTTCGCCGCCGCCGAGAAGGCCGTGCCGTACCTCGCCGCGCTCGGCGTCTCGCACCTCCACCTGTCGCCCGTCCTGGAGGCGGTCCCCGGCTCCCCGCACGGTTACGACGTGGTCGACCACAGCCGGGTCCGGGCGGAGCTGGGCGGGGAGGAGGGGCTGCGCTCGCTCGCCTCGGCCGCCCGGGAGCAGGGGCTCGGCCTGGTCCTGGACATCGTGCCCAACCACATGGCGGCCTCGCCCCGGCACAACCGGCGGCTGTGGGAGGTGCTGCGCGAGGGCCCGTCCTCCCCGTCCGCCCGCTGGTTCGACATCGACTGGGTGGCGGGCGGGGGCCGGATGCTGCTGCCGGTGCTCGGCGGGCCGCTCGGCGGGGAGCTGGAGCGGCTCTCGGTGGACGGGGAGGTGCTGCGCCACGGCGAGCTGGAGTTCCCGTTGCGTGCCGGGACCGCGGACCTTCCGCTGCCGGAGCTGCTGGACGCCCAGCACTACCGGCTCGGCTGGTGGCGCCTCGCCCGCACCGAGCTGAACTACCGGCGGTTCTTCACCGTGTCGGAGCTGATCGGGGTCCGCGTCGAGCACCCGGAGGTCTTCGACGCCACCCACGCCAAGGTCCTCGAACTGCTCCGTGACGGGGTGCTGGACGGGCTGCGCGTCGACCATCCCGACGGCCTCGCCGCGCCCGCCGCCTATCTGGAGCGGCTGAACAGGGCTACCGGTGGCCGATGGACGGTGGTGGAGAAGATCCTCACCGGTGACGAGCGGCTCCCGGCGGACTGGGCGGTCGCCGGCACCACCGGGTACGACGCGCTGCACCGGATCGACGGGCTGTTCACCGACCCGTCCGGCGCGGCGGAGCTGCTCGGCCGCTACCGGGAGTTCGCGGGCCCGCCCGACGACCGGGGCGGCGACTGGACGGCGACGGTGCGCCGGGCCGCGTACCGGGTGGCGACGCATGAGCTGGCCGCCGAGACGGCGTGGCTGACCCGGCTCGCGACGGGGATCTGCGGCCGGGACCCCGCGCTGCGCGACCACGCGCCCTGGGCGCTGGAGACAGCGGTCCGGGAGCTGCTGGTGCGGGTCCCGGTCTACCGCCCGTACGTCACGGCGGGCGAACCGCCGTCGCGGATCGCCGAGGAGACGCTGACCGACGAGGCGGTACGGGACGCGAAGGCGGTGTTCTCCGTGCCGGAGGAGGCGGCGGCCGTGGACGTCGTACGGGATCTGGCGCTCGGGCGGCTCGGCGGCGGGGCTGAACAGGCGGCGTTCTGCGCCCGGTTCGCGCAGACCGCGTCGGCGCTGCACGCCAAGTCGGTGGAGGACACGGCGTTCTACCGCTACGTCCCGCTGCTCTCGGCCACCGAGGTGGGCGGGGCCCCGGGGCAGCCCGCGGTGTCGCCGGAGCGGTTCCACGCCTTCGCCTCCCGGATCGCCCGCGACTGGCCCGCCACCGGCACGGTCCTGACCACGCACGACACCAAGCGCAGCGCGGATGTGCGGGCCCGGATCGCGGTGCTGTCCCAGTGTCCGGAGCGGTGGGCGGCGCTGGTGGCGGAGCTGACGGCGGCGACACCCGTGGCGGCCCCGGATCCGCAACTGGCCTGGGCCGCCTGGCAGTCGGCGTACGGCTGCGCTGAGCTGCCGGCCGACGAGCTGTCCGCGCGGCTGGAGCCGGCCCTGCTGAAGGCGGTGCGGGAGGCGGGCCTGTTCACCAGTTGGACGGAGCCGGATCCGGGGTACGAGCGGGCGGTGACGGACTTCGTCGCCGCCGGTCCGGGCGCCGGGGCGGGCGCGGCCCGGACGCTGCTCGCCGAGTTCGCGGACGCGCTCGCCCCGCACGTGCGGGCCCAGGTGCTGGGGGCGGCGCTGGTGCAGCTGACGATGCCGGGGGTGCCGGATCTCTACCAGGGCACGGAGAGCGAGTACCTGGCCCTGGTCGACCCGGACAACCGGCGGCCTTTCCGGCGTCCGGAGTCCGGGGGCGAGAAGCAGGCGCTGACGGCGGTCGCGCTCCGGCTTCGGCGGGAACTGCCCGGTGTGTTCGGGGAGTCCGGGACGTACGCGCCGCTGACGGCCCGGGGCCCGGCCGCCCCGCACCTGCTGTCCTTCTGCCGTTCGGGCGAAGTGGTCACGGCGGTGACCCGGTTGTCGCTGCGGCTGGCCGAGGACGGGGGCTGGCGGGACACGGTGCTGGAGCTGCCGGACGGGGGCCCCTGGCTGGACCTGCTGTCGGCGTCGCCGGGCCGGGAGTTCGGGGGCGGTGTGGTGGCGGCGGCCGAGTTGTTCGCCGAGCGGCCGGTGGCGCTGCTGCGGCGGGTGCGGGACTGAGGGGCCGGGGGGCGGGACCGTCAGGACGTGCGTACGAGGAGGGCGCGCGGGCCGCGGGTGAGCAGGCCGCCCGCCGCCGGGCGGAAGCCGTCGGCCCAGCGGATGCCGGGCATGGCCGTCACCAGGGCGCGCAGGCCGTGTTCGGCCTCCAGTCCGCCGATGAGGGCCGCGGGGCAGCCGGCCGGACCGATGAGCAGCGGGTCGGCGTCGGAGCGCAGCGGGTCGAAGCGGTCGGGCGCGCCGAACCGGGCCGGGTCGCGGCCCGCCGCGCCGATGAGGCAGGCGACGGGCGCGTCGGCGGGGAGGGTGCCGCCGCTGACGGCCACCTCGGTACGGGTGCGGCGCAGCACGATCTGGACGGGCGGATCGCGGCGCAGGGTCTCCGCCCAGGCCCGTCCGAGCAGCGCCCCGGCCCCCTCCCCTTCGCCGGCCGTCGCGGCGGCCAGCAGGTCGGGGGCGTCGAGCATGTTGGCGAGGAACGAGGCGAGGGCGTGCTCACGGAGCGCGGTCGACCCGGCGCAGTCACCGCCTCCCCCGCCGGCCCGCCGGTGGAGGGCGCCCCGGGGCAGGGTGCTCAGGTCCGGGTAGGAGAGACCGGCCACCGCCGCGGCGGCGCCCGCGGGCAGCCAGCGGCAGAAGTCGGCGACCAGGTCCGCCCGTTCGCGCCCGGCGATCCGGCGGGCCAGGACATACGCGGTCCGCTCCACGGCGGGCTCGGCGGTGCGGTGCGGCACGGCCGGCGGGACGCAGACCAGGCTGCCCCGGCAGAGGCCGAGCGGCACGGGGGCCCGGCCGCGCGGGGCCCCGTCGTGCGGGTAGCCGGTGAACCGGGGGTCGGTGAGAGCCAGGGCCACGTCCGCGTACCGGCTGAGGAGCCAGGCGCCGAGGCCCGGGTCGTAGGCGAGGGGATGGTCGGTGCGCAGCAGGCGGTAGAGGCGCAGCCGGTACGGATCGGTCGTGGCCCCCGGCGCCAGCAGGCCCGGCTGCCCGCCCGCGAGCCGGTGCGGTCGGCGGGCGGCGGGCAGCGCGTCGGGGCGGTCGGCCGGCATCCCGCGCCCCCTGGAGTCGGTGCGCCGGCGGTCGGCGCGCGCCCTCTCAGCGGACCACCGCCGGGGGCGCACCGCAGTCGGCGTGCGGCCGTTCGGGTGAGGGTGCGGCGGGGCGGCGTGCGGCGGTGGAGGCGAGGGTGCGGGCCGTCGTACGGCCTCCCGGGGCGAGAGCGTCACGGTGGCGGCCGAGCGGCTGCTGGTCGCGGTCGGCGAGGCGTTTCTGACGCCGGCCGGGCGCGGGCTGCACCAGCGGCACTGACCGGGCGGTCAGGCGGGCGGGTGACCGGGGTGGGGCGGTGGCAGCTCGGGCGGGTGGGCGGACGGCCGGGGCACGGGCGGGGGAAGCTCGGGCGGCTGCGCGGACGAGCGGGGCGCGGGCGACGGCAGCTCGGGCGGGCGGGGGGCCGGGGCGGTGAGGCGGAAGCTCATCCGCCCGAAGCTCACCTGGTCCCCGTCCCGCACCGGGATGGAGCCGACGAGCCGCTGGCCGTTGACGCAGGTGCCGTTGGTGGAGCTGAGGTCGCGCAGCACCCAACGGCCGTTCCGGGCGGAGAGTTCGGCGTGCAGCCGGGAGACGGTCTCGTGGTTGAGGCGCAGTCCGTTGGCCGGGTCGCGGCCGATGAGCAGCGGGTACGGACCGGGCGCCGGGAGCAGCAGCTTGGGGAGCCGCTCGGTCTGCCAGGCGCGGCGCAGCCGCCCGGGGAAGGCGGAGATCCCGCCCACCGCGCGGACCAGGCCCTGGGACCAGCCGCCGCCGGCCTCCAGGTCGGAGGTGAGAGCCGCCAGCTCCTCCGGGCGCCGGGCGACGAGGGCGAGCTCCATGCGCCGCATGAACGTGTCGTGCGACAGCTTGCCCTGTGCCGCACCGTCTCTGAGCACGCCGAGGACACGGTCGCGCTGGGCGTCCGAAAGCCGCGCGGGACCCGTGTGGAACTCGAAGGAGGACGTCACGTCGACGATTGTCGGGCCGAGGGGCCCGGGGTGTCCAGACGAGGCAGTGTTTCGTCCCGCGCTGACCTGCGCCGCTCCCCCGGCGGGACCCGTTGCCAGGGTCTGCCGCTCATCCACCACGAGGAGACTCCGTGACCTCTGTCGCACCACGGTTGACGGTCCGCCCGCTGTCCGGACCCGATGAACTCGACCTGTTCCGCCGCCTCTCGTACGTTTCCGACCACGAGCTGGCCGACGACCTCGCCACCGGGCGCCGCGTCCCGGAACGCGGCGCGATCGGCGTCCGGCTGCTGGAGACGGCGACGGCGGCCGTGCTGCCCGCCGGGGCGCGGCGGCCCGAGTACGGGCGGTTCGTGCCGCCGGACCGGCCTCGGACACGTCAACTTCGAACGGGCGTTCACCATGGTCTGGGACACGCCCCGTTGAGCCCCGCCGCTGAACCGGTCCGTTAATCCGGTGGACGGCGGGCGCGGGGGCGGCTACGGTCGGCACCGACATCGGAACCGGTCGTGGAAGGAGGCGGGACACGTGCACAGGAACATCCGCACCACCATCCGCAGTACGTCACTTTCGCGCTCCCGCCCCGTCCGCCGGGCGGTGTCGGACCTCGTCTGACCGGGAGCGCGGCATTCCGTCCCGGAGGACACTTTCATGACCGATCCGGTCATCCGCGCGCTCACCCCGAGCGACGCCGCACTCTTCACCACGTTCCAGGACAGCCCTCACGTCGGCCGGGCCGCCTTCGGCCACGCGTACACCTCGACGGCCGACGGCGGCGAGTACCGCCCCGACTGGTCCTGGGTCGCCCTGCGCGACGACACCGTGATCGCCAGAGCGGCCTGGTGGGGCGCGCCCGGCGACACCGAGCCCGTCGTGCTCAACTGGTTCGACTTCGCGGACGGGGAGGCGGAGGCGGGCGCCGAACTCCTGCGCCGCGCCCCGTTCGACAAGGAGTACGAGGTGATCGCGCCCGCCGGCTGGCGGGACGACCCTGCGGTGCGGGCCGCCGTCGAGGCGCGGGTCGCCGCCGCGACGGCGGCCGGCATGAAGCCGCTGGTCGAGCGCTACCGCTACCGGTGGACCCCCGACTGCCCGCTGCCCGAGCGGACGGGGCGGCTCACCTTCCGTCCGGAGCCGGACGACGAGGTGGTCCTCGATGTGCTGCGCCGGGTCCACTCGGCCACGCTGGACGCCCACGCCCGCAAGGCCATCGAGGGCCCCGGAGGTCTGGACGCGGCGGCCCGGGAGGAGCTGGACTTCTTCCACTGGTGCCCCTCGCCGAGGGAGTGGTTGCGGATCGCGTACACGCCGGACGGCGAGGTGGCGGGCATTCAGGTGCCCGCGCACAACCCTTCGGGGCCCTGCGTCGGCTTCATCGGGGTCGTCCCCGAGGCGCGCGGGCACGGCTACGGCTACGACCTGCTGGTGGAGTGCACGCGCTTCCTCGTCGAGCGGGGCGCCGAGTTCGTCGCGGGTGCGACGGACCAGGGGAACATCCCGATGGCCGCCGCGTTCGCCCGCGCCGGGTACCCGGTCACCCAGGAATGGGTCCATCTGGCGTGAGGGCCCCGGCCTCCTCGGCCAGCCACTCCAGGCGGAGGCGCTGCTCGGCGGGGATCGTCGCGTCCTCGCCGCGCGGCCCCACGTTGAGCAGGACTCTCCCGCCGTCGGCCGCCGTGTCGCGGACCAGTGAGGTGAGGGCTTCACGGCCGATGAAGGCGTCGGCCCCCGAGGCCCGGTTGTAGCCGAAGCTGTGGTCGACGCCCCGGGTGATCTCGTACGGGTCGGAGCCCTCGTAGCGGGCGTACTCCGGGGTGCGGAAGTCGTAGACGGGCGGTGTGCGCGGGACGAAGCCCTCGCCCCGCGCCACCGTCCGGCGGTCCCACCAGTTGTACAGCGCCTTCGCTCCCGGCAGGTTCAGGCCCCGCCAGTGCGGGGCGTAGGGCAGCAGGCGGTCGTTGACGACACCGTGCGGGACGGTGAAGCGGTAGAAGTCGACCAGTGAGCGGATCTCGCCGGCGGAGGCGGGCCAGGCGATGTCGTTCCAGAGGATGTCGGGCCGGTAGCGGCGGATCAGCTCCCGCAGCTGCGCGTCGGCGTAGGCGGGGTAGCCGCCGCGCGGGACGGCGGAGAACATGTCGGCGGCGGTCCCGATGGGCCGGTCGTCGAAGGTCCAGTCGAGCCCGCCGGAGTAGTAGACGCCGAAGCGCAGGCCCTCGGCCCGTACGGCTTCGGCGAACTCGCCCACCACGTCCCGGGCGGTGTGCCAGCCGGGGCGGTGCGGGTTCTCCGTCTCCGAGGGCCAGAGGCAGAACCCGTCGTGGTGCTTGGTGACCAGGACCGCGTATCCGGCCCCCGCCTCCCGGAACGCGCGGGCCCAGGCGGCCGGGTCCCAGCCGGCGAGCCCGTCCTCGAAGTCGCGGCCGAAGGCCGTGTAGGGGCGCTTCCCGTAAGTGGCGCGGTGGTGGGCGGCGACCGGGGAGCCGGGGAAGCGGAGCGCGTTCTCGTACCACTCCGCGTACGAGGTCCAGGCCAGGGGCGCGCGCCGGCCGGCCGCCGGGAGTCCGGCGGCGGGGACGTAGGGCGGGGCCCAGCCGGGGACCGATGCGGGTGTCCAGTGAACGAAGATCCCCAGCCGGGCCCGGGACCACCATGAAGCGACCATGGCGGGAAGTATCGATCACTCGGGGGGCATGGCGTAAGCCCTTTCGACCGCCGGATTCCGTTTCTGTGCCTTCTGTGCGCGGATCAGCTCGCGGTACCAGGCGTAGGAGCGCTTGGGCGTACGGGTCAGGGTCTCGTAGTCGATGTGGACCAGGCCGAACCGCTGCGAGGCGCCCTCCGTCCACTCGATGTTGTCGGTGAGCGACCAGGTGAAGTAGCCGCGTACGTCCACCCCGGCGTCCATCGCCGCGCGCAGGGCGGACAGATGGCTCTCCAGGTAGGCGATGCGGCGGTCGTCCGCGTGGGGCTCCTCCAGGGCGCAGCCGTTCTCGGTGACGTACAGCGGCGGGAGGCGGTCGCCGTAGCGGGTGTGGAGAGCGGTGACGATCTCGGTCAGCCCCTCGGGGACGACGGGCCAGCCGAAACCGGTCCTCTCGTATCCCTCGATCTCCCTTATGCCGAAGGGGAGTCCGGCGGGCATCGTGTAGCCGGAGAAGGTGTCCGGCGTCTCGGGCCCGGGCGCTCCGACGAGGGTGGGGTTGTAGTAGTTGACGCCGTACCAGTCGAGCGGAGCGGAGATGACCTTGAGGTCGTCGGCGACCGGGCCCGGCATCAGCGCCGCGAGGTTCTCGTCCGGGTAGCGGCCGGTGAGGACCGGGTCGGCGAAGAGCCAGTTGGTGAGCGTGTCGTACAGCTCCGCGCCGATGCGGTCCTCGTCGGTGTCCCCGGCCGTCCAGACCGGGGCGTGCGAGAGGGCGACGCCGATGTTGTCCGCGCCCGCCGCGCGCAGGGCGCGCACGGCGAGGCCGTGGGCGAGGAGCTGGTGGTGGGCGGCTGGCAGGGCGTCGAAGAGGAGGGTGCGGCCGGGGGCGTGCGCGCCCAGCGCGTAGCCGAGCAGCGTGACCTCGGCGGGCTCGTTGACCGTGATCCACATGGGGACGCGGTCGGCGAGGCGTTCGGCGACGATGCCCGCGTACTCGGCGAAGCGGTAGGCGGTGTCCCGGTCGAGCCAGCCGCCCGCCTCCTCCAGCGGGAGCGGGGTGTCCCAGTGGTAGAGGGTCGGGGCGGGGGTGATGCCGTGGGCGCAGAGCTCGTCGACGAGCCGGTCGTAGAAGTCGAGCCCGTCGGCGTTGACGGCTCCGCTGCCGCCGGGCACCACGCGGGGCCAGCTGACGGAGAACCGGAAGGCGTCGGCGCCGAGGCCGGCCAGCAGGGCGACGTCCTCGCGGTAGCGGGCGTGGAAGCCGGTGCCCCGGGTGGTGTCGGTGCCGTCCTTGATGCGGCCGGGCAGCGCGGCGAAGGCGTCCCAGCCGGAGGGGCCCTTGCCGTCCGCGTCCACCGCCCCCTCGGTCTGGAAGGCGGAGGCGGAGGCTCCCCAGAGGAAGCCGGGAGGGAACAACGGCAGGGTCATCGCGGCCTCCAGCAGCCGTACGTATGAGCAGAACCAGTACGTGTCAGCAGAACCAGTACGTGTGAGCGGAATCCGTATGAGCGGGCACCTCGCCGGGCAATGATCAGGACCAGACCTTAATCGCCGGTGGCGGGCGGCAACAGAGCCCGTCGCGTGGAGCGTGGAGCCCGCCCGCCGGAAGCCGCGCGCCCCGCCCAGGGACGAGGAGTGGTGGATGCAGTTCGAGGTGTGGGCCCCCGAGGCGGACTCGGTCGTGCTGGAGGCGGCGGGCGTCCGGTGCCCGATGGAGCGCGACGCCGGGCGCGAGGGGTGGTGGACGGCCGGGGCGGAGGCCTGGGACGGGGACCGGTACGGGTTCCGGCTGGACGGCGGACCGCTGCTGCCGGACCCCCGTTCGCGGCGTCAGCCGGACGGGCCCGACGGCCCGAGCGCGGTCGTCGACCAGGAGGCGTACGCCTGGCGCGAGGCGTGGACGGGGCGGCGGCTGAACCGCGCGGTGCTGTACGAGCTGCACGTGGGGACGTACACCCCCGAGGGCACCTTCGACGCGGCGGCGGCGCGGCTGGGCCATCTGGCGGGGCTGGGCGTCACCCATGTGTCGCTTATGCCGGTCTGCCCGTTCCCGGGTGTCAACGGCTGGGGGTACGAGGGCGTCTCGCTGTGGGCGGTGCACGAGCCGTACGGCGGCCCCGAGGGACTGAAGCGCTTTGTCGACACGGCGCACGGGCTGGGGCTCGGGGTGGTCCTGGACGTCGTCCACAACCACCTGGGCCCGTCCGGGAACCACCTGCCCGCCTTCGGCCCGTACTTCACCGACACCCACCACACCCCGTGGGGCGCGGCGGTCAACCTGGACGCTCCGGGCTCCGACGAGGTGCGGGCGTTCCTGCTGGGCAGCGCCCTGGCCTGGCTGCGCGACTACCGGCTCGACGGGCTGCGGCTCGACGCGGTGCACGCGCTGGCCGACACCCGGGCGCTGACCTTCCTGGAGGAGTTGTCGGCGGCGGTCGACGCGCTGGCCGTCGAGGTGGGCCGGCCGCTCGGGCTGATCGCCGAGTCCGACCTCTGCGACCCGCGCACCACGACCCCGCGTCCGGCCGGCGGCCTCGGGCTGCACGCCCAGTGGAACGACGACTTCCACCACGCCCTGCACACCGCGCTCACCGGCGAGTCCCAGGGCTACTACGCCGACTTCGCCCGCGCCCCGCTCGCCGCCCTCGCCAAGACGGTGACGTCGGGGTTCTTCCACAACGGGACCTTCTCCAGCTTCCGGGGCCGCACCCACGGCCGACCGGTCGACGTGACGCGCACCCCGGCCCACCGCTTCGTGGGCTACGCGCAGACGCACGACCAGATCGGCAACCGGGCGCTCGGCGACCGGCTGGCCACCTCCCTGTCCCCCGGCCTCCAGGCGTGCGCCGCCGCGCTCGTGCTCACCGGCCCCTTCACCCCGATGCTGTTCATGGGCGAGGAGTGGGGGGCGCGGACCCCGTGGCAGTTCTTCACCGACCACACGGACCCGGAGCTGGCCGAGGCCGTACGCGCGGGCAGGCGGCGGGAGTTCGGCGCGCACGGCTGGGCCGAGGAGGAGATCCCCGACCCGCAGGACCCCGCGACCCGGGACCGGTCCTGTCTCGACTGGGCCGAGCCGGAGCGCGGACCGCACGCCCGTCTGCTCGCCTGGTACCGCGAACTCATCGCGCTGCGGCGTACGTTGCCGGATCTGCACGATCCCGACCTGGCCTCGGTGAAGACGGCGTTCGACGAGGACGCGCGCTGGCTCGCGTACCGCAGGGGCGATCTGCGGATCGCGGTGAACCTCGCGGACAAGCCGGCCGCCGTCCCGCTGGGCTCGGGCCGCCACCGGCGGTCCGGTGGGCGGGTGTTGGCGGCCTGGGAGCCGGTGGCGGCCCCGGGGGCGGACGGGGTCCTGCATCTGCCGCCGGAGTCGTGCGTGGTACTGGCCGACGACTGAGCGACATCGGCGCCGCCCGTCAGTCTCCTTGCCTTCGCGCGCACTTCAACCCGTAGCGTTCGGGACAGCGCACGAAACCACGAGAGGAACACCATGAAGCAGCGATTCCTGGGGCGTTCGGGGCTGCGCGTCAGTGAACTGTGCCTGGGCACGATGACGTTCGGCCAGGACACCGACGAGGCGGCCGCCCATCGGATCCTCGACACGTTCACGGCGGCGGGCGGCACCTTCGTCGACACCGCCGACGTGTACAACCACGGCGTCTCCGAGGAGATCGTCGGCCGGTGGCTGAAGGGACGCAGACGCGACGATCTCGTCATCGCCACCAAGGTGTTCGGGACGATGGGCGAGTCCCCGAACGCGGGCGGCCTGAGCCGCAAGCACATCGTGTCGGCGGTGGAGGCGAGCCTGCGCCGCCTCGGCACGGACCACATCGACCTCTACCAGACGCATGTGTGGGACGCGACGACGCCGGTCGAGGAGACCCTCTCCACCCTGGACACGCTGGTGAAGGCGGGCAAGGTCCGCTACCTCGGCGCGAGCAACGTCTCGGCCTCCCAGCTCCAGCGCTCCCAGGACCTCGCGGACCGCAACGGCTGGGAACGGTACGTCTCCCTCCAGCCGCTGTACAACCTGCTGGCGCGGGAGATCGAGTGGGAGCTGGTCCCCGTCAGCGCGGCGGAGGGCGTCGGCATCATCCCGTGGAGCCCGCTCCAGGGCGGCTGGCTGACCGGCAAGTACCGGCGCGGGATGACCGCCGCCGCGCCGGGCACCCGGGAGGCCCGCTACCAGGAGGAGCTGGGCCGGGAGGCCTGGCGGGAGCGGGACAACGAGGAGACCTGGCGGGTCGTGGAGGCGGTCGTCGCGGTGGCCGGGGAGACGGGCCGCACCCCGGCGCAGACCGCGCTGCGCTGGCTGCTCGGCCGCCCCGGCGTCACCGCGCCGATCGTCGGGGCCCGGACTCCGGAGCAGCTGGCCGACAGTCTCGGTGCGGTGGGCTGGGAGCTGACGGCGGAGCAGGCCGAGCGGCTGGACGCGGCGAGCGCCCGGCCGCTGCCCTACCCGTACGACGTCCTGCACCGCTTCCGTGACCGGGAGCCGCGCGACGACTGAGCCGGGGGCGCCGGCCGAAGAGCCGTCTACTCGACGACGGCCAGTTCGCGGGCGGTGGTGTTGAGCCGCCGCCCGCCGTCCTCGGTGACGGCCACGATGTCCTCGATCCGGACGCCGAAGCGGCCCGGGAGATAGATGCCCGGCTCCACGGAGAAGCACATACCGGGCACCAGCGGCTGCTCCTCGCCCTCGATCATGTAGGGCGGCTCGTGGGTGGTGACACCGATGCCGTGGCCGGTGCGGTGGATGAACCGCTCGCCGTAGCCAAATTCGGTGATCACCGCGCGGGCGGCCCGGTCGATCTCCTGGCAGGCGGCACCGGGCCGCACGGCGGCGCAGCCCGCCTGCTGGGCCTCGCGGACGATGTCGTGGACCCGCTGCTCCTCGGCGGTGGGCTCGCCGACGTGGACCGTACGGGAGGTGTCGGAGCCGTAGCCGTGCTTGAGGCCGCCGAAGTCGAGGACGACCATGTCGCCGCGCTCGATGGTGCGGGTCCCCGCCTCGTGGTGCGGATTGGCCCCGTTCGGGCCGGAGCCGACGACGGTGAAGTCGACCTGGGAGTGCCCGAACTCGCGGAGCAGGGCAGCGAGATCGGTGGCCACGTCGACCTCGCGGCGGCCGGAGAAGCGCACCTTGAGGATCTCCTCGTACGTGGCGTCGGCGGCGGCACCGGCGGCGGTGAGCCGTTCCAGCTCGGCGGCGTCCTTCACCGCGCGGAGCATCGGGAGCGCTTCGGTGAGCGCGGTGTAGGAGGTGCCCGGCAGCTCCCGTTGCAGGCCGAGCAGGTGCATCGCCCAGGCGTTGTCGCTGACGGCGAAGCGGCCCTCGGCGTCCAGCAGCGGGGCGGTCACCGCGTACGGGTCCTTGCCGTCGGTCCAGTCCCGCAGGGTGATGGCGGGTGCGCCGGTGGCGGCGGCCGCGTCGGGGGCCTCCAGGGTCGGGACCACCAGGACCGGGTCCTGGCCGGCCCGCAGCACGAGGAGGGTGAGGCGTTCGGTGCTCACGGGGCGGTAGCCGGTGAGGTGGACGAGGTCGGGGCCCGGCGCGACGATCACCCCGGCGAGCCCGGCCTCGGCGGCGGACTCGGCGGCGCGCGCCATCCGGGCCCGGTAGTCGTCGGCGGTGAAGGGCGGCGGGGCGGGCTGGTGGGCGGACGAGCTCGGGGTGGACATCAAGACCTCCTGGCAGTGCGAAACGGCACACAGCATCCTGCCCGCCCGGCGGGGCGCGCGCGACCGGCTTGCCGGAGTGTGTGGAAGTCGGCGACGCCCCGCCGGTCACCGGGGCCCGGCGGGCCGTCGCGAACGGCCGGCGGGCACCGTCGGCGACAACCGGTCCGTCAGAGGCGCACGATCAGATCCGCCCGGTCCCGGCCCCGCGCCACCAGCCGGGCGTTCGCCTCGTCGGACCGGGCCACCCACTCCTCCGCGCCGCGCCGGGCCCTGCCGTGGCGGACATGGCGGTCGACGAGCCGGCGCACCCGCGCCTCCGGGTCGGGTTCCAGGAACCACACCTCGTCCAGCAGGGCGCGCACCGGGGCCCAGGGGCCCTCGTCGAGCAGCAGGTAGTTCCCCTCGGTGACGACGAGCGGGACGTCCGGCGGTACGGGCAGCGAACCCGCGACCGGCTCCTCAAGCGACCGGTCGAAGGACGGGGCGTAGACCGCGTGCAGCGGGTCCGGGGCGCGCAGCCGCCGCAGCAGGGCCGCGTACCCGGCCGCGTCGAAGGTGTCGGGGGCGCCTTTGCGGTCGGCGCGGCCGAGGCGCTCCAGCTCGGCGGCGGCGAGATGGAAGCCGTCCATCGGGACGAGGGCGGCGCGTCCGCCCAGGGCCGCGACGAGCCGTTCCGCCAGAGTGGACTTCCCGGCTCCGGGCGGACCCGCGATCCCCAGCACACGCCGTCTCCCGGTCTCCGCGAGGGCGCGGGCCCGGTCCGTCAGCGCGGCCCGGCCGCCGGTGGTCGTGCCGTCCAGGATGTCCATGCGGGGCATTGTGCGACGGCGGGGAGCCCCGGCGTTAGTGTTACGTATAACCGCATCGTTGGAAGGACTCCCCCGCCATGTCCCGTATCGCCCTGGTCACCCTGGTCGTCCGCGACTACGACGAGGCCCTCGCGTTCTACCGCGACGCGCTCGGCTTCGAACTGGTGGAGGACACCGACCGGGGCGACGGCACCCGCTGGGTGGTGGTGCGCCCGCGCGGGTCCGCGCCCGGCACGGGGCTGCTGCTGGCCCGCGCGAAGGACGGGGTCCAGAGCCGGGCGATCGGCGCGCAGGCGGGCGGCCGGGTCGGCTTCTTCCTGCACACCGAGGACTTCGCGGCCGACCACGCCCGGATGACGGCGGCCGGGGTGCGGTTCCTGGAGGAGCCCCGGCACGAGACGTACGGCTCGGTCGCGGTCTTCGAGGACCTCTACGGCAACCGCTGGGACCTGCTCCAGCCGGCCGCCTGAGCCCGCCCGCTGCCGCCCGGGGCCGGGTCTCAGTGTCCGCCCCGGCCCTCCAGGTAAGCCAGCACCGCGAGGACGCGGCGGTGGACGGCGCCGTCGTCCGGCTCCAGGCCGAGCTTGGCGAAGATCGAGCCGATGTGCTTGCTCACCGCCCGTTCGGAGACGGTGAGTTCGGCGGCGATGGTGGCGTTGGCCTTGCCCTGCGCCATGTGTTCCA